>NZ_JAHBCL010000006.1 GCF_018390735.1 Fusibacter paucivorans
CGTACCGGGCATTGGTGCCGATACGCCTTCTTCGCCTGCTGACGGCGCTGCTGCTGGTGCCGCTTTTGGTGCTGGCGCTGCTTTTGCTGCCGGTGCCGCTTTTGGCGCTGGTGCTGCTTTTTCTGCCGGCGCCGCCGCTCTTGGCGCGCTTTGTACTGATCCCATTTCCTCTACTTCTACTTCATAGCTTACGCCATTGACCGTTATATTATACTTTTTCATGTGATTCTTTCCTCCATTATTTTACATGTGCCGAATCGCCTGAGCGAATGGTACACTCATTGATACGAAACGCTTCAATGCCGCATCATTCCCTTTAGCACATAATGCTGTTTACAGACGCGATTGCATAATGTCGCTGCGTCCCTTTTGTCCCCAAACCGGTGTACCGTCACCCGTTCTGCGAATACTCGTTACCACAATGTTGTGCATGGATGTCTGCATGCTCGCCGCAATCGCCGCACTGATGACGGCGATGAGTTCACCCGGATCTTCTTCGGCTGTTTCAACAACTGCCGGTGCAGGTGTTGAAGCGGCTGCTTTTGGTGCAGGCATGACGGCTGGCTGTGACTTTTTCTCAATGCTTTGAACAACCTTTGAGAGTAGTGCTGTCATCGCCCAGATGAGCACAAGGGCAGTAAAGGTTATACCCATCCCAAGGAGAATGACGTACATGGTCGCAGCTAGGCGCTCGCCGAGTGTCATCTGAACAAAGGTGTCCGCATGCTTAAAGTTTTCCAGTAATTGCATTTCTTCACCTCAATTTCTTTTACAGCGGTATGTTGCCGTGTTTCTTCGCTGGTCTCGCTTCCCTTTTCGATGCTAACATGTCAAAGGCGTCCGCCAGTCTCGGTCTCGTTGCCGCAGGTTCGATGACATCGTCTACGAAGCCGCGTTCTGCCGCTTTGTATGGTGTTGCAAATTCGTCTGTGTATGCTTTAATGACGCGCTCACGCGTCGCTTTTGGATCATCGGATTCTTTAATTTCATTTCTAAAAACAATATTCGCTGCACCCTGCGGCCCCATAACGGCAATTTCTGCCGTCGGCCACGCCAGTAGGATATCTGCACCGAGGTGTCGGGAACCCATTGCAATATACGCACCGCCGTAAGCCTTGCGAACGATCAGCGTTACCATTGGCACCGTTGCCTCTGAATACGCATAGAGCATCTTCGCACCATGGCGAATAATGCCGCCGTATTCTTGCTGCGTGCCCGGTAAAAATCCCGGTGTATCCACAATGGTTAAGATCGGAATATTAAACGCATCACACGTTCTGATAAAACGTGCCGCCTTGTCTGAAGCACTAATATCCAAACAGCCTGCCAAATACTTAGGTTGGTTGGCGATGATTCCCACTGTTTTACCGTCTATTCTTGCAAAACATGTGACAATATTCTTGCCAAAATGCGACATGTATTCATAATAATCTCCATCGTCCACAATGGTTCGAATGATGTCATACATATCGTATGGTTTGTTAGGATTATCCGGCATCATTTCATTCAACCATGGCGCCGTCTCGTTGACATCTTGCGCTGAAGCGTATTCGGGCGCCGTCTCCATGTTATTGGATGGCAGGAAGCTTAACAGCCTTCTGATTTCAGCGATACACGCTTCATCGTCAGCGGCAATAAACTGCGCCACACCGCTGACGCTGTTATGCGTCATGGCGCCGCCAAGTGCTTCTGCGGTCACCTCTTCACCTGTTACGGTTTTAATGACCTGCGGTCCTGTGATAAACATTTGCGAGGTTTGATCCACCATAAAGATGAAATCTGTCAGCGCAGGTGAATACACTGCACCGCCGGCACAAGGCCCCATAATCGCCGTAATTTGAGGAATAACACCTGAACCAATGGTATTGCGGTAAAAGATATCACCATACCCTTTCAGCGCATCGATACCTTCCTGAATTCTGGCACCACCAGAATCGTTAATGCCCACTACCGGTGCACCGACCTTTAGCGCATTATCCAACACCTTGCAGATTTTGGCCGCGTGCATTTCGCCCAGCGATCCACCGATCACCGTAAAATCCTGGGAGTAAGCATAAACCAATCTGCCGTCTACTTTTCCGTAGCCTGTGACGACGCCTTCGCCGGCACCTTCTACTTTCTCCATGCCAAAGTTGGTACAGCGATGCTTCACATAGGCATCCAGCTCGACAAATGTCCCTGCATCAAAAAGCAGGGACAACCGTTCACGTGAACTCAGTTTCCCCTTCGCATGCTGCTTGGCAATGGCTTTTTCACCGCCGCCTGCCAGCACTTTCGCCTTACGACTTTCAAGTTCTTTCATTTTTTCACTCAATTTTTCTTCCTCCGCATTGTTCATTAAATCTTCAATGCAATAGCGAGATTTACAATCCCGCTATTTTAAACATTGTCTTTTTGCACAAATGCCGAGGCAAAGATTGGCTAATGTCAATCCTCGCCCCGGTTCCTTTATGCATTATAAAAACATTTTAACAATCATATAGCCAATCGACGGGCAAATCAAGCTGCCCAATCCCGTGTAAAATGTCGCCGTCATTGCACCATAAGGTACGAGCTTTGAATCAGTTGCCGCAAGACCGCCGGCTACGCCGCTGGTTGTACCAATTAACCCGCCGTATACCATTGCAGTCGTCGGATTATCAAGTTTAATCGACTTTGCAATAAGTGGGGTGATAATCATGGTAACAACTGATTTGACAACCCCGGCGGCAATTGATAGCGCCACCACCTCTGAACTGGCACCAAGTGCCGTCCCAGTAACTGGTCCAACAATAAATGTAACTGTTCCGGCACCAATTGTCGCTGCGTCAACCGCGTTGTTATAGCCAAGGGCTACAGCAATGATAACGCCTACAAAGAACGAGAATGCAACGCCGATCAACAATGAAACAACACCAGGTAATCCAGCTTTTTTAAGATTTTCGAGCTTAACGCCAAATGCTGTCGAGACGATTGCGTAATCTCTAAGCATCGAACCTCCCAAAAGTGCAAACCCGGAAAAGTAAGTGACATCGGAGATGCCCTTAGCACCACCTGTCGTTTTGCCGGCAACAAACGCCAGCGCTAATGATATTACAATTGCGATAGCGGATCCCATACGCTTTTGACCAATGAGATTCGCAAACCAGTAAGAAAATGCCATGATAATTGCAACGGCGCCAATGGCACCGACCAAAGGAAATTTTGAAAACAGCGTCGTAATAATTTCACCAATCATGTAAATGCCCCCCTTTATTATTCTATTGTCTCGTCTTTGTCGAGTTTACCGATTAACGGTACCAGCAGCATTGAACCAATCGTCGCAATACCGCCTGCTAAAAAAGCAACGGCACCGCCACTAAATGCGGCAACCACGTTTTGGATACCGGCCATGGCCACAACAATAGGAATATAGAGTGCACTTAACAACAAAATTCCATTCTGAGTACGCTCAGACCAACCACCTTTTTTTGTCTCGTAATAGTTGCTGAGCAATACCAACAATAACATGGCGAAGCCAACGCCGCCCACGTTACCGGAAACACCCAATAGTTTACCGATAAAGTAGCCGGCAAATGAGCCAATGTACATACAAAATGCAACAATACCTAAACCGTAAATTTCCATAATACCCCTCCTAAATTAGAAGATTCCTTCTGCTACCAGTGCATCGATTTCCTCTTGCGTTTTGCCGAGAAGCGATTTTAATATCTCTGTAGTGTCTTCTCCGAGGATTGGTGCTGCTTTACGCACGGCGCCTTGTGTTTCGCTCATCTTAATTGGAACACCTGGTATGTGTGTCACGCCTGCGATCTTATGTTCTATCTCTACGATCATATCGCGTGAAGTCACTTGTTCGTCCTTTGTGAGCATTTCAATGTTATTAATCGGACCGCATGGAACGCCCGCATCTGTTAACCGTTTGTACCACGTTGCCGTAGACTCAGATGCCATTTTTTCCGCGATCATTGGCCGAAGCGTCTCATAGTTTTCAAGACGTTTTGGATTGGTGATAAATCTTTCATCTTCAATGAGTTCTTGAATACCTAATTCTGTACAGAATTTTTTCCATAAACCATCGTTCCCGACTGCCACCATAATTTCGCCATCGCTTGTGTCAAATGGCTCAAAAGGCACAATGGAAGCATGCTTATTGCCGGCGGGTTTTGGTGATTTACCAGTGGCAAAGTAACGTGCCATCGCATTTTCTAAAATTGCCACCTGGCAATCCAGCATTGCCACATCTACTTTTTGGCCTTTGCCGGTGACATTTCTGTAATTAACAGCTGCCAGCACGCCAATGGCTGTAAAGAGTCCCGCCGTAATATCGCCGATTGACGGTCCAACGCGCGTCGGTTTGCCGCCAACTTGACCTGTGATACTCATAATGCCGCCCATTGCCTGTACAACGCCGTCATACGCAGGTCTTGTACTGTACGGTCCCGTATGACCAAAGCCAGAACTTGCCGCATAAATCAAGCTTGGATTGATCTCCTTCAGAACATCATAACCTAACCCCAATTTTTCCATCGTTCCGGGTCTAAAGTTTTCGACGACAACGTCGAACTGTTGAATAAGTTCTAAAAATAACGCTTTCCCGGATGGACTTTTTAAATTGAGCGTCATGCTGCGCTTATTTCGGTTAATGCTCATGAAATAGGCACTCTCACCATTGACATAAGGCCCAAATTGTCTTGAATCATCCCCTTTGACAGGTGCTTCAATCTTGATGACATCGGCCCCAAGGTCTGCAAGAACCATCGTACAGTACGGCCCAGCTAAAACTCTTGTCATATCGAGCACTTTCAGACCGCTTAGTGATAAATCCATTTGAAAACCTCCTTTACCTTTTATTAAAACCTTTGCAATATACTATATTTGCAAAAGTGATGCCAAATTGAAAATCCCTTCATTTCAACGATTCAGGACGCTGTTTCGCAAAAAAAGTGGTAAGAAAGTTACCGATCCGGTAACTTTCTTACCACTTTAACAAAAGGTCATCACCAATGTTATAGATAGAAAATAAACAATTATTACATTTCGACATTGAAGGATGCGTTAAAAAACATTTTAAGATTTTATCACTTACGGACGACTGTCAATACCGTATTTATCAATTTTACGTCGCAATGTCAGCCTCGATATCCCCAGCGCTTCAGCCGCTTTGGTAATATTCCACTGATGTTTGGAGAGTGCTCTCAGCACCACTTCCTGCTCCGCCTGCTCAAGATGCGACAGCTCATTTCGACTGCTAATCGCTTCTTCATTGATGAGTTCATAAGGAAGTTCTTCCAACGAAAGGGTTTCACTATCGCTTAAGATCATCAGTCGTTCAATGATATTTTTCAGTTCTCGTATATTGCCCGGCCAGTTGTAACGTTCAAAGAGATGCATCATTTCCTCTGGAATGGATACAACACTTTTCCCTAACAAATCGTTATAATTTCTAACAAAGTACTGCACGAGTTTTGGAATATCCTCACGACGTTCACGAAGCGGCGGAATTTCGATAGGAATGATATTTAGACGATAATAAAGGTCCTTACGAAAACGCGCTCGTTCAATTTCCTGCAATAGATTTTTATTAGTCGCTGCCACGACAAGGGCATTAAAAGGAATCTCAACGTTGCCGCCAATGCGTCTAAAGACGCGTTCCTGTAGCACGCGAAGCAACTTTGCCTGCAAATCAAGATCCATATCGCCAATTTCATCTAAAAACAAAATCCCATCTTTTGCAAGTTCAAAGAGCCCCGTTCGCGTATGCTTTGCATCGGAAAAAGCCCCCTGTTCATGCCCAAATAGCTCACTCTCTTGCAAATGCTTTGGAATCGCAGCACAGTTAATGGCAATATAGGGTCTGTCAGCAGAAAATTTTCTATGAATTTGCTTTGCAACGCGTTCTTTACCCGTACCGCTCTCACCAGTAATCAGAACGCATGTAAAAAACTGTACCCGCGTTACTTTTTCAATTTTTGTCTTTATTTGTTCCATCGCCAGAGATTCGCCGATAATTGCTTCCGCTTCCGCATTACTTTGCAGTCTTTGCCGATCCTTGAGATAGGCGTCCATCTGTTTGAGTGAAGACAGCATTTCTTCAATGGAAAACGGTTTTGTATAATAATCATATGCCCCCAGTTTCATCGCTTCCACAGCCAGTTTAACTTCACTGAGATGCGTCATCATAATAACCGTACAAGCCCGGTCAATCTGCTTGATTTGGCGCAAAACTTCAATGCCGTCAATATCCGGAAGATTAATATCCAAAATAACCAAATCAATGGTCTGATTTCGAACATTTTGAATGGCCGTCATACCGTTTTCGGCACTAAGCACTTCCACTGATAAGCTCTTTAAGGCCATCGTCAGTGATAAGCGAATGCTCTTTTCGTCATCTACTACCATTATGGTCATAATACAAAGACTCCTTCTTAAAAACAATTTTAAAACGCGTTCCATTGCCGAGTGATGACGTTACCGTCAATTGACAGCCATTCTCTTTTAAAGCATTGTAGGCAATAAACAGGCCGAGACCTGTACCGTCTTTTTTCGTGGTATAGAACGGGTGAAAGAGTTTGGACTTCGTCTCTTCAGACATGCCCTTGCCATCGTCTCCAATTTCTAGTGTTACTGTCTTTTCCTGGACTGACAGGACGATTTCAATGGTACCGCTTCCCTCCGTTGCTTGAATGGCATTTTTGATAATATTGATAATCGCCTGTTTAATGCTCCTCGATTCAATATTGACAACCACTGGTGCATCCGGCAGTGTTTTCACCAACTGCAACGCCTCTTCAGAGAATTCGCCTTTAAAGAGCTCTATACAGCTCTTGACCGTTTTCACGAGATCCTTTGGCTTTCGTTCGACATCACCGCTTCTGACAAAATCCAAGAAATTAATGACGAGAATATTGAGATCATTGACTTCTTCACTTAAAAGCGCTAAGACATCTTCCTGCGATTCCCCAGACAATTCCGGCTTTTTGAGAAGTTCAATCAATGTCGACATCCCTGCCAGCGGATTACCGATATCGTGAATAATCGATGCAGACAATTCACCGAGTGTATGAATGCGGTCTTCCTTTTTTAATTCATTTTCAATCGCCTTGATTCGCGTAATGTCTCTAAACTGTAAAACGGTCCCAATATTGTTGCCATTTCGATCTGTAACACGTGAACAGGAATAACTAATGGTGAGGAAATTACCGGCACGATCTTTTAATGTCGTCTCGACATCATTGATCACGGCATCACATTCAATGACCTTTTTAATTGCCGCAACGATATCGAGTTCCAGCATATTGAGCAATTCAAAAAAGTCATTGCGAACGACTTCCAATTCAGGAATACCTGTAATTTTCTTTGCCTGATCGTTCATCATCGTAATCACATGCTTGGAATCAGCAACGATAATGCCGCTGTGAACACTCGCCAAAATATTGTTGAGGTACTGTTGAATACGGTTTTCCCTTAAAATAGCACTTTCGAGTTCATCAATATTTTGACTGAGTTGGCTGCCCATTTCACTAAATGCATGACTGAGCTCCGCTATCTCGCTGTTCGGATCTTCCAGCGGCGCCACGGCAATCTGCTCTTTTTTGGTAAGTGCACTTGGCAAACCGCGAACATACTGCACCAACTGTTCAATTGGTGCAGTTATCCAATTGGCAATGACAAATCCCAGCAGCAACGCAAAGAAAATTACGATGATCTGAATGAGAATCATCTGTTTTAATGTATCATATATCTCACGGTTAACCGTAATTTCATCCTGCTCGACAACGACCATCCAGTCACTGCCTTCAACAAAAGTCACAGCCGCATAATAATTGTGTCCATTGGCAACGTATCTTAGATTTTCATTGATCCCACGCTTAAGAACTTCATCAATAGTCATACCGTTGCTAACTTGTTCAATACCCAATGTATCAATTTTTATCAGCGAATCCGTCATTTTGCAGTCAGGATGAATAAAGAGACTGCCCGACCCGTCGGAAAGCCATATTTTACCGTCAAACTGCATATCAACTCCACTGACGATATCTTCAATGTTGCTAAGTGGAATTCCAGCACCAATCAGTCCCGTGACTTCACTCTTTGAATCACTTACCGGCGCCGCAATAATAAAGTGCGGCTTATTTAAAACACTGCTTACCAACAGTTTGCTGAGTGTATGTGTTTTTTCATCTCCGAAAATATCCCAATAATAATCTCTGTCCGTGTAGAGGCGTCCCTGTACATTTTCGTTCGAAGGTTTGGAAAAGACCATCTGCGCATCGCGATTCATAAAAAAGATTAAATCAAAATAGTCAAAATTATCATAAATTCTAAAGATTTCTTCTTTTATTTTATTTAAATCACCATGACTCTGTGTCGAAAAGTTAGCAGATGTAATGACGGTATCCGTTGCATTTTCAAGGTAAAGACTCAACTCATCGGAAACCATTTCCGAAATAATGAGGTTTTTACGGGCAATGCTCTCTTCAAACTTTAGTCGAAAGATAAATAGAAAAATAACGCCCGTAACCATGACACACATCAGGGCAAAAAGTGAAATCAAAAATGGAATTCTGAATTTTATACTATTGCGCTTCAGTTTTATCACCTCTTCTTTGTACTGAGATTTTATCCTATTCAGTGCATTTTGTAAATCGCTGCCCCTATCGCACTTCAAATACTGTAAGACAGCAAAACAAAAGCACGCTTTTCGTATAACCTCATGGTATCCGAAATCAGCGTGCTCGTCTATTAGGTAAGAAAATATTTTGGTCTGTTATACGATCGGCGTTTTTCGATAATCAAGCTGTGGTTCAAGATTTATCAGTTCTTCTATCGGCGCTGGCTTCGCCATGAGAAATCCCTGACCAAAGTCACAACCCATACGGCACAGCTGCTGGTACTGACATTCGTCTTCAATGCCTTCAGCCACCGACTTCAACCCCAGCGCGCGACTCATCTGAATAATGTGTTCAACGACGATGGCATGTGCCGTTTCATCAACAATTTGATCAATATACGATTTGTCAATCTTTAATAGGTCAAAAGGCATCTTTACTAAATAGTTCAGCGACGAAAAGCGCGTGCCGAAATCATCAAGTGATATCCTAAAGCCCATTTGTTTTAAACGCATCACAGCCGTTTTTGCTTTATCAAAATCGTCGATAAATGAGTACTCTGTAATCTCGAAAGCGATTCGCGAAGGCTCTATACCGTATTTTGCCACCTCGTCTTCAAGGAATTCTATCAGCTTTTCAGATTTAAAAGTTTGCACCGATAAATTGATTGCTACTGTGTACGGCAAGACTTTTGTTTTCATTTTGGCGACGAACTGAAAGACATTGTCAATCACCCATTCGTCAATTTCTAAAATATGACCTGTCCGTTCAGCGACATTGATAAAATCCTGCGTCGATATTTCGAGTGGATTGTCCTGCCATCTAAGCAGTACTTCAACGGTTACCACCTTACCGGCCCTCATATCGTAAATCGGTTGGTAATAGAGTTTAAAAGCCGATCGCTTCAACGCTTCGACGATAGCATTTTCTATGGTAATTAAACGTTCTACCTCATATTGTAAAGCTACTTCATAATTTACATTCAGACCTTTCCCAAGCGATTTGGCCTTGTATAGCGCCATATCAATCGTCATTAACAGCGCCTGCGCATCTTCGCCATCCTCAGGAAAGGCAGTTGTACCAATACTGATACTTGGCTGATAGACCACATCTTCCAATAACCATTCGCGCTGCGTCAGCCTGCGAATCGCTTCAACGGTTTTTTCACGATCTGTTTCATCATTCCGGCGTTCAATGATGAGAAATTCATCTTCACACCATCTGAATACTTCCATGTCTTTAAACTGCTGTGTCAGCATCATACCATACTGCTTAAGAAAGAGATTGCCCTTATGATGACCGTGAATATCGTTGAGCATTTTAAAGTCGTCAACGTCCACATAATAGATATAAAATGGCTTTTTCGAACGTGTATACCGCTCAAGTTTTGACTCATACACAACGCGGTTTTGAAGGCCTGTCAAGCCGTCAATATAGGCCATGCTTTGCAGTGCGCGTTCACTCTCGCGCTGCTTTGTAATATCCATGCCAAAAGAAACGACACTGGTCTCATTCGTCATTGGATTCTGAATAATAGCATTATTCCATAACACGATCAGAACACTGCCGTCAGATGCCAGTACTTCATTTTCAACATTCGTAACGCGATAGCCTACCTTCAACCGATCGATCATGTCGACAACAACGGGTTCTGCAGATTCGGGTATTAAAAAATCCATCCAGTTTCGTCCCCGAATGTCTTCGAGTTTATACCCTAGTACCTCAACAAACTGATCATTGACATCCAATATCTCACCACTGAGATTCCAAACGCTGATAATCGCATTACTGCTATTGTATATTTCATCAACATACTTTTTTTGTTCTGTTAAAGCATCGGTTGTCTCATAGAGCGTCGTCAACTTTTGATGCAGTTCTTCTTCCATTGCAATGAGTTCTTCATTATAAGTCGTCAACTGCTGATTACGATCTGAAACATCTGCGTTGAGTTTAAGCACTTTTCGATAATCAAGCTTGATGATGAAGTAGAGACAAACCGACGTTAGCACAACATAAATCCAGCCCTTGTAGGTTTGAATCTCCTGATAGAGTTCTGGATCTTGAACCATCATGGCAAGTAGGCGATCTGAAAACAAAATCCATAAGAAACCGAAGATAAAATAGATTATAACGGATCGGATTGGATTACGTTCGACAACTTTTGGTGACTGCGTCAAATCACTTTCGATTTCTTTTATGCGTTTATCCATTACTGCAACCTTCCTAGTATTATCACTATAGCATTGTTATGGCATATATCGGCCGACACCTTCACCAGTCATCGCATCTATGTATTCAATCCATCGATCAACTTCATCCATTAAAATATCATTTATCAAATTGGGATTCATACGCGCCGGTTTAACATCAATTTTTAAGATTTTATGCTTAAAACGACATTGGTGCTCATAATTCAAATCACAAAACTGCCGCAGCCTCGTGTTAAAACTACCAAGTCTAGCTTCGTCATGGTCGTTGAAAAACAGCAATAGCTGTTCTGGTGCATAATGTGTAAACACCATTTGCTGATCAAGCTGCTGAATAACAAAATTCGAAAAGCTATGGAGCATTTCTCTAATCTGTCCTTCTGATTTTTGCCAGTCTTCGCCCACGGCAATGGAAACGAGATAAACGTCATCTCCAGCTTTATCATCACGGCCTCTAATAAGTGCGGCAACTTGCTCTTTAAAGCGCAATTTGACATCTCCAGCCATCTTCTTGCCTACCATACCAGATAGTTCATTCTCAATACGGCGCTGCATCGAATCCGTCTGATCATTCATCATCAGAATAAAATACTGATGTCTTTCGACATTAACCGGCAGCACTGACAAATCAAACCACTTAATGACATTTGTTCCCTGCGATGAAAATGAATGTTTAATTTTTATATTGCTGACCACGCGCTGTAAGAGGCCGGCACTTAAAATTGTATTCCGAATTTTACAGTTATCACACTGTCTCGTCGTACCGCACACACTCTCTGTTTGTGATACAACGCTGCACTGAAAAAGATTGCCGAATTTTTCTGAGTGCGGTTCATCGCTTATATGTATTAATTGCTTCAGTTGTTCATTGCCATACACGTAATTAAAAGCATCATCCAAAATAACGACGCCTAGCGGCGCAGCCTCTAATAAATGGCTTAACAGCGCCTCTGATTGAGTCTTCTCTAAGGCTCGAAAAATCTTATGTATCATTAAATCACCTCAAACCTTACAATATTGAAAGATATCTTAAGTATACCAAATCAGCCTGCTGTTTTCAACGTTAACAGTATCACGGCAACACTGTCCAATCGTTGTGTATATCGCGTTTACAGCGTGTTAACAAACTGTTTCCACTCTGTCGACTAGCCGCATCGTGAAATAAGTTCTGACTGCGGTTAAAAACGACTAGGACAGCCGATTCACAGGCATTGTCCTAGTCGTTATTTGAGACACTATTGAAGTAAAAATAATGACTTAAATTTTAAATTTTTGTATTAGTGACTGTAAATCCTGCGCCAGTCTTGAAAGATCTTCGCTGGAATTTGCAATTTCCTCTACTGATGAAGTCTGTTCCTGCATTGAAGCAGAAGCTTCTTCAGTCGAAGCCGCATTCTCCTCAGCCACCGCCGACAGTGTTTCAAGCGTTTCAGCAACGACATCTTTACGAGCTGCCATCTCATCATTAATACTGTTGAGTTTAAGCGCTATGGACGTCGATGTCTCCGCTGCACTTGCAATTTCATTGAATTTTGTTTCAGAAGCCTTGACGCTGTCTACTTGAGCACTGACAATATCTCTTATTTCCGTCATCTTCGTCACAGCGGTTTGAGCATCAACCGTAAGTTGCGCAACCATCTGGTCAATAGTCTGTGTCGAATGTCCCGACTGCTCGGCAAGTTTTCTAATTTCATCAGCAACAACGGCAAACCCTCGTCCGTGTTCACCAGCCCTTGCCGCTTCAATCGCTGCATTCAACGCCAACAGATTTGTTTGATCTGCAATAGAAGCGATAAGCTGACTCGCCTCACTAATTCGCGTTGAGCTCTCGTTGGTTTTAATAATGGCATCGTAAGCAATTCCCGTTGCAACACTATTGGATTCTGATGTTTCTATGAGTTCGTCGACGAGCGCCAATCCCTCCTTGACAAGCGTCTGTGTTTTTCCCGATGCATCGCCCAGTACCAATGTTTCATGCTTACTGGTTTCAATATGTTCACCGAGTACAATCAGCTGCTCAGTGCCCTGCATGGTTTGTGCCGCCTGATCAGATGCACCTCTTGCAATTTCTTCAATCGTCTCTGCTACCTCCGTCGCCGCAGAGGATGACTGCTGTGACGTTGCCGTGAGCTGCTCCGAAGAAGCTGCTACCATTTCAGCTGTCTTGAGAATCTCAGACAACAGCGTTTTAAGATTTTTAATCACTTGGTTCAGTGCACTTGCAATATCGCCAATTTCATCCTTGCGTTTAGTATAAGCTTCTGGAATATCATTGGCAATGTTGTAATTGGCAATTTCGTCTGCGTGGATTACGAGTTCGTTAATCGGTTTTGTAATAGATCTGGAAATCAGGATACTGATGACCAATGCAAAGATAATGGCAACTACGGCCAGTGTACCTTGTGTCATCATGAGCCGCTGTGTTCCAGCAAAGACTTCATCGGCATTGACTTCAATAATCAGACCACCGTGCAGTCTGCCGAACTGAACAACAGAGAGTGTCCCCAAAACCTGATTCTCGCCGATATCATTGTAATGTCCTGAGTGACGGTAGGCAATATTGCCATTTAGAATTTCCTGTTTTAACAACTGTACGGCTTCGGTATCAATCGTTGCATTCATCGCCGCATTAGATTGATACTCACCAATTGTCATATCTGTTAAGAGCATGCCTTCTGCATTAATAATATAAGCATTGCCCGTAACGCCAATTTCGTCAACTGCATACTGAACGATATTGTTCAATGCCGTTTGGTCAAACACAATGTTGATGGTTCCAACAATTTTGCCGCCGGTATCTAACTGATAAATCGGCTGGCTATAGAGCATAACATTTTCTTTGACGACATCGGAATAGAAAAGTTCCGACCACTGCGGTGTGCCAGTAAGCGAACTCTTAAGATAGTCTCGCGAAGAAAGGTCTGCGTCCATTAAACTTTCAGCCATTGTATTGGCAACGACAACCGTTCCCTTGGCATCTGTAATAAAGACTTCCGTATAGCCCAACGTATCAATCATTGATTCTACAAAAGTAGTCATCGCTTCTTGTGCTGATTTTAAATCCGCCTCTGTCGCATGGGGATTTTCACTTGCAACCAACATATTCCTCACATTTTCTGTTGTAGATGCAAGCTCAGCATTGGCTTTAATCGATTCAAAGTGATCGTTAAGCTTTTGAATAGCGAGATTGGAAAAAATCGTTGTTTGCTTGTCAACTGCCGTCTCTAGCTCAATACGTGCGTAAATAAAACTTAAGCTCGCCATTATGATTAACGGGAGCAATCCAATTAAGACAGCCATGACAATTAACTTTCGCCCCATTTTGATGTTTTTCATCACTGTACCTCCTGATTGCAGATGTATTTGTTTCCATACCTATATGTTTATTTGATATGTATGCGCAAATCATCAAATGGTGCAGACGTCTTCGCTGTAATCTTTTTAATTTCTTATGTGGTAAATGATTAATGATGTTATTTTATTTAATACCTATTATTCTAAAAAATAATCATTTATTTTTATCACCCTTTCATAAAAATGCTCTTAAATCCTTTCTATTTCAATACTTACACAGGTAGTTTGAATATAAAAAAGGTATTCTTTCATAAGAAAATTAACTTCATGCGAAAGAATACCTTCAACAGCTTATAAACATTGACGTTTACATCCAACGATACAGCGGTTTTATTGGACTGCTCATCTATGCTTTTAAATCAAGTCCAATAACACCAATAATTTTGCCATCTGTGTCTTTGATTGGAAATGATACCGTTTGACATGGTTGTTTGGTAATAGCGGATATATACATGGGCGAATAGTAAATTTCACCTTTGCTGCTGTGTTTAAACCAGTCTCGCACGCTGCCGTTAACAATGCCCGCAGGTGGTATTGAGTGCAAAAACCGACCTTTGATGTCATTGGTCCATATTGCTTCCACTTCACTGTATTGATTGAGTACCCCCTTCAGCAGTCCTTCATGTGCGCCTGCTTCCATGGTCGCCAATCGACGATCGCCAAAGATGGCCTTTTCTATTTTCTGTATCAGCTGCTTCGTTGTATCACTGATGATGACTTCCTGATCACTTTGCTGATCGTAGAAAACATTTTTAAGGTTTTCTGAGGCATCATTCAACCGCTTGCTCATTTCATCCATTTCCGCCATGCCCTCTTTCTGCTTGGCAACTGAATGATAGACGGCATCAACGCTTTCATTGGCATGTGTCATCATTTCTTCAACGTGTTCAATCTTCTCTTTGATCTCGTCTGACTTATCGACCTGATCTTTTGAAAGCCCACTGACACGGTTGATCAACCCGCTGACTTCTTCAAAGGATGCACTGATATTTTTCAAGTTGTGCTCGACTTTAGACGATATGGCAACGCCTTTTTCGACACGTGTCGAGTTTTCATCAACCTGCCTGGTCACACGCTTCACTTCGTCTTGAATCGTATTGATAAGCTTACTGATATCTTTCGCCGCATTATTCGTATCTGTCGACAATTTGCGAATTTGCTCAGCTACGACGCCAAACCCGCGCCCCGCTTCACCAGCTCTAGCCGATTCAATTGTCGCATTAAGGGCTAAGAGCTGTGTTTGTTCAGAAATGCTTTCAACGGTATCCAAGATATAAATAATCTGTTCAGTCGCTTCATGGAGTCTGCCAACATAAGCGATGGTCTCTATAGATGATTCTTGAATATCATTAACCGTTTTAACAATTTCAAGAATTTCCGTAAGACTGCTAAAAATAATTTTTGATGAATCATCGCTCTTTTGTTCCATGTCCTGCGTAATACCCATGACATCGTTCAACATCGCGTTGATCTGATTGACGTGACCAACCATCTCCTTGATATTTTGGGAGACATCATTATTAATTTTAGACATAGATTGCGTCTGATTGAACAAGTGCGTTGTAAATTCATTGTTTTCATCAAGTGTTATACAAAGTTGCTCAGAGATCGCCGACACTTGGCTTGAAGCAACTTGCGCTTCGCCGTTCAGCTGTTCAAGAGCCACTTCAGCTGACACAGCTTCCTCTTTTGCCGTTTCGACGTGTCCATTGCCCATCTTATGGCGAATAATAATCCATATAATGCCCACGAACATAAAAATAATCACTTTTGGCAGCCAAAGTGATTCTGGAAAGAATTTGAAATAGGCAACAGTCAACGCCAGCAGCACAATTTGAAAGGCCATTCCTCCTTTTTTCAACGTAATCCCCCCATTCTTTCTTCTACTTTGCTTGAAACATCTGTTCCTGCAAGCGCCAAATAATGACATACTTCCTGAGCGCCTGCCTCTTTAAATAACGGCGCATCACCATGACAATTGTTGACACTTTGATCATTGTTTCAATTTTCTATCTTTTTAATTGATACTGATTATACCATAATATAAAGACAACGGATACCCTTTGTGTATACAAAAAACGGCACCTGCAAAAGCGCAGCTGCCGCTAAGTAAAATAACATCATCAATCCGCATGTTAATGGATTTCTGAATAAAAACAATATCGCTTTTTAGGCAATCACTTTGATTTCCCCCTGACTTCACGATATTTATAAAACAAGATAACGCTGGCAAAAACAAAGGTAATGACATTGGCTCCCGCAATCGAGACGTCTCTTAGCCAAATGCCGTAAACGGCCCAGAAAAACACACCCGTTGTAAACATTAAGTACATCATAAACGAGATACTTGTCGTGTCTTTCGTCCTTATTACTTGAATCGCCTGCGGCAAAAATGAAATTGTCGTTAAACAAGCTGCAATGACACCTAGATACGCCATACAAACCACCCTTTCCATCACGTCTTTTTCTAAGTTTATTGTAAGCGCATCCACCAATAAATACCAGCAATATTATGTGATTGTTCAACAATATATTATCCACTTTAATCCAGCATTAGCAAATCGTAGCTGTGATTCAGCAAATCTACGTAAAGGACTTGATTTCGTAATAGCTCACCTTTTCCCACGATACATTTAATCGCCTCGGAAACTTGAATCCCCGCAATAATCGCCGGCGTGAACGAAGGATTCCCCAGCTTCGCTTCAACCCCTTGATACGCCGTGTTGGCATAGAGTTTTAAAAGCGTTTCATCACCGGGATAAACAACGGCTATTTGTCCAAACCACCCGCCAATAGCACCGTGTACCATTGGCACTTGACATGCTGCACACGCTTCACCAAGCGCCAACCGCGCCGGTATGCGATCCAGTGCATCGACGACGAGATCATGTCCCTTAACCAGCGATTTTGCGTTGGCCGCTTCTAAAAAGACTGCTTCTGTCTGAATGGACACTTCGCTGTTGATCGCTTCAATGCGCCGTTTAGCCGCCTCTACTTTCTGCATGCCGACATTTGCTTCTTCTGATAAGAGCTGACGATTCAAGTTGGTTACATCAAAGCAGTCACCGTCAATCACAGTGAGGTGACCCACGCCAATCCGTGCAAGCATTTCAATAATATAACCACCCAAGCCGCCACACCCAACAACGCAAATTCGCTTTGTCTTCAAGGCTGCCTGATCTGCCTCTGTCAACATTTCGTGATTGCGATCATAGCGGTTCATCGTCCTTCACCATCCCCTTTTAGCATTTATAAAAGTCAGCGCAAATGGTCAGATTATTCATTTTACGCTTCTTCTTTTTCGAGCAGCATGATGGCATCTCCAACTTTTACCATGCCACCGGATATAACGCGTGTAAAGATCCCTTCTTTTGGCATAATGCATTGACCTACCTGAACGCGAATAGCGCATCCCGCATGACATTCTTTGCCTATTTGAGCAATTTCCTGAATGGTCTCGCCAATGCGCAGCATCGTGCCAACAGGTAATAAATGCAGTGCAACACCTTCTGTTGTAATATTCTCAGCAAATTTACCGCTGCAAAGTCCCTTTATTCCCGTCTCAGTCATTTTATCAATGCTCTCTTGCGCCAAAAGGCTGACCTGCCGATGCCATTTCCCAGCGTGCGCATCACCCTCCAGGCCAAAGTCTGCAATGAAATGCCCCTCGGGGATCGGTTTTTTAACAACGCCCTTTTTTTCGCTGATATTAATCCCCTTCACTTTCCCCAACAACTTTGCCACGGTACCCCTCCTTTGTATAATCACCACTCTTGCCGCCGCGTTTTGCCAGCAGTTCAATGCGTTCAATCACCATTTCCTTGTCAATGGCCTTACACATATCGTAGAGCGTCAATGCCGCTGTGGATACCGCCATCAGCGCTTCCATTTCAACACCCGTTTTGCCAATTGTTTTAACCGTCGCGATAATCTCAATACCATCAGACTGCATTGCAAAGTCTAAATCAACACCAGTGAGCATCAGCGGATGGCACATTGGAATGACATCACTTGTGCGTTTGGCTCCCATAATGCCTGCAACTTGTGCAACACCAATCACATCGCCTTTTTTCATCTCGCCTCGGCCAATTGCATCAAGCGTCTCCGGCTGCATGCGAATAAAACCGCCTGCAATGGCAACGCGATGTGTATCGCCTTTATCGGTTACTGATACCATGCGTGCGTAGCCATCAGCATTGAGATGTGTCAAATGCTTGTCTTCTGACATTTTCAACCTCCTACTTGGAACATATTGCGCTTAACAGACTCAGAGCTGCCGATCTGATGTGCCTCCGGTTTTTCGAGAATATAATGTGCGATGACGTCTCGAAGTGCCGCTTCATCTTCAAGATACGGCGTAAGGTCCACTTCTTCATCTGCATGCAGACAATATTTTAGTTTGCCCTCTGCTGTTAAACGAACGCGATTGCAGTCGGCGCAGAACTTACAGCTAATGGGACTAATCAACCCGACCCTGCCTTTTGCATTCGGCAGCTGATAATACTTTGCCGGTGAAGCGGGATCACTTGCCGGAACTGCCGCTAAAGCCGGCACCCGTTTTAAGACAGTATCATTCGGCAAAAATTGCGCGGTACTCCAGTTTGCCACTTCGCCTATGGGCATCAGTTCAATAAACCGCACGTCAATCGCTTCATCCCGCGTCATCATCACAAAGCGTTCAATTTCGTTTTCATTAAAGCCGCCAATGAGGACAACATTGAGTTTGATCGGCGTCAAACCCACGCGTTTAGCCGCATCAATACCGTTTAATACCAAACCCAAATCCCCGCCTCTGGTAATTTTTGCGTATTTTTTTGAATCAAGTGTATCCAAGCTAATATTGACGCGTTTTAAACCAGCTGCCTTTAAATCATCTGCATATTTCGACAATAGGATGCCATTTGTGGTCATGGCAAAATCCGTTACTTTCGGATTGGCGCCAATATGCTCCACGAGGTTTAAAATACCCTTTCGAACCAATGGCTCGCCACCTGTTAATCTAATCTTTTCGACGCCGAGGTCGATAAATGTATCTGCAAGTTTACCAAGTGCCTCCATGGATAAAATCGCTTGGTGCGGCAATTTTTCAATACCAAAAGCAGGCATGCAATATTGACATCTCAAATTGCATCGATCTGTTACCGACAGTCTTAAATACTTCACCTGTCGTCCGAATTGATCTTTCATGCCGTACCTCCGTTCCAGCGAATGCTGCCTGGATTTTCCAGTACATAGCCGCCGAGCGCCTCAACAGCACTTGCGAATCCAGCTGATTCCAGTACTTTCATGAAACGTTTACAACGCTCATCATTTAAAAAAATCTTTTTTACTGCAAAGTCATATGATTCAAACCCAAGGGGAATAAAGTCCAGATTCATTGCCTTCGCCGCTGCGTAAACGCCGAGTCCGACATCAATCCCTTCTGATGCCACTGCAACTGCGACGCCGAGATGCGTTGTCAGCTCCCTTGAATAACCCGCAATGGTTTCTGCATCAATTTGATTCTGCCGAAGCTGATAATCTAAAAGCTGACGTGTTCCGGACCCCCTTTGACGATTGACAAAGACGACGTCATCACGCGTTAGATCTTCAAAACGTTCAATGGCTTTGGGGTTGCCCTTTTTAACAATGAGCCCCTGTAAACGTTTGACCCCTTCAATTAGTACAACTTCATCTGCTGGAAAGTAACGCTGTAGAAAGGCAACATTGTATTCACCCGTTTTCTCATCGAGCAAATGAACAGGGGCTAAATGACATTCACCGCGTTTTAACGCCATAATCCCACCCATGCTGCCGACATGCGCTGAGGAAAGCGGCATCTTATCCTGAATATCATCTATAATAATATCATGGCTGCCGATCACGACAATCCGCGGCATTACATCTTGAAGCGGCCTCATCAGATCTACAGTTACTTCTGTTCCCGATTCCAGCCCTTCAATGTGACGCGGAATGCGTACAATGCCGTCTGCCTTGACGAGACTCATTGTAGCACCGGCACCTCGATGAAGCGGCGTTGCAATGATCTTGCCATTCACACTCCCAAGCGTCACGCGAACGAGCTCCTCATGTTTTAGCGAGGAAACAACGCGCTGTGTCAAAACAGCTTGTGCTGTTTTCTGCACATTTGAAAAACCCAAATAGGTTTCGAGCATTGGCTTCACAAATGTTTCGAATGCAAAGTACGCGGATACCGGATACCCCGGCAGTCCGATGACCCCTTTGCCGTTTACATTGCCGAGTATGGTCGGTTTGCCGGGCTTCAGTGCAATACCATGGATCATCACTTCACCCAATTCTTCAATAATCTTTGAAGTAAAGTCCTTCGTCCCTGCCGAAGAACCCGCATTGACAAGTAATATGTCGTTTTCTGACAGCGCTTTGATAATTTGTGCCTTTAACAATTCATAATCATCCGGCACTGGCGCATAACGTTTTGGCAACGCGCCAAGTTCTATCGTCAATCCTTCAATCACACTGGAATTCGAATCAATGATAAAACCCTCCTGAATCGAATCAGCATGCTCAACAATCTCGCTTCCCGTTGGCAGTATACCGACGCGCGGCCGACCATATACCGGTACTTCCGAGATACCCGCGCTAATGAGCGCGCCCAAGTCGACCGGTCTAATACGATGCTGTGACGTAAGAATCATCTCACCTTGTGCAATATCCTCACCAACGACGCGAACATGTTGCCATTCATGCGCCGGTTCAATAATTTGAACACAATCCTCTGACAACGCCACGACGTCTTCAATCATGATGACGGCATCACAGGTCTTAGGCATGGGATTGCCCGTATTGACATAAACATATTGAGCGGGTGTCAATTTTTTTGGCAATCGCTCCGATGCGCCGAAAGTATCAACTGATCGAACGGCTATCCCATCCATTGCTGCACAGTGGTAGCTAGGCGAGGATACCTCCGCTTTAATCGCTGCTGCGGTTACGCGGTTAAGCGATTCTCTAACGGGAACTGTTTCGATTTCCGGCGTTGGCGACAGCATTTTTCGATACGCCGCTAGCGCTTCTTCAATTGGTATATTTGAAATATAGACATTGCGTTTCATAGGCGCACCTCTTGCAGCAGATAAACATCGACTGCCGTTCCAGCCGATAATCCTTCTTTTTCATTGGTCATGTGAATGTACCCCGATGCCGTTGCAAGCAATGACATCATTCCGGACTTCGCATAAATAGGCTTGCAGTGCCACGATGATCCTTCTCGGTAGAGCTGAACCATCTGAAAAGTATCCTTTCCGGGGGATGCATGTACATTTTCCGACAACAGCGCCTCGATCACAAATGGCGTCGGCGCGTGGGGCATCAGCTGATAAATGAGCGGCTTAACCACCGCGTTAAAAATAATTAATGCCGATGCAGGATGCCCTGGTAAACCAATGATAAACTTGTCGTCAATTTTGCCAACAATCGTCGGCTTCCCAGGCTTTATTGCAATACCGTGTGTGATGAGACGACCACCTTCAAACGATTCGATAACACGTGCGGTAAAATCGCGTGTACCAACGGAGCTGCCGCCGGAAAGAATGACAATATCCGCTTTTGCCAGACTGGTTTCAACCGTTTCCCTAAGCATTTCATAATTGTCACTGACCAGTGCTTTTTCTACCACATCACAGCCGAGCTCTAATAGACGCGCAGAAATCGTGTAGCCATTGACATCATAAATTTGCCCAAATGTTATGGGTTCTCCAACCGGTCTAACCTCATCTCCTGTTGAGATAACGGCAACCTTAGGTTTTCGATAAACGCAGACAGTATCATAGCCGGCACCTGCCAGCATGCCGATATCATAGGAATCTATTCGACGTCCGGCGGCAACGACGATATCCCCTTTTCGCACATCATCGCCGCGATAGGAAATATGCGCCCCCGGAGGCGATGGCTTATAAACCAGCAGTGTTTCATGATCCATCTTTTCTGTAAATTCAATCATAACCATTGCATCCGCACCAGGCGGCAGCATACCGCCAGTGGGCACGTAGACCGCTTGCCCTGATTGCAGTTGCTGCTCAATCGCTTCGCCCATCAGACTTTCACCAGCGAGCTGGAAAAATCCTGGGATTGCCTCTGACGCTCCGGCGCTTTCTCGGCCAATGATCGCATAGCCGTCAACCGTAGAGCGGTCGAACATCGGCATATCCTCTGGCGCAAGACAATCAGAAGCTGCAATACGTCCAAGTGCATCTAAAAGCGATACCGTTTCAAAGTGAGCTGCTGTTATCCCAGAATCAGTTAAATGTGCCAATACTTGCGGCAGTGTCAACGTCTTAAAAAATTCCATACCCCTGTCTCCTTCACATATGCGCTCGCTTCATCATTACTTCTGCTTCATCGGTTCTGCACACTCAGCGGCATCACCCATGAGAATTTCCAGCCCGTGTTCGATTGGACCTATAATAAAACCAAGATGCTCCCGAACTGCTTTTGGACTTCCCGGCAAATTAACGATCAGCGTATTGCCGCGAATACCCGCCACAGCCCTTGAAAGCATTGCTTTTGGCGTAATATTCAAACTCAGTTGACGCATGGCCTCCGGAATGCCTCGCGCTTCCCTTTCAATAACCTTAAGTGTTGCTTCAGGCGTTACATCACGCTTGCTAAAGCCAGTACCGCCAGTCGTTAAAATTAAATTGACACCCAATTCATCTGCAAACTTCATCATACAATCAGTTAGTGCGGACATTTCATCCGGCACAATTTCATAAGCCGCCACGTGATAACCCGCTTCGACAACCATCGCGCGAATCACTTCTGCACTTTTATCTTCCCGTTCGCCTCTGGCACCTTTATCACTTGCCGTAATAATGCCTACTGTGTACATGTGCCGCCTCCTTCTGTCTCAAACATTGCCTTTCATGCGTCGTACTTGTATTGTATTAGAACAGGAACATGATATCAAGTCCCTTTCATTGCCGCCTGAACAAGCCGCCCTCCAGAAAGCTTAATCACCGTATCGCAAAGCCGTTCAACCTGATCGCGATTATGTGAAATATGCAGCGTCATCATACCATGCCGATTGCGCAATACGCTTTCAATCAACTCAATTGTATCCTGATCAATATTTGCCGTTGGTTCATCGAGCAAGAGGACATCCGGTTCAAATACAAGTGCTCTGGCCAACGCAACTTTCTGCGTTTCACCTGCTGAAAGCATTTGTGCGTTTCGTTTGGCCAACGATTCGATTTGAAGCATCGCCAACATATTTTTGACTTTTTCGGTACAGCGTTCAGGCGACATGTTTCTGATTTTAAGCGGATAAGCCACATTTTCAAAGACACTTCGCTTTAATAAATAAGGTGTTTGGCTGACATAGGTGATGCGCTTGATTACTGCCGAAGACATTGACTCGCCATCATAGGCAATGGTTCCTGAAGATGGCGCCTCCAGTCCGGCTATTAATTTTAGCAGTGTCGATTTGCCGGCACCGTTTTCACCGACCACACCGTATATTTGCTGTTTATCCAAATTTAATGCTTCAATCTCCAGAACGCATTTATCGCCATAGCATTTTTGTACGTTTATTAACTCAATGTTCATCGCGAACCTCCATGCCAAATTGGTATAAAAGCGTATTGACAAGAAAAGAGATTCCCAGAAGCACGAGCCCCATTGCCAAAGCTTTGGCATAATTACCCATACCATTGTTCATTGCGATATAAGTCGTCATAACGCGCGTATGATACTTGATATTCCCGCCGACGATCATCACCGCACCAACTTCAGAAACGGCTCTGCCAAACCCCGTCACCACAGCGATCAACAAGTTAACCCTCAGTTCTGCAATCAGCAGCCAGATGACATCCACTGCATTGCCGCCCAGTGTTCTGCAAACGCGCTGAATGCCTTCACCATGTGCCTTAGCCGCATTAAAGACGATGCCCGTGACAATTGGCGTTACCAAAACAGTCTGTGCAATAATCATCGCCGTAGGCGTATACAGCAGCCTGAAACTGCCCAGTGCACCACGCCTGGATAAGATGATGGCCACTGCCAAACCCACAACAACAGGCGGCAAACTCATCATCGTATAGAGAATGCGCGTGACAATCCCTTTCCCGCGAAATGAACGAAGTCCCAACGTCAACCCCAGCGGTATCCCCATAACAGTTGCAATCACCGTCGAAGAAAACGACACAAAGAGGGACAGCAAAATAATGCCGTACACCTCTTGGTCGAATGTTGTCAATAATGTAATTGCCTCTTTAAAACTATCCGAAAAATAGGTCATTCACTGCCTCAGCATAAATTTATTTTGCATTTGGTGTAAAGAGTGCTTGACCAAACGTCTCTTTGCCATATTCAGCAATCAGCGCCTGTGTATCATCTGATAAAATCCAGTCGATAAATGCCTGAGCACCCTCTGCATTAATCAGATCGCTCTTATTGGGATTGACGGCAATTACACCATATTGATTGAATAAATTTGAATCGCCCTCCACGATAATGTCCAGTTCCAAGTGATCGCGAAGCGCCAAGTAAGTTGCGCGGTCTGTCATGGTGTAAGCTTGAAGTTCACTGGCCATTTGAAGCACATCGCCCATTCCCTTGCCCGCAGAAATATACCAGTCTCCCTCCGGTGTCAGCTCATAACTTTCCCAAAAAGCCTTTTCTTTTTTATGTGTTCCCGAATCATCGCCCCTTGAAACAAAAGGAAGCTGTTTCTCATAAATTGATTTCAGCGCCGCTTCAACATTATCGCCGCTCAGGCCATCCGGATCGCCTTTCGGCCCTACGATGACAAAATCATTGTACATCACATCAAATCGTTCAAGACCGTCGCCATTTGCGACAAATGCTTCTTCACTGCTCTTTGCATGTACCAACAGTACATCGGCTTCACCGTCAACGCCCATTTGAAGTGCCTTGCCCGTCCCAACGGCAATCACTTGCGGCTCAATACCTGTCTTCGCCTGAAAATCCGGTAAAATAGCGTCCAGCAACCCACTGTCTCGCGTACTGGTGGTTGTCGCAATGATAATGCTTGAAGCATCACTTGCATTTTCTTCTGTACTTTGATTCTCCGATGCGTCTGGTGTTTCTGCTGTCGCTTCGACAACCGCCGGCGCTGTCTCAGCAGCAGAAGATTCCGCTGCTGCCTTTGTCGTATTGGCACATCCCGAAAGCACCAATACCATTATGAACAATCCCAATAATAATTTGTTTCTCATCCCACAACTCCTTTAACAGTTCTACTTGCATGCACGTCTTTATGTATGCATTTTCATTATAAAAACATTCTCATTATAAAACTAACTTATATTTCATAAAAATGCGCTATATTTATAACACGCATTGAGAATAAACGTCCTCTGTGTTATGATGTTGCTAGACAATCGGGCATTATCTGGGAGGGTATTATGCTTCAAAACTTTGATCGGCGTTTTGAAAAAAACCATGATTACGAGACCGAATACTTAAAAGTTTTGTATTACGATCTCAGACCAAATTATAAAGAGATTTATAAATCTTATCAGTACAATCGCCTTTGCACCATTGTTCACGGAACAAAGCACGTTAAAATTAACAACGGTGATGAATTCGACTATTCGACATCTGACTTTATTCTGTTGCCCCCAAATTCCAGCGTGGACATGGAAATCAAAGATCCAACCATTGCGATTGTGTATGAAATCAGCGATAAACTCATTGACGATACCCGTAAAAAAATTCAGCTCAATCACGATGTCGATTTCAAGCCAAACGATTCTAACATTATTCGCGAAAAGCTCTACAGTATCGAAATGCCCGTTAAACGCATTAATCAGCTATGTATGAGCAGTGATCCCAACAGAGCGTTCTTAGTCGATCTCTGTTCACAGGAACTCGTCTATGATCTCTTGAAAAAACACTATATCAAAACGGATCAAACGGATCCCGTGGCCTTTGCGATTTCAAGAATTATGGATAACCTTTACAACAGCCAGTTTACACTTAAAGAAATTGCCGCTGAATTAAAAATATCCTCGTCAGCACTTGTAACGATATTTAAGCGCAAAACCGGTTACACGCCAAAGGAATACCAGAATATTGTCAAACTAAAAATTGCCGTGCACAAGCTCAAGGAAAAAAGTGTGACGGAAGTCTGCTTTGATTTAGGGTTTGAAAACATTTCCTACTTCATCAAACTCTTTAAGGCCTACTATGGGGAAACACCCAAACAATACGCCTTGAAATACCGAGAAATGTAATCATGTAAATCATCGCCTCATCTATTATTAACATAAAAAACCAGTGCCTTTTATTAACTGCACTGGTTTTAAACGTTTTTGTTTTGTAATGCTATCGCGTATTGCGATAGAGCATATCATATTCCAGATCCATATCTTCCATTTTCTTTCGATGCCATCCTCTGACATGATCGAGTGCTAAGTTGTACGCATGAGGACCAATGTGTTCAATCATGAAGTCAATCATCGCTTCGGCTTGAAACATGCCCAGCGTTTCTCCCGTTTCATGTTCATAAAAATCCTGAAATGCCAACATAATCGATTTTCGTGTCGCATCGTCTAATTGAACACCGTATAAATCGCGCATTTATGATAATTCCTCTCTTTCTTTAAGGCAAATACACCTGTTCAATCTGTGTAATTTCGCCATTGAGTATGCGAATATTAAAAGGATAATTAAACCCTTCCGACTCCATATAATCGACAAATTCCCATAAAACGCTTTCATCCGCTTTCATCGGTGTCGATTCATTAAGTGTATAATAACAAAGCGCATCTGATACCGGCAATTGTTCTTTCACGATTCCCGCATCGTAAATATAGAAACCGCCAGGCATGTCTCTGTCGTAATCAATGCCCACTTCGGATGCGCGTTCCGGCGTATCAATCCACTCAACTGCATTGAACGCAAGCGTCCGCGCGACTCTATCAAAAGCATCAATAAAAATCATCGCCTCGTAAGCAACACCGTCCTGCATCCCCAGTGACGCAATCGTGTAGACATCTGTTTGTTCATCTGTTTCACCGTTCGTATGCATTTGTGCATCCTCTTCAGGAGAGACAGATTCCATTTCTGCCGACATGCCTGCTTCTGTTTCAGAAAGCGCCTCATCAGCTTGACGCGCACAGCTGCATCCCGCCAACAATACCGCGATTATCATAACGCCGATTATCATTTTCCTGTTCATCTGTTTCTCCAATCTGTATTGTCAATTCGCTTAACCGTCATTACTCTGAATGAAAATGATACCCTGCCTGGGTTACTGATCTACGTTGTCATTATTTTGCTTTTCGTATGTTGCCATTTCTTGGTTGAATCGGCGCTGAACTTCTGTCATCCCTGTTCGCGGTGGTACGATTACCGGTTGCTCCGATTCATCCGAGGCTTCAGAAGCGGCTTCAAATGCAGCTTGATCAATGGTTTCAAAATAACCGCATATTGGACACACTGTAACGTATTTCACTTGATACGGTAAAATAGGAATAAAAAACAACGTAAACCAATACGTAATTTTTTTATATGGCCATCGCTTTGTATTGCCGCATCGCGGGCACGTTCTAACCTCTTCTGCCCATCGCGTTTTAATCGTCTGCTTGCCGAATCCAAATACGAAAAACATCCCTGTACCTCCTATCGCCCGCCGTTAATCACTCTGATAAAAATATGAACATTGGAAGAACCGTCGTTGAATTCCTTTTCTTCCGTTTCAATATAGTTGAGATTTTTAACCAGCTTACCCAATTTGTCATAACCATAATTTCTTGGATCAAATGAAGGATTATTCTTTGTAATATGTCCTCCAACCCTAGAGAGCAATGCCCAGCCGTCATCGCGGGAAACCGCTTCAATTGCAGACGTAATCAATTGTCTCAGACTTGCATTTTCAGATTCATCTTCCGTGTGCTTTTGCTCTCGCAATATTTCAGTATAGATAAACTTGTCACAAGCCGATATAAAAGGTTCCGGTGTCTTTTCTTCTCCAAAACCATAAACAAATAACCCAGCTTCTCTGATTCGCGTTGCAAGTCTCGTAAAATCACTGTCTGATGAAACAAGACAAAAACCATCTAAACGGCTTTCGTGAAGTAAATCCATCGCATCGATAATCAATGCTGAATCGGTTGCATTCTTCCCCTGTGTATAGCTAAACTGCTGGATGGGTTGAATAGCATATTTATGCAAATAATCTTTCCAGCTCTTTAAATTTGATGTCGTCCAATCGCCATAAGCGCGTTTGACGCTTGCAATACCAAATTTCGCTACCTCTGCCAATAACTCGCTGCAAACAGTTGCCTGTGCATTATCTGCATCGATGAGTACGGCCAACTTCTTGCTTTCTGCTTCCGACATGCCAATCCTCCCCTGTTGGAGCTGTAGACTCCCTCGATTTTCCATTTTATTTTAACTGCCTCCTAGACTGTTTTCGTTTCACTGCCGGCAGCAAACGACGATCCACTTCGATTCTATAGAGATGCTGTTCAATCGTCTCACCGTCACTTACAATACTATTTAACTTTTCAATCAGCCTGAGCTCTGCACGTCGGCGTTTTCCACTCGCACTGAGTACGCGATTCTTTCTCAGCACCTCGAGACGTTCCACAAAATGCATAAGCGCCTCAGCTTCAGTACTGCCGCTTTCTTTAATACCCGTCTTTTCATGACATATAACATAACTTTCGAATTGCTTTTCCTGTTTCACAAAAATGCGTTTCAAGCGTTCACGCTGTTTCGAATAGCCGTCATCAACAATGGGCTTTACAATTTTCCCTGTTGTTTCAACCACATCAAGTGTTGACAGCAAGTGACCGACTGCCGGTGCAAATCGCTTGGCATGTGTCAGTAGTTTTGCTGCAGATTTTGATGCTTTTCGTTTTATTGCAGACATATCATCACCCCTCAGAGAGTGTTTGCAGTGCTTGACCCGTTATGCGGTAAACAGTCCAGTCCGACATTGGCACAGCGCCCATATGCTTATAAAATGCGATAGAGGGTTCATTCCAATTGAGACAAGCCCATTCAAATCTGCC
This sequence comes from Fusibacter paucivorans, assembly GCF_018390735.1. GTDB lineage: Bacteria > Bacillota > Clostridia > Peptostreptococcales > Acidaminobacteraceae > Fusibacter > Fusibacter paucivorans. Next base: position 29,155 of record NZ_JAHBCL010000006.1, read on the forward strand.
GCAGTGGCGTGCCACAGCTATTTTAGCAACTTGTTGAAGAAGCATTTTGCCAAGCCCTTTGCCGCGATAAGCGTCAAGAACATATAAATCTTCCAGATAGATGCCTGCTCCACCAACAAATGTAGAATAATTTTGGAAGAACAACGCAAATCCGACGGCCTCTTCATTGTATTCAACAAAGATAACTTCAGCTGCTTCTTGGTCAAAAAGTGACTGTTCAAGTCCGGCTTCTGTCGCTTCAACAGCATCCAGCAAGTGCTCATAAGCCGCAAGTTCCTTAATAAAGTATAATATCAATGCGACATCATCACGTGTCGCCTTTCGAAAACTGATTTTTGCCATTCACCATTTCATCCTTTTTATCAAAATCGTCAAACAATTATAATATCGATTGCCATCATTAAATATCTAAGGCCATATTCTTTTCAAAACAATTGACTGAATCCTTCTAAGTCTTCAAAGCAAAAGGAGACGTCCGGCAATTCCGCATCGCCGCTTTGATACTTGCCCGTTTTAATCAAGCAGCCGATACTGCCCGTGGCAGCAGCCCCTCGCATATCAGTCGATACGTCATCGCCAACGACATAAACAAATTCCGGCGACTTCCCAAGCAGTTTATAAGCCATTTGAAAATAAAGCGGTGAAGGTTTCCCCATGATCTGAATTTTCCGATCCGATGCCAATTCCAAAAGTTTTACAAACGCACCGGTATCAATATGTCGAATCCCATTCTTAGTATAGTAACATGAGCCTGAGGCGGCCAAGAACGGAGTATTCTGCCTGCAAAGTATCATCAGCTTCTGAAGCAGCCGATAATCTGCATTAATCTCTTCAAAATCCAGCAGCACAACCGCATCAGGTATTTCTGTATCTGACACGTGCAATAGTTGACAACGCTCCCTTTCACTGCCAATACATTTCACCGCAGACCATTTTTGACTTTGAATATACGCATTGACTGCAACAATGGGATTGAGTATATTTTCAATTGACAAATGCATTCCACACCTTTGAAGACGCTTGATCACTGCATCTGGAGATAAAACACTGTTCGTCATAACGAGCAGTGGTATCCCCAGTGACTGCAGGCGATTGACTAACGCCGCAGCACCCGCATGTGCCTGTGCACCATCCATTAGTGTGCCATCTAAGTCTAAAATAACACCGTGCTTCAAATGCATATCATGACTTGCCTGTATCATGGCAGCAAATAGTCGACAGCCGTTCGAGCTTCTTTGACAGACCCAATAAATTCCGCTGCAACAACATGTTTCGGGTGCGTTTTATAGCGTTCAAAAGCTGTTTGATCCTCGAAAACGGCAATGAGTACAACATCATAAGCCTGTGGGTCCGGCAATGCGGTAACGCCCGCCTCAATGCTGATAAGGCCTTCGATTTCACCTGCCAGTGCTTCAAGATCTGTTTTTATTTTCAATGCATTTGCCATTTTATCATGTGACGCCTTTAAACGCCACATCACGACATGTTTAATCATATTGTCCTCCAGTGTTTTTAAGTATTTTATCATCATTTGACACTTACGTGCGTTAAAAATTGATTAAATATCACAACGATTCCGATACATATGATGAATCCAATTATGTAATGAAGCCAATATTCTCTTAAATGCTTCGAAGTCAACAGCGTCTTTGATTTTGCCATGGAAGTGCCGGGTACATAAGCCGTTCCGCGAAGTCCTTTCTTCGACAAATTAAAGCGCAATCCCTTTAACCCCGTCAAACTGATTCCCCTTTGATTAAAATTGATTTTTAACCAATTGCCAAGTGCAATCGACTTTCGTTTCGCCATGTCATCTCCTTTCTGTTCAAACACGATCAAATCGCTATTTTTGCGATGATGCCATTCAACCGTTTGTCAATGCCGAAACCGTTTCTTCAGCAAATTTTGTCAATCTCGCTTTGTCGTCCTCTGTAAAAAAAGCATACTGCTTGCCTTTGTCCCGCGCATTATAATGCCCGATGTAGACGAGATCAGAATGTTTTGCATAGCGTTTAATGCCCGTTTCAAACAAATCTGCACCATAATGATCCGGATACCCGCATGTTGTGATAATGCCTAATTTTTTACCTGCCCAAAAACTGCCGCCGCGCGTTTCACCATAGTACTTATTCATCATATAAACAAGTCGATCCATTAATGACTTTACTGGCGTCGTACAATACCATGAATAAATGGGGGTTGTAAAAAAGACAGCATCTGCGGACTGCACCTTTTCAAAGATATCTGGCACATCGTCGCGTATCACACAGCCATGTGCATTTAAAACATTTTGACAAGTCGCACACCCTGTACATGCTTTGATATCGTATTTGACCAACGGCAAATATTCTACCGATGCATTTCTATCTGTCAACATGGCTTCAAATGCTTTTGTCACTTCTGCTGTACGGCCGTTTTGACGCATGCTTCCCATTAACAACAATATTTTCATGGCCTTTCCTCCCTTGTCCATATCACAATGATGCTTTCAAGTGCCACTAATCCACTCGATATCTCAGCATGGAGCTAATGCATCGTTGAGCATTGCCATTGTGATGGCTATCCTTTGGTTGTCTAAATAGAGTCTTTTTAATCGTGCAGTTCCGACAGTGATGACTGGTACGAATAAGGCTTTTTCATCGAAAGCCATTCCGTGATACATGACAACGCGTTTTCAACAGACAATTTCCATATCATATGCCGCGTTCCCTCACCCCATCGATCAATCAGTTCAAACTGCGGCTTCCCAAATCGCTTTTGCCATGTCTGTTGAGCAAACGGATAACCGCTGTCAAAACACAGCAACGTCTCACCACTCTTTTGGAACTGCATAACCGCAGCCAGCCAAAGTACCGCACCAAGACCACAGCCCCTTCTATCCGGCGCGACAAATAATGATCCGACTTCATGAATATTCTGGCATTCAGCTTCTTTTACCGACGTAATATCGTCATTAGGGTTCGTAATGCTGACGCTTCCTACTATCTGATGTCCGTCAACTGCAAGCAGGACAATCCTTTTTTCATTATCGGTACACAGCGCCAAGGTACTGCGAAATAATGCCTTCTTGCTATCAATTTCAGATTTGAGCAGCGCCTGCATATGCCAAATGTCATTTGCTTCAAATGTTTCTTTAAGAACGTCTTCAATGAATATTTCAGCACTTTGTATATCATCTGCTCTGAGTTTTCGAACAATCAACATCCACACCTCTCAATCAACTGAAATCAATCGACCTATAATGCTTATTATACCATAATTTTACATTGCCATTTAACTTGAACTATGCTAAATTATATTTAAAGTTTGATTGTATCGTTTTTCGGCCTATCTTTTATGCCTGAACGTTGCAATCAAGTATATTTTAAGCTAGGGGTGCTGCATAAAGGGCAGCTGAGAAAAATAGCCGACTATTTTACTCTCTTAACCTGATCCAGATTATACTGGCGTAGGGAAGCTAAGCCGTGAAATGACGAAGCATCAACCTATGGTTGATGCTTTTTTTACTTTTTAGGCACCCTGCGAAACAAACCACATTAGGAGGTCAAATAATGAATAACACACAGAAAGTGGTCGGTTCCGGCCTGCTCGTCGCCATTGGCGTTCTCCTCGGTTCGAATTTCTATATTCCAATCGGTGTCGCAAAAGCTTTTCCCATTCAGCATCTTATAAACGTCATTGCCGCAGTCATCTTCGGTCCCGCCTATGCCGTCATGTGCGCCTTTGGCATTTCACTGCTGCGCAACATGATGGGAACCGGCAGTCTGCTGGCTTTTCCAGGCAGTATGATCGGCGCATTTTTAGCGGGTATCTTCTATCTGAAAACTCGACATCATCTCGCTGCATGTCTCGGCGAAGTCATTGGAACGGGAATCATTGGCAGCATCGTTGCATATCCAATGGCAAAATGGTTTTTAGGTATGGACAACGGCGCCTTCTATTTTGTCATTCCCTTTGCCTTGAGCTCTGTTGTCGGCGCCCTCTTGGGGCTCCTCATGCTCAAAACACTGTTGCGTCGCTTACCCGTTCGTCCTTCTAAGCATCATTAAATGGTATGATCATTATCTAGATATTTCATATAGTAAATCGGTATTGCAATGACATTGAGTACCCATAGCACAATCACCCAAATAAGCTTCTGTAAGGAGCTTATTTTTTTATTAAAGACGACGGCGTGAAAAACAAAAGCGACCATCAGCGCCATCACGATAAAGATAGAAAAGAGCAGCAGTACCAGCCAATACGAAAGGATTCCCTGAAACATCGTTTCAACGGGCTGCTGACTGATTCCCAGCAATCGCCTGCCATAGATAAACACCATGCTGATTATGACAATAACCGATGGTACAAAACTCGCAAACCGAAGCACATTGGCTTTAAAAGTTGAACGCATATTACCTCCCTCGTCATCTTGTCAAACATTAAGGAACATTCGGTGCAAGCAACTCTTCATAGAGGCCGGCATAACCATCCCAGCGATTGACCAATGCATAATTGACAAATATAATATCTGTTATCTGATGTTCGCTAATCAATTGATCGACATCGTCAGTGTAAAGCCTAGGGTCAATGACAATGATTTCATCGGCAATCATTGTTAAAAAAGGCGTAAAAGCATTGGCATAAGAATCTTTCAATACCAAGAAACGCCTTCCTGTTCCCGCGTGCGTTTCAATCTGTGTATAAGCTCTGTCACCGCCTAGAAATACGCCGTATTTCTGCGGTGTATCCAACCATCTTAACGCGTAAACCCTACCGTTCTCAATGACCTTCCCTTTATCATCCCTCATTTCATGATCGGGTAATCCCTTATAGTAGGTAACCGTATCAGGATGATTCGTCAAATTTTCAAGCGAGGTCGCCGTATACAGGCTGCCCAAGTAACCATGTACCTCTATTGGCTCTAAACGATCAAGCTGCTGCGGCACTTCACCGTTAATGGCCTCCGCCAATACTTCAAAAGCGTATTTCGCCCCTAACTGAGTCCAGTGGTGATCAGTTCTAAAATAAATGTATTCAGAAGCATGCGCTGCCAATGTATCGTAAACATCGATAAACTGAACGCCTTGATCCAGTTTTGTTCGCATATCATCAATGGTATCGCGTTGCGAGGCACTCATCTCACGGTAATCATCATCTTTTAAAAACTCAATACGCGTCGGAATCAAAAGACTATAGACATTGCACGTATCTTTAAACCGAGCCCAATAAGTGTTAATAGCCGCTGCATAATGTGCGTTTGCTTCCGGATTCGATGTATTGATCTCCATTACGGAATCGCCGTAAACCAACAACTTTCCCCAATTGTCAAATTGCCGCGCATCACCTTCAATTGCTTCCATCTCTTCAGATTGTGCGCCGGCATTCTCTGTTGATTGCAGTGCTGCCTTTAGATCATCAGTTTCATCGGTATCAGCTGTCTCTGCTTCCGCCGTCCATTTTACCGCAACATTTGCACCTTCAAACGTCATCACTTGTGGTGCGCTGTCACCACTGCTGCCGGCTAACGAAGAGACCGTTCTGCTGACGCCTAGCCATTTATCCCGCAGGATAAAATGATCTGCAAAATAGTTTTCATAAGTACTGAAATAGGTACCGTCAAAAACGTGTGCTGCCGTCAGCACGGGTTTTTGTGTCGCCATCCGATTTTCAGTTTTTAAAAGTTCAGCAGGGGCCGGTGCAACTGCATTAGCAACTGCCAATAAACACAGCATCCCAATAAAAACCCATACATTGACATACCTGAATGGTTTCATCCTATCTCTCGACTTTCGTTAAAGTTAAAATCTAAAATACAAAAATGGATTATATGAGCTGCCCACGAGAAAAGCAGTTGCCAGCAAAAGTGTTCCACCAACCATCAACGCATCAAGCAAATCGCCCTGTTGCGTTTTTAGCGCAGCTTTTACTTTGATGTAACCCACTTTAAAAATCGGCGTACAGGCGATTACTGCCAGTATAAAAAATCGCCAGTTTTGCCGCATCAGCAAAGCGATCTCTGTTTGAATTACTGGAAGCCCTTGCATGCCAAACATCGTGCTAATGACGTAAATCGCATCCGGCAAAGATTCATAGTAGAAAAATACCCAGCCAATCAGCATGGCAATAAGGAGATAGCCATGTCTTAGCCACGATGGTATTTTTGCAAGCCTGGCCGCTCCAATCAGTTTTTCCATATAAATCAGGATGCCGTAAAACAATCCCCATACAATAAAATTCCAGCTTGCACCATGCCAAAGCCCCGTCAAAAACCAAACGATAAAAATATTGCGAAGCTGAAAGCGTCGTTTCCCACCCAATGGAATATAGACATAATCCCTAAAGAAACTTCCTAATGAAATATGCCAGCGCCGCCAAAAATCCGTTGCCGATGTTGCCATATATGGATAGTTAAAATTTTCTTTGTAGGTAAAGCCAAACATACGCCCCAAACCAATGGCCATATCTGAATACCCAGAAAAGTCAAAATAAATTTGAAAAGCAAACATGGCGATCCCAAACCACATACCGATAACAGTTGGACTCGTCTGTCTAATATCCAATACTTGACTTGCCACCGCCCCAGCCGTATTGGCAATGAGAACCTTTTTGGCTAGCCCTAGCGCAAAACGATTAACGCCATAAGAAAATTTAGCCAATGTCACTTTTCGGTGTTCAATTTCCGCAGCAATATCTTTATAACGCACAATCGGTCCTGCAACCAGTTGGTGAAAGAGCGAGACAAATAAAAGAAATTTTAAATAAGAACGCTGCGCCTTCACCTCTCCGCGATAGACATCAATCGTATACGAGAGCGTCTGAAAGGTGTAAAATGAAATGCCTATGGGTAATGCATAGTGGTGTGTAGGCAACAAAATACCTGATAACGCATAAAAATTTTCTGTAAAAAAATGCCAGTACTTAAAGAAACCCAGCAGCGACAAATTAACGACGAGCGAACTTATCAACGCCAGCTTGCTTTGAATACTGCCGCGATAGCGTTCAATGATCTTGCCATGCCAGAAATCAACTGTAGCACTAAAAATCAAAAGCGTTACCCATACCGGTTCACCATATGCATAAAACATCAATGAAAATAAAATAAGAATGCCGTTTCGAACTTGTTCACGTTTCGTACTGAAATAGAGAACCAAGTTAATCGGCAAAAACAAGTATAAAAACGTTAAACTGGAGAATACCAAACAGTCCCCGCCTTCCAAACAATATTTATCTAAGAAAATCGAACGATGGCATTTACTTACCAGATTCGTATCCTTTTATCATATAATGATCACTTTATACAGCACGCTTATGGCAGTCTTTAAAAAAGTGCTGAAGATCAAGTGCATCAAAGGCTATTTGCATCTCACCAATATCTGTATTGCCGAAAGTGCCATGACAATCAGATCCCGTGGTGATATAAAGACCTTCCGATCGACAAAATGTCACACAAGCTTTCGTTAATGCCTCACTATGCTTGGGATAGTGACATTCAATACCATCTATTCCGCGCGTGCTTACATATTCAAGAAACGCGGGTACTTCCGCTTCACTTACAGTCACACCAGGATGCGCCAGAACAGCAATGCCGCCAGCCGCATGTATCTTTTCACAAACCGACTGAATATCTGAAAACGGCGCTTGATCATAGCCGCAGTTATATGTTTCATACAAACGCATGCCTTCATAAAGGGATGATGTCAAACCAACCGCCATAAAATAATGCAGCGCTTTCCAGCCGCCTCTGCTTCGATCGTAACAAAAATCGCGATAACCCGTTGTCGAAACAGCTGTTTGATGATGTTGTCGCACCATCTTTTCAATCAAACGATCGCTAATTGCATCGAGATGTGCACGGTTCTCATTTACGAAATGATGAAAATCCCTATTTTCAAGCGACATGCCATAGCCTAGAATATGAACATCTTTACCATTTTCAAGCGTGTCAAGCTCAACGCCTGAGCATGCACAAATACCGTAATCATCTGCAATTTTTAAAAGTTCGGCAGTACCTTTCAATGTATTATGATCGGCAATTGCCAAATACCGCACACCATTTTGAGCTGCGCGCTTCAAAATAGCTTCCGGCGACATTGTGCCGTCTGAATAATAAGAATGAACGTGCATATCTACATAACTGCACAATTCCTGCGCTTTGGTTTTCATTAATCCTCCATTGGATTTTTATGCATTAGATAGGTCTTTCTTGGAAAAAAATTAAACCGCTGGTAGAAATCAAAAACTTGTTCGTTTCCCTGTGAAACTGCCAGTCCAATCTGATCACTGCCGTTTGCCTTTAACCATTTTAAGGCATTGATCATGAGATTACTGCCAATACCGTGCTCACGAGATCGTTCATCGACATAAAGCGAATCGATCTCACCAAGACCATTGCGAATAGCAGAAATACAATAGCCAATCACTTCTTGTTTTCTATTTTTAACCACTTCGATAAAAACATCATCCGGTGCATAATCTCGATAAATTGAAAATCGTTCTTCAAATGTACGATTGGCATAAAACTTTTTAAAATAGCGTGATCGCTCCTGATGCTCCTCATTGAGCCGTTCCCAAGCCTCACGTATTTCATCAATTGATTCCAGACTTAAATCATTAAACGTATACTCCATTTCAACCTCCTTGGTCATACTACAAAAGCGTTTAATTTTTTTGGTCTCATTTCATGCGCTCCCACAGAAGGGCCATGCCAATTGAAGCTGTTTACCACAAGTTTTTAAGACAGTCAATCACATGCTGATTCTTAATAAAGACACCACTGTCCAATAGCGCCAAAAGCGCCGATTGATCAACACGTTTCACCTCACTGACTTCTTCTGGCTGACAGATGATTGACGCCATATCAACTTCTGCTTTAAACAGCCAAATATCGCCAAAATAAGAAAACTCGGAATATTGGATAAAACGTTTGATGCGTTTGCCATCACCTCGTTTAAACGTAATGCCGAGCTCTTCTTTAATTTCTCTGAGGACTGCCGATTCACTGTCGTCGCCACTGACTGCTGCACCGCCTGTAATTTCCCAGTGATTGGGGAATGTTTTATTGGGCGTTCGTTTGGAAACGATAATCTCCCCTTTTGCGTTCATAATCACAGCAAAGACGACTAGGTGAAATTCACCTTCACCAAGCGGTACGCCCCTGACGACCTTCTTGCCCGTACGACACCGATTGGCATCGTATATATCCCATAACTCCATCGGCCTTTTACACCTTTCTGCCTTCTTTTACTGCCCATCGGATCAATCGTTCCGATCTTTTTCCATTATACCAAAAAAGTGATGAAAACGCTTTAGCAAAAATGCAGAAAGCGCTTTCATCATTCTTAATTCGGGACATATGTACGATACTATGCTTCTTCTGAAGCCTTTATGTAGCTGACACACGATTCGCAAATACACGTTTCTTTAAACGTCACGAGCTTTTCACTTGATTCACAAATGATACATTTCGGTCGCTCAATCACAGACTTGCGTTCTACTAAAATCAGCCCTTCCTGCATACGCTCTAATACGATTGTCATCACCCCCCCATGAATAAATGGCCGCCACCATTAGGTCTGTAGCTTTAGTCCATTTTAACCAACATTTACCATCGTGTCAATAGAGTTATAGTAATATAATTGTATTTATATCATTTTTTTGCAATATCATCATCAAAAAGCCATCGACAGCTATTATGCCGTCAATGGCCGTTATAAAACAAACCCTTTATTCAGTTTTCTATATCAATAGAATCTCTCTCTTTAGCCAAACCGTTTACCGTCATTCACGCTTTCTGTCTTCATTCCATCGGTCTATCTTGCTTTGGGCTTCTTTTCCTTATACGACATCTTCGCCCGTCTTCATCGCTCTTGTTCCACCATCATCACAATCATTTTATTGTGGTTTAAAGCGCCTTTCAACCATTTCGGCGAGTTCACTTCTGAACCTTGGGTGCGCAATGTCGATAAGCGCTTTTGCACGGGCTTTTAATGTTTTACCGCGAAGATCTGCAATGCCATATTCCGTAACAATAAAATGAACATCATTTCGCGACGTTGTGACTGCTGATCCTTCTTTTAACAACGGGACTATACGCGACATGGTACCGCGTTTTGCCGTCGAGGGCATTGCGATGATCGACTTGCCCCCTTTTGCCATACGCGTTCCCCTTACATAATCTACTTGACCGCCAGTGCCGCTGAACTGTTTATAGCCAATGCTTTCTGACGACACCTGACCCATCAGGTCGACTTCGATACACGAATTAATCGAAACCATTTTATGATTTTTAGCAATCACTGCCGGGTGATTCACATAATCTACTGGATAAAAGGCAACCATTGGATTGTCGTTGATAAATCGATACAGCCGATCCGTCCCCATTACAAACGTCACCACCATTTGACCTTTGTGCAATGTCTTATTCTGATTGGTAATAACGCCAGCTTCATATAAGTCGACGACACCATCAGAAAACATTTCCGAATGGATTCCCAAACCGCTTTTATCTGTGAGGGATAACAGCACTGCATCGGGAATACCGCCAATCCCAAGCTGTAGTGTTGACCCATTCTCTATGAGTTCAGAACAGTATCCGCCGATTGCGCGCTCTGCGTCGCCAATTGCCGCTCTAGGCATTTGAAGCAGCGGTACTGAAGTCTCTACGATACAATCGAGTTCGGATACGTGGATAAAATTGTCTCCAAACGTTCTCGGCATTTGATCGTTCACTTCTGCAATTACAACTTCAGCTGCTTCAGCTGCAGGCTTTGTGTAATCATTAGAGAGACCAAAACTGCAATAGCCGTGGTCATCCGGCTTACTCACTTGGATAAGTGCGGCGTCAACCGGCAGCTGTCCTTCTCGAAACAACTGCGGTACTTCATAAAAAAAGCACGGCGTATAATCTGCTCTGTTTGCTTGAACCGCAGCTCTCGTACTGCCGCCTACGAACAGTGCATTATGTCGAAAATACTTTTCCATTCCCGGTTCTGTATAAGCACTCTTGCCCATCGCTACCATGTGTACGATCTCAAGCGCATGAAACAGTGTCTTCTGTGCGATGAGCGCATCTATCAACGTTGTCGGCTCACTGCACGCATGACCGACGACAATGCGCCGCATACCTTGAAGTTTTTTAATTGCAGCTTCAGCACTGACACATTTTTTACGATAATCATCTTGCCACATCATCTCATTCCTTTCCATTATTGCTTTCGCCGTCAAATGATGATTCAGTCTCCTGTGGTGATCTCGACAATGATGTTTCAATCCATCGATTGTCGTTTTCGAAAGGTATCGATTCCCGCATACTTCGCCGCTGTCCCCAACTGCGATTCTATTCGCAGCAATTGGTTATATTTCGCAATACGATCTGTTCTGGAAAGCGATCCCGTCTTTATCTGACCGGCATTCATCGCCACGACGAGGTCTGCAATTGTCACATCTTCTGTTTCACCGCTCCGATGTGATACAACGGTACGATAAGCAGATGCTTTAGCCATCTCGATGGCATCAATCGCCTCTGTCATTGTGCCGATTTGATTAACTTTAACGAGGATGGCGTTTGCAGCACCGCTTGCTATTCCCTTTGCAAGGCGCTTTGTATTCGTGACAAAGAGATCATCGCCGACGAGCTGTACTTTGTTTCCCAGTGCTGCGGTCATTTGACACCAGCCAGTCCAGTCATCTTCGGCCAAACCGTCTTCGATTGAGAGAATTGGATATTTATCAATGAGCATCGCATAGTAGTCAATCATCTCTTCAGCCGTTTTTTCAGTGCCTTCACCTTCTAATTGATAAATGCCTTTTTGGGAATCATACAGCTCAGAAGCTGCGACATCTAGGGCAATCCCAATTTCAGCGCCCGCTTCGTATCCCGCTCTTTCAATGGCTTCAACAATTAACTGGATTGCTTCTTCGTTATTTTTCAGATTCGGCGCAAAACCGCCCTCATCACCAACCGTCGTTTGCATACCGGATTCTCTGAGAACTGCTTTTAAACTGTGAAACACTTCCACGCCCATCCTCAAACCTTCTCGAAAGGAGACTGCTCCCGTGGGCACAATCATAAACTCCTGAATATCCACCGTATTATCTGCATGAGCGCCTCCGTTGAGTATATTCATCATAGGCGTCGGCAGCGTTTTCGCATTGACGCCGCCCAAGTACTGATAGAGCGGCAGCTCTAGACTGTTTGCCGCCGCGTGTGCGGCTGCCATTGATACCGCAAGTAATGCGTTTGCACCGAGGTTTCCCTTATTTGACGTACCATCCAGTGCAATTAGCAGTTCGTCAATACGAACCTGCTCGAATACATTCATGCCAATGAGCTGTGCCGCAATCTTTTGATTAACATTTTCGACAGCCTTCAACACGCCTTTTCCAAGGTATCGGCTCATATCGCCATCTCTGAGTTCAATTGCTTCATGGACGCCTGTTGATGCACCTGACGGTACAATCGCTCGCCCAGTTTGACGATTTTCAAGGGTCACTTCGACTTCTATCGTTGGATTCCCTCTGGAATCTAATACTTCTCTTGCTTCAACTGCTGTAATCTTTTGCACTTTCTACCTCCAAGATACTGCGCTTACTGCTATTTATAATGACACAAAAACAGGTTTTCTGTCTTGGTACAGTGTTCGATATTTATAACCCAGTGTTTTTAGGAGTTCTACCGCAAAATCAATATCGCTGCCCACTTCCGCTGCGCGATGCGAATCAGATCCAATTGTAACGATCTCACCACCCATGGCTCGAAAAAGTTTCAGCATTTCTATCGTCGGCGTATAATGTTCCCCCATGCCATAACGAATACTGGACGTATTGAGTTCGATTCCCTTGCCCATTTCAATCAATCGTTTGAAAATCCCCTCAACCAGTTCCCGATAAGTATGAAATGCCGGGATCGCAGTTGCATATCGATCAATGATATTGACATGCCCCATAACATCAAACTGATCATATTTTAAAATCACGCGATAACAGTTTTCATAAAATTTTTGGTATACGGCTTCAGCAGGATAACCTGCATAAAATGTTTCACCGTAGAGTTCCATGCCGTCAGCAACGTGAAAAGAGCCGAGTACAAAATCAAAGTGATAGCTTTCGACTGCACGCTGCAGCAATGCCGTCACTTGATCTTGAAGCCCCAGTTCAATCCCCTTTACAATGTGAATAACGTCTTTATAAGCTTCTGCAGCATTTGTCAGCTCAAGAAAATACGCATCCAGATCAATCGTGGTATCTTTTAACAGATTGGGATAATCAGGATCGTAATGATCCGTAATGGCAATGCTTTTAAGTCCTCTACGGACTGCCGCTTCAATGACCGCCGTCATTGGCGCTTCACTGTCATGTGAAAAAGCGGTATGGTTGTGATAATCAAACATCTAGGATCTCCTGTTGGTGACGATACTGATAATCTCTGACGCATTACCTTCTTTGATGCGCTTTAGCGTCACCTCATTGTTAATCAGCTTGCTAAGGCCTTTTAGTGCTTTGGTATCTTCATCTTTGAGCGCAACCAGAAACATCATGTCGCAAAGATAATTCTCTGCCCAATAGATTGGCGTTTCCAGCTTAGCAATAGCAATAACTGACTTAATGACATATTTTGAATACGTATGCGGAATAGCCGTGCCGTTTTTATAATGGGTACTGATGGCTTTTTCTCGTGCGATGACATTCTCTCGAAATGCATCCGTTACATATTGCATGTCGCAGAGTTTATCAGCAATCTTAGCAATCGCCTCTTCTTTGTTCCTGCAAGACACTTTCTCAAAGATCGCATTTTTATAGTAACAATTAACCTGCGTCCCGTTATCCGGCAAGAGCTTTGGCAATGTACTGTCGATGATCTTGTTCAACATATCGCTGCCGTTTGGCTGCATAATATCCTCAATTTTAATAAACGGCACTTCTTCAATTTGAACCGTCACCGCGCCAATACATGCAATGATGCGATTATGTTTTCTAATTTCATTGATGTAAGCTTCAAGATCCTGTCCCAAGACACCAATTGGCAGCACTTTAATGCCCCGAGCTGTAATGTTGGGATAGTTGTCTTCAATATAAGTTTTGATTCCAATCGCCGCGCCTTGTCCCGTTATACAGGATACAACAATGATATTGTCGCCTTGTTTTGCTTTGCCAATGTCTTTACGATCATCTACCCGTGCTTTTCTTTTGATATAATCATAGATTTCCGTCAATGTAATATTTTCTTGCTTTAATTTCACAGCCGCTTCAAGTGCAATCGCCAAGTCTACGCGGCTAATCGTCTTCGTCTGCTTTTCAGTATGATTGGCAATAATTTCTCCCAGCATCAGCAATGAACCAATATCAACTAAGAGTAACAGATTATCCTCTTCAATCACTGCAATTTTTTCAAGGACGTATTCGACATACGTTTCTCTTTTTAAATTGAGCGGAATACTAATCCAATCCAATATCTGCTCGCTCAAAAATGTATTCACCACTTTTGCAATCTCCCTCCCGATATCGCCATGGGTGATGACAACAATTCTGACAAGCCGTTCTTTTTCTGTTCGATCGGCGTTGTTTTTCAAATAGAGGGCTATAATTCCCATCAGTTCCATTGGGAATACCCTGCCATAGTGATTTTCAAGATCTTCCATCACTTCCTGTGCAATGCTGTATTCCATCAATAACGTTTTTTCAACGCGTGTCATTCTATAATTGATAAATTGCCATTCCGCTTTTACTTTTTGGATGACGTCTTCAAATGTAATGAACATGCATCGTTTAATATCCGGGTCGATGCTGCCCACTTTTCGTTCGAGGCCATCTATAATTTGTATAGCATAAGGATTGCAACCAGCCGTTTCATGTTTGTATGCTTTTATAAAAGGTCCATTTTTTGATTTAATCGTCTTGATCATTTTAATCAGGCGATAATCAAACTCCCTGTAAATAAGATTGTCTACCAGTGACATCGGAAGCCCCTGTGATACAAAACGCTCATAACGATCCTTAAACGTCGTGAATATTTCATTTGGCATAACATAAATATTTTTTTCATCAACATATTCGACTTCATCATTGCCCGGTTTAATGGTAATACCGTGTTCACGGTAAAATTCAACGGATTCAAGTAGCAGATCTTTTGTAAACCCATCTTGAACACTTTTTCCAAAATCGATGATTTCCAGTTTAATCGTATCGCTTAAATCTTCAATTGTTCGCAGAAAACCGTTTGCAACGGCAACTCTGATATCACTCTTGAGCTGTCCAATATTGCCTTTGCACGGATAAGTGAGTAAATTGACGAGGCATTCGGATCGGACGCAAATACTCTTTTGAATCGCATTGGCTTCACATTGCAAACACCTTGCGACTAACATAAATCGTTCATCAATGGTGCGATGCTTAAGCGAAGGAAGCTCAATCAGCATTGGAATGCGCCGCTTAAAGGTTTCGAGCAATGAAGAATTAACGTTCTCCGTCGTCGCTCCAATGATCATAATGTTAATATCAGAGGGTTTGGAGCTTTGACCAAGTTTACGGTATTTGCCTTCATCAATGACGGTGAAAAGCATTTCCTGACCTTCACTAGACAGTCTATGAATTTCATCGAGAAACAGAATACCGCCGTCCGCTTCCCGAATCAATCCCTCTTTTTCGCTATCTGCGCCGGTAAAGGCACCTTTCACATAACCAAAGAGCTGCGATGCCAGCAATTGTGGATTATTTGCATAATCGGCACAGTTGTATTTAATGATTTTTTTATCGCTTGAAATCAAGCCTTCTCGTTTGAGTTGTTTAAACGTCAAATCCACGAGCATCGATTTCCCCGTCCCCGTTTCACCGGAGACAATGGTGTGCAAACCATATGGCGGATAGAGAATCGCCGCTTTCATCTTCTTGATTTGCTGTTCAATACTGCCGTGTTGACCAATCATTTCATCTTTTCTATCAATATGATACTGCGGTTCCGAAAATAATGCCGCTTCCGGAACCGCTAATGTTTCTTCAATTGTCTCTCTTAACTCAGAGACAAGGAAACGAGATACATTAAAACCGTTTTCTACCAGTCGACTGGTCAAATCTGCCGTGGTCATATGCTTCTGTACTTCAATCATCTGTTTAATGGTTTCATACAGCACTGGCAATCGACGCTTGCGATAGTCGAGAATACCGTATTTCTTACGCAGCCTTATGACTTCATAGCGCGTTGTATGAAGCAGCGACGCAAGTTCCGTATCATTGTACGGATTCTTAGGATTCTCATCGTTGATTAATGCCAGAAGCTTTTGCTTCACATTGATCACACTCCCGTTAGATTCTGCCTCCAGAAACGCGGACGGTTTCGCCAGTCATATAGCTCGCCATATCCGACGCCATATAGAGTACCATATTTGCCACTTCCGCAGGTTCGGCAATTCTTTTCACCGGAATATTTCCCACGCGTTTTTCGCGTGATTCTTCTGTCTTAAAGAGATCGTAAAACATATCGGTTTTCATCTCGCCCGGCGCAACACAATTCGTAAGAATACCATGCGGCGCATATCTTCTGCCAAGTGACTGTGTCAGCGCAATAAGGCCGGCTTTCGACACCCCATAGTGAGGACTGACACTGCCGCCGGTAATACCTGCTGTCGAAGCTATGTTGACAATGCGCCCATATTGCTGAATCATCATTTGTTTGATAGCCTCTTGGCAGCAAAAAAACGATCCTTTCAGATTAACAGACAGCACTTTATCATATTCCTGTTCTTCGATCTCGAGAAAATCCGTCATTGTACTAATACCGGCATTATTGATAAGAATATCAATTCTGCCGAATTTTTCAATGACCTGATGCATTGCCGCTTCAACATCACTGCGTTTTGCAACATCACCTTGTATATAGAGGGGGCCTTCGAGATCACAGACACCCGAATTACTGACTACGACGACATTTTGACAGCCGTTTGCCATCAGTTGTTCTGTACACGCTTTGCCAAGGCCGCGATTACCGCCTGTTACAACAGCCGTTTTACCTTGAAAATCAAATACTTGTTTCATCATTCATTACCTCAACTTTCCGGCTATTTCATTGATGACCATCTCATAAACGCGATCCGTACTATTTTCTAGTATCAAATTTTCTCTAAAACTGCTGCTCGCCAAACATCTCGCGAGTACTGCCAATATCTTAAGATGATCATTGCCTTTGCTTTGACCCGGTACCAATATCATAAAGACCAATTTGACACGATCTTCCGGTACGCTTTCGTCAAAATTAGCGTTTTCACGCCAGTCGACCCCTGCATCTGATTTGCCGATGAGTACCATTGGCTCCTTAATGCTGTCTGATTTTGCATGTGGGATCGCGACAAAAGCCATAACTTTTGTCGTAAATGAGGCTTCGCGATCCAACAAGTCCTTCAGAACGGCTTCCTGATTCGCAATATGCTTTTGCGCAGCAGATGTTTTAAGCAGCTCCATTAGCGCATCATTTCTGTTTTTTGATTCCATGCTGACTTTGACATATGCTTTTTTGATTACGTCTTTTATCTCCATTCTATCACGTCTCCCGTACTATTCGTTCATTAAAGCTAAAACAGCTTCCGCCGTTTCCATATTGAGTGCTTTTTGTGCCAGTTTTTTTGCTTCTTCATAATGGATGTTGACGACATTTTTTCGTACACTCAGAATCGAGCTCGCCGTCATGCTGAGTTCATCGAGTCCAATGCCGATCAATAGTTTTGTTAAATTTGCTTCACCTGCTAATTCACCGCACATACCGGTCCATTTTCCCGCTTTATGTGAAGCGTCGACGACCATTTTGATCAGCCTTAGAACTGCCGGATGATAGGGTGTGTACAAATCGGCAATTTTCTCATTACCTCTGTCTACAGCCAATGTGTATTGCGTTAAATCATTGGTACCAATACTGAAAAAATCTACATATTTAATGAGAGAATCTGCTGTAACAGCAGCCGCTGGCGTCTCAATCATGATTCCGACTTGAATCGCCTCATCGAAAGGCAGGTTTTCTGCCTTTAGCGATGCCTTGACTTCTTCCAACAGCGCATTGGCACGCTTCACTTCTGTCACATTAATAATCATTGGGTACATAATCATCAGTTTGCCATAAGCACTTGCGCGTAAAATAGCCCTAAATTGCGTTTTCAACACATCTGTTTTATCAAGGCACATGCGCATGGCGCGCCACCCTAAAAACGGATTTTCTTCTTTGCCAAAATCAATGTAAGACAATTCTTTATCACCGCCAATATCGAGCGTTCGAATAATCGTCGCCTTATCTTGCATCAGCTCTGCAACTTTCTTGTATTCCTCAAATTGTTCGTCTTCACTCGGCCAGTTTGACTTGCCCATGTACAGAAACTCCGTTCGAAAGAGTCCGACGCCATTAGGCCCAAATTTCATGCTGTTACCCGCATCGGAGGCATTGCCAATATTGGCACAAATTTCAACGTTTCGCCCGTCGACTGTGTTAGAAGCAGTCGTCGCATATTTTCTAAGTTCCGTCATCGCTTCAAGATAGTCCAAGCGCTTTTGCTCAAACATCTCTTTCATCGCATCATCGGGTTCAATACAGATTTCGCCCGATTCACCATCAAGACAAACGAACTGTCCGTTCTCTGCAAGCGCCGTCATTGACTTCGCACCAACAACTGCGGGTATTTCCAAAGATCTCGCCATAATCGCCGTATGTGATGTTCTACCACCGGCTTCGACAATGATCCCTACGACTTTTGACACATCCATTTGCACCGTATCGGAAGGTGTTAAATTCTCCGCGATAACAATCGTATTTGCTTCGAGATCCGAGAGTGTTGGTAACGTCATGCCTTTTAAACAGTAGATGATACGCGTGCAAACGTCCTTAATATCCAGTGCACGCTCTTTCATAACGGCATTTTCCATCATTTGAAACATATTGAAAAGTTCATCTTGTACCAACGAAACAGCATATGCTGCACGATACTGCTTGTCTTGAATGTATTTTATCACACGTTTATCTAAACCCGGATCTTTCAAAACATTGAGATGCGCGTCAAAAACTTTCGCTTCACTTGCTTTTAATATCAGTGACGCACGTACTTTGATTTTTAGTATTTGCTGCGTTGCCAATGTTTTCGCCGAATGATATGATTCGATTTCCCTTTTCACCTCATCGGGTTCGATCGGCGTCTTATCAATTGTCAATTGCTGCTGCTTGTATATGAAAGCCCTTCCAATACCGTATCCGGAAGAAGCGCCTATTCCCTTTTCCATGCCATCACTTCCTAATCCTCTATCGTATCCAACAGTGTTACAATTGCTTCGACGGCATGTATTTCATCTGGACCCTCTGCTTCAAAAATAAGGTTAGCCCCTTGAAATGCACCCAATGACAATATCTCGATGATGCTCTTTCCATCCGCATGCATATCGTTTTCTATGTTTCTTACATTTATTTCACTTTCAAAATTTTGCGTCAAGCTGACGAGCTCCGATGCCGGTCGAGCGTGAAGCCCCGTTTCAAACTTGATCACATATTCCTTTGTCGTCATAATTTACCCTCTCTTACACATTTTCTGTCTTTATTGTTCGCAGCGGATGTTAAAGCACCCTAAAACATCTTGTTATTGACGGTACTGCGATTTCAATACATATCGTCCATTAATCCCAGTACCGCCAAATGTTTAAAAATATAATTGTAAAATAAGACACACAGCAGCGTTTTATTTTCAAATAATTGACGTTGTTGCCAGCATTGTGCTGTAAGACTTGATCGTCATCGGCATTGTTATATAAATGAATCATTCATAAATCACTAAGCCATCACCAAATTATGAATGTGTCGGATCAAGTATACATCAGACAGTTGCTGTCCTTATTTTATTGAAACGCTTCTGCTTTTTGCGCTTTTCTCTGTGTTCTTGACATCTTCGGTGATACATCCTTTTTCAATACGGCTGTAAGACCTACTGTAACGGCGACGCCAACCGCGACAGACAACAAATACATCGGAACATTGCCAATGGCCCCCGGCACCGGCATAACCCAGATACCGCCATGCGGTACAGATTGCGTACATCCGAAAAATGCTGTAAGCGCGCCTGTGACCCCAGCACCTAATGTGACTGCCGGAACAACTGCTTTAATATCTCTCGCTGCAAATGGAATAACCCCTTCGACGATAAAGGATGCTCCTAGTACCCAGCAGCCTTTGCCTGCTTCAATTTCATCATCTGTAAATTTATGCGGCATTATTACCGTTGCAAGCGCTATTGCCGTAGAAGGCACCAAACCACCTGCCATTGCCGCTGCCATTGCCACTGAAGGCTGACCAGTCGCAAGTGTCGCTACCGCAAAGGCATAACCAACCCTGCAAAATACACCACCGAGATCGACTGCGATCATTGCCGCAACAATAAAACCTAAGACGACAGCACTGCCGCCAGATAAAGAATTAAGCCAATTTGTCAGAAAGTCATTGACGATTGCCACTGGTTTGCCAATGACAAACAGCATGATAATGCCCGTAATCAATGTTGAAAACAAAGGTAAAATCAATATCGGCATCATGGCGCGTAAACCGCCTTTGAATCGAAAGATCTTCTTGAGCAATTGAACGGAGTAACCTGCAATGAACCCTGCCAAAACACCGCCAATGAAGCCGGACGCCGTTACACCCGATGCTAAAAAGCCGCCGACGATCCCAGGTACAAGCCCAGGTCGATCTGCAATGGACTGCGCAATAAATCCAGCCATAATCGGCAGCATCATGCCAAACGCCAAATCCCCAATCGTTCCCAAGATGCCTGCAATTTCTGGATTAGATTCAGCAAATGCAAAGGATAATGCCATAATAATACCGCCGGATACGACAAATGGTATCAAATAAGAAATCCCGCACATTAAGTGCCTATATATTTCAGACCAGATAACATTTTTCCCACCATCACCTTGAGGCTCTGCCGATTCTGCTTTTGCTTCTTTTGGCGCAGTCATCGTCTCTTTGCCAGGCTGATAATTTTCTGAAAACTTCAGCGCCTTTTCAATTATTTCTCCCGCTTTGTTTACCACTTCATGCGTACCGGCTTCATAAACGGGTTTGCCTTTGAAGCGTTCCTTTGGAATACTGAGATCCGCCGCGATAATGACAACTTGTGCCTCACGAATTTCACGTTCTGTTAAAACATTTTCTGCACCAATTGATCCCCGTGTTTCGACTTTGATTTGATGGCCTAATGCTTTGCCGGCATTTTCAAGTGCTTCTGCTGAAAGGTAGGTATGTGCTATGCCCGAAATACAAGCCGTTACTGCAACAATTTTCATATAATACTTCCTCCCCATTTTTTATATCATGTCGGGTGTGCATCAACAGACGCACGACCCGACATTGATGATTCAATTTTCTAGATCAAATAGTTGTCTTTCACCCCATCTTCATAAACACCCCAGACGCGAATCGCTTCTTCGAGTTCTTTTTTGCCTACGGCTTCAGTCTTTAAATCTTTGCCTGCAATAATAATATCAATCGCCTGTCTCATTGCAATCGCACCGGCTTTTGGTCCCATCGGATGCGCGTGGACACCAGCACCAACTCCCAATATACAGTCGATTCCAGCATCGGTTAACGTTTGCTTAACGAGCCCCGGAATTACACCGCCGCCATAAAGCGGCAAAGAAGGTTTGATGTCATAAAGATCGCTGGTAAGCGCTTGTGTAATCTTCATGTATTTACTATGAAGAATATCAAACTTACCATAAGGTGATGAATTAACGACCAAGTCAGCACCACACAAGCGAATCATTTTATTCAGTACATGCGAGCTCATCCCTTGCAGTTCAGAGGTAAACCAAGCGCCGCCGCCACATGCGTGCGCTAAAATTGGTACATTGATTTCCGGATCTTCAGCAAGCATTCTCAGTGCTGACAATCCTGTTCCAACCACATTGACCATAATACAATTTGTTCCCGCTTCAATTGCCTTCATTGCGTTGGCTTTTAGTTTACTCATTTCATCAGTAATATTACAGCAGTAAAGTGTCATTTCACCTTTGACAGCATCTGCTTTTTTTGCTGCTGCCATGTTTAATTTTACCCTGTCTTCAATTCTATTGAAAGCCGTATCACCTGCAATGAGTTCGTCGTCTTTAATGATATCAACACCGCCAACAGCTGCTTCGTAGAACAATTTAGCACCAACTTCAGGCGTATAACCTGTACAAGGTTTGATCATATTATTCAGGAACGGTCTGCCTTGCACACCCATGAGTTTACGCATGCCTTCAATACCGAATTTCGGCCCTTTAAATTTTTCAACAAATTTTTTACCGAACTCGATATCGAGCAGTTTTAAATCAGGCAATGCCGCAATATTGCCGATAACTGATGACAGCATCAACGGCAAGTTGTCATCAAAATTGACAACCGGGAATGCAATCCGCATCACATACCAGCGCTTTTCTACACCATGGAGGTTTTCCATGTTTTCATAGTCAGGCACTTCATAGACGCCAATTGTTTTCGCAGCGTATTTTTCCCTCAATTCAGGTGTTTCTTCAGGAATGTCAACCCATGAACCAGTCGTTTGCTCGATGGCAATACTCGCTGCCTTGATAATTGGGTCTTCGTTGAGTTTGGCACCAACCAAATAGGTTCCAATGACATAATCATCTGGATTGATGCCCTCAAACATTCGATTTAATTCTTTACTGTAAAACGCATTTCTCATTTTTCTTCCTCCATTTGGCAAGATTAAGTTTCACACGCCCTATATAAACGCAACATTAATGCCAACAAAATGCAGAAATTGTTGATTTTACGATCAATACTTGAAATGCCAATGGTTAAAAAATAATACATTCTTTTGTATTCGCCACATTTTATGCATTTTCCACTACAAAGCTGCACATAATATTCATCGAGCACATTTTATGCGCTTTTTGTACATGATATGCATTAAAATTCAAATATGATTTTGCATTCTTTTTTAGACTTTAAAAAAACCGCTGGTACAGCTTCATCACTGCCACCAACGGTTTTTTTGCTTCCTTTAACGCATTAAACAAGTTTTTTTCACGCTCTTAAATTTCGATATAACTAATAATATCATCAATATACAAAATACCGTCCAAATGGTCTATTTCATGGCATAGGCATTTCGCATAATCATCTTCTCCTTCAATTGTGTACCGATTGCCTTCGACATCCTGCGCTTCAACCACGACGTGTGCAGGCCTTTTTCTGATTGCCGTTCTGTTTGGAACACTCAGACACGCTTCCATAACTTCCTGTTCGCCAGACTGAGAAACAATTTTGGGATTAATCAGCACTTTGAGACCATCTCCCATATCAATGACAACAACACGCTTTAAAATGCCAATCTGCGAAGCTGCCAATCCAGCCCCTTCCTCAAAGTACATCGTCTCAGTCATATCGTCCACAAGCTGTTTCAAGCGATCGTCAAAACGATCTACAGGCCTGCATTTTCGCCTAAGCATTTCATCCCCCAACGTTCTAAGCTTTCTAAGCCCCATTCCGCTGCGCCTCCTCTTTATTATAAAATATCCTTGATTTCAGGCTCTTCAACGACGCCATCATCGCCATCACATACAATCTAAGGATTAATACCGCTGTCGTTTAACGAAACACCTCTGACGCGCGCCATAATATAATCATCAACATAAGCACCACTGCGAATCGCAGCAGCCTTTCGCGTCCCCTCAATCACAAAGCCATGTTTTTTATAGAGATTAATAGCAGGCGCATTATCTGTAAAAACATCAAGTTCTAAGCGAACGAGCATTAGCCAATTATCTGCTATATCGAGAAGTGTCGTCATTAGCGCATCGCCGATACCCATCCCCTGATATGCCGTATGTACCATCATCCCAATGCTGGCACTGTGTCTGAGTCGGTGGTTTGAAGCGACTATAAGCCCTGCCGTTCCCACGATGATTTCTTCCCCATCCACTTCTGAAACAGCAACGAACTGATGTGTATTGGGGTCGATACTTTTCAAATAATCTTCATTGCGCTTCAAGCGTTCAGAAGGTATCCCTAATATATTTTCAAACGTACCCGGCATACGTCTTAAAAGATTAATGCCCGGTGCATCTTTTACCTCAATTGGTCTAATGACATATTTCATACAGATTGCCTCCCTTACTAAACAGCACTTACCTCGGATCACGATGTTCCCAAATATATAGATCCAGCGCTTTTATACCACGATGCATCAACTTCACCAGCAATACCATCAAATATATATAAAATACAAACAACGCTACCATTGCAACAATGTATAAACTTCTAAAAATCATTTATCCTCCAAAATAGGTACTTATAGAAACAACCTTCGACAGGCCTCCAAACACACGTCCTGAACGCCTTGGCATTTAAGCAGCAGTCACGCATTTCCGACAATTTATATTCAGTATCAATAGCATAAACAATTATATCATAGCCGTCAACCACCCATTCGTGTTGCCATTATCAGGAATTGTATCCTTTTTTGAACTTTTGTTAATATTTTACAATCTTGTTTTATTAAAAAACGTGCAATTTAACACGAAGATAATAAAATAGCATATGTTCATTTGCCTATTATCATATATAATGAAAACATCCGCATGTAAATATTCGACAAAGGAGTATATGAACATCATGGCTTTACTTGAAACCCTTTATTTAAAGGAAGAGAATTGTACCGGATGCAATCAGTGCGTTGCCAACTGCCCTATTCCCGGTGCAAACATCGCCTATTTAAACGAGGACGGCGTTAATAAGGTGAAATTGGATTCTGAGCGTTGCATCCACTGTGGTGAATGCATTCGCGTATGCGAACACGAGGCAAGACAATACCGGGATGATACAGAGCTGTTTTTCGAAGCCCTCCAAAAAGGGCAAAAAATTTCTATTATTGCAGCACCGGCAATCGCAGTCAACTTTAGTCGCTTTAAACAACTGTTCGGCTATTTAAAAACACTTGGCGTCAACGTTATTTACGATGTATCCTTTGGTGCAGATATCACCGTTTGGGCCTATCTTAAGGCTGCCAAAAAATCCGGCATGTCCAGCATCATCGCACAACCGTGTCCACCAATCGTCAATTTTATCGAAAAATATGCCAGCGACCTCATTAAAGATTTAGCGCCAATACACAGTCCGATGTCCTGTACGGCAATTTATCTTAAAAAATATGCGCATATCAAAGATGAAATTGCCTTCCTCTCACCATGTATCGGCAAACGTGACGAAATTCGCGACGCGAACACAGAAGACCTCATCACCTACAATGTCACCTTCAAAAAACTCGAAGATTATTTGAAAGCAAAAGGCATTGACCTCAATCGTTACCCCGAAAAAGATTTTGATGATTTAGGCACGACACTTGGTTTCCTTTTCAGTCGGCCTGGCGGTTTAAAGGAGAACGTCCTCTATTTTGAACCCAATGCTTGGATACGCCAAATAGAAGGACCTCATCACGTCTATGAGTACCTTCAGGAATATAGCGGTCTGCAAAACAGCACAAAGCCATTTTTAGTGGATATTCTCAATTGCAGTTATGGATGTAATTTTGGAACAGGGACAAAACACAATGCACTTGAACGCTCCACCAGCATTGACTACGTTGAAAAATTCTTCAACGACCGCAAAAAGGAGCAAGCCGACAAAAAAGCTGGGCTATTTCGAAAAAAACGCGTTGACGAACTCTATCGATATTTGGATAAAAATTTACAACTTGACGATTTCGTCAGACACTACAGCGCCAAAGGCCTAAAGCTAAACCACGATGTACCGTCTGCCGCAACACTCAATGTCATTTACGAGAGTATGAACAAAGAAGATCAGGAGAGCAGAAAAATCAATTGCGTTGCCTGCGGTTATCAATCTTGTGAAAAAATGGCGACTGCCATTTACCACGGTTTCAATATCCCAAACAACTGCATTGATTACAACAA
This sequence comes from Fusibacter paucivorans, assembly GCF_018390735.1. GTDB lineage: Bacteria > Bacillota > Clostridia > Peptostreptococcales > Acidaminobacteraceae > Fusibacter > Fusibacter paucivorans. The sequence goes on from NZ_JAHBCL010000006.1 coordinate 55,066, forward strand.
AAAAACAGTCTCAATGGAAAAAGATATGCTCTCAGCACGAGAAGCACAGCTCCAAGCCGCAGAAGATATGAAAGCGTTAACCGAAAAACGCCTCGAAGATGCAATGGCAATCGGCAAGAGTATTAAAATCATCGTCGCTTCAATTGACAATGTCTTTGCCGGGAATGAAGAAAATGCCAACGCGGTTGAGAATATCCGCAATCAGTCAATCGACATTTTGAAAATGGTCGAAACGCTAAAAGCATCTATGACTGAGATGGATGCCAAACTCGTTGACTTCACAAAAGCCAACCAACAAATCGTCTCCATTGCAGATCAGACGAATATGCTGGCGCTAAATGCAGCCATCGAAGCCGCCAGAGCCGGTATACACGGTCTTGGCTTTTCTGTTGTCGCAGAAGAGGTTAAAAAGCTCGCTGAACAAACAAAATTTTTAGCGACGAGTACGCAAGAAGGTCAAAATGACATTCACAACGCGATGGTTTCCTTATCCGGTATTTCCAACACCATTGAATCTAAAATGAATAGTATGGATCAAGCCGTTTCCAGCATTTCGGCCTCTTTGCAAGAAATTACTTCTTATACCGAGGAAATGTCAGAATCTGCCGCACACGTCATCGAGCGCTTGGATCAATAATTGTTTTGTATTGGCATTTTTTTAGTCGTAAAACCCTACGAACGCCCTTAAAGTGCTATGTATACGAAAACACTTCCTACAATGTGCCAGATTGCTAAAAGCCATACCTACAACTAATACCAATAGGCTTAGCCGCCGATAGCAGTACATCATAGACAACACTTGATGACAATCGCTTAATTGAATAGCACTTTGTCAGTTTAGCTCACGTCCTTAAGGAAGTTGTCTCATCGTCTATCGGCGGTTCATATTTTTCTCTACATGTGTGCGCCGTGCAGCACATTTTCAAACACGATCACACCACGCCCTCTCAGCCTTTATAGTGCTTCACATAAAAAACGCCAAGCATTAAATAAACGAGCGTTAATGCCAGAAAGATAAATCCCAAAAGCACTTTCCCGCCGATAAAATATAAGACAGATGATATGCCAAATAATATGCCCGCTAAAAACTGTATCACAATTGTCGCATTTCGCCGCATCACTTCACCCTCACATCTTTGTTAACAGTCGCTCAAGTGCGTTAAGATCCTCTACAATCCAAGCCGCACCCGCTGTATTCAATTCTTCATAACCGCCATAGCCATAAGTCACACCAACACATTTTAATCCGGCTTTCCGTGCACCAATGACATCGTGTTCTCGATCACCAACCATAACGGCCTGTTCTCGATCATCACATCGAAGTAATTGAAGCGTCGCTTCGACCACTTCATCTTTATGGGTTCGCGTACCGTCAAGATTACTGCCGACGATCACTTCAAAGTACTGCGCCAGATTAAAATGCTCAAGAATACGCTCTGCAAACGGCGTCGGCTTTGACGTCGCAACCGCCAATACTTTGCCAGTCTTTTTTAGCCTTTCCAACAACTGTTCAATGCCCTCATACGCAAAATTATCAAGCATCCCTGAATCTTTAAAATATGTACGATAATGCTCAATCGCTTGAAGCGCCTCTGATTCTGTCATGCCATAAAAAGTCATAAACGATTCCTTCAACGGCGGCCCAATAAAATGCGTCAGTGTTTCAGGATCGACGTCTGTGTCAATCATACGCTTGAGTGCATAGGCTACCGATTTGGTGATTCCCGCTTTGGGGTCTGTTAAAGTACCGTCCAAATCAAATAAAATATATTGCAATGGTTCACCCCATTTCTTTATTTCTGCTTTTTTTGTCGCATTACTGTTTTATTCATTTGCCGTTTCGCTGTTTTCTCATTCCTAAGCTCGCATTGAGGCTAACTGTATTTCGCCGTTAGCGTGAAAGCTGCATAAAGCGCTTCAATAGTTCCCGCCCTGTCCTGAGGTTCCCATCCGCTTCTGATAATGCATCTGCTTGTATACGCTTTACACAGCGTTTATCTTCCAGCCTTGCAATACCGTTTTTAATCACTTCATCTGTGAACTCGGGATGAAACTGAAATCCATAAATATTGGCTCCCCATTTAATAATGTGATTAGGCTCATAATCACTGCTCCCGAGGCAAACCGCCGTCTCTGGATAAGCTAAAACACTCTGCGTGTGCGCCACATAGCCGGCAAAACGCTTTGGAATCCCTGCGAAGAGGGGATCGTTTACGCCCGCTTCATTTAACGCAACTACTGACGTTCCCATTTCTGTTCCCATCGGATGGTCGCCTACTGAACCGCCAAAAGCCATCGCCAGCATCTGATGTCCAAAGCAAATACCTAAAATCGGCACACCTGCTGCCGCGGCATTTCTAAGCCACGCCTCTGTTTGCAGCATCCACGGCATGCGTTCTGTCGCCATGCTGAGCGATCCCGTGACAATTACCCGATCAACTGCCGAAAACGCGTTTGGAGGCACTTCACCTTCAAAGACATTACAGATTTTTATATGCCTATTGCCAACAACTGCTTGGAACATATCACTAAAATCAGGGCCTTTTTTCAGTATGTACTCATTCGTGTGCCCCGTTTGAATAATCAATGTTTGCTTCATTTACGCCGTTTCCACCTTTTCATCAATTTGCCGACAGCTGTCACTTCAAATATCATTTAATTTCTTCAAATACAACGGCTGCATGGCAGCGTTTCTTATCTGATCTTTTTGCTTATCGTAAGTTTTTTTGCTGTTTTTGACTTAATTTGCTCAGTACCAACTCATAAGAATCGGCGATCATTTCTTGCATTGTTGTCACCGGAACATCACCGTTTAAATCAATCGAATTCCATAATCGCTTGTTCATATAATAGCCAGGATAGATATCCTTATATTTTTCTCTGAGTACGACCGCTTCCACTGGATCGCTTTTTAAGGTTATAATGCTTCGCTTCGCCTTGTCTTCACCGATCATGGCAAACATTTTACCGCCAATAAAATAGCGCGTCGCCTCCCATTCCGGCTGGTAATCTTTTGTCGCGTTTTTTAACGACAGACAATATGCATCAATCCATTCATGTGTCATTCGATCCCTCCAAACTTATGTGCCCTAACGATGATAAAACCGTCATTCGCTATGCGGCGGTATCATCATAGTGTTTTCTTTAAAAAATAGCGCTTCACATCATCTTCATATCCATTTAGAATTCCAAACGTTTCAAAGCCATTTGCAAGATAAAAATCAGGCGCCTGAAAACTGAATGTATCTAAATGGATAAAGGTACATTTTGCCTCTCTCGCAAACGCCTCTGCCGATTCGAGAAGCGCCTTGCCGTATCCTGCACCTCTGCAGGTTTCTTCAATCCACAAGATATCAATAAAAAGGCAGCCGCGATAAGCCTTTCCAAGCATGCCGCCATACACTTTAGAATCGTCATCCATCAATACTAGTCTGAGCGGCAGGCTGTAAAAAGGCTGCAACGTTGGCGCCTGTCTTTGATTATAAGCAAAGAGCCCTTCACGAATAGCCTCGTCAAAACGATCATCTGTCGGTACCTGAATATGCATTGATTCCATCAACTGCCATCCTTTCTCGTCACCATCTCACAGCATCACTCACCTATTATAGAATCACCTATAACACAACCCACTTCATGCCAGCACCACTGCTTGGCAGTCATTATCCAAGCCTCTATTTTAACGGTCGTCCGCACGAGGGACAAAACGTGTAACCATGTTTTAATTTTTTACCGCAGTATGGGCAAAAGTGTACTTCAACTTCAGCGCCTTCCATATGGTCCGTCTGAACTGCTTTGCGCTTCGGATGATTCTCTTCTTCATCGTCCGTAATATCGTATAAGGACATACGCTTTTTACCGGTTGTATTCTTCATGTGATAAATAAATTGTACAACACCTAAGATGATAAAGAGAATCCCAAAAAACACCATTGGATTACGAACACCAAAAGGCGTCGCAGCAACCGTAAACGTCCAAAAAATACCAAAGATGATGGCGACGATTGAACCTACTGCACTCATTGCAGACGGCCCTCTGCCTGGTTTAATATGCCTCATATAATTGTTGCCTCCTCATTATATGCAATCAGTTAAAGTCTTACTTTTCATTATAGCATTTTTGCCGTCTTGCGCCTTATGAAATTATTGTCATCTCTCGCACTGATGATCAATATGGCAATTGCCTCAATTGCAAAAAAAGAGGAGGGGATCGCGTGATGAATCGCGATCCCCTCAGGCAAGTATTAGGTTTATCAGAAATTTTCTTGTAAGTCTTTTCATGATGCATACAAGCACTGTCAAACAATGCGTTTATTACATCTTAAAATTTGTAAGGCTTCAAAAGAAACGGCTTAGCGATATGCTTCAATAAGCGTCATAAAGTCTGATTCATTTAAGAGTCCATTTTTCTTGTACGCCGTTAATTTGATCTGATCAAGCAATGCAATTTTTTCTGTTTCGTTAAGTTTAACATTACACTTATCAAGCCAGTATTCGATAGATGGCGCCCCACTGTGTTTGCCTAAGACAATTTCTGTCGCTTGATGACCTGTTAATTCCGGCAAGTATGGACTGACCAGCAACGGATTGTCATTTTTAACATTTTGGAACCAGCCTGCAACAATACCGGATTCGATTTTAAAAATATCGTCGCCAACAATACCGCGATTGGGTCTGACCGGGAAATTCACCATGCTTCTAAAGAGTTTTGAAAGCGGATAAATCTCATCGTATTTGAGCCCGAGATCAATCCCATACATGGTCAGAAGTGAAAGGGCGATATCTTCGTATGAAGCATTGCCGGCACGCTCGCCTGCCGCGGAAATCGTTGTGTGTACAACATCGGCTCCTGCTGCAAGACCCATGATACTGTTGGCGCTTCCCAGACCATAGTCATCATGGAAATGCAATTCAACAGGTTTTTGAATGCGCTTTTTGACGACATCTACCAAGTAAGGCACCGTATGCGGCGCCAGTCCGCCTAAGGTATCCACAATTGCCAGCGCATCCATATGCCCTTCTGTCGCAACCCTCTCGATGAGTTTTAAGACCCAGTCAATGTTCGCACGGCTCATATCAATCGGAAAGAACACGGTATATAATCCAGCTTCTTTAGCTGCCGTCGTCGCTTTGATGGAAAGTTCAATCGCTTTTTCCAAAGACCAGCCATATGCTTCTGTAATCATCTGTTCATTGGAAGGAATTTCGATGACGAGACCCGATACGCCACAATCAGCCGCACGCTTGACATCTTCTACCATACATCTTGCAAAGCCAAAAATTTCAGGCCCCATATTCATTTTGACAATGGTCTTGATGGCATCCGAATCCGCTTTAGACACCGCCGGCATGCCGGCTTCAATTCTGTGAATTCCGGTTTCGGCCATTTTTTCTGCGAGTCTAATTTTTTGCTCTGTATTCATAATAAGTCCCGCTTGTTGCTCGCCATCCCGCAAGGTGACGTCGTGAATTTTTATCTGATCCTGAAAGTTAAATTGTTTTGCCACCTCATCGAGATGATTCCACTGGCTCGTATACCATTTGTCCGAATGCCATTTTTCCATTTTCGTCCTCCATACTAAATAAATCTACATATTCTGTCGATGCATATATCCGAGAAGCCATATGTCTCTGCCTTGGTCAACTTGCCGTTAACCACGGTCATCAGCTCATCGAACAAGTATTTTCCCGCATCATCAATCGTTGTTTCACCAGAAATGATGCCGCTGACATCGCAATCCATGTTGTCTTGCATCATTTCGAATGTGCCGTGATTACCTGTGATCTTAATCACAGGTGCCAGTGCATGCCCTGTTGGCGTTCCTCTACCAGTCGTAAAGGCAATCACTTGACACCCACCGGCAATCATTGCCGTAACCGACGCAATATCATAACCGGGTGTATCCATGATAATAGCACCTTGTTTCGTTGGCGTATCCGCATATGCAAGCACCTCAACGACCGGGCGCGTACCGCCTTTATAAATACATCCAAGCGATTTTTCTTCAATGGTCGAAAGACCACCATCCTTATTGCCTGGTGTTGGCTGACCCGTTCGAAGGTCTTGACCGACGCCGGCGAGATGCGTTTCGAAATCTTTACAAATCTGAATGATTTGATCGTGGATTGCCGGTGTTGCACCGCGCTTTGCCAAGATATGTTCTGCACCTATAAATTCAGGCGTTTCACTCATAATCGTCGACGCACCCATATCCACGAGTTGATCACTCAAAAATCCTACGGCAGGATTCGCCGCCAAACCCGATGTTGCATCTGACCCACCACATTCAATGCCCATCATTAATTTTGAGATGGGAACGGAAACGCGTACCTGCATTGATGCCTGTTCTGCCATTTCACGAGCAGCCTTTACTGCTTTTTCAATTGTTTTCACCGTACCGCCTTCTTCCTGAATGCCAAAAGAGACAACCGGCTTATTCGTAACAGCTTGAATAGAAGCTTTCACACTTTTATGCGAATGATTTTCACAGCCGAGGCCGATGACGACAACGCCAAAGACATTTGCATTCGATGCAAAACCTTTTAATACGCGTTGTGTAATGTCCTCATTGCCCTTGACTTCTGCACAGCCCACTTGATTAATGATATTGACACATCCCTTAACTTGTGAGGTAACAATACGGCAAGTCTCACTGGCACATGCACATGTCGGCAAAATGAGAACGTGATTCCTAACGCCTACTTTGCCGTCTTCTCTTACATAGCCCATAAACTCCATAACGTTACCTCATTTCCTTATCATAATCTCGGGGGAGACTCTCAATGTTAAGATGAGAGACATAAGCGCCCTTGGTAATCTTTTGCAGGGATGCGCCAATAATTTCGCCGTATTTGACAATTGGCGATTGTTCTGCAATATCTTCAATGGCAACCTTATTCCACGCCGGGATGGCTTCTATAGCATTAATGCTTTTCAGTTTGTTATCGAAAAAAAAGATAACGGCCTCCCCAGCAGCAATATCTTGTGTTGCTGTCACGACATTGTCGCGCTGATTTAGTAATACTGTGTTGGTCTTCATTTTTCTTTTACACTCCATTTTTTTGGGATGACTGTGTGTACTGATTTTAAGCTTCGCTGACTTTCGTTTTTTTCATGAACCTCTCTTCAAAATCTGACATGCCGGTTTTCACTGATCCAAACCGTTTGGCGACAAAAGTGGTAATAACCGGTGTTAAGAGCGTCGTTACAATTACCGCAGCTGCAATTTGTGTTGTCGCCACTTCAACCAATGGTGCCATAGCGGGAACCGCCAACGCAACAGCTGCCGGCGTCGCTACCGAATTGCCTGCCGCACTCGAAGCCGCAGCTGCAGCATAGCCCGGACGGCGATTGATGTAGCGATCTGCGAAAAACATCGGAATACCGCTAACGAAAACGACTAATAATCCGAGCAGTACACCTGAAGCACCTGCACTTACAACATTTGTGAGCTTAATGCCGGCACCGAGGCCAAAAGCAAAAAACGGAATGAGCAACGAGACACCCGGTGTTAAAAATGTTTTGATTTTCGGATCGAGATTACCGAGCAAACAACCGAAGAGAATTGGGGAAATTGCAGCAAACAGACTCATGAAAGGTATATTTGCCATCCCTGTAGCACCTAATGCCACCAATGTTAAAAACGGTCCATCATTGATATTCATAACAGCCTGTGATGCAATGTCTGTCGAATCACCGTATTCGCTGGCGAGCGCCATAAAAAGGCCGCCATTTGAATTTGTCACACTGCTGATAATAGCCAGTGTTGAAATGCCCATGAAACCAGCTGGACCCGTAACACGTCCAACGATGTAGCCAAACAAGGCACCTGCAATAAATTTGGTGATCAATAAGACGCCGCCGCGTTTGATCGCCGCCGGAGCATTTTTAAAATCAATTTGCGCCCCTACGCAAACCAGAAAAAATGCAATGGCAGGCGTCGCTGCTGCCTTTGAAAAATACGCACTATGCAGGCCGCCAAGTTCCAATACCTGCGGCAAAAAAGTGTTGAGCAGTGAACCAATCAGAAGCGGTATAACCATTAGGCCACCCGGCACCCTCTTGACGTTATCCAATATGTTCATAACGCTAACCATCCTTTTTTTGAGTATTTAGAATAAACATTTGACCGGTCGATATTTGAATATCGCAATTCTCGTGCCAACTGTCTAAAAAACACCTTTTGAATCCCTGCCATCCCATGCTGAAACCATTCAAAACACAATTCTTTATTTAAATATACACGACTTGCCCACGCATCAATCAGCAATGGGTAAGGCTATCATAAAAAAACGGCAGCTATGGTATTCTGCCATAGCTGCCGCTGTATATTGCTACAGTTATCTTATAATGGGATCGAAAGCAATTTGATTTTACGAACCAGCGTCGTTCGGTCGATACCGAGCGCAAGCGCCGCCTTTGTACGATTGCCGTCATTTCGCTTTAGCGCCATTTCGATCGCCTGTCGCTCAATAGCCGCCAACGTCTGATCAAAAGGGTCTTTCAAGTCATCATTCAGTTGTCGCTGAAAGCAGTTTCGAATAAACGATACCATCGATTCACCAACAATCCCTCGCTGTTGAATGACAATAACCTTTTCAACGACATTTTCAAGTTCGCGAATATTCCCAGGCCAGCTGTATTGTTCAAACAGCTGAATAACGTCTTTTGAAAAACCTTCAACACGCCGATCAAGTTTCTGATTGATACGCTTGCGCAGGCTGTCCATTAAAATGGGAATATCACCCTTTCGCTCCCGAAGCGGTGGTAAAATCAAATTCAAAACGTTCAATCGATAATAGAGATCTTCTCGATAGCGCCCCTGACGCATCTCATCCAGCAAGTCGCGATTGGTCGCTGCGATGACGCGAACATCTACGGGGATCACTCTAATATCACCAATCCGCATGACTTCTTGCTCCTGCAAAACACGCAGCAATTTTGCCTGCATGCTCTTTTCGATTTCACCAATTTCGTCAAGGAATATCGTTCCCTTATGTGCCAGTTCAAAGAGCCCCATTTTGCCGCCCTTTTTGGCACCGGTAAAGGCGCCGTCTCGATAGCCAAAGAGTTCACTCTCGAGCAGATTTGCCGGCAGTGCTGAACAATTAATCGCTACAAAGGGGCCCTGAGCCCGCTTGCTTGCATTGTGTATAGACTGTGCAAAGAGTTCTTTCCCCGTCCCCGTTTCACCGGTTAATAAAATCGTCGAATCCGTGCCGCTAAAATTTTGTGCAAGTTCAATCGTCGTTACAACCGACTGGCTATTGCCGATAATATTGGTAAAATGATATTTGGCCGTCAAGCGCCGTTCAACCAGTTCTTTCCGGATACTGCTCTCCATATTTACAATCTGTGATGCACGGTGCATAAAAGCGATCGCACCCTTAATTTCACCGTTGACGAGCATCGGCACCCGATCCACCATCACATTGACTCCAAAAAATGCTTCCATCTGCTCCATTTCCGCATCTTCACAAGAAAGAAAATCATATAGTCGAAGTGACGGCAGTACCATTTTGCTGTGTCGTCCTGCACAGTCTTTTAGCTGTATCTTAAGCAATTCCTCAGCAACCGCATTCATATTGATAATCATATCATTTTGATCAATAACGAGAATACCGCTCTGAGAATAATCCAAAACCGTTTTTAACACTTGGTGACGGCTTTTTTCACGCTGTTTGGCATAGAAAACCGCAATCGCACTTTCTATCGCCTGTCTCACAGATGGTTTTTGAGAATGCAGCATTTCATAACGAATATTTCTGGCCTTTAGGCCATCCTGATATTCAATCCCCCAGCTGCCGCCGATAAATAATTCAATGCCGTCAGCCATGGCTTGCTGCGTTTTTGCCTCAAACTCACTAACGTGATCGACTTGATAATAGTGCAAATCCAAACGCAGTTTTTCGTTTATCTTACGGCACCCTTCTATAAAGTCAGCCCCTTCTATAATACCGATTGGTTCATTAAAATCTTTATACTTAAACAATACATCAAAAAATTCATAACCTGTAAAGGGAATATTGATCACTTCTACATCAATATTTTTCGCAATCGCCTTTGCCAAATTACCACGGCTTACAATAATTTCAACACCACGCCGTCTATAGGCATCCGCCACTGCAAGTGCATTGTCGATAACTATTTTTTCAATCGCAATGTTGATCGCTAATTCTTGGGTAATTGTCTTAGCTAGCTCAATCAGTTCATCATAGGGTAATAAAATCGCAATATTATTTTCAATACAGTCCTTCAAAACGGCCTCCCATTTAACCAGCGAACCCCTTTTTTGCTGAACGCAAAAAAGTGCATCTTAAGTACGACTTAATAAATGCACACAAACATCACTGACGTGATGTATCAATCATCCCTATTTACTTCATTCTACACGCAATCGTCTTTCTCCTTCTAAATGACTAAAAATTTACGGTACAAATATTTCCGAAGGTGTCGCTTCTCTCGAAAGCGCCAGCCGCTTTTCCACTTTACACTTGTACATATTCCGATCCGCTTCATCAATGAGCTGAATGACTGAATGCGCTTCAAAGCTCGCAATACCATAGCTGAAGGCCACCGTTGTCTGTTGCTGAAATGTCATCAGCTGTGTATTCAGTACCTCTGCTGTCATATTGCGTCCGATCAGTAAGAATTCATCACCGCCATAACGTCCAACACTCACTTTGGGTATAAAAAAATCTTTAAGCTCAGTTGCCAGAGCCTTAATCATTTGATCGCCGTACTGATGCCCATAAGTATCGTTGATATGTTTAAAAGCATCAATATCCAGCATCGCAACCGTGAGCACCGTCCCTCTTCGCCGACTGTCTTCTACCAGCTTTTGGAGTTTTAAGTGGATTGTACTGTGATTATAAAGCCCCGTTAGCCCATCGTGCTGTGAAAGATACAAAAGTTCCCTGTTTCGTTCAAGAATGATTTCTCGCTGCTGCACGTCCCGCACACTATAACGGTAAAACATCCATGATATCATAAAGGCAATCACATTGAGTATGAGGCCATTCATTCGATGGGATAATAAATAGGACGGCTTATCCTGAAAATAGGGCATGCCAAAGAAGAAAACGGCATAGCCAAGGCCGTACACAACAGCCGAAGCCCTCGGGCGCATGCGAACTGTCGCAGCGAGTCCAAAGACGACCAAGATGTAAATGCTGATATCCGATGTAATCGTCTGCGCAAAAAACGTACTAATAACAGACCATATGACGATGACGTTGACATAACCTATCAGAATAAAATGTCTCAGATGATCTTCATTTTTCTCACGATCTTTCATCAGCCTGTCAAAAATAAAAAGCAATAGAACCAATCCTATGTATAAACTCTTCATCCCAATATATTTAATATGGCGCAGCCGTTCATCAACCCCCAACAGATAACTGACCACGATTGCGCCTTGCAGCAGACATATTGCCAAACTAATCGCCTTAACACGCTGATAGTTGCCAGACAGCAATTTACGTTTCATATTTTCATGACCATTTTCATAAGCAGCATCTACTCGATCGTCTTGCATAAGCCCCCCTATAAAATTTCTTTTCTCCAAGTAATTGTTATTATACAACAATAAAAGCGGCTTGTAACGCGTAATGTTTTACGCTCTTCCGACAAAACGTTTTGAATATCAAAAACAAAAAAACTGCGCACGTTTGTATCCATACAGATACTGTGCGCAAGTTTCTCTCATCACAGCGTTGCAATTATTAATCAAATTCAATACTCGGATGGTCCTCATCCAGCATAAAACGCTGGTAATCGCCGCCAAATCGTCTTTCGATCAATGCGATGACTGCATCCATGGCATTGGTCAGTTGTTCGTAATGATCCCCTTCGAAGCCGACGAGCTGAAAGAAAATATCGGTGCTCGTTTCCGTTATTTTTCCCAGCTCGCTTTGACGCCACAGCCACTGACGCGTTTGAATTTTATTACCGCTGGTGAAAACGAGTTCTCCCGGCTTTACCGTTTCAAATGTCGTTTCGCCGAATGGCAGAAAACAGTCGCCTTCTTCCGAGAGCCGTACCGCCAAATCCGAATCAATGTCTCTCAGATCGTGTGCACCGAGCGAAACCATCTCGCCAATGGCAACGGCATTGCATAAATCGACAAGTGCATTGATTCTTGGCAAACTGCCGCCTTTAACAATGCGTTTACTCATCGCTTCAACTGAATTCATAAATTTATTGGGGTTGATTCCAGCGCTTTGAAGCGCTTCCCGATAAAGCGCCACATCGGGGTGCTGTTTAAGCTGGTCTGAGGGAATTCGCTGTCTGAGCATCGTTTCTTTTTCATTGAGCAGTGCAGAATCTTCGTCTGTCGTCGGCGAATTTTTTAGACCCTTCGCAACAATAATACCGAACCGAACGTTGGGAATATGTTCAAATACCCATGAATCAACTGTATATTTCATATTTGCCTCCAATCATTTATCCCTATTCTAAACCTTACATCTAGTGTAAGGTCAATTCATTTCATGTTATAATCAACATAAGGCAACAAAATCACTATTCTAAGCGAAGCCACACTTTCATATGAGTGAATCTGCATTTTTAATATGGGGGCATTATGAAAATACAGTTGACCGTTAAAGAAATTGCCGATATTGTAGGGATGCCGCCAAGGCGCATCCGTTATTACCATCAGATCGGACTCTTCGCTCCAAGTGGCGTCGATCCGCAAAACGGTTACCATTACTACACACTTGAAAAAATCGAAGAACTTAGGCTCATCATGTATCTTAGACATCTCAACGTGCCAATTGCCGAAATCAAACAGCATCTAAACAATCGCAACCTCTCTGATTATTCACGTATTCTGGAACGTCAGCTACACCAAACGCGTGAAACCATTAGCGCGCTGACAGTCCTTGCATCCAGACTTGAAAAACGCATGCAGTCCATCGCTTACATACACCATCTTCCTGCAATCGGCAATATAACGCTGCTTGAATTGCCGCCACGCGATGTCCTCACCATTCGAAGGTCCATTAACGAACCCTTAGACTGGGAAATTGCCATGCTTGATTTTGAGCGAGAAGCCGACCTACCGCCGAGCCTCTTCATTGGCGACATCGGGTTTTTTGTCGACCTTCGCATCGTTGACCATCGGCACGCTACACAATTTACAGGGCTATATCTCTTTGCTGACGATGCCTATTTTGGCGAAACACCCATGCGTGAAACACTGCCGGGCGGCAGTTGGCTTACCGTTGTCTTTAGAGGTGACCATCAGTCCGCCCCCGAACAGCTGAAAGCGATAAGCGCCTATGCCGAAGCAAATCATCTTCTCTTAGCAGATTACGCATTGGAACGCGTATTGATAGATCATTTCATCGCCAGTGATCCAAATCTCTATCTGACCGAAATCCAAATTTATATTCTGGGATCATCCTGATCCGCGTTAACCTTAACAACACTTAGATTATTTATCTTTTTAATCAATTACACTTGCACTGGCAGGCGATAACAATACTGTAAAGCATCCTCAGCAAGTCATGAAAAACTCACCTGTTCAGCGGCGAGCATTAGACTAATGTTCAAATTGCCATTTCGACATCTCAACGAATCAATCAACGCTTTTGTACTTGTATTTTCATCTAGCGCCACATCGTATGTCAGTTGATACAAACTGCCCATATTGGTTGTTTTAACACGCTTTAGCGTATATTGCACCGTATAGTTTTTCAAAATATCTTCAAAGGCGTTTTCAAAGTCAAGATCTTCCGGCACTGTTATTTGAAGCTGTCTTAATACTTCCGACTTCCCGCCGAGTCGCGTGCGACTGAGAAGATACATGCCGAGGCAGAGAACGGCGCTGAAGAGAAGTGCGTACAGGTAGGCACCGACGCCGACAGCTAATCCTGCTGCCATGGCAAACAGCACATAGGCAATGTCCTTTGGATCACCAGGTGCACTTCTAAAACGAATAATTGAAAAAGCCCCTGCAAGGCTAAATGCTTTAGCAATATCACTGCCAATCAGCATAATAATAATGGCAATGACAGCGGGCAGCAGTATCATGGTTAATGCAAAACTTTGTGATATACGGCCATTTTGCTGTGTCTTGCGGTATGTACCGCTGATGAGTCCCCCGACGGCAAACGCAATTACAATGGTCATCATCACATCTATAAATGCAATCTCAACACTTGTCGTGCCGGTAAAGATCGAATCAAGCATACTGGTTTACCTCCTTCTGCATTTTCAATTGATGCGCCTTGCCATATTTTGAAAAACTCACTGGGAATATTTTCATTGCCGACAGCGCATGCGCTAACCAAAGCGGCATGGCATTTTCAGCTTTAATTTCCATCAGCCACCAACCTCGTTCAAGCAATTGCTCGCCAAAATCACCCGCCTCGAGCTGTAGCGCGTGGCGCCTCGTCCGTATATTCGAATCAAAGGTTATGCGCAATCCATCACCAAAATAAGCACTTCTGTCATAGGCAATATACACCGCTGGCTCTAAGTGACATCTGTCAATCAGATATTGTATTTCATAAAGCACTTGCCGATTGTGGTGAGGCCTTGGTTCCGGCAGCCTCTTTTCCTTCAAGTACCGCTGAGCTTCTGTCAGCACCATATCGGTTCGGCGTTTATTCACCAACCCTTTATATTTCTTTTTAATCTCTAAATAAATGTGATCGTCTGCTTTCGGTACGCCATATGCTCTTAGTCTCAGCTTCTCTTTATAGATCGGCTTTTCTAGCGATCTTATAATCAACTCATCCTGTGGTGTATCATAATAAAGATTGCTGATCGTGTAAAAACCGTTTGACTGCTGATACGCATCCATCATCATATATGGCTGTATCAATGTCAGCATTTGACGATAGGCTTCCTCCGAGATCAGACATTTTTTTTCATATCTGTTGAAAACCTCAATTGCCATGGTATATCCCTCCTGGTTTAACGCATACTTGCCGCATAGTGCGTTTGCCCATTGCTGCAAGGCGTTTGCTTTGCCTTCATTATAGTCAGCCTAACTTAAACAAACCTTAAAGCCAAATGCTTTGCCAGAGGTTAGCTTTTAAGTTTCATTAAAGCATCTTGTGTTATATTCTATGCTATAATGAAGGCAAACAAACCATATCCGTCGCCGCAGGCAGGAGGAAACCATGAGAATTTTACTGGTTGAAGATGAACGACATCTAGCAGAGGCCATTTCGCAGATCCTTAAAAAACAAAAATATACCGTTGATATGGTACACAATGGCGTTGCCGGACTCGACAACGCACTCAGCGACATCTATGATCTAATCATTCTTGATATAATGCTCCCTGAAATGAATGGTCTCGAAGTCCTTAGAACACTTCGCGCCGAAAGTATCGAAACACCTGTCTTGATGTTAACGGCCAAAGGTGAAATCACCGACCGCGTCAAAGGACTTGACAGTGGTGCCGATGATTATCTGCCAAAACCATTTGCCACAGAAGAACTGCTCGCCAGAATACGCGCCCTCTCCAGACGCAAAGGCGAGATTGTCTCCAGCGATGCCATGTGTTTCGGCGACATCATCTTAAATACTGAAACGCTGCTGCTCAGTACAAACCACAAAGAAATAAAACTGACGCTTCGCGAAAGTGAACTATTGGCATTCCTTATTTTAAGAAAAGGACTAATCGCCTCTAAAGAACTCATCATCGAAAAACTGTGGGGTTACGACTCCGAAGCAGAGCACAACAACGTCGAAGTTTATATTTCATTTTTACGCAAAAAACTCCTATACCTTGATGCGCACGTCGTCATCACGACAACACGCGGTGTCGGCTATTCGCTGGAGGTGAAAATCCCGTGTTCAGAAAATTAAAAATACGCATGATGCTCATGAACCTCAGCATTATCACAGTCCTTATGTTTATCGTCTTTGCATCCATCTATTTGATTACTTACAATAAAATGCAGGTTGCCATCGCCAACGATTTGACGCGAGTCGCATCATTCCATCGCGGTCAGCCGCCTGAAGACAGTAAACCGCAAACAGATCTGCGATCCCTTGAAAATACAGAAACACACTCCGTCAATGAAAAATACCCTGAGCGCACCGTTTCTTTTACCATTCTGACTGATGGCGACCGTCAGATGCTGTCAAAAAATTCCTTTTTCGATGCAGAAGATGCATTTTATGAAAATGCTTTGGCGGCTGCTGACAATCAACAAAAGGAAACAGGGATTTTTTCACTGGAGGGCAATGCGTGGGCATATCTCGTCGTCAACCGCGGCAGTGATAAACTATATGCATTTATCGACATTACAGCACAACAAAGTATGCTCGATCGGCTTATGTATACTTTTATCGCCGTATTCGTCATGACCTTTATTTTTATTTATTTCATTAGTCTATTTCTTACCAAACGCTCTATTCAACCCATTAAGGACGCTTTCGACAAGCAGCGTCAATTCATTTCCGACGCTTCACACGAGCTCAAAACACCGCTTGCCGTCATTCAGACCAACGTCGATGTCCTGCTTCAAAATAAAAAAGATCTTCACGAGGAAGATCAGAAATGGCTTGGCTATATTCAAAGCGAAGTTCAGCGTATGAGCAATCTCACCAGAGATTTGCTCTATCTGACGCAAATGAGCGATGATGAGAGCCAACAGCTTATGCACTCGCCTTTTGATATCAGCGATTGTATTGAAAAGCAAATGCTCGGTTTAGAGGTGGTCGCCTTTGAAAAAGACATTATTCTGC
Organism: Fusibacter paucivorans; assembly: GCF_018390735.1. Lineage (GTDB taxonomy): Bacteria > Bacillota > Clostridia > Peptostreptococcales > Acidaminobacteraceae > Fusibacter > Fusibacter paucivorans. The sequence goes on from NZ_JAHBCL010000006.1 coordinate 71,775, forward strand.
AATACGCGCTTGAACCTGGTCTCATGATGCAAGGCAACGCCGAGCAAATCGCTCAGATCATCATCATTTTAATGGACAATGCCATTAAATATACTCCGCCAAAAGGGCAAATAGCTTTGCAGCTCAAACAAATTGCACACACGATTCAAATTGAGATCACCAACACCGGCATGGGAATCTCCCCCGAGGATTTGCCCTATATTTTTGATCGCTTTTACCGCGCGGACAAAGGCCGTTCTCGACAGAACGGCAGTTATGGCCTTGGTCTTTCAATTGCCAAAGCCATCGTCGAACGACACGGCGGGAAAATAAACTGTACGAGTAACGATGGCGGCAATACACAGTTTCTAATCAAATTCAAATCGCTTTAATGCACTAAATGAAATATGGAACAGCATGTTCGCCCAAGATTCTCTCATGTCATCCATTACCATTGTCTCGAACTTTATTCAGCAACCTTTAGTTTAAATATTTTCCTATCAGCGCGGCTGCATCCGCGCTGTTAAATATTGGCGAAAAGCTTCTGCGTCGTAATTCATAATCAGCGCTTCTGGAAAATCAACCTCTGCAACGACAGACAGCGCATAATCAAAACGCGCAATATCCATATTGTAATGGGCATCGGAACTCATCATTACAGGCACTTCATATTTTTTGCAAAGTGTCAGCATCACTTTGACATTTTCATAAGCACCCACTCTAAAAGCATTGGGCCCCAGCGAGCTATTGTTAACTTCCAGCAGTACGCCCTTTTCCTTTGCCGCCAGTACGAGCGGCTCGTAGTCGACCGGAAAACGGCTGTCATCAGGATGTCCAATCATAATAACCTTCTGATGATCCATGGCGCGAATGAGCGCTTCTGTATTGCCAGTCTGATTGCTCTTGCTGTAACAGGGCAGATGGATGCTTGCAATTGCATAATCCAGCGTACCGAGTAAATCTTCCGATAAGTCAATATCGCCATGTGAACTCAAGATATTTAGTTCGACGCCCTTTAAGAGCGTCAGCGCACCATAAGCTTTCGGCAAAACTCTCAAGTTTGCAAAATAAGCCGGACAAGTAGTATTCGGCAATGATGGCGCATGGTCGGAAACACCAAGTATGCTTAATCCGGCTGCCTGTGCATTAACGATATTTTCGTTTAGGGTGCTATAGGCATGTGTGCTGGCAACCGTATGCGTGTGTAAATCAATTAAAGGCTTCAACGTTACCTCGCTTTCTCAGTGATGTCATCAATGATTACGCGTAGATTATACCAGAAATGCTCTAAAGGGTCAAAATGACTTTGCATGCATGCCGTGCATAAGCTATAATGAAAATATTAACATGCATTATACCAGTCTTTACCATGTGAGGTACTTATGAAAGAAGAAAACAATTCCCTTCGAAAAGCATTAACGGTTCTCGACCTTTTTCTCAGGCGAGATCGACTAACCATAAAGGACATCATGCAGCTGACCGGCTATTCAAAAAGTGCCGTCAATCGCATTATGTCTACGCTGGAAAGTACAGACTATGTGATCCGAACCAAAGAGGACTATCAGTACGCACTTGCCAACAAAGTATTTTTTTTAGGCGAACGTACGGATCTTTACCGCAATATTCTCGCAGTCTGCGGTGACGAAGTCGAGGCGCTTTCCGTTCGCTCAGGATTCTCAGTTACGATTTCCGTTCGCGAAAGGAACATGAGTGTCACCATTTTTAAACGTGAATCAAATTCCACAATGAGTCTCGTCCCCAATGTCGGCGATCATAAATCCCTACACTGCTCAGCTTCCGGCAAAGTACTCTTCGCCTATACTGAAAACAAGGAGAGTCTTTTAGAACAAATTCTTTTCAATGCCGTCACGGAACACACCATCGTTGACAAAGATCGTTTTCTGGAAGCCGTCGAACGCGTCAAACACGAACACGTCGCCTATGACGATGAGGAACTCTCGCCGGGGCTTTTCTGCGTCGCAATGCCCGTTGTTTCAAAAAATGGCGATTTTCTTTGCAGCATCAGTCTTTCAGGCTATAAACCGAAAATGCTTGAGAAAATGACAGAAGTCAAAGCCGAACTCAGACAGAGTATTGAGCGTATTCGAGAACGGCTGTAACACATTGAGCTAAAGTGTGTGACAAAAACTATCTATTTTTTAAAGCCTTTGTAACCATTTCCGAATCATTTATAATCGAATCAAACAAGCCTGCGTTAGCACTGTTTAAGTGCTGCCGCAGGCTTTCATCTTATTTTATACACATCTCTCTTTAAAAGATGCACGAGACAAAGCAGTCCTTTATGAAATCATTTGCATTCCCTGATCAAATGCCCGCTTATTGAGTTCAATAAATTTAGGCTTGACTTCAGATGCAATAATAGCATGCCAATCAATCGCTTCGAGTCCCATCGCTTTAACCAATGCGCCAAGGAGAATGATATTCATCACTTTTGGATTACCAATGGTCATTGCTGCACTTGAAGCATCAACAAAATCTGTCTTTGTTGCATCAGTGAGGACTGATTTAATGTCGGAGCTGTACTGCGCCCTTCCAGTTAATACCGGCATCGGATTAATCTCAAAGTCATTGACAATCAATTTACCGTCTTTTTTAAGATACGGCATCCATCGCATAGCTTCCATTTTTTCAAAAGCGACGAGAATATCGGCACTGCCAGCTTCAATCACCGGCGATGCAACGTTATCGCCAAAACGAACTTGTGACGATACAGAGCCGCCACGCTGACTCATGCCATGTATTTCACTCATTTTCACATCATAGCCGGATTTCATTAAGCCAATTGTCAGCAGCTTGCTTGCCAGAATAGTTCCCTGACCGCCAACGCCAACTAGTAAAATATTTTTTGTCATTGTGCTGCCTCCTTTTCAATCGCTTTCACCGGACAAACTTGCAGACATACCTCACATCCGACACAGACATTCGGATCAATAGTCGTCTTCTTCGTTTCCTGATTAAAGCTTATCGCAGGACACCCGACACCCAAACACTTTTTACAGCCAATACATTTCTCTGTCTTAACCGTACAATGCGCTGTAAAAGCATCTTTAAATTCTTCTCGGTCTGCTTCTGTAAAGCGTTTAAGTGCACATGGCCATCTCGTGATAATAAAAGAGGCTTCATCAGACTCAAGCGCCCAATTCAGTGTCTCTTTAACTTCTTTCAAATTATTGGGATCAATTTGACGGACGCGCTTAGCCCCAAGGGTTTTTAAAATCGGCTCAATGGCCATTTCACCAATGTGTTCCCCTTGAATCGTATACCCAGAACCTGGATTCTCCTGATGACCCGTCATCGCCGTCACGCGATTGTCCAAAATAACATTGATACTGTTGCCTTTATTGTAAAGTACTTCAATCACTGAGTTAATTCCCGTATGGAAAAACGTCGAATCGCCTAATACGGAAATGACGCGTGGTGCCTCTGCACCAAGTTTGTTAAAAATCGTCTGAGCACCATGTCCCATACTAATGCTGGCACCCATACAGATACTGAAGTCAGTTGCATTATACGGTTCATCAAAACCCAGTGCATAACAACCAATATCACCTGAAATGACAACATTTTTTAATTTGCCAAGCTCATAGAAAAAACCTCTATGCGGACACCCAGCACAAAATGCAGGGGGACGCGGCACGGTTAAGTCTTCAAAATCAATGGTATCAAACGAAGGCTGTCCCAATGATTTACGAATAACATCCGGTGTCATTTCACCCATTTTGGGGAAAACTTCTTTACCTTTACAAGCAATACCAAGACGCTCAACGAATTCTTCAATAATGGGATCATTTTCTTCGATAATATAAATTGTCTTAACTTCTTTTGCAAATGCAGCAATCTTAGCGGCAGGCATCGGATTTGTAAAACCGAGCTTTAAATAAGAAGCCGTATCACCAAACACTTCACGAGCATATTGATAAGAAACGCCTGACGTAATGACACCAATCTCCGAATTATTTAGAATCATCTGATTAAGCGGTGTCGTTTCTGAAAACACCCTCAGCTTTTCCAAGCGTTCTTCAGCACGAACACGCATGCCACGTGCATGTTTTGGTATAGGATGATATTTTGACATATGTTTCGTATAAGGCTTTATTGCCTTTTCATTACGATCATAACACTCGACAAGTCCTTTTGAGTGACAGACGCGAGTTGTCATGCGAATCATCACGGGCGCATCAAAAGTTTCACTGATTTCAAAAGCTTCAATGAGCATATCCTTGCATTCCTGACTGCTAGCAGGCTCCAACAGTGGAATTTTAGCAAATTTTGCATAATTCCGATTATCCTGCTCATTTTGTGATGAGTGCATTCCAGGCTCATCAGCCGTAATCAGCACCATCCCGCCGTTAACACCCGTATAGGCAAATGTCATTAATGGATCCGCAGCAACGTTGACGCCAACGTGTTTCATTGATGCCATTGAGCGTGCACCTGCAATCGAAGCGCCAATCACCGCTTCCAATGCTACTTTTTCATTAGGTGCCCATTCAGAAGTGATTGCTTCATATTGCGCAATATTCTCCATAATTTCAGTGCTTGGCGTACCCGGATATGCCGCAGCAAAGTGCACGCCGGCTTCATAGGCACCACGTGCAATACTTTCATTGCCGGTTAATAGCTTTTTCATCAAGTCCTCCTAAATGATATGATTGTCTCATCCAATTTGGATTTAACACGACCTACTTTCGCATCACCAAAGTGAATGCGTTTGTCTAAGATATGAAGCGCCATATCAATGGCAGTTCCAATCGTCAGCGCCGACAACAGTGTTCCGAAGTAAATACCTCTAACGCCGCCAAAAAACATCAGACTCATCACGAGTGAACAAAGCGCCAGCGTCAAGTCAAAAGCCGTTTTGACAATGCCAATACGTTTTTCAATCTTTGCAGACAGCTCTCTGACAAACATGTCAAACGGCAGCATCGGCATTTCACTGCGAATAAAAAAGGCAAGCGCAAACCCGATTAACAAGATGGAACAAATAAAACCAATGACGCGCTGAACATGTGTCTCAAATGTCATATGCTGCAGCATCAGGACAAAGAGATCAATGCAATAGCCGAACAGGACATTTGTAATAAAGGAAAAAACGTGTTTCCATTTCAACGTTTGAAGCATTAGAATCATTAATATAAAGACAACGCCTTGAATCATGTAATTAAATGTTCCCAGTGAAATGTCCGAAAAGTGAAGCGATAAGACATACGCTGGGGATGTTGCAACTGTAACACCATAATTTGCTTTGACTGCAACGACAACGCCAAGGCTCAATAAGATTATTCCCCACAAAAATGCTACCCATTGATGTACACTGATTTTTTGTTCTACCATAATCACTCCTGTTCAATTTGTCGTACCGTATTTCGGTTCGTAATAACCGTTTTTCGGGACACTTTTACTATAACATGAAAGAATTCATTGCACAAGACGCTAATAGATTAATTCACTTTTTACTTTTCACTTTTCCACTGTTTAATTTCTGATTTGGATTTTATAAAACAATCAACCGACAACTTCCAGCTTTGCCGAACGCTCATGCATCTAAAAAAAGACGAACGCATCAGCGCCGCCTTTATGAGATCATTGGATTAAATTTATCACGCAAGCCCTTCGATTTCATACTTTTTGAGCGCCTCCAATAGCCCCTCCCGATAATGTGCTTCGACGCCAACCACAGTGTCGGCATAAATCAAAGCATGCAAAACCGCTTCCTCAGTTGCTTCTGCAACTGCTCGGAAAGGCATATCCATCTTCGTTTCAGAAAGCATTTTGACGGTTATAACAGAAGACTCCGGTTCATGCGGGATGCGATTAGCTGTTGAGAAACCGATGGCAATCTCACCGCTGCCGTTCCCAATATAGCCGCCAACCCGTGCAATGCCTACTGTCGTTCGCCGAAGCATACGCTTTAACTGCCGATGACTTACAGGCAAATCGGTTGCGACAATAATAATAATTGAACCTTTGTCGATCGAATGATCAGAAGCATTCTCTGATTTTATGCCATGCTGTGCATCAATGGCATGTCGCAACTTGCTTCCAATGGGAACCCCAGCGACCATCAAGTCTTCCATCCTGCCATAATTCGCCTGTACCAATACGCCCACTGTATAACATTCACCGTCGAGTTCAAACTGCCTTGATGATGAGCCAATTCCCCCTTTGAGTTGATGACAGCTCATGCCGCGGCCACCCCCTACAGCCCCCTCTTCAAAAACTGTCGCGGCTGACCGAATGGCCTGATGCACCATTTGTTCATCTATCACACGTTTCTCGATTGCATTGAGATAACTGTCGTTGCACTCACATACAATTGGATTAAAACTCTTGAGCCTAACAGATTCCTGCTCGCAAGCTTCAAGCATGTATGCCACAAGTGCGTCTGAGACCTTACCAACATTAAGTGTGTTGGTCAGTGCAATGGGACTTTCCAATTGGCCTAGTTCTTCAATTTGAATCGTTCCCAACGTTTTGCCAAAGCCATTGATCACTTCTGAAGCCGCAACACATTTACTGACAAAGACATTATCAGGCGTTGGCATGACAACGGTTACACCTGTCTGCATATCATTCGATGCCACTGTGACGTGCCCGACAGCTACACCGGCAACATCCGTTATTAAATTATGCGCACCCTTTTGTAAACTGCCTATTTTTAGTCGATCAATGACATTTTTGCGTTTATTCATCCGCCAGCACCCCTTTTTAAATAAGTCCAATAACTTTACTTCACTTCGAATAACCCATTACCTATTAAAGAGGCATCCGTTATATCATCTATTAGCATTGTATGCCTTTTTTGATGCACTTTAAAGGCATTTTTCATCATCCAATCTGCTCAGGACAACCGTAGTCTCACTAAAATCAACTTCTGAAAAACGCCGGTATTTTTTGATGCATTGATACATTCGTTTGTTAAGTAAATAACTTATGCCGCCCAGTAAAAAAAATGTGTTCAAAACCTTGACCTCCTGCACGGTTATGATTAATATATGATATAAAGCAATCAACTTAGTCGATGCATTTATAGCACTTCAAATAGCACGATTTCAGCATGATTTGTACCTTTGTATAAACATGCAAACAACTTTTCGTTAAACCCTAAGGAGGCACACGTTGTATAAAATTGTTCGTAAAGAAAACTTAGGCAGCAGCGTCGTCCAGTTTGATGTCGAAGCGCCGAAAATTGCTGCAAAAGCAAAATCAGGCCAATTCATTATCGTCAGACTTGATGAACAGTCAGAGCGCATTCCGTTAACCATTGCCGATTACGATCGAGAAGCCGGCACAATAACAATGATCTTTCAAGCTGTCGGTTTCTCTACAAATGCATTAAAAACCCTCGAAGCAGGCGATTCTATCCTCGATGTCGTCGGGCCGCTTGGCACCGCATCGGAAATTGAAAATTATGGTACCGTCGTTTGCATCGGCGGCGGCGTCGGCATCGCTCCCGTCTATCCAATTGCACGTGATCTGAAAGAAGCCGGCAATAAAGTCATTTCTATTATTGGTGCAAGAAATGAAGACTTGCTCTTTTGGAAAGACAAAATGGCGGCAATCAGCGATGAGCTGCTGATCGCAACAGATGATGGCAGTGCCGGAATCAAGGGATTTGTCACAGATGTTCTCAAATCTGTTATGGATCGTGAAAATGTAGATCGCGTCTGGGCAATCGGTCCAATGGTTATGATGAAAGCTGTTGCCAATACAACACGACCTTCAGGTGTTAAGACGATTGTAAGCCTTAATCCAATTATGGTTGACGGCACCGGCATGTGCGGTGGCTGCCGGGTTCAAATTGGAACAGAAACCAAATTCGCTTGCGTCGACGGGCCTGAATTCGATGGTCATCTCGTCGACTTTGATCTGGCGATGCGCCGATCATCCGTTTACAAAACAGAAGAACTGCAAGCTGTAGAGCACGATCATCAATGCAGGATTGGAGGTATCGGGAAATGCCATTAAAAGCGCCTAGAACCTCCATGCCGGCACAAGACCCTGCCGAAAGAAGTCATAATTTCAAGGAAGTCGCTCTTGGCTACACTGCCGAAATGGCCAAAACAGAAGCTTCAAGATGCCTTGACTGCAAAAATCCACTTTGTGTCAAAGGGTGTCCAGTAGAAGTCGATATCCCCGGTTTTATTCGCGCCATTGTTTCTGACGATATGTCTGGCGCAGTCGACGTCCTTAAACAAAAAAATAACCTTCCCGCTGTATGCGGCCGTGTATGTCCTCAGGAATCGCAATGTGAATCAAAATGCGTCTTAGGCATTAAAGGCGAATCCGTTGCCATTGGACGTCTCGAACGGTATACAGCAGACTGGGATATGGCACAGACATTCAAAGCACCTGAAAAACCCGAACCGAAATCAGAACGCGTCGCCATTGTTGGCTCAGGCCCAGCTGGCCTTACCGCCGCAGCAGATCTCGCTAAGATGGGCTATCAGGTTACTATATTTGAAGCACTTCATACGCCAGGCGGCGTCCTCATGTACGGCATACCAGAATTTCGTCTGCCGAAAGCCATTGTACAGCAGGAAATTGATTACATTCGTGCGCTTGGCGTCCAAATCGAAGTTAACGCAGTTGTCGGCAAAACCGTTTTAGTTGATGAACTGCTAGACACAGAGGGTTTCGATGCCGTTTTTATCGGCACTGGCGCCGGACTGCCTAACTTCATGAATATCCCGGGAGAAAATCTAAATGGTGTCTATTCATCAAATGAGTTTCTTACGCGTACCAATCTTATGAAGGCTTATGATTTTCCGAACTACCATACGCCAATTAAGATCGGTAAAAAAGTCGCCGTCATTGGTGCGGGCAATGTTGCAATGGATGCCGCGAGAACTGCGCTTCGCTTAGGCGCAGAAGAAAGTTACATCGTTTACAGGCGTTCAGCTGCTGAAATGCCGGCACGGCATGAAGAAATTGAACACGCAGAAGAAGAAGGCGTTCAATTTCGTCTACTTCATAGTCCAATTGCCTATGAAGGTGATGAAAAGGGGCAGCTCACAAAAATGACGCTCCAACGCTTCGAACTCGGCGAACCGGATGCTTCCGGCAGACGGCGACCAATGCCAATTGAAGGCGATACCGTTGAAATGCCAATTGACACTGTTGTCGTCGCCATTGGCCAAGGCCCTAACCCATTGGTGCCGCATTCTACAGAAGGATTGGAACTGACGAAAAAAGGGAATATCGTTGCCGATGAAGAAACGGGCGTTACTTCTCGCGATGGCGTTTTTGCAGGCGGTGACATCGTCACTGGCGCTGCTACTGTAATCTTGGCCATGGGCGCAGGCAAGAAAAGCGCGCGCGCCATTGATGCTTACCTTAACGCAAAAAGAGATCAATGAAATGAAATTAAATGAACTGATCTTGAAGGGTTATCGGGAAAATACGCATTTTAATATTTAATCCCCCAAAAAACAAACTGCTAGAAATAGGACTTTCAAAAATCCTAAATCTAGCAGTTTTATTGTGGTTTTGAACGTATAACACGCTTTAAGGAAATTGTATAATTTTCTCAATTAGCCAATTTGGTGTTTTTTGAAAGAACGATACGCCAATGGCGCAAGCAACATGCTGATTACGATCGCAAAGATTGGCATAAATACATAAGGCTTTATCACCAGCCCAAGTAATTCATATAGAATACCATTCGTTACCGTCCAATAAGGCATCATATTGGTCGGAAGAAGCTGAAACAAATTATAGAGTACAATGTTTCTTTCGGATATAGATACGAACATCGGCATAATTAGCAACAAACCGACAAGAATGATTACACCAAACGGGGATTTGAATTTTGCAGACAACAGCATCGTAATTGCCGCTGTCATCAAACAGGCAAAAAGAGTACAGACTGCAAGAATCAAAGCGGTCTTACCCATCGTCAGCGGATAAGGTGAAAGTGGAGAGTATAATTGAAGCGGCGCATCTGCGCCGTCCGAACCAAAAAGGCTCAATGATAGAATATAATCAACTGCCGTAAGCACAGCACAAATCAATGCAGCCAGAGAAAAACCGGTAAACAGCTTTGCTGCAATAAGCTTGTTTTTCCCGTGTCTTGACGTCAGAATGAGTTGATCTGTCCCCGCAGCGTATTCACCGGAAAATATCGGCGCAATACATACTGCCATGGCAAAAGCCGCTACTAGCCCCAATGTATAGACGGTTACAAAGAATCGTGTATAGCCATCCGTATAAGAAAAAATCAGTGGTGTCATAATCTTCGCGTCGAGTACCAGCACCTTTTCTTTGGCTTTATCACTCATGCTCGTTGCCTCGACAAGCTGTACCTGCTTATTTCGCCGCAAGGCATAAAACTGTTCTACCTGCTCTTCTGACAATTTCTGGAAATCTTCCATATTAAACCGTTTGGATTCCGTATTATAAACAGTGCGAACGATGGCGTAAATCGCACTGTAAGGTCGTGCAAATGTTTGATACTCCGTGGTATCATGATAACTGTCGCTACCTGGTATTTTTGAATAGGCATCTACGGCTTTTACAATCAATTTATGATCAATCGCTTGTCCAGAGAGTGAGCGCGCATAGGATCGATCTTTTGTCATGCCCTCATAGTTGGATTCATATATTTCACCATCTATATAAGAATTGCCTAACAAAGTCCCGCTTACGCTGATTACGGTAGCAATAATGGCTAGGAAAAAGACGATCCATGTACTTTTCCGACACAATATTTTTTTATACTCAAAGCCTGTCAGGCTCCAAAAACTATTCACTGTTCGTTCACCCCGCTAAAATAGTACAAGTATAGATCTTCAAGCGTTGCCGTTACGCCTGTTGCGTCATCCTGCGGCGGATTTTCGCATATCAGGCGAAGAAAAATTTTTTCTCCCTCTTGCCGTATGTTGATGACAGGATGTTTTTCACACATGATCTCCGCTGCTTCCTGTGAAACGCTGCATTCCCAAACCTTGCCCGTAATGGTGTCAATAATTTGTTCCAATGTTCCCTGATGGATCAACTGACCGTTCTTCATAAGGAGAATCGTATCGGCAATATGTTCTACATCCGAGACGATGTGGGTGGAAAGAAGCACAATCCGTTTGGCGCCAAGGCGAGAAATTAGATTTCTAAAGCGTACCCGCTCTTTGGGATCCAGTCCGGCAGTCGGTTCGTCTAAGATTAGTATTTTAGGATCGTTCAGCAGCGACTGGGCAATGCCAAGCCGTTGCTTCATCCCGCCTGAAAAGGTCTTGATCTTTTTCTTAGCTTCTTTTTCAAGGGAAACCAGTTCCAATAACTCTCGAGATTTTTCCATCGCCCTAACTTTAGGCAAGCCCTTGAGCATCGCGATATAAAGCATGAAGTTCTGTGCGGTAAATTCGGGATAATAGCCGAAATCCTGCGGCAGATACCCCAGCACATCCCGGTAATCTTCATGATTCACATCAATTCCATCAAAGGCGATGGTTCCCGATGTCGGCGCTAATACACCACACATCATGCGCATCAGCGTGGTCTTTCCCGCTCCGTTTGCTCCCAACAGACCATATACACCCGCATGAAGGGTAAGAGAAATACGGTCGCATGCAATCTTATTGGCATAGCGTTTTGTCACTCGGTCAATAGCAAGTTCCATGTTTTATCCTCCGTTTGTTTCAATAGATTGTGGATTTGAAATCCAATCAGCACGATCGCAGCAGCCGACAGAAGTATCCAGTATCGCAAATATCCTGCTGAATAAAACTGTACAGCGCTTCCAATAATCATATTGATAATGCCTACCAGGCCTGCGGCAGCAGCGCAGCCGTACATACTCTCCCGAGTGCTTGACCGATTTAGAATCAGAAGGCATAAACTGCAAGTAATCAGATAAGGAACAAGTAAATAGAAAGTTAATCGCAATATGCCAAAGTGAGAACTGCGATTGATCAAGATTAAAAGCAAAGATAAAACAATAAAATTACCTGTTCCTAAAATACTAATCCTTGCCATGACGATCTGCGATAGATTGAACCGACAACTCGTTTCGAGCTCCGCCATACAATCAAAAGCGGAGCGGAAAATTTCCGTCACCGTAAGCAACGTCAAAAACGGAAGTATGGCGGAAACAGTCCATACCCTACTGGCTTCCATATGAAAATTCTGAAACGCCGCTGAAAAAGAAACTGTCCATCCCATCAACAGAATAAAGGCTGAAAGCAGCCAAACGCGTTTGCGAATATAGGCAAACTGATAACCTAAGAAGCTTAGGTATGAAATTTTAGGGTAACGTAGCGTTTTTAAAAATTGAGCTTTTCTCTTTGGTATAGGTGCTTCAAAAGCAGACTGCAACCCCATTTTCAGTTTATTATTCAAGAAAAATCATCCTCCTTCATTAATCGTTTTAAAGTAGACAGCGCAGAGCTTGTCTTCCTATAAACCGCAAACCGCGAAAGTCCGGTAATAGCTGTAATTTCACCGACAGCTAGCCCGTTTACAAACCTCAAAAGCAATAGCTCCTGCTCCTGTTCCGGTAATTTTTTCAAAACTTGTCGTATGGCGATGCCAAGTTCAACGCGCTCAAAGGGCTCTACAGTTGCCACATCCTCTTTCAATTCTTCAAACTGCTTTTTTTGAAAGGTATCTATACAGAGGTTTCGGGCAATCACATAGAGATAGGCAAGTTTTTTGCCATGCTCAATATAGGAGTTCTGCGAGAAGTATTTTAGGAAGGTTTCTTGCGTTAGGTCTTCTGCCAATGTAGCATTTCCAACCTTAAAATAACAATAACGATAGATTTTGTCGTAATGTTCCTGAAGATCAGCGGACAACTTAAAACCTCCTCTCATTCTGTATAACGGTTTGTGAAGCTATAATGTGCGAAAAAAATATTTTTCAACAATTTTTTATTATAATACAACCAAACTATGAATGAAAGTCATTGCATACGTTGTAAAATCGATATTTCCAGAAAATTTCAGTTCAGATATCGAAAAAAAGAAACGTTTGAAAGCAGTCCTACAGATAAAGAAAGTTTGAAAGCAATCCTACAGATATTGACATGTGATTTTCCCGACATCCCTTTTTACGCTTAATAAGCCAATTTCTGCAGGTTACCCCCTAGATTGTGCAAGTTGCCTTTGAACACTTGATATTATCTCAAAACATTGGATAATAAGAATATAAACAAAACTGGAGGTGTCCCTTTGAAGATTGTAATCGAATACGTCGCACCGCCTTTCGAAACCGAGCTGACGATTAAATGCAGCAATCCGGCAGACGCTACCACTAAGCAAATCATCCAAAACATTCAAAATATTTCAAGAGATGTCCTAGGCAGCAAAGACGGTGCTATCCACAAATTTACACTGGCACAAATATTTTATATCGAAAGCGTCGATGAAAAAACGTTTCTCTATCTTGCAAACGATATCTTCGAAACTGATCAGCGCCTCTATATGTGGGAAGCGCAGCTGGAACACACATCCTTTGTACGCATCAGCAAATCTACCATTCTCAACACGGACAAACTGGAATCGATTCGTTCAATGCTTGGCGGCAAAATGGAAGCAACGATGCAGAATGGCGAAAAACTCATTATCAGTCGCCATTATCTATCAGCATTCCGAAAAAAATTTGGGATATGAAAGGAGCCTTTCATGAAAAAAAAATCGATAAAGACTTATATCCTAACCGACTGTATCTCCTTTACTTTTTCTGCCATGATTTTGTCGATTATAGGTTTAATGCAAGATGTTATGATGTCTATTGATAACGTCGTACTGCTTCAGCTTTTTACGTGCACCACACTTATCGCCGTGCTCATGTATTTTACGGAGAGCATTCCAGTCGAATCACAGCTAGCTGCAATCTTTATCAATTTTATCGACACTTCGTTGGTTATTTTGGCAGTTGGCGGCGGTGTTTTTAAGTGGTTCCCCTGGGAAGCAATCTACGTTGGCGAAGTTGTCGCCATTCTCACTGTCGTCTTTATCATTACCACACTGATCATCACTTGGCAAAATTATCACCTCGCCAATTCGATTAACGAAATTATTAAGGAGCGCCAACATGAGTAATCAAACGATTAATGACATCATCATCGAAGTCAAATCTTTAAAGAAATCATATGGTCCCGTAGAAGCCGTCAAGGCAATCAGTTTTTACGTCGAACGCGGTAAACTCTTTGCATTTCTCGGGCCGAATGGGGCTGGCAAAAGCACGACAATCGATATGATTTGTACCTTTTTAAAGCCTGACAGCGGCAACGCAGTGATTAATGGCTTTACCCTCGGTAAAGACGATGCCGGCATTCGCAGCAGCATTGGCGCCGTCTTTCAAGACAGCCTGCTCGATGCGTTGCTCACCGTTGAAGAAAACTTGAGAAGTCGAGGTGCTTTTTACGGTTTAAGCGGGAATGAACTGACAAAAGCCATTGAAAACGCAATGACAGCTGTTGATATCACCGCATTGGCAAAAAGACCTTATGGCAAACTATCCGGCGGTCAGCGCAGGCGATGCGATATTGCCAGAGCGTTAATTAACACACCCAAAATACTTTTTTTAGATGAACCTACTACAGGACTGGATCCGCAGACTAGACAATCCGTCTGGCACACCATTCAAAAGTTGCAGCGCGAAAACGGCATGACTGTCTTTTTAACCACACACTATATGGAAGAAGCCGCAGAAGCTGACTATGTGGTGGTCATTGACGATGGCAATATCGCCGCCAAAGGGACACCAGCCGAATTGAGAGCCGCATACGCTAAGGATAAACTCGTGCTCCACTGCCACGATATTGACGCTGTCCGCAGTATTTTGTCAGCGCAGTCCATTTCAGGCATTTGGCAAGGCAGTCAAGTTACCATCAATCTCGAACAGACAATGGCGGCACTGCCAATTGTACATCAGTGCGAATCATACATTCACAGCTTTGAAGTCAGCATCGGCACCATGGACGATGCCTTTATCGGTATCACCGGAAAGGAGATTAGACAATGATTTCATTTATGCAGCGCAATTTAAAAGTATTTTTTAGAGATCGAAGCGCCGTCTTCTTTTCACTGCTCGCCTCACTGATCATTATTGGTATTTATGTACTCTTCCTCGGCGAAGTCTATGCATCAAATCTCAGCTCAATTGAGAACAGCCGCGAAATTATGGACAACTGGATTATGGCCGGCCTATTGGCCACCACTTCTGTCACAACGACAATGGGCGCTTTTGGGATCATGGTCGATGATAAAGCCAAAAAGATCAACAAAGACTTTTACGTTGCCCCGATTTCGAAATACAAGCTCGCTGGCGGCTATCTCTTTAGCGCCTTGATGATTGGTTTTATCCTTTCGGTCATTACATTTATCTTCGCAGAACTATACATTTTACTCAACGGCGGCAGTCTCATCGCTGCAGCTTCTCTGCCAGCATTCATTGGCACCCTAATGCTAACAGTTATCGCGAACGCGGCGATGGTCTTCTTCATCACTTCGTTTTTCAGCAGCAATAATGCCTATTCAACCGCCAGTACGATTATCGGCACCATCATTGGTTTCTTGACAGGTATTTATCTACCGGTGGGGCAGCTGCCTCAGGCCGTTCAATGGATCGTAAAACTGTTTCCAACATCCCATGCAGCTGTCCTATTAAGACAAATTATGATGAACACGCCTTTGACCACCGGTTTTAGCGATATTCCTGTAAATTATCTTGCAGATTTTAAAGAAGAAATGGGCATTGTGTTTATTATTGGTGACAACACCGTCAGTAATGCCACCAGCATCTTTTTCTTATTGGCAACGGCGCTCATCTTCTTTGCGCTGACGGCCTTTAATCTTTCGAGAAAAACCTCCTAATCAACAAATAAGGAAGTTGCATCATTACCTTTCGTTAAATCTTTACGACAATATGTTGAACTGCCATACGATAAAAATAGCACAGACATTTATCAAACCCTGCTATTTTAATTATTTTAATCGTAAAATATCGATAAAACGCCCCAGTACATGCTTAAAACATCATGACGGGGGCGTTTTCATTTCATTTTTATAATTTTTCAGGCACTTTTTCCATCTTTATATCGTCTTCATAAGCCATTTAAAAACTTTCAATTTAGGCGATGACGAGTGATTCAACCACTTCGCCAGCTTCCAACGCATCTAGAATCTCTGGAATATCATCTTCGGCGACTTCACCGTACCATGTCCCTTCCGGATAAATGATCACGATCGGCCCTTTATCACACAGACCTAAACAGCCTGTGCTCGTGACCATTACGTCTGCTTCCAGATCGCGATCCGATAGCTCTTCATTAATCATCGCCAAGAGATTGTGCGATTCTTTTCGCTCGCATGTCCCCGTCACCTTGCCGTTAAGGCGTGTACTCGCGCATACGAATATATGATGCTTTGGTTTTTCCATTTCATGCCTCCATTTCTTCATTGTAGGGTAACGCCGGATATGACAGCACTAATTTTACGCCGCTTTCGTTCAATTATCACACCTCTCTAATGAAACACAATGGACTGTACTTGGTTAAGAGCGATTGATCAAGAACGATAACAAAGCTTGAAGGCGCTTACTGGAGAAATGGGGTATCTCCCAATAAACACCAACAAGCTTGCTGACATTGGGGTGTTATAACAATTAATATGCTTTTACACGCTTACTTTTCTTTAAAGAACGAGTTCAAAATCTTCATCAGAACATGTTTTGTCTCTTAGGTCAAGGAATGCCGTACTGATTTTTTCGATCATTCGAATGGCGCCCATGTAACCTACAAGCGGGAAATAACTATGACCAACGCGGTCGAGGATCGGCCAGCCGACTCTTACCAGTGGAATATCCTCCGCACGGGCAATGTATTTACCATAAGTGTTGCCAATAATCATATCAACCGGACTTTCTTTAATCCATTGGTGCAGCTCCATGAGGTCTCCTTTTGACTTGACGTGTTCTGCTGTCTCACCATATGTTTGCAGTGTTTCTTCAACCGTCTTGTCAAAGTCCTTTCCAGGTGTTCCCGTCAGTATGTGCACAGGTTTCATCCCTAAACTGAGAACGAGCTCCGTCATGGCAATCACAATATCAGGATCGCCGAAAATGGCAACGCGCTTGTTATGATAGTGATTATGCACATCTACCATGAGATCGACGAGCTGACCGCGTTCCATTTCCAGTTCATAGGGCACGCTTCCGCCAGTAATTTCAAGTACTTTCATAATAAAATCGTCTGTGGCTTTAACGCCCATTGGCACTTTAATAACATGGCACGGGATATTGCATTTTGATTCGAGTTCATAACCACCGTCTTTTGAAGCAAAAGAACCCATGGCAATCGTCGCCTTGCTGCTGCCGGACTTACGAATTTCTTCAACTTTTGTGCCGCCCTTTGGGTACATTTCATATTTCCCCGTCATTGGGGCATTGACAACATCACTGGTGTCTGGAAACATGATATAAGGAGCATCTAAGAGTCTCATGATCCGCTTCATTTCTTTCATATCCGATGGTTCAACATAGCCCGGAATAATGTTGATGGTGCTATTCTTAACTTCTGTATCTTCTGCCAGATAGGCAACCATTGCTTTGACCATATTTGAAAACCCGGTGACATGTGAACCCACATAGCTTGGCGTATTGGCGTGAATCACCACTTTACCTTCTGGAATTTTCGCACTGCGGATAATGTCGCTGATATCGTCACCGATGGTTTCAGATAAACACGTCGTGTTAATGGCAACGACATCTGGATCGTAAATTTCAAATATATTGGTGAGGCCTTTCGTGAGATTCGGCTTACCGCCGAAGACGCACGCGCCTTCTGTAAACGAACTCGTGGAGGCCATAATGGGATCTCTAAAGTGTCTCGTCAGATGCATTCTGTGATAGGAACAGCAGCCTTGCGAGCCATGACTGTGCGGCAGACAATTGTGAATGCCAAGTGCTGCGTACATTGCCCCAACGGGCTGACACGTTTTTGCAGGATTGACAACCAATGCGCTGCGTTCTGATAATTTACTCGGGGTTTGATCTAACATCTTATGCCTCTCCTTCCTCTACGTATTTGCCAACCAATCCTGGTTGCGTCTTCCACGGCGGCAATACATACTGCCATGCCGGTGTAAACATGCCTGCGACAACATCTCGGGCGAAATTAACCGCGCCGCGGTAACCTGCATAAGGTCCACCATAATCGTAGGAATGCAATTGTTTTGCATAAACGCCCATTTTCTGAACGGCGTATTTGTCCTTAATCCCAGAACCAAAGAATGATGGCTTTAGCGCCTTAATCAATACTTCTGTCTCGAAATGGTTAAGGTCGTCAATGAGCATACTGCCATCCGGCATATCGGTAATCATCCCTTTGTAAACACTCATTGGCACCGTTGATTTCAGCTCTTCAATACGTTCTGCCGGAATTCTGAGATGGAATTTTTCCGCATCCTGTTCTACTGAAATTTCTTCAATATTTCGCGTATCGGCATCCAGTTTAATATCCGGTATAATATCCCTGCCCTCATAGTCATCTCGATGGGCAAACTCGTAGCCAGCAGCAACTGTTGAAATACCGATTTCACTTAAAAGTCCTTGGTAGTGATGTGCTCTGGAACCGCCGACAAATAGAATAGCCGTTTTCCCATCACACATTGCCTTGTAACCTGCGATTTCATCTTCAAGCTCTGCCACTTCTTCTGCGATGACCTGTTCTGTACGCTTTTTGAGATTGTCATCATCAAAGTACTCGGCAATATCTCTCAGTGTTTTGCTCATGGCTTCAATACCGATGAAGTTAACTTTCATCCAAGGTGCACCGTATTTAATTTCGATCATATCGGCAATGTAGTTGATGGAACGATGACACTGAACGAGGTTTAAGTCTGCCTGATGCGCCGTTGCAATTTCATCATAGGTTGAGTTGCCTGTCATCGTCGTCATAATGTTATAGCCTATTTTATGCAGAACGCGTGCAATTTCCCACTCATCGCCGCCAATGTTGTACTCACCGAGAATATTGATGGAAAACGGCTTTGTTTCAATATCATTTTTCCCGACAACTTCCAGCATGAGTTTATTGTTGGCAATATGATGCCCCGCCGACTGACTTACACCCTTATAGCCTTCACAGTTAAACGAGAGTACCGGAATACCGTATTTCTCCTGTGCCGATTTTGCAACGGCACTGATATCATCACCTATGAGCCCCACCGGACAAGTGGCACTAATGGAGATCGCTCTGGGATTAAAAATTTCAACTGCTTCATCAATTGCTTTGGCGAGTTTCTTTTCACCGCCAAAGACAATATCGCTTTCCTGCATGTCTGTGCTGAAACAATACTCGAGAAAGCTCTTGCCGCCTTCTCTTGCAACACCTTTATTTCGTCTTGTCTGCCAAGCGTAATAGGAACAGCCTATCGGTCCGTGTACGATGTGAACCATGTCGACAATCGGCCCGATGACAACGCCTTTACAGCCTGCGTAAGCACACCCACGGTTTGTGATAATACCGGGAATGGTACGCGTATTGGCCTGAATTTCCTGTATTTCACTTGAATCTTTTATAATAATGTGCTTTTTCCTGTTCTTCATGACACTTGCAGGATAAGCATCAAGTATCTTTGATTGCAAGTCCTTTTTGCTGACTGCCATAGTTTCCTCCTGTTCACTCACTAAATTGCACTATCTCCTATTTCACCCGTTCTCACGCGAATGACCTCAGCAACCGGCAGAACGAATATTTTACCGTCTCCCATGTTGCCGGTCTGATTGTGTTCAACAATAATGTTTACAACCGCATCGACGTCTTCGTCTTTGACAACCAGCGACATGATGCGCTTTGCAAAGAGTCTTTGACTTTCTGAAATGCTTTCCAGCGTTCTCGGCGGTGCTTCAATGCCATCGTCGATCACCTTCTCGAGCAATTCGAAATTCAAATTCTTTTTACCGCGTCCGAAGACTTTACGCCCTGTCATAGAAGAGAATCCGGCTTCCGAAAGTGCATGAGCGGTATCATTGATGTTATGCATACGAATGATTGCCATAATTTCTTTCACGAGTTGCCTCCTTCTAAGCTTCTACTTCTCCCGAGCTGATGGTAATTGCCTTTTCAACGTCAGTCACAAAAATCTTACCATCTCCGAAAGTACCTTCACCTGTCTTTGCATTTTTAATAATGAGTTTTATAATCTCATCTGAATCTTCCGCCTTACAGACGATCATCAGGAGTTCTTTTTCTAGCTGTTCATAATAGACATTGCCTACTTTGACGCCTCTCTGGCGACCGCGCCCGACGACGTCCATCTTTGTAACCGAGCTATATCCTGCTTCCTGCAGTTCATTGAGAACCTTTGAGACCTTTTCAGGTCTGATGATTGCTCTGATCATTTTCATAATGGTTGTATCCCCCTTTTGATTTTGATGTAATCTTTCTGCTTCATCACTCCGCCACCGTGTCGATGTTTTAAACCGATTTTTACCATCTAAAACACGATCGACTGCAACTAATTGAATATTGATTCATTGAATAGCGCATCGAGTGGTTCGTACACCGCTATTCGCTAATTTGCCATTAACCCAAAATACCGAATTCAGATAGAATTTCTTCCAGTCTGTCTTCAGACATCGGCTTCGGCACAACAAGGTTTTTATTGCCGTCAATTGCCTTTGCAAGTGTTCTGTACTCATCTGCCTGAGGATCTTTCGCATCAAAATCAATAACAGTTTTCCGATTAATCTCTGCACGCTGAACCACATTGTCTCTTGGCACAAAGTGAATCATTTGGCTTCCGAGTTCTTCTGCGAATGCTTTAATCATATTGTATTCATTGTCAACTTTACGACTGTTGCAAATGATGCCGCCAAGTCTCGTCTTACCGGTTGCCGCATATTTCTGAATACCTTTGCAGATGTTATTTGCTGCATACATGGCCATCATCTCACCACTGGCAACAATATAGACTTCTTCCGCTTTCCCTTCGCGAATCGGCATTGCAAAACCGCCGCAGACAACATCGCCGAGAACATCGTAGAAGACATAATCCAAATTATCCTCATAAGCACCTAGTTGTTCCAGTAAGCTGATTGAGGTAATAATCCCCCGACCGGCACATCCGACGCCAGGTTCCGGCCCACCGGATTCCACACACTTGATATTTGCAAACCCCTCTTTCAAGACTGCATCGAGTTCAATGTCGTCCCCTTCTTCTCTCAGGGTATCCAAAACGGTTTGCTGTGCAAGGCCACCAAGAATAAGACGCGTAGAGTCCGCCTTTGGATCACAGCCAACAATCATAATTTTTTTGCCCATCTCGCCCAGTGCGGCAGTCAAGTTTTGTGTTGTGGTAGATTTGCCGATACCACCTTTTCCGTAAATAGCTACTTGTCTCATAATTTTCCCTCCTAATCATCGCGGCCAGCAAGTTTGGTTAATAAAAAAAGGCGCTCGTTTACGCAATAAACGAAAGCGCCTTTGCCTTGAAGCCTTTAATTGTGTGACCTATCACCCTGTGCGTGAAAACTCGACCTTTAAAAAAAACAGCACCTTCCTCCCAATTGGTTATATAGGAAAAAGGCGCCGCTGCCGTTTCTGATCTCATTATCATTTACTTGTCATTATCTGCTTGTCGTGAACTGTATGTTTTTTTGAACACATGGTCAAGTTTTCCTCGCAGCTTGTTGATATGTCTTATTATTTGTGTATTCTAGCATAGAGTAAAATCCATAGCAAGTTTTTTTGAAAGTACAAAATGATAATATTTTGAAGTTTTCTGTTTTTCCAATGCTTAACGCCAAAAAACTTTTTTTGAATTTTCAGTAAACTTCCAACTGTCCTATGCAAAAAATAAAATCGCCCGAACAATTTCGCATCATCGCAGCATATTGTTCAGGCATATATGTTTTGCTTTTCAAATACAAACAGACTTGTTTCATTCGGTTCATTTAACGTATTTTTCAATCAGTATCCTTTATCAGCTTTCTTCAACCACCATCGGTCTCTTTTTCATTTTCAGCATCAAATACTGCTCACGTGTAAAAATAACGAGGCCGATCCATATAAAGATAAATGCCAATAATGCATTGAGATCAAATGGCTCGTGAAAAACGAAAATACCTAAGAAAAGCGAAATTGTCGGTGCAATATACTGTAAAAAGCCAACGATACTTAACGGCAGCCGCTTCGTACCCTCAGCATACAATAAAATCGGAACTGCTGTCAAAATTCCGCTAATGGCAATCATCCCCCAATAAAATGGCGGCAAGTTGCCAACAATACCAGCACCGGACGTTTCGACTTTTATCAAATAAATCAAACTTGGCACACCAATGATCAACGTTTCAATGCCAAATCCCTCTACAGATGAAAATTGCGATTTCTTTTTTAAAAGACCATAGATCGCAAAAGAAAATGCCAACAGCAGCGCAACATAAGGGATTCTCCCATAAGTTAACGTTTTATAGACAACGCCGACAGCTGCAAAACCAATACCGATTTTCTGCATTTTCGTTAAATTTTCCTTGAAGAACACTCTCCCAAAGAATGTTAGCACCAACGGATTAATATAATAACCCAAACTGGTCTCAAGAACATAGCCATTGTTGACGCCCCATATAAAGCCCATCCAGTTCGCAGAAATGAAAAACGCAGGCCCTATCGTCATCAAAAGATGCTTTGGCTGCCGTGCAAGCTGAAAAAACGCCTTTAACTGCCCCTTAAAACTTAGCAATATGATAACGAGCACAAAAGACCACATGACGCGCTGTGCAAAAATCTCATAGGGTGATATAGCACTCACCCATTTCCAATATAACGGCAACAAACCCCAAATCACAAAAGCTGCGCTCCCCATCGCAAGCCCTTCTACATACCTCTTTTGATCCATCGCCTCTCCTTATGTCTCCGTCATTAATGATATATGACAATATATGTAAGGAAATCGCATCATTACTTTTAGTTGATCCGTCACTGCAATCTGTTGAATTTTCACCTAAGGAAAATAATATGTATTGTCGTAAAAGGATTAAATTTGTATGATGCATTTCCCCATGTAAATAGCTTGATGCATTATACCATTTTTTCTACTAGATGAAAACACTCGTTTGCCTCCACTTAAGTATCGTTACCACTTTTCTATGGATCATTAATGATTTCAATCACTTGGCAATAATGAATTCTTTCTATAATATAGTGTCTATTAATTATTTCTATAAAAAACGCCGGATATTACTTGATCATGGTAACACCCGGCGTTTTGATTCGCTTCATCTATTTTCTTTTAATTCATCCTTGGCGATCTGTTTTATTCAGACAGCACGTGCTAAATTTATGTTTCAGTTGGCTTACTTCACTGAACAAGCGCAGGCGTATTGGCTTCAGCCAATAGCAATTCTTTTAATTCTGCATCAAGTTTGATAACAGAGATTGAAAAACCAGCCATTTCAAGTGATGTCATATAGTTCCCAACATACGTTTTGGCAATCTTAATGCCTTTTTCTTTCATGACTTCTGAAACACGAAGATTCGCAACGTAGAGTTCCATTGTTGGCGTACCGCCTAAGCCGTTCACCATAACTGCAACTTCATCATCAGCTGCAAGTGATATATCATCAAAAATCTTTTGGAGCAAGTGATCAACGATTTCATTTGCTGTTTTAAGCGTTTCACGATGCGTTCCCGGTTCACCATGAATACCCATGCCGATTTCAACTTCATTTTCAGCAAGTGTAAAGCTCGGTTTACCCGCAGCCGGAACAGTACAAGGGGACAACGCCATACCCATAGACCGTACATTAGTAATCACTTTTTCCGCAACAGCCTTGACTTCATCCAGTGAACCGCCCGCTTCAGCTTTGGCACCTGCAATTTTATGTACAAACAGTGTCCCGGCAATACCGCGTCTTCCCGTTGTCCATGTACTGTCTTCAACGGCAACATCATCGTTGACAACAACTTTTTCAACTTTAATACCGTCAGCTTCAGCCATTTCTGCTGCAATTTCAAAGTTCATGACATCGCCCGTATAATTTTTAATGACGAGCAAAACACCTTTTCCACCATCAACCGCTTTAACTGCTTCATAGACCTGATCCGGTGTTGGTGATGTAAACACGGCACCTGCAACAGCACCATCGAGCATTCCCTTACCGACGAATCCGCCATGGCTAGGCTCATGGCCGCTGCCGCCGCCACTGACGAGCGCCACTTTGTCTGTTGGGCCCTGAGCGCGCACGAGGACTTCAAAACCCTCTAAACGCTTCACGTGATTAGGATGTGCCGCAACAATACCTTTTAACATTTCATCAACGACGTTCTTTGGATCATTAATAATCTTTTTCATGAATTTCCTCCTTAAGCTTTATCTTTTCAAGATAATGCGTCAGACGCGCTCGGGTATCAACAGCGCTTCGACTCGCCAACACATCATCTAAAAGTACAGAATCAACTTTCAGTGACTTCATTAAATATTTTACTTTTAGAACAGAAGGGGCGCTCATGCTGAGTTCGTCAAATCCCATTGCCAGCAGTACGGGAAGCGCCAGCGGGTCACCTGCCATTTCACCGCACATGCCAATCCAAATGCCATTAGCATGCGCCGCTGCTGCTACCATATTTATCGCATACAGCACAGATGGATGAAAATAGTCATAGCGATCACTTATTTTCGGATTACCACGGTCAACAGCAAGTGTATACTGAGTCAAATCGTTGGTGCCTACGGAAAAGAAATCAACGACTTTTGCCAGACGTTCTGCCTGCATGACCGCTGCCGGTGTTTCAATCATAATACCAACTTCAATTGCTTCATCAAATGGCATCCCTGCTGTTCTGAGTTCAGCCTTGGCTTCATCAATCAGCGCCTTTGAATCGAGTACTTCTGATTCGCTGATAATCATCGGCAGCATAATCGCAGCTTTACCATAGTGCGAAGCTCTTAAGATCGCACGAATTTGCGTTTTAAACAGTTCCGGTTTATCAAGACAAATCCGAATGGCGCGCCACCCTAGAAACGGATTGGCTTCTTCGCCAATTTCAAGATAATCTGCCGGCTTGTCACCGCCAATATCAAGTGTTCGTATCACACATAAATGCGGTTTCGCACGCTCGACAACATAGCGATACGCTTCGAATTGTTCATCCTCATCAGGCGCTTTCGCTTTGCCCATAAAGACAAACTCCGTCCGATAGAGTCCAACCCCTTCAGCACCATTTGCCTTCATCGAATCAATATCCGTTGGATTACCAACATTAATCGCCAATGGCAGATGCATTCCGTCTTTTAATACGCTAGGCTGATCAACAATGGCATCATACTGCTTTGCCATCGCTTTAATTGCCGCAACACGTTCTTGATAACGCACTTTTACGGTTTCATCCGGTGAAATAATTATTTCTCCCGTCTCACCGTCTACATAAACAGTCTCACCGTTTTCAATCGCATCAATGTGGTTTCCAAGCCCGACAACTGTTGGTATCCCTTTGGTCTTTGCAATGATAACCGCATGTGAAGTCGTGCTGCCCTGACCGAGTATAATCGCGCCAACATGTTCTGATGTCATATTGGCAACCATTGACGGTTCAATATCATCACCACACAGCACGTGATAGCCAACAGCAATATCCGGCGCAGAAATGCCAAGCATGATTCTCACCATTCGTTTGCCAATGTCAATAACATCCTTACTGCGTTCTTTCAAGTACTCATCTTCAATCGCGCCGAGCATTGCCGCCATTTCATTTGCAGCATCCATCACAGCGCGCGGCGCCGATAGGCCGCCGCTAATCTTTGCTTCTATAGAATCTGTCAGCATGACATCGGTTATCATAAGCAGATGTGCATTTAGCACATCTGCCTGCGTTTGATCCGTTGCATTTTTAATCAATTCTTCTATTTGACCAACCGCCGCCTGCGATGCCTGTTGATAGGCACTTTTCTCATCTTCAATTGTCGATACAGCATAGCGATCGAGTACACCTTCAATATCTTCTGATAATGTCATTACGCTTGCTAAACATACGCCGTCTACGACGCCTTTTCCCATAATCTGCTTCATTGCCTACGCCTCGTTAAAATTATTGCCGATTAGTGTATCAAAAGCCTGCATGGCATCTGCTTCATCCGGCCCATCTATTGTAAGTTCAATTGTCTGTCCCATTTTTGCGCCCAATGACATCACCATCAATAAGCTCTTTGCATCTGCACGTTTTTCACCGGCAACAATCGTTACTTTGCTTTCATAAGCACCTGCAAGTTTTACCAGCTCAGCCGCTGGTCGAGCATGTATGCCCAATTTATTTCCTAATGTATATGATTTTTGAATCAAGATGTCCTCCTACAATTTCTGCATGGCTTTTGCCATTTCTGCAGCTGCTTTTACTTCTGCCAGTGTTGCGCCAATAGAAGCTTGTACGGCAGCACTAATAGCGCCTTCAACAATTGGCGCATCAGCAATAACAACCCGTGCCGCCACTTCTGGCTCTATAAGTTCAAATGCGGTTTCTGTGCTGATAATGGCACTGCCTAAATCAACCAATACCAGTACGCCATCACCCGAATCAGCGGCTGCAACTGCTTCGCTAATGCGTATCGCATCTGTTCCAATACTTCCGTCTGTCATGCCGCCTGCTGCAATAATCTTCTGATTAGCACCTGCCATTTGACCCGCTAAGGTTTTAATGCCCTCTGCAATCTGCTCGCTATGAGAGACAATGACAATTCCTACCATAACAACCTCCCGTTTACGCTTTTAAATACTTGGTTGCGGTCTCAAGCATTAATGTAAATGAAGTTGCACCCGGATCTTGATGTCCGATGCTTCGATCGCCCAAATAGCTGGCGCGGCCTTTCGTCGCACGTATTGTCTTTGTAAATTCAATGCCTTCATTCGCTGCGGCACATGCCTTTTCAAGTCCTTCTACTACAGATAGACCTTCAGCAACCGCCTGTTTCAGCGCATCTTGTGCCGGCATCATAGCATCAAGCATGGTTTTTTCACCTTTAACGGCTTTACCGCGGTCTTGGATACCTTTTATCGCAGCCGCGAGCATTACTTCTGCCTCTTCAAGCGTCAGTGTTTCTTTTCCTTGTGCTTCGGCACCTGCTCTCATAAATGCCGTTCCATATAATGGCCCGCTTGCGCCGCCTACAGTAGAAAGCAGTGTCATCCCTAATTTTTTAAGTGATGCACCAATATCTGTATCCTCTTCTGTAAATTTCGTAATAACCGCTTCAAAACCTCGATTCATGTTGATACCGTGGTCAGCATCACCGATAGCCCCATCAAGCTCTGTTAAAAAAGCTTCTTGACTTGATATGGTCTCTTGGAGTGCTTGGATCATCCCAAACAATGTTTTGCTCATAATTCGACCTCCATGTGATAGTGTTTGATTATAAAAAAAGCAAAATACATGCCAACTTTTCAAAGCGTGTATTTTGCTACATTTAAACGTGAACGATTACTAATGTTTGGTGTTTTTCGGTTCTTTATTTTAAAGAGTTGGTAATATCTCCCCAAAAATGTATTGTGCATTAAGCCGATAAAATGCGCTTTTTGAAAAACAAGCGTCCTACACTCGATCATCATCTGCGCTTAATCGATCAAATGGTATTTCTTTGCTTTTGCCGATACCGTTTTATGGTTAATACCCAGCGCCTTACCGGCAGCATTGCAGCTTCCATATTGAAGCAGTGCATGTTCAATAATTCGCTTTTCGTAGGTCTCCCACGACTCTACTTTTCCGGAACTGACTTCGACAATTTCTGCTGTTTGAATCTCTGAAGACGGCATGTGTTCAATGACATATGACGGCAAGTCCTTTAATGTCACCACATCGCCTTCCAACAGCAATAATGTTCTTTCCAGCAGATTCTCCAGTTCTCGAATATTGCCAGGCCAAGGGTAGCTTATCAACGCGTCCATTACGCTGCGCGCATAGGTGACTTTCGATTTTGAAAGTTCTTCACAAATACGTTTTGTAAATGTCTCCACCAGTATTGCGATATCTTCTTTACGTTCTCGAAGCGGCGGCAATAGAATGGGAATAACGTTTAAGCGATAATAGAGATCTTCTCGAAAACTTCCCTCTTTAACCAAATCTTCCAGCCTGCGATTTGTCGCTGCGATAATGCGGATGTCCAATTTAATCGTCTCTTCACCGCCAACACGCTGAAATTCCCTATTTTGGACAACTCTTAGCAGTTTTACCTGCATGTTTTTATCCATTTCACCGATTTCATCCAGAAAAATGGTGCCATTGTTGGCGAGTTCAAACTTACCATATTTCGTTTTATAAGCACCTGTAAAAGCACCTTTTTCATGACCAAACAATTCGCTTTCCATCAGTGTCGGCGGAATTGCCGCACAGTTGACTCGGATAAACGGTTCACCTGCGCGATCGCTGGAATAGTGTATCGCCTCGGCCATTAATTCTTTGCCTGTTCCGCTTTCGCCATTGATCATGACGGTATAACGGCTCCCGGCCGCTTTAGAGGCAATCGCCATCGCATCCATTATCTTGCCCCCAGTTCCAATGATACGGTCAAATGCAGGGCCAATCTTTTTGGTACGTATGAGTTCTTCTTCAAGATAAGCTGCTTTGGCTGATACCTTGTGCAGTTTATCCACCAGTTCTTTCACTGCCGTAATATCTTTCACAACGGATAAAACGCCAGTGCCGCGACCATCTACAATAATGGGCGTCACATTGGCAATAATCTGTGTCCCATTGCTTTTCGTGGTAATGCCGCCGATTATTTTTCGCCCAGAGTTCAGCACTTTTGCACGATTGCCTTTCGGTGCCACTTCCATAACATTTTTGCCAATGAGATTTTCATAGCTCTCACCACAAATTTTTTGGTAAGCCGCGTTAATGTACGTAATGACTCCCGTTTGATTAATCACACAGATGCCGTCTTGAACGGTTTCAAGAATCAATTGATATTTTTCTTTGAGTTCTTTAATTTCGTTAAGTTCCCAAGAGATATGGACCAGTTTTGTAATATCTTCAAAAATACTGATCGCGCCTTTACACGATTGATCAATCATAATCGGCGTCACATTTGAAACAACGGTAAATTGGCCAATGCGATTGGTATAGGCAATTTCGGGTTTGAGCGTCTTAACCACTTGAGGCAACCTCGAATTGGGCAGTACATCGAGAATCTTTTTGCCGATTACCGAGCTTGCGGACATACCGAAGATTCGTTCGGCCTCGCTATTAAACATGATAATGTCTTCTTTTTCATTGATTACGACAAGACCATTCGCAATATGTTTAAAAATATTGTCTGCCGTCAGTAAATTATTCTGTAAGATATCGTCAATTTTATAAATGGCATTTGGATCGCCAAAAGAAAAGCCCCCCTCTAAAAAGCGTTTCATTTCATCAGACGCTTCATTCGCAAGCTCGCCATAAGTCACAAGTTCCAAAATGTCATTTGCCTTAATCCGCAATTCGATTAAGAGTAAAATACTGTCTAGCGGCACTTCTGAATAACCGTCTTTTTGCACTTTAAAAATGACGTTATACCGGTTCTGAAGTTCTCCGGCCTTATGTACGACCATCGCTGCAACACGGGCATGCATACCTTTTTCATGTCGAAAAGTTACTTCTGTTCGGATACTATCTTGCGTGATGGTGTTGAGCATAAAACCTCCTATGGTGATTATGTCATTATTGTATCACATCTTGCCTAAAGTCGCATTTTGACGTCTGGTAATATTTCATCTAATTGAGAAAACTTTTTCTCAGCCTTACAAAGTCTCCTATGTGGCAAACGGCTGTTCATCACCATCACGCCCCTCAGATAAAATTTGATAAAAAAAATCGGTCATTCAATCCGACCGATTTTTTGGCCTATTTAGTTGCCGTCATGCACAATCGTCAGCGCCCCGGTATCCGGCGACATAATCAAACCGTGAACGCGTACGTCTTTGGGAACGAGCGGGTGCGCTTCAATGATGCTAACGCTTTCAAGTATCGCAGATTCAACGGATTCAAATCCGTGCAGCCATTTTCGGATATCAATGCCCGCATTCGTCAGTGTATTGACCACCTCTTTATCAATGCCGCGCTCAACCATTTTGCCAACAACGACTTCACTGTTCAGATTACTCATACCACAGCCATAATGTCCCACGACAAAAATATCTTCGATGGCAAACTCATAAATGGCGACGACAATGCTTCGTATAATACTGCCGAAAGGGTGCATCACCGTCGCGCCGGCATTCTTAACCAGCTTGGCATCGCCGTTTTTAATGTTCATTGCCTGCGGCAGCAGCTCTGTCAGTCGCGTATCCATGCAGGAAAGAATGAGCATTTTCTTTGCCGGTTCCTTATTGGTCTGAAATTGCGCATAACCTTCCGCTGCGATAAACGCCTGATTATAAGTCATAATTTCTTCGAGTCTGTTCAAGCGACACCTCCTGTTTTGTTATGATGTTCTCAATGCCGTTTTCATTGCAGCGCCTATCATTGCTCTTCCATACAACGCTTACAAATTCACACGTCACTTACATCAATTATGAATATTATACAGGAAGGTATGCATTTGTCAAAACGGCTGACATCTATGCCAGCCGTCTTACCATTTATATTACTTTTTAATTGTTAGCTGTCCTTCATCAAATGTTGACTTCTTCTTCAGATACAACTTTATCAATGATATCTGTCAATGCCATCTCAACTTCTTCCGCATAAGAGCGCAATAGGTCATCCGGCGTCAAGAGTGCTATAAGCTCAACAGGTCTGGGAAGTCCAATAAAAACTTCGCCATCCTGTTCGTAAGCTGCCATTTTACATGGCAGGAAGTAACCGGTTTTAATCCATTCATTAAGTACTTTATCCGCTTTTGATGGATTGCATACTTCAAATACCCAAAAGTTATCCTGAAGTTCAAATCCCTTTTCTGAAAGTTTATCCTTAAAATTCAATTCCCACAAAACACCAAATCCTTGTGACGGCAACAGCGCTTTAAAGCGTTCAATCGTTGTCTTAAGGTCATAAGGTGATTTCTTTTCAACAATAAAATTCATTGCTACCTCCTTCTTCATTCTTACTGACGATTCAATTTGGTTTTAAGCATAATACTCACGCTTACTTCCCAGTAATGTTCTAACATGTTGCTTTAAAAACGTCCTTTTTATTATTGTGCTCCCATTGGATAAATGCCTTTAGCAATAGAGGGAATTATTTCTCTAAATAATATAGTCTGTTGCATCACGGTGAATCACTTGAAGATTCCGCTTAATAATCGCTTTTTCACGATACATGCGCTCATCAGCCAAATGAATCAACGCTTCGAGATTTGCTTGGCTCAACTCACTAATCCCTGAAACACCGTGGCTAAGGCTAATGACAAAAGCCGCTTCAGCAGTCTGGTTAAATCGCTGAACACCCTCTAAAATACGTTTCCAGATCACCTCGGCTTCTTGCGGCGTCGTACCGACAAAGCCAATAACGAACTCATCGCCGCCAAAACGGCAGAGCACGTCTTCATTGCGTATTTTTTCCTTCAACAGTTCAGCAGAAGTTTGAAGCAGCTTGTCACCCGCTTCATGCCCCAATGTATCGTTGACGACTTTTAAGCCGTTAACGTCAATAAAGCAGATTGAAAGTTGTTCATCATAGTCAGACAATATCTCTTCCAGTAAATCAAATCCCTTTCTTCGATTGTAAACGCCCGTCAGCGAATCAATTTCAGAAAAACGCTTTATTTTGGCACGTGTAAAACGACGACTTAAAAGAAACGGAAAAAATCCCAGCATCACAATGAACGCCATCATTAAAAACCATTTATAGCGTTCGACAACGCGCAAAAACATTGCCATTTGATCATTTGAAAATAAATAGCCGACGTCGCTCGTTTTTGAAATAAATGACACCATCATCAGTCGTCCGGGATCATAAGCAATTAATGGTACCGTATGGAGTACGGTTGCTTCTGAGGCAACAGTCTCTTGGGTTAGTGCTTGATAAATATAACCGCCGGCTTCTGTCTGTACTTTTCCGGTATCGTTCTCAAGCATTGCCACCCACGCCAGTGGATCGAGTCTGCCAAATGTTATTTCTGAACGTTCTAAAATAGAATTGCCCCACGTTTGCGACGGATCCGGTGATACGAGATAATAGCCGTCACTGTCAAGTAACAACAGCTCACTGTCAGTCCCTTCCGAGAACTGTTCATAGAGCATCAGCAAGTCATCTAGTTTATAATTAATCACGAGAATACCTTCTGGCGAATCGCCTTTAAAAATTGGCGTCGAAAACCTGACAACAGGATTATAAGGTTTCTCCACTTCATCATTCTCCACATTGAGATCCAGTGCTGAAATATGGATAGCACCATCAATGAGTTCTCGCGCTTTGACAAAATATTCCCGTGAACGTTTATCCTGTAGTCCCGTTTCAGAGACAATCTCCGCACCAGTCGGCGTATTGATGACACGTACGCGCTCCATACCGTCTACACCGATGAAGCGCACTTGATCATAATGCAAATGCGTCGATAAAAATTCGATGAAACGGACTGCCATCCTTTCTTCGGACAACGCCCTTTCGTTTATCGGCAAATCCGTATCTGCTGATATCAATGTTTTTAAATAGAGCAAATCAGAAACTGCTTCATCAAAAGAAGTACTGAACAGCTTTGCTTCTGCACTTAAAATATGCATTTCTTTATCGACAATGGAGGCTTTGAGTGCTGTATTGCTCTTTTCATCAACATAGACAATCAAACAAATGAGCGTCACTAAAATGACAGACATTAGCGCAACATAAAAGGCGATATCTTTTGGCCTTATCGCTTCCTTACGGTAATGGTAAGGTTCAGAATGCCTCACCGCTCTCTTTTGTCCGTTTCGCTCATTGCTCATGGCAAAACCGCCTCCGTGATACTGTTTATGTTATCATTATTACCCCCACTTTATTATTTCACACATGCCTTTTAACAAAACAAAAATCCTCGCCCTTCCGATATCACTAAACTTCATTAGCAATAACCGAAAACAGGCGAGGATATTTTAATCATCATACTCTATTCAACATACTTTTTCTTGTTTTTGAACACTTAAATGTCTCAAAATACCATTATGCTTCCATCTCTGATTCCGCCATCTTCGCTTCTCTCGACTTGACGATTGCCGCAAAGAGTGCACCGGATATATTATGCCATGCACTAAATAGCGCTGCCGGTACTGCCGCCATTGGCATTGCAGCAAATTGGCTTGCTGCAAGCGATGCTGCAAGACCTGAATTCTGCATCCCCACTTCAACCGCAAGTGTAATACGCTTCTTGCGCGGCATCCCTGTTATTTTTCCGACAAAATAGCCAAGCGCATAGCCACTGAGATTATGCAGTATAATCACAATGACAATAATGCCAAGCGCACCAATAATACGTTCCGCATTAGCGCCAATAACGCCCCCGACGATACATGCAATTGATAATGACGAAATCGCAGGCATCACATCATTCACCACATTCGCCTTTTCTTTAAGCATGGCTTTGACAATTAGTCCAAGTGCAATTGGCAGTAAAACGACCTGCACAATGCTGATAAACATGCTCATCGGATCGAAAGACACGGTCTGGCGAATGAGGAAATAGGTAATCGCCGGCGTTAGAATCGGTGCTAAAAGTGTTGAGACAGTGGTCATCGCCACCGACAACGCAACATCACCGCCTGCCATATAAGAAATAACATTTGAAGACGTTCCGCCAGGGCATGTCCCGACGAGAACAACCCCCACCATCAGTGCCTCTTCAAGACCAAACAGTTTTGATAGAATAACAGCCAG
The DNA here is from genome assembly GCF_018390735.1 of Fusibacter paucivorans. GTDB lineage: Bacteria > Bacillota > Clostridia > Peptostreptococcales > Acidaminobacteraceae > Fusibacter > Fusibacter paucivorans. Next base: position 105,526 of record NZ_JAHBCL010000006.1, read on the forward strand.
GAGCGGCATCACGATAAATTGAGCTGCTGTTCCCTTTAAAATATCAAGGGGACGCTGCAATACAATTTTGAAATCATCAAGGCTAAGCGTCATCCCCATACCAAACATAATGACGCCAAGCAAAATGGTAATCATTGATTGACCGAATACTTTTTTCAGCACCCATCCAAAGAGTGTAGGCTGTATAAAGCCAAGAATCATGCAGATAATAATGATGACGCCAAAATACTTTGAAATCCCCTTTGCAATTTTTGTAACCACAAATACCTCCTATAAGTTCGATAAAAATTTGAGCATAAAAATTTAATTTCATCAATTTTACCAAACAAATCGCTCAGTTAAAAGCATTTTATTCAATTTTCTACAAATTTTGTAAACCTTCCGTTTATGTTAATTGCCTGTTTTGCATTCGAAACTTTCCCGGTGTCATACCCTCCCGCAGCTTAAAGCACTTGGTAAAATAACTGACATTCTGAAAACCGGACCGATGGGCAATATCAATAATCTTCATATGACTATTCAACAGCATCACCTTTGCCGCGTCAATACGCAAATCGGTGATATAGTCTGTAAAAGAGCATTGATTTACTTCATTGAATTTGGCACTTAAATAATTGGGCGAAATGTAAAAGTGCGTCGCAACTGACTGAAGATTTAACGGTTCTCTATAATGCAGCTCCAAATATTGATTGACACGCTCTATGAGCGTCCCGTCATTTTCTGCATAAGAATCCTTAATGTCACTAAGGCATTCTATACAAAATGTTTTGAGCAATCCTTTTCGATCCTCAACATCGCGCTTTGTCAGTGCTTCTTCATACTTTCGCATTAACCGCGCCGTTTTTTCAAAGTCTTTTGTCTTCCGCGCCGGCACTCTCGAGAGTACCACTATCATTTCCATGATTGTTTTCAGATCATAATTGGTCAGGTAAGTTGCCTCATCCAGCAATTGAGTTACTCTTAAAGCATCCTCATCGACCAGCGCATTTTCGAGTGCCATTTCCAGCGCATATGGATACATCATCTTTGGCGTTCGTCGTGAACTGTCAATAAGAAAACTGTCATGGGCATTCCGAGCACCCGTCTTGAGTAAACGATCTTTAAGTTTCAGCTGTTCCTGTGTTTTTCTGAGCAATTCGTTTTCTTTATCGAGCAGAACACTTTCCAAAACACGTCGCTCGTGAACCATATTGATAAATTGAGCCGCAATGGTCATGTGATCAAAGACGACGTATATTCTGCTTTTGATAAATGTTTTAAACCGGCTGTACTCTCTGGCCGCCTGTTCTGCTTCATTGCCAAAATCGCCAAAGCTGTTGCGCGTGTAATCACCACCGCCAAGTACAAAGCGCTCTGTCCACAAAGTGCCGTATTGCCGTTCATTGAGTACCAATGGTGCCGCAATCTGAGAAACACCATAGGGACAGTAATACTGACGGATCCCGTCATGAGGTGTCTGTTCTGATTCAAGTGCACAATCTCGGTGTCGGGCACACGTTATACAAAATTCCGGGAGTGTCAAATCACAATTGCCGCCTCTAAGGTAGTGCATGTCGAGTTTCAAGAGTTGGCTCAGTTCTTCTGTAACATTTTGTATCAGCTCTAAATTCACATGTTCGGTCACATCAACATGCCATTCAGATACCTTGGGCATATCAAGCGGTGATAGAGAAATTGGCGCATAGATCACCATGAGCACTAAATCTTCCTTTGCAGATTCATTAATGACAACGTGCTCGGCAAACGGTGCAACATATTGAAAGGCTGTTGATTCAATATGACGTTCAACGCCGTTATTAATAAAAATGCCTTTCCCTGACAAAACAAAGAGCATCTGTTCTTCACCAACGTGAAAGTGCTTGTTTTGGTGCGCTTTTGGCGATATGACAACACGCGCCAGACTCAGATGATGATGAGGGGAATCCGACGGTTCATGAAGCCATTCGATGGTTCCCCAATTAAATTGCTGCACATCTACATGATAATCTGTACGATTCATTAGCATAACCTCCCCCAGTGGCAGTACAAATGTTATACAGTTTTATCATACACTAGTTCGCATCAATTCAAAACCGGTGTTTATAAAATCGCGTTTAATCTCCGCTAAGGACAGCGCCGCGGTTGCCGGATGTCACCAGTTTGGCGTAGCGTTTCAGGTATCCCGTTTTAATTTTCGGCGGTTTAGGTATCCACGTTGCACGCCTTATTGCTAAAACCTCATCGGTCACTTCGATGTTAATTTCGCAGGCATCAATGTCAATCGCGATGATATCCCCTTCTTCAATTAATGCGATATTGCCGCCAACAGCAGCTTCCGGCGAAACGTGTCCTATTGCGGCACCTCTTGTCGCGCCACTGAAGCGCCCGTCGGTGATGAGTGTCACGGACTCTCCTAAACCGCGTCCCATAATTGCTGCAGTAGGGTTTAACATTTCACGCATTCCCGGACCACCTTTTGGGCCTTCATATCGGATAATTACCACATCACCCGCTACAATTCTGCCTTCGTTAATGGCTGTAATTGCCGCCTCTTCACCATCAAAAACCCGCGCAGGTCCCTTGTGTTTCATCATTGCTTCTGAAACGGCCGAGCGTTTGACCACACAGGTATCCGGCGCTAAATTGCCGCTTAATACCGCGATGCCGCCTTTTGTGCTAAACGGATTCTCAATCGGACGAATTACTTGTGGATCAATAATTTCACACCCTATTATATTGTCTGCAACGGTTTTTCCCGTACATGTGAGCACATCACCGTTTAGAAGGGTTTGTTTATTCAATTCGTGCATGATTGCATAAACACCTCCGGCTCGGTGAAGGTCTTCTATATAATCATCACCCGCCGGTGATAAGTGACAAAGATTCGGCGTGCGTTCACTAATCGTATTTACTTTTGTTAGATCAATCGTCACATCTGCCTCATAGGCAATTGCCGGTAAATGCAGCAGACTGTTTGTACTGCATCCAAGCGCCATATCAACGATGATGGCATTTTCAAATGCCGCCTCTGTCATAATGTCCTTTGGCTTAATGTCTTTGCCGATCAGCGTCATAATTTGCATGCCTGTTTGTTTAGCCAACATTAGCCTCTCTGAGTAAATCGCCGGCAACGTGCCATTCCCCTTAAGTGCCATGCCCAATACCTCAGTCAGACAATTCATGCTGTTTGCCGTAAACATCCCCGAACACGACCCACAAGTCGGACACGTTTTTTCCGCCATTGTTTCCAGTGTTTCTCGCGATAGCTTTCCTACTTTATAAGCACTCACCGCCTCGGTAATCGTTGTAAACCCAATTTTTTCAGCTTCAAATACGCCTGCCAGCATCGGCCCGCCGCTGACAAAAATCGACGGTATATTCAGGCGTGCTGCCGCCATCAACAATCCCGGTACATTTTTATCACAGTTTGGCACCATGACCAGCCCATCCAGCATATGCGCCATGGCCATTGCCTCAGTAGAATCAGCAATGAGTTCTCGCGTTACCAGTGAATAGTGCATGCCCTCGTGCCCCATGGCAATCCCGTCGCAAACGGCAATTGCCGGAAAGACAACAGGTGTACCGCCAGCAGCAATCACACCGGCACGAACTGCCTCTGTCATTTTGTCCAGATTCATATGTCCCGGAACAATTTCATTGTAGGAATTGACAATGCCGATAATTGGTTTCGCTAATTCGACATCTGTCAGTCCAAGCGCCCGAAGCAAGGCACGTTTCGGTGCATTTGCCGCACCGAGTTTAATCGCATCACTTCTCATCTTAACCTCCTTATCTTTCTATACCGTCATTATACAGAGGTTTTGTGGTCATTTATTACGGGAATTGAGAACAACTTTATGATTGTTGAAAATAAAAAAATATTAAGATACGTTGTCATATCTTAATATCTTAATATTTTAAATATTCCTATAAAACACTAATAGACGGGCTGTAATGATATCCGATCATAGATATTCCCAGTGATCTCAACGTCATCAATAGACGCCTTCACACTTGACAGCTCTTGACTCGCCGTAAGCTCTGCCTCGTAAGGACTTCGCTTTCGAATATCTTCCCATGACAGCGTTGAAGGCGCCAGCGGCAGTAAATACGTCCCCTCCCAATTACTCATGGCACTCGCCTCATCATAAGAGACCATACTTAGCGCCAATGGAAAGGACACATCGTACCCAACCAGTTCTTCATATTCATAGACGACACCATAAGGGTCTGTATACGTCATTGCCATCAACTCCGGCGACAGCATCACTGCTACTGTCTCCGGAAGACCTTGAACAGAAGCGTGAAAGGTCACTGTTTCAAGCGACAAAAATCGGTGCGCATTCGGCGTCAAATAAATGCCGCGATAATCTGTACGCCCATCCCAGTGATTCCACGCGCCTGTAATCTCAAAATCACTGATATGCAGCGGCTGTACGATAAAAGTTTTGACGTCTTCATCAGTCGCCGTCCCATCACTGACAACCGCCTTGGCGGTATAGGTTCCTTCCGGTAAGTTATCATACGATTTTTTTATCATTTCATATTGCGTGCCAAGCCACGCCACGGGGAATGTACTGACATCATAAGTCGTACCGTCTTTTATAACCGTCAGGGTTACGGTGAGCGGCTCATGATCACCATCGTCAAACAGCATGGCGACGGTTGCCTTCTGCCCTGCATAAAGCGTTTCGGGGGTTACACCAACTGTCACAGAAGGCGGCAGATTGCGTGGTATGACATTAAAGCTGTAGTTGACGTAATTCGATGTTGCATAGCCATCCCATGCCGCCACTTGTCCTAGATAACTGCCGATTGGTAAATTCGGGAATGTGAACAGCACATCACTGTATATGCCGCCAACAGGCGCAACTGTGGTGTTCTGACGACTATATAATACACCTTCCTTGTAAAGCTCTGTCTGAACAAACAGGTTTTGCGGGTCGATGTCCGTTAAATGTGTCGTCAGTGTATTGCTGTCGCCATCGAGCACTTCTGGGAATGCAATTTCTGCGGTGATGTATGGCGGTGAATTGACATAGACGGGAAATGTAGCAGTTGCCGTGGCATTGCCATAGTCATCTGCTGCAAATGCCCTTACAGTGTAAGTCCCCGCACTGAGGTTATTAAGTGTTATCACTTCATCGGTATAAGGCGACGTTTTATTGTAGCTAAACGTCCGATAAACGGTGCCGTCTTTGAGAACCGTTACATCGAGTGCCAAATCATCCCCTTCCGCATCATATACACTGACAAATGCCGTGTTGGTATCTGTCTCAAAGAGATACAGCGATGCTACATTAACCGCTACAGCTGGTGGTGTATTGGGGATCACGGTAAACACCAGTATTTGCGTCGCTGTGGCCGCCCCATCATTCACTGTTGCCGTCACCGCGTAATTGCCCGTCTCAAGATTTGGAAGCGTCAGCGTCGTCGTATCGTACGGGTATGACTTCATATACGATTTAGACAGATATACTTCGCCGTCCTTCTTCACTTCAACGCTCAATGACAGATTATCCAAATTCGGATCGCTGACATTGAGATACACAACATTGTCACGCCCCTGATACAGTGCGGTTGCCGCTAAACTGGCCGATAGTGACGGCGGGTCATTTGCATAGAGAGTGATGTCTTTTCTGACGTAATGCCGTTCACCTGTTATGGTACTTACCATTGCGATTTCCATTTGGTACGTTTTATTTTCAAGTCCAACCACATCAGGTATATAGAAGTCCTGCGGCTGCCAGTTCCAATCGTAGAAATTGCCCGATATTTTTGAATAATCATCCACAACCATCATTGGCACGTTTTCTACAGGAAGACCATTAGATTCAAGAAGCCTTATTTCGAGGCGATGTTCTGGTTGAAATCTTCCTGAATCACGCACATTGATGTTATACCACTGCACGTAATTGCCCGGTCGAAATGCCGTCAATGGATTGCCCGCATTGCTTGACTGTAAATCCGCTGTAATACTCAGCAGGTAGTGTTGCGGCGGGGGTGTAGCAATGGTTTTCTCTGTCCAGTCACTCCATACCCCTTCAACATCTTTAGCGCGAAGGCGCATATAAGTGCCGCTAATGCCTGCATACCCAGTGGGTAATATTCCTGGCTGCCAAGGCTCTGAATTAAGTCGATACTGAACCTCAATTTGTTTGATGCCTCGATCCGGATCACTCTTATGATCGTAATCGTAGGATAAATCTTCAAAAGCTTGGGGATTCCAATTGTAGTAGAAATCTGCCACAGGTTTTCGGTGCACCAAAACTGTTTGATGCATTTTATCACGCGACCAATAGCGATACTTATCCAGTGCATCGTTCTTCCCAACAGGATTATCACGCACGTAAAAGTCCATATCATACTTTCCTACTTTATCGAAGATGATTTCATCACCCCGAAATTGTGTATTGTGATACCCTGATACACCCATGCTGTTTTCATAATAATATGGGTCTGTATGTACGATATCAGCTCTAAAATCATAGCGTGCATCATTTTCATAATCGTGGTAAAGTGAGGCAATTGACAACGGATCACCAACTGTCACCAAGATCGTCTCTGCTTCTGCACTGCCCTGATCTTGCAGGTTGATTAACGCATTGCCCAGTTCCGTGTATTGACTCATCCGTAATGCACTGCCGAGTTTATCACTTTGATTCGTCGTAATAAGCTGCTTTTGTGTTATTAAATTTGCCAGTTGATTGGATTCGTTGGCAGAGATATAAGAAAAGTCATCGCTGCCAAGCAGGACGTAGTACGTGTTCTCCGATAGCTTTTCAAGCTGATTTTTGGTGTTGGTATAAAAATAGTTCTTCGTCTGAACGTTATATGCCCAAACACCAGCATCAAAGAGCTGCCTTAGATAAATATAATTCTGTTCTGCACGTTCTACATAATTAAATTCAATGTACTGATTGTGCGTTCCTGCCCAACTTCCCGTCGAAACGCAAAATGTACCCACGTTTGCAGGTGCCAGCATGTGATCGTAGTTCATGTAAAACGGCGCATAATAATCTGTATCACCATTTTTATCTTCTACAGGGTAAGCCGCCCCCTCATCAATCGTTATATTCATGGTATTCTGTGGTGCGTGATTTACAAATTGACTGCCCTGTACAATATTTGAAGCGTTAATATTATCGTCTTGATAACTAACAATCGTATCTTGACCTGTTTTGACATTGTAAGCATGGTAATAACCTTGGAAGTAGTATAAAACACTATCCGGCATATCCTTATAAGCTGCAATCCACGGTCTGGACTGGTCATCATAGGTTAGATCAAAATCTTGTACCTTATGCCATTTTATCTGAAAGTCTTTTGTGATTTCGACCAGTGCATACGCTGTAATTGAATAATCTCTTTTATAGTAAAAGTAGTATTTTTGCATGTAGAAGATTGATGCGTCAGGATTTTGTGTAATCATGTCATTGTATGATGTCACCGCATGCTCGCTTGCAGGATACGAATAAATGCTCGATGTATAAGCAAGCATATCATTAACGCTATAAACAGGTGAATCACCGTAATTAAAGAAATTAGCAGGGCACCAATGGGAAGGTGTAATAACCTGTCCCGTATCTAAGTTAGTAATTTTACAGCCAAGCAAAAATTCTTCAGGGTAATCTCCCACTGTCATATAGACCTTGTTTGAATATCCCGTCGTATACCCTAGAGGCGCTGAGACGCCATACAGCGAATCGGTACTCAATCCTTGAGACGATACCATTTCGTAACCCACTGGTTGATTGACAATTTCAAAACTGTCAATGAAGATGTTCTCTGATTTCAGTTGCGTTGTTAATGAGCCATTGATATAGGCCGTCAGCATTTCAGGGCTAAGGCCACTGTTCCCCGTTTGAAGCTTCAAATTGATGTGTTTGGGCGCTTTCACCGTTACCGCTGTACTTGGCGGGATGTTGTCCACCTCAACGATATGGTTTTGATTAACAGAGCCATCGTAGGTACTGTCATATAGATAAACGGCACTGCTTTCCATGCCGGGCATTGGTGTGTAGGTTTCTGCAACAGAAAGTGCTACATAGTATTTGCCCACACTGGATACGTTAAATGAATAATCCTTGTTTTCTGAACCGTCTGCATTTCTTTTCGGCGCACCCCAATAGGCGATATGTTGCACTTCATCATCAAACCGATTATCACCGTCGTGATCGTACCAGTAAGATACTTGAATGGAGCCAATAGCATCACCATCTTTGGATGTACTTTCATTTAATACCGAAATGGTTGCCGTGTTGCTGTTCGATGGGTCGCGATAGACTTTATTCACTACCGATAAAGCAGCTTCCGGCGGTTCATCCGGTGTAATGGTAATGATTTTACTTGCCTGTCCTTCATAGCCAAGAGTGTTTTTCAGTGTGACGGACGTGTTAATCGTTCCCGCTGTTGGTACACCAAAATCAAACTTTCGGCTGCCGTCAGGATCGGCAGGCGAATAGACGCCCGATGCCGCATTAACGGTGCCGCTTGAAACCCACCAATCCGTTTGACTGTCTACAATGGGAAATTTATCGGGGCTGTCCGACTGCATGCTCGATACGGTAATCTTACGGTATGGTTTGAGCTGTCCTTCGGTATGTATAACGGCATCGACTGTGGGCGGCAGTACCATTGTTGTATCTTCACCATAGCCACTGTAGCCAAGGGTATCAATGGCAACCCCTGTAAAGGTCTGTTCACCTTCCCTTGTAAATTCATACTGTTTATTCAAATAGCCATCGGTTGGATGTTCAACGGCTATGTCAGTGCTCCCATCATTTAAGATAAGATAGTCCAGTGCGCCCGTGACGCTGCTCCCACGTACTGTTATCCCCTTTGTATCACCGACCTTTGCCGTTTTGGGGGCATTGACTTTGACTTCCGGCGGCTTCGGCTCACCCACCACAACGGTCATATCATCACCACTTGCCTCTAGGACGCGGCCGTCTTTCAGCGTGACATCGACGGTAACGTTCCAAGGCTGTTTAATCTTTTTATCTGGGTTGTCGGCAAAAGGCGCACCATCAATGGTTCGATGAAATGTCACGGTAGGATTAATGACACTGGCATATTGACATTCCCCGTCAAGCCACACGGCAATATTCGCTACATTTGCAGTGGTAACTTTATAAAGTGAGATGTCAGCAGTGATGCTGACATCGACATCACTGCCGCTTGATGTTTTATACCGCGGATTTGCCGTTACAAGACAGCTCGCTGTGGGGACAGCAGGTTCTTCTACGGTAACGATGACTTTTCGCGTGAGGTTTCCTGACTTTTTCGGGTCATTTTTAAAAATGGTATCCAGTACGTAACTGCCGCTGATTTCAACTTCTTGTGTGCCTACCACCAGTTCACTTCTGTTAATGCGCACGGTTCTGTTAACCGTCTTTCTCAGTACAGAAAATGCCGCTTCTGCGCTGTCAATCACACTGCCATCTTTGCTGATACTGGCTTCAAACTGTTTGACATGCTCTTTTTTCATATATTGATTGTCCGGTACAATGACTGCCGTATACGAGGTATTCACTTCAACAAATTGCTGATCGGATGCCATTGTAACGGCAATGTCATTGTTTTGAAGATTCAGCGTTAACCATTGATCGACGCGTGCATTTGATGCCATGCCGTCGCCAATCCACGTTTGATAATATTTACCGCGCTCCGTTCGCACAGAAAAGTTCGTATACCAACCGCCAGCTGTAAGCAGAAGGGTGCGCTTATAGCTATCTGTGACGCCATCAATGGGATAAGCATTCAGCGCACCCATTGACCGCGTATTGTTGATCGTTTCAACGGTGTACTGTGTATTGATATCGTTTGGATTTGTATTAATACCATTGCCGCCGATCCAGTGTGCGGTCATGTATTCACGTAAGTTTCCGTCTTTAACAACTTGCCACGAAGCAGGTGCACCTTTTACATCGGAATATTCTTCAATCCACTTATTTTTATCTGATAACGGCGCATCTGGTGGATAGTAGGCATTAGTGACAACTTCGCCGCTTGCACTATAACCTAAATAACGATAGCCTGTTGTACCCGTCTTTTTATCATTATAGATTTCTTCTGCTGAGCTGTTTTCATGGGGATAGCCAACAGGAAGCGAATCGTAGTTAATTATCTTTTCATTGCCGTAGACAACAAGGCCGTATTTATCGTAATCGGCTTTGTTGATATATAGCGTTTTGCCTGTGCTGAAATTATCAACTTTAAGTGGCAATGATTGCGCCACTATGAAATCCTCAAATGATGCATAGCCGCTATAATTTACCGAATAAGTAAATAATGGCGATTCGTCAGCGGCGGCACTAATGGGGACACTGCTTATAAGCAAGGCAACAATTAAAATCATGGATAGATATTTTTTCATTTAATGACTCCTTAGCGAATCTAATGAATCGTAAAAAAGATGTGCAACGGGGCATCAGATTTTGAAATAAGCGGCACGACAACATCAACATTACCAATGGTTTTCACCGCGTCGTAATCAGGATAATTGTTACGTCCAAAATTGACATAGTAATTCGTATGTGTTTGTTGCACGTAATCCGCAATTTCAGCACCATACACCTCACCAAAAAAGGCCTTAACAGATTCTTTCAAAGGTGTCATATAACGGTCATCATATCCCTGTTTCCAGTATGTTTCTGTTCTTTCCGTATCATCATCATAAAGCCTATTGATGGTTAGCTCTACCGTGGCACCTTTTTTGGTTTGTGATGCCTTGTATGTTTTGGTATCTAAATAATGATCGTGATGTATTACAAATTGGAAGTATGGAAAATTATTATAGTAATCCAGTTTGTTGCCAAGTGCTACTAATATGAATTCTTGTTGGCCACTTACGCCTTCCAGTGGACTTCTCGTCGTATAAAGACCTGAAAATCTTTCCAATCTCGCCATGTAGTTAAGTAAATTGTTTAATCTGGCTGTGAGATCCGGTGTATACGTATCTTTTACCACAAGGTCACCGTAACCGCCGCCGCCATCTACAATTGTGAGGACACCATCTTCAAAGGTACTGATGGCATATTCTCTTGATAGGTGTTCTTCTTGGTATTCAGGCGATTGTGACTGCACCCACTCAAGCCACGACGAATCACCTTCAAGCGGTTTATCTTCTTCTATTGGCGTGCGCAGACTGTCATCTAGCAGTTTTGAGATCACAACACTGGCTTCGCCCCTTGTGGCATTGCCAAGCGGTTTAAAGGAACCGTCACCGTAGCCTGCGATGAAATTAAGGGCATAGGCTGTGGTGACTTCTGTTTTATAAGAAGCGGAGACATTGACGAGATCACCAATTTGCTTTTGTGCTTTCGTCACAACGCCATCTGTGATGGCTGTGTCGCCGCCAATGGCATCATAAGCTTTTACAATAATCGATGCCATTTCTTCTCTGGTAATAGCCGTCTCGTAGTCAGCTGCTGCCGTTGTATAATTTTCAAGCAGATTCATTTCGATGGCTTTTTCAATGTAAGGCATGCCCCAGTAGCTCCCAACTGGCGCAGTCGCATCTAGCGTGATCGTCCCCTCACTTTCAAGTGCTTTAAGCGTTAAAACGATAAATTCAATGCGTTTCAGTGTATTGTCAGGTTTAAAGGTACCGTCACCATACCCTGAGATAATGCCGCGGTCTGTCAGTGACGATACATAGCTGTTTGACCAGTGGGTGGTCATGTCGGAAAAGCCATTGCCATTAACATTAAGACCACTGTTGCTGTCCCCGTTGCCGTTATTCACCGCAAATGCAAAACCAGAAAGAAATAATACCCCTGCCATTATACCTGTTGTCACTTTGATTTTCAGATTTTTCATTTTATGTATACTCCCCTCAAATTTAGCGTTTTCAATCGTACGCTGCCACATATGCCGCCATAAAGTGTGTTGTCTATCGTTCTAAAAAATACGCATTGCAACGTATTGCAGTTGTTGATATCATGGCGCTGTTTGATTATTTATACTATTAAAACTTTTATACATTATTATAACATAAATACAATTATTTCCAAATCCCCAAATGCATTCTTATCTCTCTTTTTTTGCTATGTTTCTACGCATTATCATCTGAGGAATTGTAGTCGACTTCACACGTAAATGAATCTGTTTCTTTTGATCTTGTTTGTCTTATCTTGTCTTATCTGTTCTTGTCTTATCTAAAATTTTCTTATCTTGTCTTTTCGATTTTGTCATTTTTACATCGTTCTGGTTATTTAGCATCACAGGGAACGACATAAAAATAATGCCCAAATCAAAGTTTAAATCTTTGATCGGGCATTATTTGATCACTTCTTTTATACTTTATTAACTATTTTTATTCAATGTCTTGGTTAATGATCGTCTCAATTATTTCGTTGCTTCTTCGAAGTATTTGCTGGTAATCGTCGTATCGTCAAGTACCGCAGGCTCTGTCAGCAAGCCGTATTTGTAAGCGAGGTCTGCCGTTTGTTGGATGGCATCCATATCGATGTAGCCGATTTTTGCAGGGTCAAAACCTTCTGGTGTAACAAGTTTTGCGATTTCTTTTGCCATGTAGACTTGGTGCTCAAGCGAAACACTTTGGTCAGCATCATAAACGACTTGACCTGCCGCTTCAGGATCTGCACATGCATCTTGCCATCCTTTGATAGAGGCTCTTAAGAATCTGACGAAGAGGTCTTCGTTTTCCGCAATCCATTCATCAGTAACGAATAGACAGTCTTCAAGCATTGCAACGCCTTCATCATTCATATCAAGGACGTTTAAGTCTGCATCCGAAAGACCTGATTCGAGCAATAAGCCGTATTCATTGTAAGTCATGGCAGAAGCTGCATCAATTTCGTCATTGAGTATTTGGTTCATGGTAAAGTCTTGTTGTACGAGTTCGAGATCTTTTTCTCTGTCGATGCCGTTTGCTTCGAGAAGTGCATAAATTTCATACTCATTGCCGCCGAACCAAGAGCCAACTTTTTTGCCGACTAAGTCTTCCGGTGATGTAATGCCTGTTTCTGCTTTAGAGACGAGAAGCATTGCGCTCTTTTGGAATACTTGTGCCACTTCTTTGAGTTCCCATCCTTGTGACTGGTACTTCAGCAAGCTCGATACCCAAGTGACACCGACATCGGCAACGCCGTTGTAAACTTGCTGTTCAGGGATGATATCACTACCGCCCGGCAAGATTTCAATATCAATGCCTTCATCTTCATAGTAACCTTTGGAAGCCGCCATATAGTACCCCATAAATTGTGACTGAGGCAGCCATTTGAGCTGAATCGTCATTTTGTCCATTTCTTTTGGCGTGTCCGTGGATGTTGACGATTCGGTTGTTGTTTCTGATGCAGAAGCGCTTTCTGTCGATGCAGGCGCACTCGAGCTGCACGCTGACATCAGGAGTGATACCATAAGCAGCATCACTAACACAAGTTTTAAATTTCTCTTTTTAAACATTTAAATTCCTCCCTTATTTTTCTATCTTTGTGAAGCATGCCACTTGATGACATTGCGTTCTAACAATAAGATGACGATGTAAATCAAAACGCCGGCAAGTGATGCGACGACGATATACGACCAGCCCATTGCCATTTCAGCTTTTCTAAGGTTATCTTTGATGCCAAAGCCGAGACCGGCTGTTGACGTCGCAAAATATTCGCTGATAATAGCCGCAATAATGGAAGCTGCTACGTTGATTTTAAACGCCGTAAAAACATTGGGCATACAGTTTGGCAATCGGAGCTTCTTAAAGATCACCCAGCGTTCAGCCGCCACGGAGTGCATTAAGTCCATGGAATACGGCTTCAAGGTGTTGAGTCCGCTGTATGCGTTCATGGCCATTGCAGCCATGCAGACAATGGTAACGACGCCGATTTTCTGCGCCATCCCCGTCGAAAAATACAGGTTCATAATTGGCGACAAGGCGACAATTGGCATTGCATTAAAAGCTGTGATAATGATAAGACCGCCATAGCCCCACTTCGGAAAAATCGTTGCGATCACGGCGATCATAAAGCCGATGGCCGATCCAATCATCATGCCGATAAAAGCACCTGAAAGGGTAACGCCGCAGTCTTTAATCGCCTTTGGCAAGTTCGCATGCAGTGTCTGCACGATTTCTAATGGCACGGGAAGTTGAAACGGTTTTAAATCCAATACTTTATGGACGTATCCCATTTGCCACAGTGCTAAAAAAGCGATCCCGAAAAGCAATGGCCACAAGATATTCTTAACTTTGTTCATCATGCCGTTTCACCCTCCTTTCCCGATTGCCATGGGAGGAAGAAATGCTCTGCATTAATCACGAGATAGTAACTGACAATTCCTAAAATAGCACTGGTAATAACGGAAGCCCAAAAAATATCCATTGAGCTTGAATAGAGCGAATAAAGCATTTTTACGCCAATGCCGCTCTTTGAACCAAGCATGTCAACTAAGATAGAGGCCGTAACAGCCATTGGCGCGGCAATTTTTAAACCTGTAAACAAATAGGGCATCGCGTAGGGCAGCATCAGTTTTCGATAGACATTGAATTTTGATGCCGCAATGGCATAAAGCAGCTCTTTCTTTTCTTGATCAACGCTTTTGAGACCACTGAGCATATTGACGGAAACCGGGAAGAACGTAATGTAGGCGGCTATGATAATCCTCGAAAGATTCATATCCCTGACAATATTGAAAATAATCGGCGCCAGCCCCAATACCGGGATCATCTGTGAAATGATGAGATATGGAAACGCAATGCGCTCCAGTGTCTTGGATAAACTCATGAGAATGGCTAAGACGACGCCAATGACAGCTCCAATGGCAAATCCCAAGAGCGCTCGCGAAAAGGTTACAGCGCTTGCTTCAAGCAGCATGCCGGCATTTTGGAACATGGTGATAAAAATCGTATGGAGAAATGGTAATTTTACCGATGCCATCTCACTCTTCACCACGTATTTCAAGATGAAGGCCATGATTTCCCAGAATGCCAGAATACCGACTAGCCAGACGGCTGTTACCAGCCTTCTTTCATGTTTTGAGATGGTCACATTTTCACCTCCTGAAAGCACTTTCTAATCTTTGCTACGTATTCAAAGAATTCAGGTGAATCTCTGAGTTCATTGCGCCTCGGTCTTGGCAAATCAATGTCAACTACCGCTGCCAATTTACCCGGATGAGGCGTCAAGACGATGACGCGATCTGAAAGAAAAACGGATTCCGGAATATTGTGTGTGACGAAAATAACGGTACTCTTTGTCTTGCCCCAAATCTCGAGCAAATCTTCATTGAGCTTTTCTCTTGTAAACTCATCCAGCGCCGAGAACGGCTCATCCATGAGCAGGTATTTAGGATTAAGCGCCAATGCTCTGGCAATGCCGACACGCTGCTGCATACCACCGCTGAGTTCAAATGGATATTTCTTGCCAAAGTCTTTCAGCCCTACCAAATCCAGCTTTTCATCAATCCGTGAAGTTCGCTCTTTTTTCGGAACGCCCATAATCTCCATGGGCAGACATATATTGCGTCTGACCGTTCGCCAATCGTAAAGAACCGGCTGTTGGAACACAATGCCATATTCCTGTTTGATCCGTATATCCCTCGGAGACTGACCGTCAATAATAATTTCACCGTCCGTTGGCTGAAGCAAATCGGCGATGATTCTTAAAAGCGTCGTTTTGCCGCACCCAGAAGGGCCTAACAGCGAAATGAACTCTCCTTCTTTAATATCTAAACTAACACTGTCCAGTGCATTGATTTTTTCACCTGCATTATTGGTGTAAACCATGCTGACATCTTTTACTTGAATTTGTGTTTCTGACATAAGTCCCCCTTTAACCTCGAAGGTTTTTCTCTAATGCTTATGCGCTACTCTTGTACCAGTGCTAATGGCACCAACCGGACAAACCACAGCACACAAATGGCATCCGACACACTTATCCGCCAATAGTCTCGGCGTTCTGTCTGATGTTAGTGTCAACGCCTGATGACCGCCATCATCACAAGAAACGTAACATCTGCCGCAGCCAATGCACTTGATTCGATCAAACTTGGGATACGCAATGGATTGTCGATTCAAAGCCTCGGAAGAAACGAGATTTGGCAATGCCTTGCCGACAATTTCCTGAATTTTTGTATACCCTTGTGACTGCAAATAGCGTTTCATGCCGTCAATCATATCATCAATCACACGGTAACCATATTGCATAACCGAAGTAGTTACCTGTAGGTTTTCACAGCCCATCGCCATAAATTCTGCGGCATCCCGCCATGTTTCTATGCCGCCCATGCCACTAATAGGCGCAGCTGATAGCTGAAAGTGCTTTTTCATATCATGAATAAAACGCAGTGCTATGGGTTTCACCGTTTTACCGGAGTACCCGCCGACACAGGATTTTCCCTCTACAGAAGGTTCTGAGCCAAAAGAGCCCAAATCGACATTCATAATACTCTTAATGGTATTAATCGCCGCGATTCCCGTTGCACCGGCTTCCATTGCGGCAATGGCAGGCGGCTCCATATTACCAACATTCGGCGTCATTTTGGCAAGTACAGGCAAATGTGTTCCTGCGAGCGTCGCTTTTGTATATTTATAGACGAGTTCGGGATCTTGCCCCACATCGGAGCCAAGACCATCGCCAGACATGTGCGGACACGAAAAATTGCATTCAATGATATCTGCGCCTGCTTCTGTGACGACTTTCGCCAAATACGTCCATTCCGCTTCATTCTGTCCTAAAATTGAAGCAATCAGCACTTTATTGGGATAATCTTTTTTCAGCTTTCTGAAATAGCTTAAATTTTCTTCCAGTGTATGATCTGATATCTGCTCAATATTTTTAAAGCCTATAAAGGAATTGCCTTCTTTGCGTATGCCGGCGAATCTCGGTGATACTTCTTCCGGTACAAAAGTGCCCACCGTTTTAAAACAAGCACCACCCCATCCCATTTCAAATGCACGCGCCACCATCTCATAATTACTGGCGACAACAGACGATGAAAGAAAAAACGGATTTTCGCAATGAACACCGCAAAAGTCAATACTGAGGTCTACATTCGAATCAATTGCTTCTGTGTTTGTTTCAGCCGCACCTGCACTGGCAAACATCATAAAACCTTTAATATCTACCGGTCGATCAATTTTACTTTTTACACAATGCGCTTGACACGTTTGCAGTTCACATGAAGCACAAACATCACCGGATGCTTTGGCAAAGGCACCTATCACGTTGTCAAATCGATAAGCGAGTAAAACACCCGCCGGATCTTGACCTTGAGGACAGTGTTTGGTACAAGGTGCATCATGGCAAAGCAAGCACCCGTCTGATTCATTTTTTGCTGCAAAAGCGCTAAGTGGCGACATACACGTCCTCCTTTCTTTTTATCTTTATTTCTTTTTATCTTTATTTCTTTTTATCTTTATTTCTTTTTATCTCTATCTCTCTTTATTTCTCTTTTTATCTCTCTTTTAGTTTTTCTATAACTCTGTATCAATCCAACTTGCCAAATCCTTGCTATCTCTCACTGTCGATTTCTTGTTTCTCTATTTTCTTTATGGTTTTCTACGCTTTACAAACAGCGTTGCGCAGTCATTTTTAATTGTTGAATGCATTCATATACAGATACGTTTTAATCATTGCGACTGGCACGTTTTACGAATTGACCCCATCCGGCTTCACCGACGAATTCACCATCTTTATAGACGAGCTTTCCTCTGGAAAATGTCATCACCGGATAACCATTCAGCGATTTGCCTTCCCAGATCGTATGATCGTAATCCGAATGCATATTGTCAACACTAATCGTTAACGTCTTCTCAGGATCGTAAATGACGATATCTGCGTCTTTGCCGACTGTCAGCGATCCTTTTGACGTACAGCCGAAGATTTTCGCCGGATTTGTCGAACAGAGTTCTACAGCTCTGCTGAATGAGATTTTGCCGTCATTTGCCGCAGCCAGCATATACGGATAGAGGTTTTCAACCCCTGCACAGCCATTTGGTATTTTCGTGAAATCATCCTTGCCCCAGTCTTTTTCATAGCTTTGGAAAGGACAGTGATCGGTAGCAACCGTATCAATCTGACCATTTTGAATGGCTTTCCAGAGAGCGTCCTGACTTTCCTGTCCTTTCATCGGCGGTGAACAGACGAAATTACGGCCGTCTTCACGCTTATACACTTCACTGGTAAATTCCAGATACTGCGGGCACGTTTCAACGTAAATATCGTGCCCTTCTCGTTTGGCATCTATGGCAGCTTCAAGCCCTTCTTTATCAGCCATGTGTACAATGTACAACGGTGCCTCTAAATGCTTCGCCCAGTGAATGCCGCGTTTATCCGCTTCTGCTTCCACGTATTCAGGTCTGGAAAGGTAGTGATACCAAGGCGATAACTTGCCTTCTGCGACAAATTTAGCAACATTTAAGTCGATAAGATCCGGATTTTCAGCATGAAGATTAATCATAGCACCAATCTCCTTTGCACGTGCGAGCAACTTGGCAAATGTACCGTCATCAACCATCATGCCTTCTTTTTTGTAGACAAAGAAACATTTAAAACTCGTAATCCCTTCTTCAACGGCTGTTGCCATCTCTTCGATAATTTTGCCTTCCTCAATGTCGGTGATGCAGCAATGGAAGGCATAGTCAATACAGGCTTCCGCCTCGCATATTTTCTTTTTATCGTTAATCAGTCCCATAATGCCTGTCCCCTTGCGCTGTACCGGGTAATCAAATACCGTGGTAACACCGCCGCATGCTGCCGCTCGGGTACCAGAGAAATAACCGTCCGCTGAAACCGTACCGCCAAAAGGCATGGCAAGATGGGTGTGTACATCAATGGCGCCGGGCAATACGAGTTTACCTTTTGCATCAATAACTGTTGTAGCCGTTTCTGGCAAAAGTGTTCCAATGGCAACGATTTTGCCATCTTTCACGGCAAGATCCGCTGAATAGGTTTCTGATGATGTTACAATGGTGCCGTTCTTTATTAATAAATCCATAGCATTACCTCCTTACGCTTTTTCTGCTTATTTCCTGACAACTTATTCGCGATAACTGTTTGAATAAAGGTTAGCTTTTAACGGCCAAAATTTTGACATTACATGGCGTTAAGCGCTTCTTGATACATGTTCATAATATCTTCTTTAGCTGGCTTAACCAGACAATTCAATACATTGGATGTCTTTAATACTTTTTGTGTATAATGCTCAATTTCATCTTCACTTAAATGGACACCTTCGCCAATCATCGGCAAGATCAATTTATCCATTGATTCAATACTGTCATATCCCATAACGCTTACAATCTTATCCGCTAAATCTGAATCCTGCTTCGATACCAGTTTTAAATAACTGCCCATGAGCAAGCCATTTGCTTTGCCGTGATCAATACCTTTGGAATACGTCAGTGCATAACCCATTGCATGCACCACTGTCGTCCCCGTTTGCGCAATGACGATGCCCGCCATAAAAGATGCGTAAAGCAGCTTGTCACGCATTTCTGACGTCATTTTGACATCATCACCCATCCCCGCAATTGCTTTCAGCGTTTCCATAATGGATCGAATACTCTCCATTGCAAGGGCATCTGAGATAAAAGAACGTCGTACAGAAAGCATTCCTTCAACTGCATGCGACAGTGCATCAACCGCTGTGTTCACAAGGGTTGTATAAGAAAGCGCTTCCATGTATTTGGAATCCAAAAATGCAATGGCCGGGAAAATATAATTGGATGCGATCCCCGTCTTCGTCTGCATGGCATCATTGGTTAAAATCGAGTATTGTGTCACTTCCGACCCCGTTCCGGCTGTGGTTGGTACGGCCACAATCGGCAGAACTTTGTTTTCATACTTGCCGCTGAACAATGCAGAAGGCTCAATATCCTGTGCTGCCAACAGTGCAATGGCCTTGCCTGCATCCATTGGCGAACCACCGCCAATGGCGATGATAAAATCCACATCATTCGCTTTCGCAAGCGCCGCACCTTCATAAGCACACGCCACTGTCGGATTGCTCATGACTTTATCGTAAACGAGATAGGTGATGCCAACGGCTTCAAGTGCTGACATAATGTCCTTTGCAGAGCCATTTAATTTCGCTGACCGCGCACCTGTTACCAGCATGGCCCGTTTACCTAGCGTTTTGAACACATCACTGTGATTTAAAATACAATCCTCGCCAATAATCGCGCGGGTTGGCATATAATATTGATAATTCATAAAACCCCCTATAGCATTGTTTCATCTACAATTGTCAGTACGTCATCCATAATCGCCATTGCTTCTTTAAGTTCTGCTTCATTAATAATCAGCGGCGGTGCAACGATGATACAGTTTTCATGTGTATACGTTGAAAAACCGCGTTCGCTGAGCATGCCGTTAATCTTTGGCATCAACTTATCCGGATCACCGTCATATGGCACAAGTGCTTCTTTCGTCGCCTTGTCTTTTACGAGTTCAACAGCTGAGAAGAGGCCAATGTAACGAACATCGCCAACACAGGCATGTTTTGACTTTAAAGTTTCCAGTAAATCTCCAAGTATGGCACCCATGGCATTGGCGTTATCAAAAAGCTTGCCTTCTTCATAAACATCCAGTGTTGCAAGGCCTGCCGCACAGCCAATCGGATGGGCTGAATACGTTAAACCGCAGCTTAGGAAGTGATCGTCAAAGTGTTTCGCAATCGCCTTGCTCACAATAGTGCCACCAAGCGGTACATACCCGCAGGTAATGCCTTTCGCAAAGGTGATGATATCCGGCTCAACATCAAAGTTGTTAACACCGAAGCATTTACCGGTTCTTCCCCATCCAGTCATGACTTCATCACAGACCATCATAATGCCAAACTCATCACATAAATCGCGAACACCTTTCATATAGCCCTTTGGCGGAATGATGACACCATTGCTGCCCGTAATGCTTTCCATAAAAATCGCCGCTACACTGTTTCGCCCTTCATAGATAATTTGTTCTCTCAGCTGACCGATATAATAAGCTGTAGCTGCCTCTTCTGTTTCAAAATCAATTGGCGCTCGGTAAACGTATGGATCAAAGAATTTTACAAATCCAGGTATGCCCGGTTCACATGCATATTTTCGAGGTTCACCTGTTAAATTCGCAGCACCGTAAGTCGCACCATGATATGAGCGATACCTCGACATGATTTTATTTCGTCCGGTAAACAAACGTGCAATTTTGATAGCATTCTCATTGGCATCTGCTCCGCCGAGCGTAAAAAAAACTTTGCCCATATTGGATGGCGCCATATCGATAATCCGCTTTGCCAAGAGTGATCTCACATCGAGTGCAAAAGCTGGTGATGCAAAAGCTAATTTTTCAGCCTGATCCTTAATCGCCTCAATTACTTTTTGATTGCCATGCCCTATATTGAGATTGACGAGCTGTGAAGACATATCAAAATATTTCTTCCCATCGCCATCCCAGAAACAAACGCCTTCAGCCTTTGCCATGACTTTTGGTTTCAACGGCCCCTGTACGCTCCACGAATGGAGATTGTACGCTTTTGACATATCTTGAATTTCACTTGCTTTCATTTCATTTACTTTCATTCTAGTCACCTCACGCATAAAATTAGGGCGTCTGTTATTAAACACATAACAGACGCCCTTGCCCTAAAAATAATGCCATTTAATTTTTGTTGCTGCAAATGATCGTCATTAAGTATGTATACATAATACCATCATTCCGTTCGCATGCAACGAATTCAAGCACAAAATGCTTTGTGCTCCAGCACAATGATCGGTTTTAGCCAATTTGGTCTTTAATTTTATACGCGAGAAGCAAGTTGACACCATCGTTGTAATCCAAATCGCATTGGAGAATTTCCTTGATTTTCTTAATCTTATAGTTAATGGTGTTGCGATGTACAAAAAGCTCCTTAGATACTTTTTCAACACTATTGTTGTACATGAGGTAATAGCGCAATATGGTAAAATAGTCCGTCTGGTTTTTACTGTCGTAATCCTCAAGCAACCCCAGTGTCTGTTCATAAAAACGCTTTAACACCGTCGAATCGTCAATCTCTATCAAAAGTTTGTTAACGCCGATCGCATCATAGGCGACATATAGCATCTGCTGCCGATCAGCCATTTTCATCACGGCTATCGCACGCTTGTACAAAAGCGCCAGAGACCGAATACCGTATTCCGTCTCACTAATACCGATGTGAAGTGTCAAATTGGGTTCAATGAGCTTCATATGCGCTTCAAGATCTAAAATAGCGTTTTCAACAATATGGTGTGAATAGCTCTGTAAGACGGCGACAAGCAACTTATCCTGCCTAAAAATGCTAAAGTGTTCACTGTATTTCATCAGTATTTTTGTTAAAGCATTTCGCACCTGCTTTTCATGTGTTAAAAACCGATCGCCGCCTTGATCTTTCATCATAATCGTAAAGAGGCAATACTCCGCTTCGGTGTCAAATGCGTTGTGTTCTAAAACCGGTTTGTGTTCAACTGTCTTTTCAGGAAAAAAAACGATATCACGAAATGCCTCGGCAACTGAAATTTCATTCTTCTCCGCATCCATGATGCGGTGACAAAAATCATTGGTGATATCCACAATCCGCGTCTTCCAAGGGATTGTAAACAATGGAAACTGGTTTTCATCACAGAATGCCTTAAGATCGTCGGGAACCGCTTGAATGTAAGGACCAATATTTAAGACGAGACCTGCGGCGCGATGTTCAATCAACTCTTTGACAAATGCCAAAAACCATGTCGTATTACGCTGTCCAATCCCCGTCGTAAAGATTAATTCGTGACCGTGAAGAAACGTTGCCGTTTCCGGATCTTCCAACATATGGACCCAATCCACAACATGATTCATATTGTTTTTTGCGCTGATGATTTCCATGCCATAATTCTCTTTTGCATACTGACACAGTTGTTTCAATGTAATTGCCATACCGATTTCCTCTTCTATTTCTATGCCCACGCTATTCAACCTGCGGCGTTAACTTTGCAGCCCATCTAACAAGGCCGATCACAGCAGCACATACGGCATGTTTCAAAGCCACATTATACAGATCACAATTGTTACTAATTTTTAATAAGATACTTCATAATTTATCACAATCCTTCGCTAATTTCAATATAGCATCTATTCAACATGACGCCTCTCGCCATCGACTAATGAATTTTAACACGATGACAGCGCCTTTTTAATCAAAAAATAAAACCGGTGATGCAACGTATTAGGGTTATACGTGCATCATCGGTCTTAAAGTATTTGTATCGTATCGTCAACGTCTGTTATTGAAAGACGTCGTAAGCTTTATAAATCATAATAACGGCCATTTCTTTTGAGACGGTGCCTAGAGGATTTAAACTGTCGCCGCTGCCATTGATAATGCCGTAGCTGTTCAGCGTTCTCACACTCTCAGTAGCCCAGTTTGTAATGCTGTCTAAATCAGTATAAGCCATTTGATAGCTGCCTTGTGTATTAACTGAGATATCCGCCGCTTTTAATGCTTTTAAAATCATAACGCAAAGCTGTTCCCTCGTAATTGAAGCATTGGGGCTAAATGTCGTCAGACTGGTTCCACCAATAATGCCGGCATTGTAAGCATTGATAACTGCCGGGTTGTTTGTATCTGTAAACGGATTATACTGACTGTCCATTGTACCACCTAGATTCTCATACAGTTTCATCACGAGTTCGCAAAATGCTTCTCTGCTCGCCTCTGCTTTAAAGTCTGTCTGACTCATCGCCTTCGTCTTAAGTCCTGCTTCTGAAGCTTCTGTAATAAGCGCTTTAGCCCAGTCACTTGCTGTATCAATCGCGATGTCTGTTACATCATCATACGTTTGGGGCTCTGATGGCGCCCGATTATCTTTTGATGTATTAACATTCACAAAAACAACCGCATTGCCATCTTCATATTCACTATCCGGAATGGTAATCGTTTCTTTATAAGGCAGATAACCATCAACGCGAATTTCCACGTCGTAAACGGTACCAACTTCACTGACTGGCAAATCAGTAATGTGTCCCATATAGCCCTCTTGATCGTTATAATTCACACCATTGACAAAAATATCATAATTGTGTGCATCAAATACAGATGCCGGTATGTCGCATGCAGTGTGTACCATGATGATCGGTTTGACTGATTTAGTCGTTTCAGGCACTGGCGCTGGTGCAGGTGCAGGAACCGCCGCTTCGACAGGCAAGCTCAAATGAACCATATTAAGGCCATCATATTGAACCGGTTCATCAAAAGTTTGACGCGTATGTCCAACTGCCTCCACTTCAATTTCAAATCGACCGTTTCGATGCGGCACTAATTGACTCGTCACCAGATTGTCCGCAATCGCACACGAGACACCATTAACCGTAACATTCGTTAATTGTGCCAAATCACCAGTCGATTCGTCTATCACAATCAACGTGATATAAAGTGGTATTTCATCTGTCCCCTCCGTTGTATCAGCTGGTGTACCCGGTGTTGATTCTGTCGGATCATCAGTTGCCGGATCATCAGATTCTGTATTTTGATCAGTCGATGGCTGGGTCTCCTCCGGTTCTTCAGGTTCTTCATTTTCCGGCTCATTCGATTCAGGTTCTGAGGTTTCTGGCGCCGTCATATCTTCCGGCCTAGCGTCAGTGTAATTGAGTGTATATGAAGCAGGAATTGAAGCAAAGCACTCAAGTGTATAAGATGTATCATCTTCTGCATCTAAACTGTATGTGTAGCTCTCACCCGGCAATAATTTGACTTGACCCACACCTTGGAGTGAAACGCGCAGTGCTTTATCCTGTATAAAAGATGTCCCTAGCCGGTTAAGCTCAAGTTTATCCGGAGAATCGCCTCTCGTGTAAATTTTTTCTTTATTAAAAACGCTTAATGCACTGACATTGTTATTGGTTACTTTTATTTGCACATTGCCCACATTGCCCGCCGGTACATAGTAACGATCTTTTGTATCCGTTCGGAACTGATTACTGGATGCGCTATAATTCATCAACATACCAATACCGCCTTGGACTTGTTCTGATGTTCCCGAAAAAGTATAAGCAGCTGATTCATCGGTATCACGGTTTGGATCTTGTGCTATTGCGCTTGCAGTTACTTGTAATTGATAAGGAACCGGTATCAGATAGTTGGTTGCTTTATCCGGTTCGCTGTACGCTTTGCCCGAGACAGTAAAATAGTAAGTACCTGCTTCGAGATAAACGGATTTTTGATAACAGCCATACCCGTTAAAATCATTAATGGCAATCGCATTTTCCGCACCTGCGGCATAAACCTTTTTCTGCCCTGACTGATCAGACAGCATCATCGGTCCGTCAATGACCAAATCTCGATAGTAGTCAAATGCCAGCGGTTCAGCATACATTGATACCATTCCACTTTCTCTTACAATGAGCTGATAGACATCAATATTGCTGTTTTCAGTTCCCGTTTGGCTCAAAACACGTCCTTGAACCGTATCGCCGACGTTAATCTGTTTAAATGTATAGTGGTCCCCTTTATAATATTGTGATGCCATAAAATCGTCGTCAGCAATCGTTTGCACCGATGTTGTCCCAGCAACGCTAAATGACATTGTCAATACAAGACATAATACCAATGTGATCATGCCCCAAAATTTTCTTTTTCCCATTATTCGCTCCTTTAATCATGTAAGGAAATTGCACAACACCATTCTTTGATCCTTCACTAAAATATGTTGGGTTTTCATCATACAGAAAAAATCCATGTTGTCGTGAAAGGATTAAAATTTGAATGATACAATTTCCTCATGTCTTTAACATTAGTGTATGGGGCGCGCACGTAAAAAAAAACCACCCACAACGGATGATTTTCGAGCTCACACGGGCAGGGTGAGCTGCCCAAAGCCTTGAAAAATACTGTATTCAGCTTTTTAGGACAAAACATTTAATTTTTTCTTTAAATTCATCTTTTGAACTAACTTCTAATTTTAAATATACTTTTTTTAAATGTGTCTTAACGGTGTTCAAGCTAATATGAAGCCGATCAGCAATACTCGGTGCACTTTCGTCAAAAAAATAATAATAGGCAACCTCTTTTTCTCGATCGGTCAACGGGTCGAGAATCGGCAACTTTGAAAAAACGGCAAGTGTCATCTCTTCTTCACTTTTTGGCTTAACCGTCATCATGATAAAATAGCCAAGACAAATAAAAAGCGGCACCAATGTCGTCACAGCGTAGACAGCGATGGCGAAGCCTCTGGCATTAAACCACTGGGCTAAAACAGCGCCTGTCATAACGCCCATTAATATAAAAATAATTTGCGTTCCAAAAGCACCCGGTGTTTTTAAACGTTTGCTTTCATCCCACGCAAAAGTAAAACCAAAGACATTTAGGAAAGCCCATCCCATTTGCAAAAAAGTCTGAATAAAAAAATAATTTGTGAAATTAACGCCTAGTGCAAAAAAAGAAAACGCAATCCCCAATAAACTGATACCAACAACAAAGACATGTGTTTTCTGAAACCGTAAAGTTAAGTATCCCGCAAATGGTAGACAAACCACCAGCGGTAATACATTATAAAAGCGATCAATATGCTGAAAAGCATCGAGAAAAGGATAAATTCCTGCATAGCTAATACCGCCGCTTATGTAAACAATAAACAAAAAAAGACCTTGATGCCAGATTTGATTCAGCCCCATTGGTTGAATGGCAATCTCTGTAAGCGTTCGCCTTGCTATAGTATAGGCTATCGTCAGCAACAAGATAGCAATCGCAAAAGCCATCAGAGGCGTAAGCAAGGCATAACCAATGTTCAAAAAATAGAGAATAGAAAACGCAATCAAAAACGCACCGCTCATGACGGCACCTGTTAACGTAGGCGGAATTTCGCCATAGACGAAAAATGTCCAACTTCTACAAATAGTCGCAACGGCAAAGGCATAAATCCCAACTGCCAGTAAACTTAAAATAGGCAATGCTGCAACAGAGCCGACAACGCCGAAAACAGCCGTCATCACAATGCCAGTGGGGATCACCCACTTGATGTTCAATAGATTTCGAGGCATGATAAAAGAAACAATGAATGCCACAAGCGATATAACACTCACTGAAAAAATATGGAGCGCATCATACGCTTTAACAAGCGGTCCAAAGAGTGAAAACCCAATGACACAACTGTATGCAACACCAAAAGTCAAAATGATGTTTCTGTACTTTTGTATAGACTTCCAATATGCTTCCAATAGAATGCCTTTCATTTAGATTCGTTATTAAAACAGCACTATTATAGCACAAAAGTCCCTATTTTGCCACGAAAGCGACTATTTTTCTGATAATTCTGCCATTATGTAACGATTTTCGCTCCATTTTCGTGTTGATTTTCATTTGCCATTTTCATTGGTCATTTTGAATCATCAATAAAAGCAGTGCATTACTTTATATGTTAAAAACGCGATTCCCGTTGGGAATCGCGTTTTGATAGTGTCTTACAACACTTTTTCTACTTTTGCTTTAAACTTAGTATTTGAAGAAACCTTCACCTGTTTTTCGGCCGAGTTTATTGCCTCTGACCATTTTTCTAAGATATGGATGCGGTCTGTATTTTGGATCACCAAATTCATCGTAGAGCACTTCCATAATTAAATAGCACACATCTAAACCAATGAGGTCACCAAGCGCAAGTGGTCCAATTGGATGGTTGGCACCGAGTTTCATTGCAAGGTCAATATCTTCAGCCGAAGCAACACCATCTGCTAAAATACCAACCGCTTCATTAATCATCGGCACGAGAATTCTATTGACGACAAAACCAGGTGCTTCTTCAACTGCAACACCGTCTTTGCCAATTTCAGCAGTGATGCTTTTAACCGTGTTAAACGTTTCTTCAGAAGTTGCAATCCCTTTGATGATTTCGACGAGTTTCATTACTGGTGCAGGGTTGAAGAAATGCATGCCAATCACTTTATCAGGTCTCTTTGTTGCAGATGCGATTTCTGTAATAGAAAGTGAAGACGTATTGGATGCTAAAATTGTTTTGGCATCACAAGCTTCATCTAATTCAGCAAAAATTTTCTTTTTGAGATCCATTCTTTCAACAGCAGCTTCGACGACGAGATCACAGTCTTTGATAAGTGCAAGATCAACGGTTCCTGTAATCCTGCTCATGATCGCAGCTTTTTCGTCTGCTGTCATCTTTTCTTTTTTTACCAAACGCGCAAGACCAGAATCAATGTGACCCATGCCACGTTCTACAAATTCATCTTTAATATCTCTTAAGACAACTTCATGTCCGTTAACTGCAAAAACTTGTGCAATACCTGCGCCCATTGTACCGGCGCCTAATATACAAACTTTCATATGTTAATGCCTCCAAGTTATAATTAATTGATTGTCATTTGTCCTCGCTTATGGGGAAGCGAATTTTCCAAATGGAGATGATTTATTTTTAACTTCTTTAATTATAAAAATGTGAATGGTTAATAATGTGAATGTCTAAAATGTTAAATAAAATAAGTTAATGCCTTGTCCTTCAAATACTTTATTTGAAGTTAGCTTTACGTTTTTCGACGAATGCCGTCATGCCTTCTTTTTGCTCTTCATTTGCAAAGCAAAGACCAAAAATATCTTTTTCAATGAGCATGCCCGTTTCAATATCCGTCTCAAAACCGCGATTTATGGCTGTTTTTGCATAACGAACTGCCGACTGGCTATTCTTTGCAATCATTTTAGCCATTGCATTTGCTTCGTCCATTAATGCTTCTGGCGTTGCCACTGCATTAACTAGCCCAATTTGAAGCGCTTCAGCAGCGTCTATCATTTTAGCTGTGTAAATTAATTCTTTTGCTTTTGCGACGCCGACAATTCTTGGAAGACGCTGTGTGCCGGCAAATCCTGGCGTTATGCCCAGACCGACTTCCGGTTGACCAAATTTTGCTTTTTCGCTGGCAATGCGGATATCACACGCCATAGAAATTTCACAGCCGCCGCCTAATGCGAATCCATTAACCGCAGCAATTACTGGTTTTTCCATTAATTCAATTCTTCTGAAAATACCCATTGCAAGGCCTGCGAAGGTTCTCGCCTCTTCCGGCGTCTTGTCCTTCATCTCTGTAATATCAGCCCCTGCTACAAATGCTTTGCCTTCACCAGTTATGATGAGGACTTTAATTTCGTCATCTCCTTCAATTGCTGCCACTGCATCGTCAAGTTCTGACAGCAGCGCAGTGTTTAATGCGTTTAGTGCTTTAGGTCTGTTGATTTTTAATACCGCTATGCCCTCGTTTTTTTCGAGGATTAACGTTTCGTAACTCATGATAATCCCTCCTGATCATGAAACATTATGTTATCGACCTATAAATATAAGTCTCCCTACATAGTTATCATACCAATTTATAACGCGACTATCAAAAGAAATATGCTAATTTTGATCAATTTGATGAAAATTTATCATCTTTTACAATACAATTAATCGAATCGACTTGAAAAGGCTTGTATAAAGTCAATGAACGTCTGTGTCGCCTTTGAACGATAACGCTCCGAGCGCCATGCCAGTGCCGCTTGAATTGTCAAAGGAACCTCCAATGAAACAGAGGCAATTTCATCAACTCCCTCAGCCAATGATTGAAGGACAAACGCTACACCGGCGCCCTGAGCCACCAGCCCTAAAATCGTACTGATCTGATTGGATGAAAAAAGAATATGGGGTTCATAGCCGCTCTCATGGCACAGATCTAAAATCCTTTTGCGCATAAATGTCTGCTCATTTAGCAATATAAAGGATTCATCTTTTAATTCGGAAATGGAAAGGGAACGGCGCTGTGAAAGCGGATGCGACTTCGGCAGGCATACTTTCACTTCATGCGTGGTTATTGGCAAAATACTTAGTTGAGGTGCATCGGCAATGACCATAATAACCCCGACGTCTAAGTCGTCTTGTATTAGTCGCCGCTTAATTTCAAGTGTTCCCTCCTCGATAATGGATAGTTCAATTCCGGGATAATCTCGATGAAACTCACTGAAAATAGGCGGAAAGAGATAAGCACCGAGCATTGGCGGTACACCAATGCGAATATGTCCTTTATGCATGTTTAAATAATCTTTCATCTCTTCAACAAGATCATCATACTGTTCGAGCAACGCATCAACACGTTTTAAAAAAATTTCTCCTTCGTAAGTCAGTGCCAGTGGTTTGCACGAGCGATCAAATAGTTCCAGTGAGAGCGTCTGCTCCAATTTTTTAATTGATAGTGAAAGAGCCGGCTGAGCGACATGTAATTGCTCAGATGCCTTTGTAATATTGCCGATATGTGCAATTCTTTGAAAGTATTTTAACTGCTTAATCTCCATGGACACGCTCCTCTTGAGAATATGCTAAAGCTTTGTAAAACGGCAGCGCATTTCAGGTTTATGAACCAACGAAACACTATTTTCTGCACAGAATGTCTTCGATTAAAATTTTTTATTAATATTTCTCATTTGCATTATGGTTAGCTCACTATAGGCTATAAGCTTTCATTACCTTCATTACCTTCATTACCTTTATTACTTTTATTACTTTTATTACTTTTATTACTTTTATTACTTTTATTACTTTTATTACTTTTATTACTTTTATTACTTTTATTACTTTTATTACTTTTATTACTTTTATTACTTTTAGCATTGGCACAAATATTAATATTATTAATAATATCATATGTTATTGATATTTGTAATTAATAATCAATTGCGATATATTATAGTTGTCAAGTATTGAGAACACATAAGGACGCCCTATTGGGAGGCAAGCATGAATTTTATACAGATATTTTTGGAAATTCTCGTACTCGTCATCTATATTGGCATCGGCTATTTTGCAAAGAAAAAGCAGTTCATTACAGAGGCGGGATCGCGGGACATGAGTAAACTCGTCGTCAACATCGCTATGCCGCTGCTGGTTATTTCTTCTATGAATATCGCTTACGACCCGCGTTATTTACACAATATGCTCATGATGACAGTTTTATCGCTGTCTTATTTTACGCTCTCAAGCCTTGCAACAAAAAAACTGTCGACATTTTATGCGGATGGTCACGGCAACCATCGAGAACTCAGGTATTGCATGGTCTTTGGGAATGCCGTTTTTCTTGGTTACCCACTCAGTCTCGCACTTTTCGGCAGCGAAGGCGTTCTCTACGCCTCAGTCTATGTCGCTATTCAAAATATTTTTCAGTGGACCGTTGGCGTTCAAAATTATGCCACCACCCAAAGTGCCTCCGAAAGATTAAAGAATCTCATCAATCCCGGATTGATTGCCATTTTAGTTGGCCTGATACTCTTTTTCTTTCGCATTGACACCCCGGCTTATTTTCTAAAAATAGCGAAGGGTATCGGCGCAATATCCGTGCCGCTTGCACTCATGGTGGTGGGCTCTCAGCTCGATCTCAACCATATGCGGGAAGCATTTCAAAATAGGGGTATTATGCTCAGTGTCTTTACGAAATGCCTCGTTTTTCCCGCCATTTTTTTGACGCTGCTTCTATTAACCCCTATTGACAGTACACTTAAGTCAATTTTAACCATTGAAATTGCAGCACCGGTACAGGCATCCGCAGCATTATTCGCCCGAAATTTTGGCGGTGATGCACTAACGGCTGCAAAATGTGTCGCTTTATCGACGACAATTGCCATTTTGTCCATCCCATTCTTTCTCATTATGATCGCTTAAGTGCTCACATGATACGACATTGTTGCTCTGTATCGTTTAAGCGCTCTAAAAACACCGCTGGAGCTTTAAGACGGTTTTAGCTTTAATTCGCCATAATATCCCCCCTACCTTTGCGCTAGCCGAGAACTTACCCCTCTCTGCAAAGGTGGAGGGTTTATTTTTTTGCAAATTGGTCGTTTGCATCTGAAAGAAAATGCTTTATACTCTAATTGGTTGGTACCAATTGTTTAAGGAGGCCTTATGCATATAACGCTCAACAAGCAGCTTAATGCACCGCTTTATCAGCAAATCAAAAACCAGATTATTCGTCTCATTTTATCCGGTTCGCTTTCTGCTGGCGATATTCTTCCTTCTGAGAGACAGTTGGCCGAGCAGCTCGGCATTAACCGCAGTACAGTAAACAAAGCTTATTGGGAACTTAAGTCTGAAGGTTTTATCGATGCGCAAATGGGGTCAGGCACTATTGTTGCATCGCAATTTTCAAGAACAGCAGAAAACACGGATGCTTATATTCCACCAATGCCTTGGCCCCAAATCATGACACAGCCCTACCAATTGTCTGGTAACACAATTATTAAAACGGCTCTTGAAGCCATCGGTGAACCCGATACGATTTCTTT
Source organism: Fusibacter paucivorans (assembly GCF_018390735.1). Classification (GTDB taxonomy): domain Bacteria; phylum Bacillota; class Clostridia; order Peptostreptococcales; family Acidaminobacteraceae; genus Fusibacter; species Fusibacter paucivorans. The sequence continues at coordinate 137,743 of NZ_JAHBCL010000006.1, forward strand.
TGCCGGTGGTTTTGCAGGTGATGATGTCATTCCAGTTGACCTCGTCAAATCGCTGATGCCAAAATGTCTTAGCACCTACGGCAGTCAACTGCTTCACCCAACACCTTTACTGGGATTAAGTGCCCTGCGCAGCGCACTCTGCAAGCAGGGCACGCTTAAAGGCATTCAAGCAGGCATCCAGCAATGCATGATTACCTCTGGCGCACAACAAGCGATTTCATATCTCACCTCGCTGTTTATATCACCTGGCGATATGATCTTTACAGCAGCGCCAAGCTATGTTGGCGCCATTGAAATCTTTAAAGCACATGGCGCCAAAGTGGTTGGGATTCCAGTAGACCAATTCGGCATGGATACAGATATACTCGAAAATTATTTGATCCGCTATCGACCAAAATTGATTTACCTCAATCCAAATTTTCAAAATCCAACCGGCACTTATCTCCCTCTTGAGCGCCGCAAGAAATTATTGGATTTAGCTTATTTGTATCAAATTCCCGTTATCGAAGATGACCCGTATTCCGAAATCTACTTTGACCGTATCGACGTACCTTTATTGAAGGCTATGGATCGTCATCAGTATGTGATATACATTGGCACTTTTTCAAAAATGCTCTTTATGGGCGGACGACTCGGTTGGATCTTTGGTGCTGAAGAAGTCATTCAAAGGTTGGGCTTTATGAAACAAGTTACAGATCTTCACGCCAATACATTGCACCAATACCTCGTACTGGAAGCGCTTCAGTCTGGGATGCTGCCAAAGCACTTAGCGCAATTCAGAGCGCAGGTAAAAGCCAAACAAGATGTTATGGTTGAAGCACTAAACGCCTATCACATAGATGGCATGTCCTTTAACATTCCCGAAGGCGGTTTCTATTTATGGCTGGAATTACCGTCCCGATTAAATGCACATAGCTTTTTCGAAGCCTGCAAAACGTTAAAAGTAGCCGTGATGCCCGGAGATCCCTTTTTTCCTCAAGCGACTGCCGAACATACATATGTTAGGATAAACTATACGTATCCTGCCATATCCGATATTCACGAAGGTGTTAGGCGCATCATGAAAGCCATTGAAATGGCAACTGTCACCTCTCAGAATCAAAAAATCGAATCTTATAATGATTTGATATTGTGACACTGGCTGTTATGCTGTCAATCAGATCATATAAACGATATACACTTAGAAAGGAGCATCATAATGCAACGGCATTATGAAAACGGGTTATGTATCAAAAATTTTATTCAACTGTTGCCGCAGAGGCAAAAGGATCAGATGTCAGAAGATTGCTGAAATATGCAACAATGGAAAACTTTATTTCCTTTGCTGGAGGTCTGCCGTCCAAAGACGCCTTCCCAATGGATTCCATTGAACGTGCAACACAAAAAGCCATTGATCTTTATGGCTATCAAAACTTTCAGTACGGTGCGACTGAAGGCGTGCCGGCTCTACGGCAGGAGATTGTAAAAATCATGGCCGACCGCGAAATAACAGTTGCAGATGATGAGCTCCTTATCACAACGGGCTCTCAACAAGCTCTGGACATCTGTGCAAAAGCCTTTATCGACAAGGGAGACTATATCATCTGCGAAAGCCCAACCTACTTAGCGGCCATCAATGCTTTTAAAGCGTATCAGCCTAACTTCCTAGATGCACCAATGGATGACGAAGGCATTATTCCAGAAGCTGTAGAAGATTATCTTAAAAATTACAAAGTCAAATTCATGTATATCATTCCAGATTTTCAAAATCCGACTGGCAGATCATTGAGTCAAGAACGTCGTAAACAGCTCGTGGCTATTGCCAACCAATATGATGTTCTTATTATCGAAGACAGTCCATACGCTGAACTCAGCTATGACGGCAAACCTGAAAAACCACTCAAAGCATATGACACCGAAGATCGCGTCATCTATTTGAGTACATTTTCTAAAATTGTATGCCCGGGCCTTCGCCTCGGCTGGGTTGCTGCGCCTGCCAAATTAACAGAAAAAATCGCACTGTTAAAGCAAGCTACTGATCTTCATACCAACCAATTCTCACAATATGTTGTCGCAACTTATTTACAAGATAACGACATCAATGCTCAGATCGACCATATTCGCGACATTTACCGCGTGAAGCGAGATGCAATGCTTCGCGCGATCGAAACATACTTCCCAAAAGAAGTTTACTATTCAAAACCGACCGGCGGCATGTTTATTTGGGCTGAATTACCTGAACACATTGAAACAAGGCCTCTGTCAGACGAAGCCCTCGAATATCGAATCGGATTTGTTCCCGGTGATGCCTTCTATCCAAACGGCGGTTTTTATAATGGCATGCGCATTAATTTTTCAAACGCATCTATCGAGGAAATTGAAACGGGCATTAAACGCCTGGGCGATCTCATTAAGACAAAACTCTAAGCGAGCGCTATTTGCAATCATTATTGTAAAAAATGCTCCACGTAACAGTGAGGCTATTAACAGTGCAGTTAGACTTCAAAAGTTTAACACTTAACAACATATAATCAGTTAGGTTATAATTATTCAAAAAATATCTATAAAAACCACAGAAACGTTACAGCGTCTGTGGTTTTTATAGATTATTATTAACATTTATCACCACTGTCATTGAACACCGACACAGTCTAATCAACTTTATCCCCCACGCTTTACTTGTACGTTGTTAACACTCAGCAGCTGCTCAGTAATGTTTCAAAATAAAAACAACTGAATATTTATCAAATTGCCCTTGACAATCGGAGTGCAGATTCTTATAATAACACTAACAAACCAATGATGCGGAGATAAAACCATAATAAGCGTCAATAGAGAACAGGGGCTGGTGGAAACCTTGTGAAAATGCTGTATGGTAAATGGACCGTTGAGGGCGCGGTGAAAGGCAACGAGTAGCTTAGACGTACGCTGGCGTTAACAGCAGGGAATGTGTTGGCATTTTCGAAATTGTTTCATAACAATACTTTGGGTGGCATAGCAGATAACATCTGTCCTAACGTGAGGATAGGTGTTTTTTTATTTGCACACCAATGCAGCGCATCTCTCAATTTCTGTACGATTTATATTAGAAAAGAAGGAGAGACTATAATGATGACTCAAAAAAACACAAACACACTTTTTAAAAAATTCGGTATTTTAACACTAACACTGATGATGGTGGTCAGCATGCTCGCAGGATGCGCTTCAAAATCAGAAGAAGCGGCGCCAGCAGAAGCCAATCAATCAGAACAAGAACAAACACAAACAACTGAACAGCCAGAAGCAACAACCTCAGCTGATCCATATGTTATCGCAATTGTTCAGCCAATGGATCATCCTTCACTCAACGAAATCAGAGATACCATCGTCTCAGAACTTTCAGCGCTGGGACTTGACGATCAAATAGAAATCAAACTCGAAAACGCAAATGGCGATGGCAGTATGCTGCCAACCATTATGCAAAATCTTTTAGCTGAAAATGTTGATATGCTCGTTCCGATTGCAACACCAACAGCACAGGCAGCCATGGCCGCTACAGACAGTGTCCCAATTGTCTTCTCCGCAGTCAGCAACCCTGTTGAAGCCGGTGTCGTCACCGCTTTTGATCAGACGACCGGAAATATCACAGGTGTTTCAAACGCAATCGCCATTGAGGAAATTTTCGAACTCGCAAAAATCTTAACACCTGATGCAAAGACATTTGGATTTGTCTATAATACAAGTGAAGTCAACTCTGCAACCGGTATTGAACGCGCAAAAGCATACTGTGATGCCAATGGTCTTAATTATGAAGAAGCGACAATCACGGGCACTGCCGACATCCAACAAGCGGTTTCATCGCTCATCGGTGAAGTCGATGCACTTTTCACACCTAATGACAACACGGTGGCCTCTGCAATGGCAACTTATATGCAATCGGCTATGTCGGGGAATTTACCAACTTATGTCGGTGCAGACTCTATGGTTAAAGATGGCGCCTTTGCAACTGTCGGCATTGACTACACCATACTCGGTCGTCAAACCGCTCAGATGATCGCGAGAATTGTCGGCGGTGAAACCATTGCAGAAAACCATGTTGAACAAATCAGTGAATATTCAAAAATGATTAATATCGGTACTGCCAATGCACTCGGATTAGAAATTCCTAAAGACACTTTAAAAGGTTTTCTGATCTTTGGCGAAGAATAATTTGAACCCAGCAGAACAATCTTCATTGTGTAACAACCATACAAAATTGCTGCAAAATAACGACAGATGGCCGTCACCGGCCGTCTGTTTATGATTAATCTAAACGATGACACCAATCTTCCTTCACAATATATCCGATCTATCGCATCAAGGAAGATGATTATTTTCAAATGCATCGCTGCTAAGACGAAAGAGGCTCTCATGATTTTATTAGTTGGCTCATTACAACTCGGTTTTCTTTATGCCGTAATGGCAATGGGCATCTACATTTCATTTCGAATTCTCAATACGCCGGATTTAACTGTAGATGGCAGTTTTTCTCTCGGTATGGCATGCGCAGCCGTTTTAACGGCATCCGGACATCCCATACTGGCACTCATTGCCACTCTATTCTTTGGCGCTATCGCCGGTACTGCAACAGGACTTTTGCAGACCAAATTGCTCATCCATCCCATTTTGTCAGGTATTTTAGTTATGACGAGTCTTTATACAGTCAACCTCGCCATTATGGGAGGACGATCCAATTTATCCGTTGCCGGCAAAGCAACTTATTTTACAATGTTAAAAGAAACCTTTGGCGGAAACATGCTGATGATGACTTGTTTTGCCATCATTCCAGCTTTACTGTTGCTCGTTATTGTCCCGATTTTCTTTAAAACGCATCTCGGCCTCGCAATTCGCGCTACAGGCGATAACGAAGAAATGGTACGGGCGTCTTCGATCAATTCAAACTTAACAAAGTGTATCGGCCTTGCCATTGCCAATGCCTGCGTAGCGCTGTCAGGTGGATTAATCAGTCAATATCAAATGTTTTCTGATGTCTCATCCGGTAGTGGGATGGTCATTATCGGACTCGCATCTGTTATTATCGGTGAAACGCTCTTTGGGAAAAGAGGTGTTACAATCGGGATTGCATCTGCAATGATCGGTTCCGTCATTTACAGAATCATTGTTGCATTTGCGCTAAAAATTGATCTCTTCCCTTCCTATGCTCTAAAACTCATCTCGGCAGTGATTGTCGTTATCGCCCTGTCAGGGCCTTCTGTACAGCAATCCTACCATCAAATGAAAATCAGAAGGGAGGTTCGACGCCACGCAAAACGCGAAGCGTCTACAGCATATGCTGAAACTCATGAATGTAAACAAGACCTTTAATAAAGGCACCATTAATGAACGCAATGCACTTGATCACATTGAACTACACGTCAATCCCGGTGATTTCATTACCATTATCGGTTCAAACGGCGCTGGTAAATCAACACTGTTTAACGCTATCTGCGGTCAGTTCCTCGTTGATTCAGGCCAAATCATCCTAGACCAGCGAAATATCACTGCCTTTTCCGATCATCAACGCGCTTTTGAAATTGGGCGTTTAATGCAAGATCCCATGAAGGGAACCGCACCAAATATGACGATTGAAGAAAATTTGGCACTTGCTTTTACACGTAAAGCCAAACGCGGTTTATTCGCCCTAAACAAATCTGATCGATCAAAGTTTCGCGAAATCTTAAGTCAGCTCGAATTGGGGCTAGAGGATCGTATGAAAACAAAAGTCGGGCAGCTTTCAGGTGGTCAGCGCCAAGCTGTCACATTGATTATGTGCACCATAGCCGAACCAAAGTTACTGCTGCTGGACGAACATACCGCAGCGCTCGATCCTGAAACAGCACAAAAAATCTTGGCAATTACAGAAAAAATCATTGCGCGTGATCATTTAACTGCCATGATGATTACCCACGATATCCACGCTGCGCTGAAACTCGGCAACCGCACGATCATGATGGATGATGGTCAAATCATCCTAGATATTGCAGGCAAAGATCGCAGCGCCCTCACAATGGATGAGTTATTATCTTTTTACTCAAAAGAACGCAAAAAGCAGCTTGCCAACGACCGCATGCTGTTCACATCATAAAACTTAAAAATGCTATCAACAACCCTTTCTATATTATTCATTATTGGCGTCATTATACGTCAAAACCCCAGCGTATCACCTTGTGATATACTGGGGTCTTATTTTTCAATTTACCGCATGGGGCCCTATCGCCAAGTATGCTGTCAGCCTTGGCACAAAGCATACTGTCACAGCCTTTGCACAAAGCATTTAAGGCATTGACCTAATCATCTTTCGATAAACATTTGCTGAAATCTGTTGAATTCCCGTCATACGAAGGCTATACCGCATCTCAACAATCACACAATAATCACAGCGACTGTGCCATTTTATTATGTGTCAGGACAATTTCGCAGGATTGATCAAAACTTTTTTGTTCTGCACCATCTAGGGGCATTTCAATTACTTCCAGAACGCCTTCCCTACCAATAATCGCGGGGACACCAATGTGGAGGTCTCTATGACCATATTCACCATGGAGCCGTGCTGATACAGGCATTACAGAATGTGAATCATGCACAATTGCGCGTACGACATTCGCCAGCACAGTCCCAATGCCAAATTCTGTAGAACCTTTGCCAATCACAACTTCCATACCAATCATATGGGTACGTTTCAATATCGCGGCTTCATCCAGTTCTGCATATCGACTGCCCTTTAGAGATCGCAACAATTGGCCGCCAACTCTCACTGCGGAAAATGGGATCATGCTTGAATCGCCATGCTCGCCGAGTACGAAACAGTCAACGCCTCGTGCATCAATATCAAGCGCCTCTTTAAACGCTCGTTTGCACCGCGCTGTATCCAGCGCAGTTCCCGTACTGAATATTCTTGATGAATCCCATTCCAAAGCGCGATACATAAAATCAGCAATGACATCAGCAGGATTAGAAATGCACACCAATGGGCCAGCGAACTGTGTCGCCTTAAGCTTTGGTGCAATGTCCTGCATACATGCAATGGAATCACCAAGTGTATCCAATCTCGTTTGCCCTTCTCGTCTTGGTACACCTGCTGCAAGTACGACAATATCAGCGTCGTCACAATCCTTATAATCGCCTGCCCTAACGGTTACGGGGTGAGGCATAAAAATACCTGCATCGGCGATATCGGCAGCCTGTGCAGAAGCTTTTTCAGCTTCAATATCAATGTAGACGATTTCATCGACATCACCATATTGCATAAGGCTATAGCCGCAGTGCGAGCCAACATGACCTGCACCAATGATTACAATTTTGAACTGTTTCACAATGTCACTCCTATATAAGCTTTCTTAACGTTTGAAAAGACGTGTAATTTTACCGATAATTCCCGTTGACTGTGCAGCTTCTGCCTTTTCAAGTACGGGCTTTGCCGTTTGGCTTTTAGCCTGCTGTTTTTGATTCTCAACAAACTTCGTTGTACTTGCAACATGGATGCGGTAAGCATTTTCCGAAGGCCGCTGTTGAGCAGGACGACTTTTGCGCGCATCATCGTTCGGCTGTTTCATACTTCGCGGCTTACGCACCTTTTCATTCGTTGTATTCACTTTTGTCCGCGTCGTATCCTCCACGCGTTTACTGCCGGATTTCGGACGCTGCATTTCTTCTGTGCGTTTATTGCTTTTAGCACGTGCTGAGGCTTCCATTCTTTTGGTGTCGTCTGCAATAGATGCAGCACCCTCTGAAGGTTTCTTAACGCGCGGCTTGCGGTTGCGTTTCTTGCGCTCTCCTGCTTCACTATCACTTTTTGGAATCTCGCGCTTTTTATATTTCCACTTGCTGTTGGAATTTTCAAAAGCTTCATCTGCCATCGCTTCTGTCGGTGGTGTTTCTTCATCAATGAGAACGCCAACATGCTCTTCAATCTCATAAAGCGACATAATATCGTCACTGGTTACCAGCGAAATAGCAACACCGCCATTGCCGGCTCTGCCGGTACGTCCGATACGATGGATGTAATTATCTTTTTCATTTGGAACATCATAATTAATGACCAAAGACAAATCCTCAACATGGAGTCCTCTTGCAGCAACATCAGTTGCGACCAAGATCTGATTATCGCCGCGCTTAAATCGCTGCAGCGTCCGCGTGCGGTTACTCTGCGAATTGGCCCCATGCAACGCGTCGGAGTGATAGCCTTTGCGCTTTAAATAGGTGTCGACACGATCAACACCAACTCTTGTATTACAGAAGATCATGCAGCTGTCCGGCTGATAATAGCGAAGCGTTCGATTTAAGATTGTATTTTTTTCTTCTCTTTTGACCTTGTAATAACTTTGTTTAATCGTATCTACTGTTTTCGTATCCGATGCAATTTCAATGATTTCAGGCGCTTTCATATAGCGTTTTGCCATCTTTGCAATTTCAGGCGGCATTGTCGCTGAAAAGAGCATCGTCATCCGATCTTCCGGCGTCTTCTTTACAATACGAATGACTTGATCAAAAAAGCCCATATCGAGCATACGATCCGCTTCATCTAATACCATGTATTTCACATTATTCAATTTTAAGTTCTTTTGCTGGATATGATCCCATACGCGGCCTGGCGTTCCCGTGACAATCTGAGCACCCTTGAGGGTTTCGATTTCCTTGCTCATATTATGTTGCCCGTATACCACTGTTGTCTTAAGTGATAAGAACTGCTTCATCTTACGGATGTCCTGATCAATCTGCAACGCTAGCTCGCGTGTTGGCGTCAATATAAGTGCCATTTCATCGCCCGAAAGACTGTGCAGAATAGGCAATGAAAAAGCTCCGGTCTTGCCACTGCCCGTCTTGGAACGCACAATGACATCTCGGTTATCCAGTATGACTGGAATTGCACGCTGCTGTACTTCCGTTGGTTCTGCAAATCCCATTGCATCAACGGCCTTAATGAGTTCTTCTTTTAAACCTAATTGTTCAAATTGATTTTCCATGTATTCTCTTCCTCAACTTTTTACTCCCTCCATTATATCAAATATACGCATATGTGCCCAATCTTTCTATTCGTCTCACTTGAAATTTATCTGAAATCCCTTCATTCATTTTAATCCATGCTGCTTTGATACCGTGATCGTGTTGAAAATCGTTCCTTTAATAAGCATCGCCGTGTTCAAATACATGACTTATAACAATCTACAATAGCCATACTCGAACGTTCCTTTAATACATGGCAAAGACCCTGCGGCCATTGTCATTGACAATCTTCGCAGGGTCTCTATTTATGGTACTTTATTAAGGAGCTAATTTAGAGGCGCACTGTTATTATTCATCTTGCAATGCGTCATATCCTCTTTCACCTGTTCTAACTTTGATAACATCCTCTACATCGTAAACGAAGATTTTACCATCGCCGATATTACCAGTGTAAACAGAATCAATCGCTGTTTTAATGGCTAATTCAACCGGCACTTTACAGATGACGAATTCAACTTTAACCTTTGGCAGTAATGTAATGTCTACTGGAACGCCGCGGTAAAATTCATGGCTGCCTTTTTGCATCCCGCATCCGAGGACTTGTGTCATTGTCATACCGGTAATGCCGATTTTATGCATTGCCGTTTTGACTTTATCAAACTTGTCGGGACGAATAATCATCGTCACTTTTGTAATCTTAGCATCTGGATGTTTTGTAGAACCCGAGTCTTTTCTCGTTACCGGTACGGCTAATTCTTCTGGTACCATCCCAGCCGGATATTCAGATGCTGCTGCTAAAGCATGCGTTGAAACAGTACTGATCATTGGTGTGAAGTCTGCATAAGCGCTTGCTAAACCATGTTCATATACATCGAGTCCAGTTACTTCTTCAGCTTCTGAGACACGAAGACCAATTGTCGCTTTAATAATTGTAAATAAGAGTCCCATTGTAACAGCAACCCAAAGTGCAACGGCTACAATACCAATTAACTGAGTGATAAACAAATCAGCGCCGCCGCCATATACGAGGCCGCCGTCAAGTGCAAAGACACCAACTAAAAGTGTACCAAGTGCACCACAGATACCGTGGACGCCAATTGCGCCAACAGGATCATCAATTTTTAATACTTTATCAATAAATTCAATGCCAAAGACAATGGCGATCCCTGCGATAATACCAATAAGAGCTGCACCACCAGGTGATACGGCATCACAGCCTGCTGTAATAGCAACAAGACCTGCGAGTGCACCATTGAGTGTCATGGACACATCCGGTTTTTTATAACGGAACCATGTAACGATCATTGTTGTAAGTGCTGCCATTGCAGCTGCCAAGTTCGTTGTTACAAAGATATTTGATGTTAAGAAAATCACATCATCGCCTACCATACCGACAGTCGATCCACCGTTAAATCCGAACCATCCAAACCAAAGAATAAATACGCCAAGTGCCCCCATTGGCAAATTATGTCCTAAGATTGCTTGTGGTTCACCAGTTTCGCTGTATTTACCAATACGAGGTCCGATCATTTTAGCACCGACGAGTGCCGCAACACCACCGACCATATGAACAACAGTTGAGCCTGCAAAGTCGTGGAAGCCCCTTACAGCTAACCAGCCGCCGCCCCAAATCCAGTGACCTGATATAGGGTAAACAACCGCACTAATGAAGAAACTATAAATGATGTATGAAATAAATTTTGTTCTTTCTGCCATAGCACCTGAAACAATTGTTGCCGCTGTTGCACAGAACACTGTTTGAAAGATTAAAAATGCCGGCAGTGGTACACCGTCAGGCAAACCGTATTCACCGAGAACCATTGGATCAAATACGCCAAAAATCGCATTACCTGAACCAAACATGATCCCAAAACCAATAATCCAGAATGCAGGTGTCCCGATGGAGAAGTCCATCAAGTTTTTCATGATGATGTTACCTGCGTTTTTTGCTCTCGTAAAACCTGCTTCAACCATTGCAAAACCAGCTTGCATGAAGAATACGAGTGCTGCTGCTACGAGTACCCACAACGTACTTGCCGAGTTATACATTTCCATAAATTTCCCTCCCAAAAAAATGGGCGTGCTACCCATTCCCAGAGCAATTTCTGAGAATGAATAACACGCCGCTGTGTTTTTTGTTTAATTGTCTTTTTCTCTCTATAGATGTTTATACAATGCTGTCAGCTATTACGATCCCGGCTAACCCGGAATTAGTTATAAAATAAGATTTCGCCGTATGTTGGATATGGCCAGTATTTCTTGCCAACAACCGTCTCAAGCTCATCCGCAACGATACGAAGTTCTTCCATTGCCGGAATAACTGTGTTTCTGTAGTACTCTGCTTCAGCTCTTGTGCTTTCGCTCTCAGTACTTGCAAGCTTAGATTCGAGCTCCCCAACTTTTGCATAGAGATTGTCAGCAAGTTTTGATAATTTGCCAAGCAGTTTTTCTTCGACTTCACATGAGATTGACGCTGAAACAGCTTTCTTTTGAGCCGCTGTTTTACCTAAGTCTGAAACGTAGTCGAGTACTGCCGGTAAAATCTCTTTTGTAGCCATTTCTACCATTGTAAGTGCTTCAATGTTCAAAATCTTGCAATAGCTTTCAAGGTTAATTTCGTATCTTGAATGCATTTCTGACTCTGAATAAACACCATGTTTCGTAAAGAGTTCGATATTCTTTTCTGAAATAAAGTAAGGCAGTGCTTCAACCGTTGATTTAAGGTTTAACAAACCACGTTTTTCAGCTTCAACAACCCACTCTTCAGCATAATTATTGCCATTGAATACAATGCGTTTGTGTTTTGCAATCGTTTCTTTAACCAATGCATTCAAGTCTTCTGTAAAGTTCGCAGATCCTTCGAGTTTATCTGCAAACTCTTTCAGTATTTCTGCAACAATCGTATTGAGGACAGTGTTTGGTCCTGCGATAGATGCCGCTGAACCAACTGCACGGAATTCAAACTTATTGCCGGTAAATGCAAATGGCGACGTTCTGTTACGGTCTGTATTGTCCTTAGGGAATTTAGGCAATACATCAACGTCAATTGTCATATGTTCTTTGTCTTTTTGGTTGTACTCTGCACCCGCATCAATTGCATCGATAACAGCACCGAGCTCTTCGCCAAGGAAGATAGAGATAATTGCCGGTGGTGCTTCATTTGCACCTAGACGGTGATCGTTGCCCGCACTCGCAATGGAAATTCTAAGAAGATCCTGATATTCGTCAACTGCTTTGATAATCGCCGTTAAGAATAAGATAAACTGTGCATTTTCCATTGGTGATGAACCTGGATCAAGCAGGTTAACGCCTGTATTTGTAGATAGCGACCAGTTATTGTGTTTCCCACTGCCATTGATTCCGGCAAATGGTTTTTCATGCATTAAACAAGCCAAGTCATGTTTAACAGCAACTTTTTTAAGCATTTCCATTGACAGCTGATTGTGATCTGTCGCAATGTTTGAATCTGTAAAAATAGGTGCTAGCTCATGTTGAGCAGGTGCCACTTCATTATGTTGTGTCTTTGCCAGTATGCCGAGCTTCCAGAGTTCTTCGTTGAGATCATCCATAAATGCCAAAACTTGTGGTTTAATCGTTCCAAAATAATGATCATCAAGTTCTTGTCCTTTTGGTGGTTTAGCACCGAAAAGGGTTCTGCCTGTGTAAATCAAGTCTTTACGTTTTGCATAATCGTCTGATTTGATCAGGAAATACTCTTGCTCAGGTCCCATAGTCGCTGTTACCTTCGCTGCATCATCAATGCCGAACAGCTTTAAGATTCTAAGCGCTTGTTTGTTAATCGCGTCCATTGATCGAAGAAGCGGTGTCTTTTTATCTAATGCTTCGCCGCTGTATGAACAAAACGCCGTTGGAATACAGAGGATACCATCTTTGATAAATGCATAAGAAGTTGGATCCCAAGCTGTATAGCCTCTTGCTTCAAAAGTTGCTCTCAAACCACCTGATGGGAAGCTTGATGCATCCGGTTCACCTTTAATGAGTTCTTTGCCTGAAAACTCCATGATGATGTTGCTGCCACCATCTTTTGGTGAAATAAAACTGTCGTGTTTCTCCGCTGTGATACCTGTGAGCGGTTGGAACCAGTGCGTAAAGTGCGTTGCACCTTTTTCAATTGCCCAGTCCTTCATTGCATTGGCAACGACGTCTGCAATTGAATCGTCTAAGTATTTTCCGCTCTCAATTGTCTTCTTCAGCGCTTTATAGGTATCCTTTGGCAAACGTTCCTTCATTGCGCTGTCATTGAAGACCATGCTTCCGAAGAGTGTGGAAACATTTTTCATAAAGCTGTCCCCCCTTAATAAAATTTTCTGGCTATAAACAAAAAAATGGCGTTGCACGACCATTTAGGTCTGCAGCGCCATTGCTACTATAGGTGCAATTATAATTTCCAGCAAAGTGTTTGTCAACCCCTATTCGCATAAAATTTCATTTTTTTTGGAAAAACATCGCCTAAATGAAGTGTTTTCACCCTTGACATGCCCCAAAACACGCATTATAATAAGTTAAACTTAGTTAAACATTCGTAATTCTTATGAGCAAGGGCGTTCATAATAGATCGTAATGCGTTTGCGTATGGTTTATTATGAACGCTTTTACTATGTATAAAATCTAATACATTTCAGCACAACATTTAATGTTGTCGAATTTTCTAAAGATTTCGATATCAATCGGTGTTCACACGAAACATTCTATTATATAATAGAATGAAAACATCCTAATGCCACTTTTAGCTAACCGCAAATGAGGAGGCGATTTCCATGAAGTACACGGCAAAAGAAGTTCTGCAGTTTACACGCGAAAACGATGTCAAATTTATTCGTCTCGCTTTTTCCGATATTTATGGGGCACTTCGAAATTTATCGATTATGCCGACCGAGCTTGAAAAAGCATTTGATCAGGGCATCGTATTTGATGCAACTGCTATTTCGGGCTTTGACAGAACAGCGGGTTCTCTCGTGCTAAAGCCGGATCCTACAACACTTTCTATACTGCCTTGGCGTCCGACTCAAGGTCGCGTCATTCGTATGTTTTGTCATATCTACCATGAAGATGGTACGCCTTTTTCAGGCGACTTCAGACGTCAGCTCATCGGCGCGATTGATGAACTCTCGTCATTGGGGCTTCGTGCTTCAATTGGCCTTGAATGTGAATTCTACCTTTTTGAACTCGATGATAAGGGATATGCGACGACGACACCGCATGACCGTGCCGGCTATTTTGACATCGCACCAAGAGATCGCGGTGAAAACGTCAGACGGGATATTTGTCTAACCCTTGAAACAATGGGACTCCTTCCTGAAACGTCACATCATGAGCGCGGTCCGGGACAGCATGAGATTTCATTAAAATACGTTTCACCTCTTGATGCCGCTGATCAGTTTCTTACTTTTAAGTCCGTGGTTAAAATGGTCGCCGAACGCAATGGCCTGCACGCATCGTTTATGCCGAAACCGCTTAAAGCCGAACATGGCAATGGGATGCATATTAATTTATCCCTTTACCGGTCTAATGAGAATTTATACAATGCCAACACTAGCCAACAAGTGCTCGCATTTACACACGGCGTACTCAATCAATTACCGGCGCTTTCGCTGTTTACCAATCCGTTGACGAACTCTTATTCCAGACTGCGGGCACAGCATTCGAAAAAGCTCGTGGAACCTGACGAACGGGCATGGTTAAGACTGTTGACCGGACATGGAGACGCTAGCCGCATTGAACTTCGTTCGCCAGATCCAACATTAAATCCGTACATCGTTTTCACATTAATGCTCCGAGCAGGTATTGCGGCACTTGAAACATCCAGCGAAACCGGCTACAGTTATCAGCCAATCAGTGCTGAAATGCGCAACAAGACACTTGACCTGATTCCAACATCTCTCAAAGCCGCCATTCAAATTGCAGAGCAGTCGAGTTTTTTATCAAAGACGATTCCCTATCTCTTTCTTGAAGACTATTTCGACGTCAAACGCAACGAATGCATGCTCGTGGAAGAATCAACAGATCATTATGTTCAGGAGATTTCACATTATTTTGATACTTCTATTACCTGAGAAAACTGCGTCATTCAAATTTTAAGCCTTCCCGCAGTATGTCGCTTTCACAGGGCAAACGACAAACATTCAACAAATTGTGACGAAAGATCAACGGAAGGCTCATATGTCACGTCCTTAACTAATCAATATCAGAATGTATTGTACTTGGTCATGCACGGCTGACAACGGCGTCGCCGTGACATCATATTTTAGCATCGTCAGATTATTAAATAGTGAACTTATTAAAACATTACCAAAGGGGGTGATAGCAAATGGAGAGAATTTTGGTTGTGTCAAGCGCTGAAAACAGCCAAGTACTGTGTCGAGAACTCTTGTCGTCGTTTCAGGCGCAAGTTGTCAATATCGGCGACGGCAGTGAAGCTAGACGTACGATTCTCACCCAAAGCTTTGATCTCATTATTATTAACGCCCCGCTAAAGGACGAATTCGGTCATGAATTGGCCGCCATGTTTTCTCAAAAGACAACAGCCGGCATTATCCTACTCGTTAAAAGTGAATTATCCGATCAAATTGCTGAACGCGTTGAAGATTATGGCGTCGTTTGTGTTCCGAAGCCCATTAGCAAAGCCTTTTTTTATCAGGCTGTCAAAATTGTCTCAGCAACCAGCAAGCGTCTCGTTGACCTTCAAAACGAAAACATTCGCCTGCAGCATAAGATTGAAGATATGCGCATGATAGATCGCGCAAAATACGCACTTATTAAATACCTTAATTTTTCTGAACCTCAGGCACACCGCTATATTGAAAAACACGCCATGGATATGAGAATATCGAAACGTGAAGTAGCCGAGAACATCATTAAAACATACGATACATGGCGTGATCCCAGTTAATCGGTTCACGCCATTTTATTGTCTTAAATGCTTAACGCATCATTTTTTCAATCGGGTAGGAGAGAAAGTTAAATAACTTTCCCGACCTCCCACAGCACCGTACGTACGGGTCTCGTATACGGCGCTTCCCAAGTTTATGCATTAACAGTTTTGTATTTGTCAGAAAAGAA
>NZ_JAHBCL010000070.1 GCF_018390735.1 Fusibacter paucivorans
AATATCGATAGATTTTGAAAACTGCCTTTTAGGGAGTCTTATTAAAGTTGCCCTTTTTTAGACCTACTGATTAAAGTGAATTTCCGGTTATTTTAGTCTTGACTTTTCATAGCTGGTCTCCGATCTACTGGAGGAAAAGGGAGTGAAATCTATATGACCAAAGGGCGGTCCACTACATTGAATGAACGAATAGAAATTGTGAGTTACTGTATAGCTCAAAACAAAGATTATACAAAAACTATGGAAAAGTATAAGGTATCTTATCAGCAGATTTACAGCTGGGTTAAGAAATATGAGAAGAATGGCGTAGATGGCCTAATCGACAAACGTGGAAAGAAAAAACCTCTGGTAGATATGACAGAAGTCGAACGCTTACGCGCTGCAAATAAGTTGCTTCAATCTGAAATCGAACAAAAATCCATGGAGATTGATTTGTTAAAAAAGCTCGAAGAACTGGAAAGGAGGCGACGCTGAGCGGAGTACGTCAAGAATCCCTCTATAAGGCCATAAAAGAACTGAATGAAGAAAAAAGATACCCTATAGAAAGACTATGCAAAATACTAAGCCTCAACAGGTCTTCATACTATAAGTGGCTTCGAAGAAACAAGAGTGGAAGAGAAATAGAGAATGAGGATATCACACACAAGCTAGCATATCTATATGCTATGTATAATGGCATCTATGGTTACAGAAGGCTTAGAGATGAGCTGGAAGAACAGTTTGGAATCGACTGTAGTGAAGGTCGTATTTACCGTCTAACCAGCCTGGTTGGATTGAAGTCAGTAATCCGACGAAAGCGACCAAAGTATCAGCGCTCCACTCCTGAAATTACAGCTGAAAATATACTCAATCGTGACTTTAGAGCAGATAAACTGAATGAAAAGTGGCTGACTGATGTTACGGAACTGAAATATGGAAATGGCCAGAAACTTTATCTCAGTGCAATCCTTGACCTCAAGGACAAGAGTATCGTCTCCTTTTCCATAGGTTCTAGCAACAACAATAAGCTTGTTTTCGACACATTTGATTTGGCTGTTGAAAAGTATCCTGATGCAAAACCACTATTTCATAGCGACCGAGGGTTTCAATATACCAGTAAACAGTTCAGACATAAACTCGATGAAGCAGGTATGTTACAAAGTATGTCTCGGGTAGGTCGATGTATCGATAATGGGCCCATGGAAGGTTTCTGGGGGATTATCAAGTGCGAAATGTACTATCTGAACCAGTTCCGTACATATCATGATTTACAGGATTCAATAAGTAAGTATATCCATTTTTATAATTATGAACGCAGACAAAGAAAACTCAATATACTACCCCCAATGTCCTATCGTTCGATCCTTGAAAATGCTGCATAGAAAAAAGAGTCCCACCAAGATGATGGAACTCAATAATTATTTTTGTTATTTATACTGTCTACTTGACTTATAGCAGATCATGCTTCAATAATTGCTCTGTTTGTATTTAGAGCATTCTGTAATTGTACTTGTTCCATCACCCAGAGATTATTACTAAATAGCTCATTCATTTTAGTAATCGCCTCAATATGATTGTATATCCCTCCAAATTTAGAATAATTCTTAGAGATATTAATAACCTGAGAAATGGATGACAGATTGCCCTTAAATGTTGCATCTGTCATCGTTTTAATTTTTCGATTTAGCTTCTGTAGCTCTTCTTTTTCCATCTCATGTAATAATGCATATTTCTCAATAAAATCAATATCTTTCTTCCTTAATACATTTTCAAGTTGAGAAAGATATCCACTTTGTTGATATATAACCTCAATAATATGCTCACCATCACTTGGAGACATTGTATTCATATCTTTTAGCTCAAGCGTAAAAGGGATTTCACTATTAATGACTTTCCAATTCGTTTTTATCATTTCGAACAGCATATTATAGAATGCTTCATCTTTATCTTGGTTATTTTTTAAGCAGAGTTCATATACCTCATGTGAGCTCATACTGTATCCAATGGGAACCTGATAATTTAGACCGCTGATATTAACAGAAACTGTTTTAATTGACTTTTTCAAGTTTGATATTATACGTTCCATTAAGATGATATGCCCCCTTCTACATTGATTACATCTTTCTATATTCTGCTAACATTCTTTTAAGAACCTGCACATTATGATACTGTTTCTTGAATTCTTCCATAATATAACCTTCAATTTCCGGAAAGTGCGGAAGCCAAATGTCTGCTGTGAATTTATCCTTCTTATGCCATATATTTTGTACATAATTTTCAAATGACTCTTTCTCCATTTCGGACTCAAAAATCAAAATGCATTCTTCGAACCTGTTATGAGCTGTCGTTTCTTCATCACCATCAGGTTCATAGTAAAATTCGTGAATAATATACGGCAATGTACCCTTAATATAATATTTATAAGTTACATCCCATTTATGATAAGCATTAAAAGAAATTCCATCAGTCATTGGTGTAGGCGTAAAATATCTGCCACCATCCAGACTAACTCCCTCAAAAGTTGACAGTAACGTCTGATGGTAGAATATTCTTATCTCTCTCCACCGGGGCTCAATATCCGTTTGATTAAACAAATAGTATTGATATGCCGTTTCCTCACCATCCAACGTATACTCTATTGTAAACTCTGGAAAAAACTTATGGTATCTCTTCACTGTTTCCCAGTTTGTTGGCGCTTGTAGCCATTCATCTGGGTTATGCAAGAAATTAGTAATTTTCTCTAATGGTGTCAAAATTATACCAAATCTCTTTTTCCATAAATATTCCACATGGTGAATATCAGCAGATTTTTCTTTAGGTGTGTTTGTATCCATTACACGCGTATAAATATTATTTGCTTGAACATTCTGATATCTTTCAGTTAAATAAAAGGGCGTATTGCTACTATTTTTTACCACTATTACATCAATACATCTCTTAGATAAAGTCATTGACTCTACATAAACTGTAGGTCGTATACCGCTTACAAACTTTTTATCCTTTAAAAAATCAACAAGCATTTGAGTATTTTTACGATTCTCATCGTTATTGACACCCAGTGGATTATGATTATTTTCCTCATCAATTCCAATAATAATATATGCATCTCTATTTTCAAGATTATTGGCTAAGCACATGATATCGTGAAGTAAATCCGCTTTCTTTTCCTTTGAGTACCACTCTCTTTTAAAATCCCAATATGAACCTTCTTGCTTTAATTCGATCAGAGATTGTATTTCTGAATGCATCTTTCTCACCTCCACCCAAAATTTAATTGAAATTTCAGAGAAATAACAAAAGTATTATGATTGATTTATCTCTAGGGCCATTTTTTCAATGAACTCTATGTATTCAGGCTTATCCATATCATTATTTGCAAGAATTTGTTCGACATTAAT
>NZ_JAHBCL010000071.1 GCF_018390735.1 Fusibacter paucivorans
ACTTGGATCGGAAGCTAAGGTCCTTTTTGTCTCAATTTTGGATTCGATTAATTTTTGCATTACGAATCAAAAATCTGGCTGCTGTAATTGGATTCTGATCCGTTCAGCAAGCCCTAAATAGCTTTTTTAACAGCTTAAAAATATCAAATGATGTGCGATTATACACCTTGTTATAAGCATATTTCTTAGGATTTCTGATCCATCCATATCCTCGTGGCATTTTTAGACCCGCTCTATGGACTACCTGTCTTTTTAAACTTGTTCTTGCCGATATTCTTTTCTTTAAGCTTGGTTTTCTGATTCCGAATTTCACTTATTCTACCTCCAGTAGGTTAATTCGACTTTTCTCCAATATAAAACATTTTGAAATTATTATCCGCTTTCATTAACCAGCTATGCAACTTCTATCTCTGATATTGACGAGATGATCATCAATATATCATTAACCATTAAAATCAATTTCAGTGCATATTCTTTTTTATCATAATCTGAACTAATGCCATGCTTTATCTTATTTCGATTAAAATCTGGTACTGCATCAGTACTATCAGGGCTAAAGCTAGAATAATATGCCTTGAATTGAACAAAGAAATACTCCGTAAGATAATCCATTAACTCACCTGATTCTTTTTTAAGAGGTGTTATATATTTCCATATACTTGTTTCAAAAACTTTGTATCTGTCATTTGCAAAATTGCGTA
This sequence comes from Fusibacter paucivorans, assembly GCF_018390735.1. Taxonomy (GTDB): domain Bacteria; phylum Bacillota; class Clostridia; order Peptostreptococcales; family Acidaminobacteraceae; genus Fusibacter; species Fusibacter paucivorans. Next base: position 702 of record NZ_JAHBCL010000071.1, read on the forward strand.
TTGCTCCTTCTAGCATTGTTGTAAAGGCATCTACACCTGGCCAATATTTTCCGATTTTATATAATTCTACAGCATCATCTGCCATTTTTTTAAATGGTTGATAATAATTAAAATTCTCCCAGTTGGCCACCAATTTATCTAATTCTTCAAAATTATTATTATCAAAATGTTCTATGATGATCACACTAACCTCATCATCACTTAGATTATCGCCCCCACTGTATAATAGATCAATTGCTTCTCCCTGTTCAATGTTCCCAATACACCACCCTAAACCGTATATTTTTTTTGTTTTTTTCTTCAGATACGCTTGTAAATGATTTTGAGCAATTTTTATTGTATTTATATCAAAAAGGAACGGGGTTATTCTTCTTGATACTTCATCTGTAAATCTAACAAATTCATTGAGCTTATCCTGAGCTTGAAAGGCAATTTGATAACCCATCATAGTCTCACTAAACAATACCCTTTGCTTCTCAATTATGCTTGTAATCTTAGAATTATTTATCAAATCAAATTTAAGGTCATTAAAAATCTTTGGTTCGAAGATGCGTGTAACCTCTTTCATATTTTCAATAGCCTTAAGGGCTGGTTGTGAAAACATATTTGCTGCTTCAATAATTGCTCTGTTTGTATTTAGAGCATTCTGTAATTGTACTTGTTCCATCACCCAGAGATTATTACTAAATAACTCATTCATTTTAGTAATCGCCTCAATATGATTGTATATCCCTCCAAATTTAGAATAATTCTTAGAGATATTAATAACCTGGGAAATGGATGACAGATTGCCCTTAAATGTTGCATCTGTCATCGTTTTAATTTTTCGGTTTAGCTTCTGTAGCTCTTCTTTTTCCATCTCATGTAATAATGCATATTTCTCAATAAAATCAATATCTTTCTTCCTTAATACATTTTCAAGTTGAGAAAGATATCCACTTTGTTGATATATAACCTCAATAATATGCTCACCATCATTTGGAGATATTGTATTCATATCTTTTAGCGCAAGCGTAAAAGGGATTTCACTATTAATGACTTTCCAATTCGTTTTCATCATTTCGAACAGCATATTATAGAATGCTTCATCTTTATCTTGGTTATTTTTTAAGCAGAGTCCATATACCTCATATGAGCTCATACTGTATCCAATTGGAACCTGATAATTTTGACCGCTGATATTAACAGAAACTGTTTTAATTGACTTTTTCAAGTTTGATATTATACGTTCCATTAAGATGATATGCCCCCTTCTACATTGATTACATCTTTCGATATTCTGCTAACATTCTTTTAAGAACCTGCACATTATGATACTGTTTCTTGAATTCTTCCATAATATAACCTTCAATTTCCGGAAAGTGCGGAAGCCAAATGTCTGCTGTGAATTTATCCTTCTTATGCCATATATTTTGCACATAATTTTCAAATGACTCTTTCTCCATTTCGGACTCAAAAATCAAAATGCATTCTTCGAACCTGTTATGAGATGTCGTTTCTTCATCACCATCAGGTTCATAGTAAAATTGGTGAATAATATACGGCAATGTACCCTTAATATAATATTTATAAGTTACATCCCATTTATGATAAGCATTAAAAGAAATTCCATCAGTCATTGGTGTAGGCGTAAAATATCTGCCACCATCCAGACTAACTCCCTCAAAAGTTGACAGTAACGTCTGATGGTAGAATATTCTTATCTCTCTCCACCGGGGCTCAATATCCGTTTGATTAAACAAATAGTATTGATATGCCGTTTCCTCACCATCCAACGTATACTCTATTGTAAACTCTGGAAAAAACTTATGGTATCTCTTCACTGTTTCCCAGTTTGTTGGCGCTTGTAGCCATTCATCTGGTTTATGCAAGAAATTAGTAATTTTCTCTAATGGTGTCAAAATTATACCAAATCTCTTTTTCCATAAATATTCCACATGGTGAATATCAGCAGATTTTTCTTTAGGTGTGTTTGTGTCCATTACACGCGTATAAATATTATTTGCTTGAACATTCTGATATCTTTCAGTTAAATAAAAGGGCGTATTGCTACTATTTTTTATCACTATTACATCAATACATTCAGCAGATAAAATCATTGACTCTACATAAACTGTAGGTCGTATACCGCTTACAAACTTTTTATCCTTTAAAAAATCAACAAGCATTTGAGTATTTTTACGATTCTCATCGTTATTGACATCCAGTGGATTATGATTATTTTCCTCATCAATTCCAATAATAATATATGCATCTCTATTTTCAAGATTATTGGCTAAGCACATGATATCGTGAAGTAAATCTGCCTTCTTTTCCTTTGAGTACCACTCTCTTTTAAAATCCCAATATGAACCTTCTTGCTTTAGTTCAATCAGAGTTCGTATTTCTGAATGCATCTTTCTCACCTCCATCCAAAATTTAATTCAAATTTCAGAGAAATAACAAAAGTATTATGATTGATTTATCTCTAGGGCCATTTTTTCAATGAACTCTATGTATTCAGGCTTATCCATATCATTATTTGCAAGAATTTGTTCGACATTAAT
>NZ_JAHBCL010000072.1 GCF_018390735.1 Fusibacter paucivorans
GCGAAGCAAAACATGTTAAAAGAAGTCAAATGTCGCAAGATGTTTGATGGGCAAGTATAAAAAAAGTGCGAAAGCACAGCTAAGTAGACATACGAAGCGAAAGTAATAAAAAGTAGAATTGAGTAAAATCAAACCTACAAAGACCTTTAAGAGAGAAGGTCAAGTTACTAAGAGCATAGGGTGGATGCCTTGGCACTAGGAGCCGAAGAAGGACGTGGTAAGCTGCGAAAAGCTACGGGGAACTGCAAGCAAGTGACGATCCGTAGATGTCCGAATGGGGGAACCCACTTATCGTAATGGATAAGTATCCATGACTGAATTCATAGGTCATAGGAAGGGAACTCGGGGAACTGAAACATCTAAGTACCCGAAGGAAGAGAAAACAACAGTGATTTCCTAAGTAGCGGCGAGCGAACGGGAAACAGCCCAAACCTGAGTCTACGGACGAAGGGGTGAGGATAGTCGATAAAGTGATGCCGGTATTTTAGCAGAAGCATTTGGGAAAATGCGCCGAAGAGTGTGAGAGCCACGTACGCGAAAAGAGAAGGGCCGCGAGACTAATCCGGAGTACCACGGAGCACGTGAAACTTTGTGGGAAGCAGGCAGGACCATCTGCCAAGGCTAAATACTACCTAGTGACCGATAGAGAATAGTACCGTGAGGGAAAGGTGAAAAGGACCCCGTGAGGGGAGTGAAAAAGAACCTGAAACCCTATGTTTACAAGCAGTGGAAGTTCGTTAAAGAACGACCACGTACTTTTTGTAGAACGGGCCAACGAGTTACGTTATGCAGCAAGGTTAAGCGCTTAAGGTGTGGAGCCGCAGCGAAAGCGAGTCTGAAGAGGGCGAAAGTTGTATGGCGTAGACCCGAAACCGGGTGACCTATCCATGTGCAGGGTGAAGCTGAAGTAAAATTTAGTGGAGGCCCGAACCCATATCTGTTGAAAAAGGTTGGGATGACATGTGGATAGCGGAGAAATTCCAATCGAACTCGGAGATAGCTGGTTCTCCTCGAAATAGCTTTAGGGCTAGCCTTGATCTTAGTGATACGGGGGTAGAGCACTGAATGTCCTAGGGGCTTTCACCGGCTACCGAAGACTATCAAACTCCGAATACCGATATCATATGATCAGGAGTCAGACTATGGGTGATAAGATTCATGGTCAAAAGGGAAAGAGCCCAGACCATCAGCTAAGGTCCCAAAATGTAAGTTAAGTGGAAAAGGATGTGGGATTGCATAGACAACTAGGATGTTGGCTTAGAAGCAGCCACTCATTCAAAGAGTGCGTAATAGCTCACTAGTCGAGTGATCCTGCGCCGAAAATTACCGGGGCTAAAACTTACTACCGAAGCTATGGAATTGTGCGGATGCATAATTGGTAGAGGAGCATCGTATGAGGGGCGAAGCAGTATCGTAAGGAGCTGTGGACATCATACGAGAGAGAATGTTGGCATGAGTAACGAGAGATGGGTGAGAATCCCATCCGCCGAAAACCTAAGGTTTCCTGGGGAAGGTTCGTCCGCCCAGGGTAAGTCAGGACCTAAGCCGAGGACGAAAGTCGTAGGCGATGGACAACAGGTCAAGATTCCTGTACCACCGAGAACCGTTTGAGAAAGGGAGTGACACAGGAGGATAGGCTGAGCGCGTGATTGGTAGAACGCGTCCAAGCAGCGAGTCTGTAAGATAGGCAAATCCGTCTTACTGAGGGTGAGCTGTGATGGGGAGTGAAATAAAAGTAGCGAAGCAGCTGATATCAAACTGTCGAGAAAAGCTTCTATCGAGGGAGCAGGTGCCTGTACCGTAAACCGACACAGGTAGGAGAGTAGAGAATACTAAGGCGAGCGAGAAAACCATTGTTAAGGAACTCGGCAAAATGACCCCGTAACTTCGGGAGAAGGGGTGCCGGATTAGGTTGAGAGCTAAATCCGGCCGCAGAGGATAGGCCCAAGCGACTGTTTACCAAAAACACAGGTCTCTGCTAAATCGAAAGATGATGTATAGGGGCTGACGCCTGCCCGGTGCTGGAAGGTTAAGGGGAATTGTTAGAGCAATCGAAGCAACGAACCGAAGCCCCAGTAAACGGCGGCCGTAACTATAACGGTCCTAAGGTAGCGAAATTCCTTGTCGGGTAAGTTCCGACCCGCACGAAAGGCGTAACGATTTGGGCGCTGTCTCAACAATGGACTCGGTGAAATTGTAGTACCGGTAAAGATGCCGGTTACCCGCAGCAAGACGGAAAGACCCCGTGGAGCTTTACTGCAGCTTGGCACTGGATAATGGTATAAGATGTACAGGATAGGTGGGAGACAGAGAACTGAGGACGCCAGTCTTCAGGGAGTCGCCGTTGGGATACCACTCTTGTTATAACGTTATTCTAACTATGATGAGTAATCCTGATCTAGGACAATGTCAGGTGGGCAGTTTGACTGGGGCGGTCGCCTCCTAAAGAGTAACGGAGGCGCCTAAAGGTTCCCTCAGCGCGGCTGGAAATCGCGCGAAGAGTGTAAAGGCAAAAGGGAGCTTGACTGCGAGAGAGACATCTCGAGCAGGGACGAAAGTCGAGCTTAGTGATCCGGTGGCACCGCATGGAAGGGCCATCGCTCAACGGATAAAAGCTACCCCGGGGATAACAGGCTTATCTCCCCCAAGAGTCCACATCGACGGGGAGGTTTGGCACCTCGATGTCGGCTCGTCTCATCCTGGGGCTGAAGTAGGTCCCAAGGGTTGGGCTGTTCGCCCATTAAAGAGGCACGCGAGCTGGGTTCAGAACGTCGTGAGACAGTTCGGTCCCTATCTGCTGTGGGCGTAGGAAATTTGCGAGGAGCTGTCCTTAGTACGAGAGGACCGGGATGGACAAACCACTGGTGTATCAGTTGTTCTGCCAAGAGCACTGCTGAGTAGCTACGTTTGGAAGGGATAAGCGCTGAAGGCATCTAAGCGCGAAGCCCCCCTCAAGATGAGATTTCCCATCCAGAAATGGAGTAAGATCCCATGAAGAAAATATGGTAATAGGCCTGAGGTGTAAGTGCAGTAATGTATGTAGCTGACAGGTACTAATAGATCGAGGACTTGACCAAAACTCTGAAGGAAGGTTTCTAACTATATGCAATTTTGAGTGTGCGG
>NZ_JAHBCL010000073.1 GCF_018390735.1 Fusibacter paucivorans
AGTTCTGATAATATAATTTTATCATTTTTTGACCTGATATTTACAGGTTTGTTTAGCATGCCCTAAATTCAGCCGGAATACTATTTTTGATCAGATACTTGACAAGAATTAGCTGGTTTAGGCGAAGTAAAATTTTAATTGTTGTTGATTTATGGTAATATAAGGTGAGGTGATTCTATTGATGAACGTTTTATATTATGCCTGTCGTCCTGTTTTTGTACTATAAGGAGTTCTAGGAGGCGCACGTTATTATATCAATAATACTAGAATCAGTAATCTTTTAATCTAAATGAACTTGAAGATTATTGCGACTCAGCAAAACCTCAAAAGCCATCAGTTTGATGGCTCTTTTTTATTACCAAATTTAATAGCAAGCGCTATTAATATAATTAATTGAAGTATTGGTAAACCAAAATAATTAATAAGTGTCATTCTGAATGTTGGTATGATTAACCCAATTCCCCCTAACAAACCTCCAAGTGCTGCTAGAACCAATATGCCTTGGATTGTTTTCAGAAATGACTTATATATAAATGGTGATAAAATTGCGAAAAGGAAACACCAAAATCCCCCTGAAATAAATTTATAGATTTTTATATTATTTGTTGTTTCATCTATAAATATATTATCTGGAGATAACGAATATTTCTCATCCCTGCCACCAATTTCTTCAAGAATTGACTCATATTCATCACTTAATATTTCATTGCTCATTAATAAATTAGTATCAAGTTCTTGAATATTCTTCAATACATCAATTCTATTATTTACTCTTTTATAATATAGAAAATTGTAATCTAATAGTGGATATGAAATCATTAGTACAATTAGGAATCCCAAAATAATTCCAGCTCTCTTAACGGTTAATTTTTCAATAAATTGCATGATTTCATTAAACATAGATTCTCCTTTAAAATTTTAGTCGGGTAAGTCAGGAGGATTACTCCTCCGTTCTCCCCTGAGAACCGTACGTGAAACTTTCGCTTCATACGACTCAAGCCGTTTGTAACAGACCTAACTAGAAGGTCTGCAAGTTACTCTTTTGGCATAGTAATCATTGTATTGAACCAAGTACGGATTTGCCGACATTTTGATAAGTACATGTCGCTTTATAGGCGTCGAACTGGCAAAATATAGCTTTGAGTGATCCGTTTTAAAGATCCAATCCCTTGTACTGATCATATGAAAATATCGGCTTTTTATCCAGCTTTTGGACTTGTTGCTGTGACGACGTTTTGCCCACCGCCATAGTTGACAGTAGATATAGCTATCAAGCTTTTGAAATATCTCTTTTGAGCAGACCTTGCTATGATAGTTACACCATCCTCTTATGACGGGGTTCAATCGTTTTATCAATACATCTTGCGACAAGCCCATGCACGCTTTCACGATTTCACGAACTTTGTCTTTGATCCTTTTGAAGCTGTCGTTTGTTGGCTTTATGATGAGTTTGCCACAATATTTTCTGAATTGCCAGCCTAGGAAGTTGAAGCCTTGGCCAATGTTTGTGATAACTGTTTTTTCCTGTGAGAGTTCAAGGCCACGTTCATGAAAAAACGCTGTTATAATCGTCTTTACTTCTTCCAATACTCGTTTATTGTTTGCTGTAATGATAAAGTCATCAGCATAAATTGTGAAATTGAGTTGGTTCTTGTTGAATTTTCGGTGTATACGCCCCTTAGTGTCTCGCCAGTAAATTTCTCGCAGATGTTGCGCCATGCCATTGAGTGTTAGGTTTGCCAGTGTTGGGGATATAATTCCGCCCTGTGGTGTGCCTGACCCGTTTTGATAGAGACGATTGTTATGCATGTAGCCACTCTTCAGAAATTGTGCTAGCCTTTTCTTATTCATGGGGATGTGCTTCATTAGCCATTCATGATTGATGTTATCAAAACAGCCTTTTATATCACCTTCTAGAACCCACTTTGCTGATTGCTTCGTTGATAGACACTTGAATAGATATTCGCACGCATCTTGGGTACTTCTATACTTCCTAAATCCAAAGCTGTTGTTGTCTAAGACTACTTCTGCTACTGGGTCTAAGGTCAGCATGTGAAGTGCCTGCATTGCTCTGTCATACATCGTCGGTATGCCAAGTGGCCGATCTTTACCATTTTTCTTCTTGATATATACTCTTTTTAATGGCTGCGCACGATACGATTTGTTCCCCAGGCGCAGTACTGCTCTATAACGTGATGATGAGGTTAACCATATTTCACCATCAACGCCTGCTGTTGTATTACCTTTATTACTAATAACCCTCTTTACAGCAAGTAGTCTTCCGTAGTATGATTTACTTAACAAGTATTGGAGTTTCTTCACGAGATACCTTTTGCCTCTTTGAGCTGCTTTAGCGATTCTGGACTGAAGTTTACTCACTTTTTCTTCAATCAGGGACCAGTCGACCGTATCCCATCTGAAGGCGTAGTTTGCTGACGCCTGCTTTTTTGTGCTCATTGGCTTTCCAGCATTCATAAAGTTTCCTTCCATTCACACTTCAAACGACCCACTAGAAGTCTGCACGCTTTCGCATTGGAGCAAATTTTGAACCCCTATCCCATACATTACATATAGGCATTCGCTTTCTCTAGTCTCCTATAACCGCTTACTTTGTATTTCCCTTGCGGGAAACCTACCCTGTATGAGGGAGCAGACGGTCTTACCCAGTTCTACACCACGGCCAATTCATATTGCCTTAGATCCCATCTTTACTCCGGAGCATTTGTCCATTTGATGCACAATACAAAAAGTTATGCATCCTCGCTCATACCTTTTGGTTATAGGGTTTCAGCCTTATTGATGATAGTATAAAAATAGGACAAGTAAAGTTGAGTCTTTTTAGAATACAAGATATAATAAACCCAATTCAAAAGGAGAAGGCTCATGGGAACAAAAAATCAAAAGCAATTTTCAAAAG
>NZ_JAHBCL010000074.1 GCF_018390735.1 Fusibacter paucivorans
AACCGGTAAAGGTATGACCCGTCCATGTTGGATCTGCTGGTGCCGTTGCGGCGGAGCCGTAGTTGACGGATTCTGTTTTCAATTCTGTGCCATCGTGATCTTTGAAGACGACGTTATAACTGTTGATGCTGTACTGCGCCGTTACGGTTAACGCTGATGTAATGTTGTTGTATGCCACATCCCAACCGGTGAAGGTATAACCCGTACGTGTCGGCTCTGATGGCGCGGTTGCAGCAGAACCGTAGTTGACGGATTCTGTTTTTAGTTCCGTTCCTTCATAGTCTTTAAAGACGACATCATAACTGTTGATGTTATACTGCGCGGTTACGGTTAACGCTGATGTAATGTTGTTGTATGCCACATCCCAACCAGTGAAGGTATAACCCGTACGTGTCGGCTCTGATGGCGCGGTTGCAGCAGAACCGTAGTTGACGGATTCTGTTTTTAGTTCTGTGCCATCGTAATCTTTGAAGACGACGTTATAACTGTTGATGCTGTACTGCGCTGTTACGGTCAGCGCCGATGTAATGTTATTATATGCCACATCCCAGCCGGTGAAGGTATAGCCCGTACGTGTCGGCTCTGATGGTGCCGTTGCTGCGGAACCGTAGTCGACGGATTCTGTTTTCAACTCCGTTCCTTCATAGTCCTTAAAGACAACATCATAACTGTTGATGTTATACTGCGCGGTTACGGTTAACGCCGATGTGATATTATTGTATGCCACATCCCAGCCTGTGAAGGTATAACCCGTACGTGTCGGATCTGATGGCGCGGTAGCGGCGGAACCATAATCAACGGTTTGCTCATCTATGGTCGTGCCATTATAATCGACAAAAGATACTTTATAACTGTTAATTTTATACAGTGCTGTTATTGTCAAATCCGCTGCAACATTTGTGAAGCTTGCGCTCCATTTGTCAAAAGTATAGCCGGTTCGCGTCGGCGGCGTTGGCGCGGTTGCAGCATTACCTTCCTTGACGGTTACTGTGCTTATGGTCTTATTATCTGGGTCAACAAATGTAACAGTATACAACTTAGCATAAGTCGCCTTTACAGTCAGTGCTGATGTGATGTTATTGTAAGCCGTATTCCAACCCGTAAAGACATAGCCATCTCTCGTTGGCGCTTCCGGTGCGGTGGCAGCAGAGCCATAGTCAACATTTTGCTCATTAATGATTGTGTCATTATAATCGACAAAGGTTACTTTATAGCTGTTAATCTTATACTGTGCTATTATTGTCAAATCCGATGTTACATTTGTGAAGCCTGCGCTCCATTTGTCAAAAGTATAGCCAGTACGCGTCGGCTCTGATGGGGCTGTAGCATCTTCCCCATTTTTAACAGTATCAGTGCTTATTGTTGAGCCATCATAGTCTTTAAACGTAACCGTATGTGCTTGAACATAAGTCGCCTTTACAGTCATCGCTGATGTGATGTTGTTGTAAGCATTATTCCAACCCGCAAAGGCATAGCCATCTCTCGTTGGCGCTTCCGGTGCGGTGGCAGCAGATCCGTATTCAACGGTTTGCTCTTTAATGATTGTGTCGTTATAATCGACAAAGGTTACTTTATAGCTGTTAACTTTATACTGCGCTGTTATTGTCAAATCCGATGTTACATTTGTAAAGCCTTCGCTCCATTTGTCAAAGGTATAGCCCGTACGCGTCGGTTCTGATGGCGCCGATGCCGATAAGCCACGTTCCACACTTTGTGACTTTAATATTGCCCCATCATAATCCTCAAATGTGACCATATAATAAGCAGCCTCATTGTGTGCTACACTCCCCGAGCCGCTTGCGCTAAAATCTACCGCCCCAGTCGTTGATGTATTGAAACTTGTCATGACAATATAATAGGTGGTATTCGCCGTTAAAGATATATTCGGTAACATTGATAATGTATTTTCACTAGTATCATCATTACATATCATAAAATTTTCCAATGGCTTTGCTGGGTCAAATTTGTCTTTATACAGAATGAGAAATGTATCATATGGTGCATCATCAACCTTAAATGTGTAATTGCCACTCTTACTTGGTACAATTTTTACGGCGTAAAAATTTCTAAGATAGGCATCTGTTCCCGCTTTTACCTGAGAAGCATCGTAAACATCAGTAAAACTAGAACCGTCTTCCCTCTCATCTGCAGGTGTCATCGGTCGTATAAAAGTATTCCCTTCTAGCAAATTTCCTTCAAAGGGCGTATTAACTGCTGCATATGTATTGTAGGATCCCAAGCCCACTAATATCATTACACCAATTAGAACTGCAAAGTATTTTTTAAATCTCATTTCTGCCTCCATTCTTTATGCTAATCATCTATTATATTTATTTAGGATCTCCCAGTTGGCCTTTCCCGAAGTCCACTAAGAAACCCTTAATGCTCATTTTGTTTCTGCTACTCATAAAGCAGTGATTGATCAGGACCATTTCCTTATGACAACAAATACTATTATACCTTTTTTTATTCGAAAATTATTACTAATTTTTAAATTTTACAAAAAATAAACTTGTTTTTCAACAAGTTTTTTCAAGCTCAAATTTAGCGTTATTTTTTCTGCAAAAATTCATTGCTATTTATATAAATAAAACAAAAAACAGCAGGCTTTTAAAGACCTGCTGTTTCTAATGACATTGGTACCGAATTATTGATTAATGAGCCCAATGCTCTTTAACATATTCTCTATGGTTGCCGCTGCTTGCGCATAGGTGTAATTTCCTTTCGGATCAAGCTGTTGATTGCCAATGCCGTTCATGATCTTTGCATTGACAATGC
>NZ_JAHBCL010000075.1 GCF_018390735.1 Fusibacter paucivorans
TCACTTGCTTCTCTTCAACAAAGAGAGCTACAGAAAGCGGTATGCATTAACCAAGTAAAGTCGTTATCTGGCAATTGTATTTTTAATTGCCATTTCATGTATTTTATTATTGCCAAATACACGTGATATTGATCAGGTCCTGAAAAAACACCATATAATTCTATGCGATTAGCCGTTAATCCGGTTTCTTCAAACAATTCTCGTTTAGCGGCATCCTCTACGATCTCGCCTACTTCGATCGCACCCCCGTGATACCCCCAGCATTGATTATCCGTTCTTTTTTGTAATAATACTTCATTGTTTCTATATAAAATGATACTTGCCCCACAGAGCTGGAATACTTTTCCCATTTGATCACTCCCATACTGTAAATAACCCTTTTCTCAAAAAAGGAAAAGGGTGATACCGTCGTTAAATATTATTCTTTTCGACTTTGCGGATGATAATTTGTGAAACCGCAATCATTGTGAATGTATGAAAAAATACTTGTAGTTTATTCCCACCGATTTCGTTTAATAAATCCCAAAAATAACTCAGTGGTCGAGTTTGAGAAAGGATACTTATAAAAAACCATAATACAATTAAGAGCAGTATTTTGCTTATTTCTCGAACTGTTTTTTTCAATATTGTCTTTATCATTTAATCACACCTTAGGATTCATCTGACAAGTATTAGCTGGTTTATATGAAGTAATTCTCGGAATTCCTAAATTAATGCCAGTACTGAGTGCTCAGTAGTAAGTCTATTAACTTTAATTTTTCATCAAGGTCGTCTATTGCCACGTTATTATTTTGTCCGTCAAAACCGTAACCCCAAAGCTCCCACGAAAAAACTTTAAATGATGGGTATTCGTTTATGTTTTCACCTATTTCCCATATTAATTTTTGAAGTTTTTCATACTCTAATGCATTTAACTGCTTTAATGCTAAGAAAGTTTCAATACTTTTTAGAGGTTCAATTGACTTAACTAATTTATATCGATATTCGTCTTTGGCTGCATTTAGTGCGATAAAATTATCAAGTGATTTTGTAAATTGATTATACATTGTATTTCTCCCTAAATAAGCGGCTATTCATTACAAATGCTTGCTTAACGCGTTCACTAAAATCTTTTCTACTTATTACATTTGCAATTAATGATGAAATTATTTCTATATCTGATTTTTCAATAAGGTGATTTATATCGTCTTGGTCTTTCACCGAGTAGCGTCCCAATTTGCTTACAATAATATCCTCGGCAGATAAAACATAATATCTTAATGTTGTAAATCCTTCTAATAATTTAGCTCTTTGTTCATATCCATCTGCAATAGGCGTAACATAAGTATCAAGCATATCAAATCTATCAAATAATCTAAAGACCTTCCCTACTGTTGAGCTATAGTTTATATCAATAAAATCTATATCCAATGTTGCTCTATCTAAGTAGTCACCCAATATACAGCCTGATCCGCCTAATAAGTATATTGGTGGACAATCAATTTTTTTAAATGTTGCGTATTCATCTGCATCATGTAATAATGTTAACAATACTTCTCTATTTTTTGAATACATTTTTAATGCTCCTTAAGGACATATTGATATAGATCCATTTTAACATATTTCTAAATTACGAACCTTAGAGAATTTCCGAGTGTATAATCTCATATATCGTTCCCCCGCTGACCGTTACTGTATTATGTGATGAAATTTATGATTCTTGTCTGCTTCAATAATCCTATTTTAATGCATGTATGCTACAATTAAGTTATTCTTATCAGTGTTAAATGGGGGCATAGCCATCATGTTCATACCAATCATGGTTAAGATATAATTTTTTATTACAGTAAAAGTGGAAATATATAGGTATATATGTCAGATATTAAATTGAACAAATTTTCTATTTCTATATAACCATCTGTAATATACATTCTTTCCGTAAAAGGAAATTTATTGTCCAGTCTAAGTTAATTTAATCTTTTATCCATTATATATCCTTTTAATTATATTCAAATAATTATTCATCTATTCTTCTGCCATCTTTATCAAAATTTCTTTTCAATGCTTTTTCAACTGGAAATATTGAACCTGTAAGAATGAATAATTGTATTATCACTATAAGTCCGCCTACCTTGCCTATAATTTCATTGCTCTTTCCAATAATGATTATCATAGGACTAATGGTACCAATTAACACTATCCATCCTAGCTTAGTCCACAAGAGCCCGCAATAATTATGTGCGTATATCCAAGTTTCTTGATTCTTCATAGATCTACTTGAACGATAACCATAGAAAGCATTTATTTTTTTTGGTGGTCTCTTCATAAATATTTTTCCAAAAACCAACATCGTTATAGGGACCATCATAAGCATTGAAATCATAAAAATCCAGAATAGCATCACGGATCCTCTTTTCTTTCGTAAATAGGTTTTCTGCTTCAACTTTATGGAAACACTGATACTCTAATCTTTTTTAGTTACTGTTCTTATTATCATGCTTCCGTTCATAATGTCGATCATAATATATTATAATTAAAGTAATTACTCCCGTTCGCAAACCAGATTGTATTCTATACGCCCAAACATCATCAAAGTATTTCCAAATGTAACTCAAAGGTCTAACTTGATATAAAGTACTTATCATAAACCATACTACAAGTAGTATCAATTGGTCTTCTGTCAAGAAAAAGGACAACTTAAACGTAGAATCTTTAAACAACTTTTATGATTACTAACTGACAAATTCAAGTTCATAATCGTAGGGTGATATCATACCGCAATGCGAATGT
>NZ_JAHBCL010000076.1 GCF_018390735.1 Fusibacter paucivorans
TGAATATTTCACGATAGAAGCATCACCAAGTTGCTCATTTGAGCATCACTAATTCGCAATTAGAGCATCAACGATTTTTTGTTAGAGCATCACTTGAATTAAGTTGCGCACTGCCAAAAGGCAGTACGCAGTAGTTTAAGGACTTTATTTTTGATTTGAGTAGAATTGACGCATATTCAGATTCCCTGAATAAATCCAAAAAGCATTGTGAACAATTCTGTCCATCATTGCTTCTGCATGAACTCCACCGCCTAAGCGGACATGCCAATCTTCTTTCTTGAACTGAGTGCAAAAGATTGTCGAACTTGAGTCATGTCTGCGTTCAATGAGTTCGAAAAGAAAATGCTGCTCTTCATCAGATAAATCATCTAATAACCACTCATCCAATATCAAAAGCTTGTAAGCTGAAAATTTCTTCAGAAGCTTCGAGATGCCCTGTGGTGACAATGTAGCTTCATCGCGTAGCAGTAGAAGATCAGGAATCCTAATGTATCTTGTCCGTATTCCTTGCTTGCATGCTTGACGCCCAAGTGCACAAGCTAGAAAACTTTTACCAGAGCCTGCAAAGCCATGAAATACGATGCTTGAACTTGTATCGATGAACTGTGCTGTTGACAATCCGATGAGTTTTTCTTTATCTAGACCTCGGTCGATGTAGTGAATATCATGAAACGAAGCATTTCCAATGCGAAACTTAGCTAGTTTTATCAACCTCTGAACTTTGCCATTGTATTTTTTCTGATAAACGAAATCCACTGCAAGCTTCATTCGATCTTCAAATGACATCACGGCGCAGTTGATATCTTGAGACTGCTGATCAATAGCTTCAATCATTTCATCAAGATTCAGTTCCCGCAGTTTTCTTCTGGTTTCTTCATTGAGCATCATTATTTGTCACCTCCGCCGTAAAACAGAGATCCGCGGACGTAACCTTGAACAGTTTCACTTCTTTCTGCAAACTGTTCCTTAGATTTCTTTGATTCAAATGATTGATCTTGGTTTGACGACAATATTGCCTTAAGATTTCTGTATCGAGGAGAACGAACGCGTTCAAGTGACATTTCGCATGCAGTTTCAAGACGCTTTTCTCCATATGTTTTACTCAGTTTTAGGACAGATAGAGATGAGTTGTAGCCCTGTTCTTTGATTCGTACACTTGCAAAAATTCGATTAACGACTTCACCAGTGCACGGTCCGATTGAAAATGCCCACTTCAAGATGCGCGTATCATCCCAGTTGGATTGACTAAACGTGTCTGGCATATGCTCTTCGTTGGTTGACCATTTGTATTTGACATAGTCCGGTAGCCTTTTGTGCGAACAAAGACGCTCGCTCTTAAAGAAAACTTCTATCAATGTATCAGTAATTTTCAGATCAACCTTTTTGCCTACATACTTGTATGGTACAGAATATCGATTTGTTTTGTATGCAACATGGCAATCTTGATTCACTATATGACCATAAACCCACTGTGCTATTTCGTATGGAGTTGATGGCAATGGACGCAAATGACTTTTTTCAACTTTGCTGAATACATCTGTTCTACTGCCTTCACGCTTTTGAAAAGGAGCATCATTGAAATCTTTGAGTTTTTGAGCCACTGCAATTTTAAGTTCTGGTAGCGCATGAAACTCTATGTTTCTTAGTTTAGCAATGATTGCTGTCGCAATCTTACCGACAGATCCTTCAACAGATGCCTTTTGCTTAGGTTTTTTGACTCCCGCAGGTATTATTGCAGTAAGATAGTGGTTTCCTAAATCTTCATATCTCTCATTGAGTATGATTTCGCCTTGATGAGGATGGCTGATGACTCCGGTTTTCAGGTTGTCACACGTGATTCTGACGGTTGATCCACCAAAGAACTCAAACATATTTACATTGCATTTCAGCCAAGTGTCTTGTTTCATGTCTAAACAAGGCTCAACATACGAATACTGGCTATATGGAAGTGTCGCTACAAACAGGTATACTTTTATTATTTCGCCTGTTACGGGTTCAACAATCGTCATCGTCGGACCACTCCAATCGACTTCGCATACCATTCCTGGTTTGTGTTTCAAGTGGTTAGTAAGGTTATTTGCGGTTACATAATCAGCGTAATCTTTGCAGAATTTTGTGTAACCAACAGATAGCTGGTTCGAAGTTTTACATGAGTCTTTATATTCCTGCCATAGGAGTTTGAGTGTTACGCCTGTTTTCTTTAGCTCAGTATGAACGTATTTATAGTCCACAGCGCTGAACATAGCCTCAGCAGCATATTTATCAGGATAAAACATCTGATATACATCTTCATCTGTTTTGTCCACAACGTCGTCATAACTGACGCCTAATTCTTTTGCGAGTTTACAAACATCACCCACGGAATGTTGTGACATTTGCCGTGTTCGCGCGATCTCACGCTGTGATATTTTCAATGCTCGCAGTTCTAAAATGAGTTTTACCTTGATTTTGTTTGCCATTATTTTGGCTCCTTCCTATAGAAAATGTGAGAATTTTTCTCATATTCAATTCTATAAGAAGTGATGCTATTGTACGTATTTGTGATGCTATTTCGCGAACGGACTTATAACTCGTAGACGATGCTCATCGGTGAAACGGTGATGCTCAAATGCGGATTGATGCTGCCCTGACAGCGAAATAATCA
>NZ_JAHBCL010000077.1 GCF_018390735.1 Fusibacter paucivorans
TTAATTGGTTATGCTGGAACATATATTATCGCTGACCATATTCCAGATAATATTGTTAAGAATATAGAAAATAAAATAATGAAATAAACACATACATAGAATTGATGATAACTTCACCTAACACGCCGATTCCCAACATTCCTTCCGATGTCACACTGCTTGCGAGGCAAGCACCGCGCCACTTTTTCCGCTGAGGCGTTAAAAGGAAGGAACATCGGGAATCGCGGGAACGTTAACGGAAATTGTGGAAGAATTATATTTACGATGTAATAAAATAGAGAAATTTATTTTGTATAAGATGGCAGCAGCAAAAAAGCGTCATTGTTATCTTAACTATTTATACAATGGAGTCATTGACAGATTCACGATCAGAATTGGTTAAGTTGTGCAATGCCAGAAGTTTAGGTTAAGAGTCTAGGGTGTTGCCGCCACTCAGCTCACAATTAGAAGCGCAGTGACAATCGCTAAGTGGCGTCTAAAAAGGGTTAGGTTCAACATGGATTCGTTCTGACTGATATTAAAACCGGAAAAGGCAACATCCGTTAACACGCCGATTCCCAACATTTCCTTTGGCATCACAGTTGCGGTGGCGATAATGAAGGCGGTGTATGGAATGAAAGAATGCTCTTTCATGTGAGAGGCAACTATGCTGCCAATCTCCGTAGATTTTATGAAGTTGGTACCGTTAAGATAGATAAAGAAGAAATTGAAGTAGAAATTGCAGTGTGAAAGCGGAGCTCAGAAACATCGGGAATCGCGGGAACGTTATGTGAAACGAGCAATCTTAAAATGCAAATAAAAGAAAGACCACATTAATAATGGTCTTTACACGAAGCAATATAAATATTATTATCGTCAACTTTGTAAATGAGTCGATGTTCATCATTAATTCTTCTACTCCAATAACCACTAAGATTGTGACGAAGCGGTTCAGGTTTACCAATGCCAGTAGAATAACCATCGCGTTCAATACTTTTTATTAAGTCGTTGATCCTTTTAATTTTAGCCTTGTCATTTTTCTGCCAATATAAATAATCGTTCCATCCGTCGTCAGAGAAGAATTTATTCATCTAGCAAATCTCTTTTAGAAAATTTGCTGTTTTCAATTTGATCAATACCTGACTTGATTTTATTATAAATATCTGGATTACTGAAAATGCGGAAATTTTCCATCATATTGTTGTATTCATCTTCGGACATAAGGACGACATTTTCACCACGTGTTCTAGTAATGATAACAGATTCAACGTCGTTGACAACTTTATCGCAGATTTCTTTAAAATGGCTTCGTACTTGTGAACTTGGTACAGCGATCATGCTATCACCTCCATACAATAATTGTACAATAGATTGTACGAAAAATCAATTGTATATCCGTGAGGAAGATTGCTAGCATCACATAACACGCCGATTCCCAACATTCCTTCCGATGTCACGGCACTTGCGAGGCAAGCACCGCGCCACTTTTTCCGCTGAGGCGTTAAAAGGAAGGAACATCGGGAATCGCGGGAACGTTAGACAAAACTTTTAAATCAAGTACATATGGAGGAGCATTGATGAATAACGACACATTATCTATAATTGAAAGTTATGGAGAATATACACTGGATTACTTTTTAGATGAAGGAATTTTAAAAGACTTACCAATAGTTGGTCCGGCATTCAGTGCCATTAAGACAGGAAAAAGTATTCAAGATAGAATATTCCTAGAAAAGATAAGAGAATTCATAGATAATGTTGATGAAAATATAAAGTGGAGAGAAAAATTCTCTGATGTTGATGAGTGCTATAAGATTTCGAAAAAATTGGTTTATATAATTGACTCAACAGATGATGACGAAAAAATCAAACTAATTGCAATATTGTTCAATTATTATGTTGCAGGTGAATTAGATAAGGATGAATTTTTATATTTAAGTAGCATAGTTTCTAAATCATATTATAAGTTTTTAAAAACGTTGAAGAGTATCAATGATGTACGATTTTCCAATGATGGTGAAAAATATGATTCTAGTGTAATAAGTCATCTATATTCAATAGGATTATTTGATTATTCCGGATCCACAAAGGCTCAAATGAAAGAGGGCAAAGTAGTAAAATTGGGTTCTGTTATATACAATTTGAATGAATATGGAAACATATTAAAACAAATTATTGAGCATCATGATTAAGTCAACGCACATAAAAAGATTTAAAAGCTTCGTCTAAACCAGCTAATTCTTGTCAAGTATCTGATCAAAAATAGTATTCCGGCTGAATTTAGGGCATGCTAAACAAACCTGTAAATATCAGGTCAAAAAATGATAAAATTATATTATCAGAACTT
>NZ_JAHBCL010000078.1 GCF_018390735.1 Fusibacter paucivorans
GCTATTGTACGTATTTGTGATGCTATTTCGCGAACGGACTTATAACTCGTAGACGATGCTCATCGGTGAAACGGTGATGCTCAAATGCGGATTGATGCTGCCCTGACAGCGAAATAATCACAAAACCATAAACTGCTAGAAATAGGGTTTCCGAAGATCCTAAATCTAGCAGTTTTATTTTCACTTTGATCGGATAACACTATTTCTTCACAGCACAAAAACAGGTCCAATTATCACTAAAGTGAGTTTTGGCCTTTACGCAATTTTCTCCGATTTTCCTGTGAAGCGTTTGATTTTTCCCAACTTGAATTTATGATATTTATCAAGATTCTTACCAAACACATAGAGCATAAATTCCTTATGCGCTTTTTCAGCTGAGCGATGATTGAATTGTCTAAAATCATCGTTTGCCTTCATATCGCCAAAAAAGCCTTCCGTTTGGATTGACCTAATCAGTCGGTTGAGTATCCCTTTTTCGCTTTGAATGTTTTCGTTTGATTTTGCTTTTAAATCATCCCAGCGTTCATTGACCTTGATCGCTTTGTTTTTATGCTGATGGCGATCTTCATCGTATTGATAGAGACATTCGGATTTCAACTCACAGCCATCACAATTTTTGCAGGCATAGACTTCAAAAATTCTCTCGAATCCCTTGGTATTGCGCTTTTCAGTGTGATCATAAGTGAGTAATCGTCCGTTTGCACAACGGTAACTGTTCCCCTCTTTAACCATGTTTCGATATTTTCCAATATTTTTCTGATATGCCCTTGTCTTCATGACTTCATGTTCTTGCAGTTTGATGTAGCTGTCGATGTTGTTTTCTTCGAGAAATAGCAGGTTCTTTTCGCTGCAGTAGCCGCTGTCTGCTGTCACTTCTTTGGGATAGCATCCAAGATGTTCTTTATGTTTTTTAAGAACGGGAATCAAAGAATTGTAATCTGTTCGATCAGCACTAATATAGCTATGAATGATAAAATAGTTTTCCACTGCGATCTGTATATTGTAAGCGGGTTTTAATTGACCGTTTCTCATATGGTCGTCTTTCATACGCATAAAAGTTGCTTCTAGATCTGTTTTGGAATAGCTGTTTCGCTCATCTCCCATTATTTCATATGACTGCTTGTATTTCATGAGCCTTTCTCCCAACACATCTAACTGCTCGTAAAGTTTCTGAATTTCAGGTTTTCGTTTGCCTTTCCCGTAGGTAAAATAGATTTTTTCACCCTCTGCGATGGTCTTTAGATGAACCTGCATTTTCAAGAGCTCCAGCGGGGACATATTGTCTATCTCAATGATGGTATTGTTGGAAAGTTTCTTCTTCTTGTTAACTTTCCGTGTTCGGTTCTTTTCAATGACTTTTCTGACTTTATCTATCCCTTCAATGATGAACATATCCATTGCAGGCACTTTGTATCTTTTATCATAACCATTTGTCATGAGAAAACTGTTGTACTGTGTGTACAGCTCTTGAATGCTATCGAGGAGATTTGCGAGGTGATAATTGATGCTACCTCTCCAAACAAAGGTATAGCGGTTTGCGTTGGCTTCCACTTTTGTGCCATCGATAAACAATGCTTCAAGGCTTACAAGCCCTTCCTTCTGGAGCTTTCTAATAAACTGATAGTGAAGTACCATTAGGATTGGTTCGCTCAGTTTATGGTTCA
Source organism: Fusibacter paucivorans (assembly GCF_018390735.1). Taxonomy (GTDB): domain Bacteria; phylum Bacillota; class Clostridia; order Peptostreptococcales; family Acidaminobacteraceae; genus Fusibacter; species Fusibacter paucivorans. The sequence goes on from NZ_JAHBCL010000078.1 coordinate 1,665, forward strand.
TAAAATCATAAAACACATCTCTTTTAGGTTTTTCTCCTTGGGCAAGCCACATATAGGCGATATCTCTCGTACAAAGATCTACAATTCTATCAACCGATCTGACGCCTCTTAGTGTTGCATAAGTTAAGACTGCAAATAACATGATGGGATTATAACCTTTCCGTCCTAAGTGACTATATCTTTCCAATAGAGATGAAAAGTCCAGTTCTGCCATCACTTTCTTTAAGGTATAAACGGGATCATCCTTAGGCAGATCAATTTGATAGAGATTAAAGTGAATAACTTGTTGTCCTGTTTCAAAAAAATCGGTATAATAGTGATAAGTTTTGTTGGTTACATCGTTCGGTGTAACTTGATTGAAGATGGTTGGCGGACCATCTTTTTTCTTTTTTTGCATAAAAAATCCTCCTACTTATAGATTCGACATAAAGTAGGAGATTTCCTTTTTGTAATTTATGGAAATTTAAAAGAGGCTGTCTATTTCCCGACAGCCCCTTGAGGTGATAGAAAAAGCATCACTAGACGACTGACCTTCCAGCAAGATTGTTCATCGTCATAGTGATGCTCCCAAAAACATGATTATTGTAGCACGTTATGACGTAAAACTCAACGAAAT
>NZ_JAHBCL010000079.1 GCF_018390735.1 Fusibacter paucivorans
GGGGCTGTCGGGAAATAGTGAATTTTGACAGCCGATATCTCCGAAACAATAAACTGCTAGAAATCGGGATTCCGAAGATCCTGAATCTAGCAGTTTTATTTTTGCATTAATCGGATAATACTATTTCTTCGCAGCGCAAAAACAGGTCCAATTATCATAAAAGCAAGTTTTGGCCTCTACGCAATTTTCTCCGATTTTCCTGTGTATCTTTTGATTTTTCCCATCTTGAATTTATGATATTTGTCAAGATTCTTACCAAACGCATAAAGCGTAAATTCCTTATGCGCTTTTTCAGCTGAACGATGATTAAATTGTCTAAAATCATCGTTTGCCTTCATATCCCCAAAAAAGCCTTCGGTTTGGATTGACCTAATCAGTCGGTTGAGTATCCCTTTTTCGCTTTGAATGTTTTCGTTTGATTTTGCTTTTAAAGCATCCCAGCGTTCATTGACCTTGATCGTTTTGTTTTTATGCTGATGACGCTCTTCATCGTATTGATAGAGACATTCGGATTTCAACTCACAACCATCACAATTTTTACAGGCATAGACTTCAAAGATTCTCTCAAATCCTTTGGTATTGCGCTTTTCAGTATGATCATGAGTGAGTAATCGCCCGTTTGCACAACGGTAACTGTTCCCCTCTTTGACCATGTTTCGGTATTTTCCAATATTTTTCTGATATGCTCTTGTTTTCATGGCTTCATGTTCTTGCAGTTTGATGTAGCTATCGATGTTGTTTTCTTCGAGAAACCACAGGTTCTTTTCGCTGCAGTAGCCGCTGTCTGCTGTCACTTCTTTGGGATAGCATCCCAGATGTTCTTTATGTTTTTTAAGAACGGGAATCAAAGGATTGTAATCTGTTCGGTCAGTACTGATATAGCTATGAATGATAAAATAGTTTTCCACTGCGATCTGTATATTGTAAGCGGGTTTTAATTGACCATTTCTCATATGGTCGTCTTTCATACGCATGAAAGTTGCTTCTAGATCTGTTTTGGAATAGCTGTTTCTCTCATCACCCATTATTTCGAATGACTGCTTGTATTTCATGAGCCTTTCTCCCAACACATCTAACTGCTCGTATAGCTTCTGAATTTCAGGTTTTCGTTTGCCTTTCCCGCAGGTAAAATAGATTTTTTCACCCTCTGCGATGGTCTTTAGATGAACCTGCATCTTCAAGAGCTCCAGCGGTGACATATTGTCTATCTCAATGATGGTATTGTTGGAAAGTTTCTTCTTCTTGTTAACTTTCCGTGTTCGGTTCTTTTCGATGACTTTTCTGACTTTCTCTATCCCTTCTATGATGAACATATCCATTGCTGGCACTTTGTATTTTTTATCATAACCATTTATCATGAGAAAACTGTTGTACTGGGTGTACAGCTCTTGGATACTGTCGAGGAGATTTGCGAGGTGATAATTGATGCTGCCCCTCCAAACAAAGGTATAGCGGTTTGCGTTGGCTTCCACTTTTGTGCCATCAATATACAACGCTTCAAGGGTTACGAGCCCTTCTCGCTGGAGCTTTCTAATAAACTGATAGTGAAGCGCCATTAGGATTGGTTCGCTCAGTTTATGGTTCATAAAATCATAAAACACATCTCTTTTAGGTTTTTCTCCCTGAGCAAGCCACATATAGGCGATATCTCTCGTACAAAGGTCTACAATTCTATCAACCGATCTGACGCCTCTTAGTGCTGCATAAGTTAAGACTGCAAATAACATGATGGGATTATAACCTTTCCGTCCTAAATGACTATATCTTTCCAAGAGAGGTGAAAAATCCAGTTCTGCCATCACTTTCTTTAAAGTATAAACGGGATCTTCCTTAGGCAGATCAATTTGATAGAGATTAAAGTGAATAACTTGTTGTCCTGTTTCAAAAAATTCGGTATAATAATGATAAGTTTTGTTGGTTACATCATTTGATGTAACTTGATTGAAGATGGTTGGCGGACCGTCTTTTTTCTTTTTTTGCATAAGATAACCTCCTATTTATAGATTCGACATAAAGTAGGAGAATTCCTTTTTGTAATTTATGGAAATTTTTAAGGGGCTGTCTATTTCCCGACAGCCCCT
>NZ_JAHBCL010000007.1 GCF_018390735.1 Fusibacter paucivorans
TGGCGGGAAGCTGCCTGGGAGAGTAGGACGTTGCCGGTTAAAATGTTCCAAGGTAGCTCAACGGTGGAGCACTCGGCTGTTAACCGATAGGCTGAGGGTTCGAATCCCTCCCTTGGAGCCAAAAATTGCCGGAGTGGCGGAACTGGCAGACGCACAGGACTTAAAATCCTGCGATCCTTACCGATCGTACCGGTTCGATTCCGGTCTCCGGCACCAAGAATTACCTAACTATTAATAGGGTTGACTGACTTATCGACGTCAATGCTATCAGCATCGCGGAGTGGAGCAGTGGCAGCTCGTTGGGCTCATAACCCAAAGGTCGCAGGTTCGAATCCTGCCTCCGCAACCATTATTTAATGATTATGCAATAGCCATGAATATCATGGCCCCTTGGTCAAGCGGTCAAGACACCGCCCTTTCACGGCGGTAACAGGGGTTCGATTCCCCTAGGGGTCACCATTCGTTTTATGTGGTATCGTAAACCGCATTGTGTGGGGGTATAGCTCAGCTGGGAGAGCATCTGCCTTACAAGCAGAGGGTCATAGGTTCGAGCCCTGTTACCCCCACCATTATGGCCCAGTAGTTCAGTTGGTTAGAACGCCAGCCTGTCACGCTGGAGGTCGACGGTTCGAGTCCGTTCTGGGTCGCCATTTTTATGGTTGAAAGTAAAAACATTATATGCCGGTGTAGCTCAATTGGTAGAGCAACTGACTTGTAATCAGTAGGTCGCGGGTTCGAGTCCCATCACCGGCTCCAAAGCTGGAGGGGTTCCCGAGTGGCCAAAGGGGACGGACTGTAAATCCGTTATCAGTGATTTCGAAGGTTCGAATCCTTCTCCCTCCACCAAATTTGCGGAAGTGGCTCAGTGGTAGAGCATCGCCTTGCCAAGGCGAGGGTCGCGGGTTCAAATCCCGTCTTCCGCTCCATTATGCGTTCTTAGCTCAACTGGATAGAGCACCGCCCTTCTAAGGCGGGGGTTTGGGGTTCGAGTCCCTAAGGACGCGCCAATTTCATTTTAGTTCGGAGAGGTACCGAAGCGGTCATAACGGGGCGGTCTTGAAAACCGTTAGGGTGCGAGCCCACGTGGGTTCGAATCCCACCCTCTCCGCCAACTTAGATGAAAATACTATTTCCCAATATTGGGGCGTATAGCTCAGCTGGTTAGAGCGCACGCCTGATAAGCGTGAGGTCGATGGTTCGAGTCCATCTATGCCCACCATGCCCAGATAGCTCAGTCGGTAGAGCAGGGGACTGAAAATCCCCGTGTCGGTGGTTCGATTCCGCCTCTGGGCACCATCAGAAAGATCAATGATTAAGTCTTATCTTAGTTGTTGGTCTTTATTTATTTTTGCATCTTTTAGCGTTAAGCATAAAACGCTATAATAAATTGAGTAAATCAAAGAAGATTGGAGATACGTTATGCTGGATCAATTGAGGAAAGAGTTAAATGATTTAGATGAAACACTTATAGAATTGCTTGAAAAGCGTTTTAAAGTGACTGAGCAAGTTGGCGCTTTTAAACAGCGTGAAAACATGGTAGTCCTGCAACCAGAACGCGAAGCTGAGATAATAGAGCGCATTGCAGAAACGCTGGCTGAATCAGAATATTCAACATATATTATTGAAATTTATCGCAGTATTTTTGAACAAAGCCGTTCTCAACAATCAAAATATGTTAAATAATGAGTATATTGCCCGATAGCGATAGAAAAGAATTACAAATATATTAAGATTAGAAAAGGACTATACTCAGCAATTCCAAATAATAGTATACTGAGAACAGAGTAATTTATCATATTCAGGAGTGCTAAATGGAATTATTACAATCCTTATCAACGTCGACCTTTAATTTTTTATATGAAATAAAAATTAACTATATTGTCGACATCGCAATTATTGCATTTGTATTTTACAAATTATTGGGACTTATTCGTGAAACGAGAGCAGAACAGCTCGTCAAGGGATTTCTAATTATTCTCATTATCTCCAAATTGAGTGAATGGGCAAAACTCTATGCGGTTAATTATGTACTTCAAAGCACATTTACGATTGGGTTGATTGCTTTGGTCATCATATTTCAGCCGGAACTAAGAAAGGCGTTGGAACACTTAGGTCGAAGTCAACTGTTCCTGATGCCTGCTCGGAAGAGCGTTCAGAACTCACTGGAGCGAATGGTTAATGAAATCGTAGACGCAGCGGGCGTTATGTCCAGAAAGAAAATTGGTGCACTTATTGTTATTGAGCGCACTACGGGGATCAATGATATAGCTGAAACAGGCACCATCATTGATGCGCAGATCTCCGCAGATCTGCTAATGAATATTTTTTATCCGAAATCACCGCTTCACGACGGTGCAGTCGTTATAAAAAATGAACGCCTTATGGCCGCCGGTTGCTTGCTGCCATTATCATCAAACAAATATATTTCAAAAGAGCTTGGGACACGCCATCGTGCAGGGATGGGTATGACCGAGAGCTCAGATGCGCTTATTGTTATTGTCTCTGAAGAAACGGGTGCGATATCAATGGCCTTAGAAGGCAAACTTCAACGCTTTCTGGATACGACAACGCTAAAAGAACTTATGAGTAATGCGCTTGTCGTAGAAAAAGAAGAAAAGCAGGGAGGTAAGCGCAATGCCAAAGGAAAATAAACTATTAGAACGGCTAAAAAAGATCATAACTGGCATCAAAAACTTACCGAAAGCATTTTTCAGCATCAATTTAAATCATAATACAGGAACCAAAATTTTTTCATTGGTACTTGCGATACTGTTCTGGGTATTTGTTATGGACCAAGTAGATCCGGAAATTACAAAAGTAATTGAAAGTGTACCAGTGCAGCTTATTAATCAGCAAGAGCTTGATCAGAACGATTTGATTATTATGGATCAGCATGATTATTTTGTCAATGTTGAAATTACCGGACGACGTAATAATGTTTTAAATACCAGCAAATCTTCTATCTATTTATGGGCAGATATGCGTAATGTGAAAAAAGGATCAAATATACTTCAGATCAATAAAACAATTAATTCTGAGGCTGTCGCCATCAAAACCCTTATTCCAAATGAAATTGTGCTGAGTATTGATCAAATTGTTTCAATACCAAAACCAGTGCGTGTTACAATTTCGGGAAATTATCAGGATGGGTTCTATCAAAGTGGCATGACGATAAGTCCTGAAGAAGTCAAAGTTAATGGGCCTGAAAGTGTTGTAAACCAAGTTGCGTATCTCGGAGGGACGTTAAATGTTTCAAATATCGATTCTGATACAACAAAGGAAATCAGTCTAGTCCCATATGATAATGATGGTGAAATGGTCACTGGTGTAACACTGGATGAAAGCTATAGCAGTGTTACGATCAATGTAGGAATGGAAAAAATGATTCCAGTGCAACCTGTTATCAATGGAGCGCCTATGGATGGCTTTGAGGTCGTATCTACGACGATATCGCCTGTTTACACGATGGTTAGCGGGAATGAAGCTGTTGTATCATCATTATCGGAAGTGTTCGCTGAGCCGATTAATCTCAAAGGTGAAGAAGCTTCGTCATTCATTGTCGAAAAGAGTATCGACTTGCCGCCAGGCGTTAAGTCCAATGTCGAAAATAATATGGTACAGATTGAAGTGCTGATTGAACCGATTATCACAAAAGAGTTTAATTTTAACGTTAAGGACATTCCGATTGTCAATCTATCGGATACACTGCGAACAAATCTCAATGAGAATACAGGAACGATAAATATTAAGGTGAAAGATTTAGAATCAATTATCAATAACTTATCAAAAGACGATATTCATCTTTCCATCAACTTTGGAATAGTTGATAAAGCTGGTCTATACCGGTTAAAAGTAAATGTTGCCAATGAAGATCGCTTCAAAGAGCTGAGCATTGATCCGGTTTATATTGAAATTCAAGTAACAGAGTAAAAGGAGACATATGTCTCCTTTTTTTAGCATATTAGTAAAATAAGTAAGTTTTTAGTTGAGGAGATTATATCATTCCCTTTTGTTGATCTTTCACGACAATATGTGAAATTTCGTAAGATATAAATAGTACAGATTGCCGTGAAAAGATTATAATTTGAGTGGTGTAATTTCCTCAATTTAAGTTTTTATCTTGGTTTTTAACCTATGTTTTCAATTTGATATTGATCGGGTACTTTGTATGCAGTGTTTTCTTACTTGCTTATTATGGTTTTTAGAAAGGGTATCATAGATATGAAAAGTGAGGGAGAAGCATTCAGATTAAAGGTCGTTTAAATAGAGCAAATGAGGGTATTTAATAAGGAAGGGCGGGGATATCATAATCTCGCCCTTTTGTCATTGAAATGAAGTATACTTCATGTACTCATATAATGTATGGTGGATTACGATGGATTAATGATGCTGATTAAAAGCGCTTATGCAACAATACGAAAGAAAATGACGATTGACTATAATAAGATAATGAATTGATGCAGTTTAGGCGCCAATAATTTCATTACATGACAATTCAGTTGCAGGAAAACCTAGAATAACATAGAATAATATCACAGAGAGAGGTATGGTATGAATATTTATGATGGCATGATGTATCCGCTTGAAAAAAAGTGGCTGGCCGAAAAACGTGAGTGGCTCATGCGTTATGTCAAAGGAGAGGTATTGGAAATCGGTTATGGTACCGGATCAAATTTTAAATTTATGAATACAGATGCAATACACCACATAACGGCTTTGGATACCTCTGAAAATGATATCGTTAGAAACGATTTGCCCATTCATTTTGTAACGGGTAGCGTAGAAGCGTTACCTTTTGAAAACGATTTTTTCGATACGGTTATCGAAACACTTGTACTGTGTTCTGTGAATGAACTCGAGCGTTCAATTTCCGAAATTGCACGCGTTCTAAAGCCTGGGGGTACATTTGTCTATATGGATCATGTCTTGCCTAATGATGCTGGACTTGCCAAAGCATTCAAAGTGGTCAACCCACTATGGTCAAAGATAGCCAATGGTTGCCAGTTAGTACGAACACCGAAGTCGCTTTTTGAACGATATAACCTAAAAATCGTAGAGGGTCATAGCGTGGGAAAAGGAATATTCGATTATGGCATAGCGATCAAATTTGCTTGAAGACCAGTAAATAACAAGCTAAAACTAAAGGGGAATAAAAAATCGTGATTGATATTAATCAAAGAGAACGTGAAAACGGCATGCGCAAGGATATTGAAAAAATTCTAGATGCAGCGCACGATGCAATTATTGCTATTGATAAAGATGAAAATATAACGATTTTTAATCGTTCAGCTGAACGATTGACAGGGCAGAAAGCATCTTATGCCATTGGAAGTCCTGTGGAAGATGTCATTGACAATACCCGTCTACCGATTATTTTAAAAACCGGGATTTCTGAGCTCAATCAGCAGCAGCCGCTTCGCGACATTATCATTGTTACCAATCGAATGCCTGTGATTGACGATGACGGTGATATTATCGGTGCAATCGCTATTTTTAGAGATATTTCAGAAATGGTAGACCTTGCAGAACGCATAACGAATCTTAATCAGATTAAAGAAACCCTTGAAGCGACCATTACAGCAACTCAAGACGCTATTTCAGTTGTTGATGCACAAGGGATTGGGATTTTAATTAACCCTGCCTATACGCGCATGACGGGGTTCGTTGCAGAACAGATAATCGGCAAAGACTGCACCGTTGATTTGACAGAAGGTGAAAGTGTCCATATGGAAGTACTTCGAACGGGTAAACCGGTGAAAGGTAAAAAACTTCGGGTAGGACCACAGCGCAAAGACGTTATTGCCGAGGCAGCGCCGATTATCGTCAAAGGAGAAATCAAAGGATCTGTTGCCATAATCCATGATCTTACGGAAATAAATGAAATCTACAAACAGCTTGACATGGCCAAAAAGATTATTCGGAATTTAGAAGCAAAATATACATTTGATGATATCATTGGCACAAGTGATTTGATGGGCTATGCTGTCGAAAAGGCAAGAATGGCAGCTGAAACGCCAGCAACGGTTATTTTAAGAGGTGAAAGCGGCACGGGTAAGGAACTCTTTGCTCATGCGATACATAACTCTTCTGATCGAAAATATGCGCAGTTTATCCGGGTAAACTGTGCAGCGATTAACGAAGGGTTACTAGAAAGTGAACTCTTTGGTTATGAGGAAGGTGCTTTTACAGGTGCTTCAAAAGGTGGTAAGGTCGGACTTTTCGAAAAGGCAAATGGCGGTACGATCTTTTTAGATGAAATTGGTGAACTCAGCCTGAATATACAGGCAAAGCTGCTGCGTGTCCTACAGGAAAAAGAGATTCTTAGAGTAGGCGCTAACAAATCGATCCCCATTGATGTTCGTGTGATTACAGCAACCAATGTTAACCTTGAAGAAGCCGTAAAGCAAAAGCGTTTTCGAATGGATCTCTATTATCGAATTAATGTTGTGCCCATTGATATTCCTGCATTGCGTCAGCACAAAGAGGATATCTTGGAACTTGTAAAGCATATGATTAATAAATTTAATTTAGAATACGGGCGAAATGTTCAAGAAATTTCTGAGGGTGCACTGCGGATAATCTCCGCATATGACTGGCCCGGCAACGTACGTGAGCTGGAGAATTTTATTGGTCGTGCAATGATTAATATCAAAATGCAGGAAATTATTTTGACTGAGGCGCACTTGCCGTCAATTGTCTATCGGCAGTCGCACAAAAATGAAGCCCTCCATCCGTTGGACGAAAGTATTTTAAGCTTGGAAGAAAGTGTAAAGAACTTTGAAAGACAATTAATCATCAGAACTTTGGAGGTGAATGAATATAATCGGGAAGCGACGGCAAAAGCACTTAAGATAAGTTTGCGAACACTTTATTATAAAATAAAGGCTTATGATATTGTCTGAAACATGAAGCAGGCAGTTTTTTCAGAAACAAAAACAGGCGGATGTTAAGAAATCTGCATGCAAATATTTGCAAAAAAACGATTGTTTTGCAAATATTTGCATGCAGATTTTTGCGTTTTATGACATTCTCGTTATAAAACCTGCTGAAAAACCCTGTGAATCTGTAGACTGTATGCAAAGTACACCTTTGGCATAAGATTTGCATAATATATAACTGTCGAGTAAAAAGAAAACGATGAGGTGAAATCATGATTAGCAGTTTTGAAGCATTATGTACCGAAGCCGTCAAGAAGGGACCTAAGACAGTAGCAGTTGCGTGTGCGCAGGATGACGATGTCTTAAAAGCTGTTAAAGCGGCGTATACAGAGGGTATGATTAACGTGATACTGGTAGGAGACCAACCAAAGATTAAAGCGATTGCAGATACGATTGGTTTTGATATTTCAGGACTTGAATGCATTCAAATTGAGGATGCTGTTGAAGCATCTCTTAAAGCTGTATCATTGGTATCCTCCGGCAAAGCAGACATCGTTATGAAGGGGCTGGTCGATACATCTGTTATTTTAAAAGCTGTATTAAACAAAGAGGTTGGACTAAGAAGCGGTAATGTTCTCAGCCATGTCGCCGTGTTTGAAGTGCCGACTTATCATAAAATGTTAATGCTGACAGATGCGGCTATGAATATTGCCCCAGATCTAAATACGAAAAAGCAAATTGTAGAAAATGCACTGGCGGTCACAAAAGCACTTGGTATTGAAACAGCTAAAGTCGGCGTTTTGGCAGCAAAGGAAAAAGTGAATCCGGCAATGCAGGCAACTGTCGATGCAGGTGAACTCGTAAAAATGAATCAAAATGGGGAAATTAAAGAATGCATTATTGGCGGACCATTTGCACTTGACAATGCGATTTCAAAGGAAGCCGCTCAAATTAAGGGTGTCAAAGACCCCATAGCAGGTGACGTTGATTTACTGGTTAGTCCGCAAATAGAATCAGGCAATATCTTATACAAGGCACTCAATTTTTTAGCGAACGCAAAATCTGCGGGTGTTATTGTCGGTGCAACAGCACCCGTTATTTTAACATCACGAGCAGACACTGATGAATCCAAACACTATTCCATTGCATTGGGTGTTTTAATGACAGCTAATCGGTAACTGTAAGTCTACAAAAGATGAAAGATGGGAGGTACCAATGTCATTTAATATTTTAGCGATTAATCCGGGGTCGACCTCGACCAAAATTGCAGTGTTCGAGGAGGAAAAAGAAGTCTTTGAAATAACCATTCGGCATCCGAATGAAGTTATCGAACAATATGCATGCATATTTGATCAGTACGACTTTAGAAAGCAAATTATCATTGATACACTCAAAGAGAAAGGTTTTGATCTTAATACCTTGAATGCAGTTGTTGGCAGGGGCGGTTTACTCAAACCGATTAAAGGCGGCACTTATGCAGTCAATGAGCCTATGCTAAACGATTTGAAAAAAGGTGTTTTGGGTGAGCACGCTTCCAATCTCGGTGGGATTATTGCAAACGAAATTGCATCTCAGTATCATATTCCGGCATTTATTGTAGACCCGGTAGTCGTTGACGAGATGACAGATGTTGCAAAAGTTTCCGGAATGGCAGGGGTTGATCGTATCTCAATCTTCCACGCACTCAATCAAAAAGCGGTTGCGCGAAGGTATGCAAAATCTATTGGCAAGCAATATCAAGATATTAACGTTATTATTGCACACTTGGGCGGCGGCATCTCAGTGGGTGCCCATCTAAAGGGCAAAGCTGTCGATGTCAATAATGCACTTGATGGCGATGGTCCATTTTCGCCTGAGCGGTCTGGCGGCATTCCAATTGGCACGCTGACGAAGATGTGCTTTTCAGGAGAGTACACATTAGAGGAGATCAAGAAAAAAATAAAAGGCAAAGGCGGACTGGTCTCTTATTTAAATTCCAATGACGGCAGAGAAGTTGAAGCCATGATTGCAAAAGGCGATGAAAATGCAAAGCGCATTTACGAAGCAATGGCCTATCAAGTATCAAAAGAAATCGGAGCTTGTGCGACTGTCCTCAAAGGCGAAGTAGATGCTATTATTCTCACAGGCGGATTGTCTTATAGCAAGATGCTAACGAACTGGATTGTTGATGCGGTTCAGTTTATAGCCGAAGTGGTTGTCTATCCAGGAGAAGATGAAATGCGTGCATTGGCTCAAGGCGGCTTAAGGGTCCTAAAAGGAGAAGAAACGCCGCAGATATATGAAGGCTAGTGAAAGGTTGGTCAGGATGGGATCAAATATTTCAAACGATAAACGCATTCGAATCATTATTGGTCACTACGGCAGCGGTAAAACAGAGTTCGCCGTTAACTATGCGTTAGCGCTTAGTAAGCGAGGCAAGCATGTTAGCCTTTGTGATCTTGATATTGTCAATCCCTACTTCAGATCGAGAGAGAAAGCAGAAATGCTCGAATCAGCAGGGATTACTGTGATAAGCGGTGCTAGAGGCCATCAGGCCAATTTAGATATTCCGATGATTAGTGCAGCTATATTGGGGCCTTTGCAACAGCCCGAAGAGCAGGTTATTTTGGATGTTGGCGGAGATTCAGTCGGCGCTAGAGTGCTTGCACGTTATCATCCCAATTTAAAAGAAGGGGACTATGATATGTTCTGTGTCATCAACGCGAATCGCGAGCAGACACAGGATGTTCAAGGGGTGTTGTCTCATATAAAAGCAATCGAAGCGACAGCGGGATTAAAAGTCACAGGACTTATTAATAACACGCATATGCTTCGCGAAACAACGACTGAAGATGTCATGCGAGGACAGTTGTTGTCAGAAGAAGTCTCCAGATTGCTGGAGATACCAGTTAAGTATATTAGTACGCTCTCATCCGTTGCAGCAGAGCTCGAAGGTTCGATGGCAGGTGAAATTTTCCCGATAAGGATGGTTATGCGGGAAGATTGGATGTAATGTACTGAATAAAAAGATAGGAGGTAAGGCAAGTGGCGGTAAAAGGTAAAGTTACATTTAACGTGGATATTTGTAAAGGGTGTGCACTCTGTACGACAGCTTGCCCGGTCAAAATTATTTCAATGGACACAAAGGTAATTAATGCGAAAGGGTATCACCCTGCTGCTGTAACAGATCCGGACAAATGTATTGGATGTGCAAATTGTGCGATGATCTGTCCAGATTGTGTCATCACTGTTGAAAGATTTTAAAGGGAGGTTAGGAAGCAATGGCTAAAATACTGATGAAAGGTAACGAAGCGATAGGGGCAGCGGCGATTAAAGCAGGCTGTAAATACTTTTTCGGATACCCTATCACACCTCAAAATGAAGTGCCAGAGTACATGTCTAGAGAACTGCCTAAAAACGGCGGTGTCTTTTTACAAGCAGAAAGTGAAGTCGCGGCGATTAATATGGTCTATGGCGCATCTGGCTGCGGCGCTCGTGTAATGACCTCTTCTTCATCTCCGGGGATTGCCCTGAAGCAGGAAGGCATTACTTATATTGCAGGGGCAGAACTGCCTTGTGTCATCGTCAATATCGTAAGGGGAGGCCCTGGACTAGGCGGCATACAGCCTGCTCAGTCTGATTATAACCAAGTGACGAGAGGCGGCGGCAATGGGGATTACAAATTGCTCGTATTGGCACCGGCTAACTTGCAGGAAATGGTTGACTTGATGCAGGAAGCATTTGATGCGGCTGATTACTATCGAAATCCCGTAATGCTCGTCGGCGACGGTATGATCGGTCAAATGATGGAGCCTGTTGAATTTAGAGAGATTAAAACGAAATACACATTATCTGAAAAAACATGGGCGACGACTGGTACAAAAGGTCAAAGACCACACAACATTATCAATTCGCTGTTCCTTGATCCGGCACAGCTTGAAGAGCACAATCATAAACTTCAAAAAAAATATGACGATATGAAAGCCAATGAAGTTCGTTATGAATCGGTTGGTGTCGAAGACGCAGATATTGTACTCGTCGCTTATGGCACAACTTCCAGAATCGTACGCAATGCGATAGCGACACTGAAAGAAGAAGGCATTAAAGCGGGAATCATTAGACCGATTTCGCTCTGGCCGTTCCCAATGGCAGCATTTGACGCAATTCCAGAAACCTGTAAAGCAATTGTTTCTGTTGAAATGTCAATGGGCCAAATGATTGATGATATTAAGATTGCTTCAAATGGCAGATGGGCTGTTGATTTTTATGGACGCTCAGGCGGTATGATTCCAACGCCGGATGGCATTGTAGCGAAAGTCAAAGAAATCATGGGAGGTGTTAAATAATGGCTGTGGTTTTTCAAAAAACAAAGGGTCTTTTAGACAATCAAACACATTATTGCCCAGGTTGTACCCATGGGATTATCCATCGATTGGTGGCAGAGGTATTGGAAGAACTTGATGTACTAGGTGATACCATTGCCGTTGCACCAGTTGGCTGTTCAACATTGGCATATGATTATTTCAATATGGATATACATCAAGCGGCACACGGTCGTGCACCGGCTGTTGCAACAGGGATCAAACGCGTTCAACCAGATAAAGTTGTTTTTACCTATCAGGGGGACGGGGATCTCGCTTCGATCGGTACGGCAGAGATTATTCATGCTGCACATCGTGGTGAAAAAATCACGACGATTTTTGTCAACAACGCCATTTATGGTATGACAGGCGGTCAAATGGCTCCCACGACGCTGATTGGACAACGTGCCACAACAGCACCGCTTGGCAGGACTGTCGAGCATTCCGGTATGCCGCTCAAAGTATCTGAAATGCTGGCGACCATTAATGGGGCGGCTTTTGTCGAACGCGTATCAGTCGATTCGCCTGCGAATATTCGCAAAGCTAAAAAAGCAATTAAAGAAGCTTTTGAATGCCAAATCGCACGAAAAGGTTTTTCCATCGTAGAAGTGCTGTCAACTTGTCCGACTAACTGGGGCCTAACACCAATTGACGCCATTAAATGGCTTCAAGACAATATGATTCCATATTATCCGATTGGTAACCTCAGAAGACCAGAGGAGGTGTAATCATGTTGAATGAAAAAGTAATATGCGCTGGATTTGGCGGACAAGGCGTTATGCTCATGGGACAGTTGATCTCATATGCAGGCATGATTGAAGGCAAAGAAGTATCTTGGCTGCCTTCATATGGACCTGAAATGCGTGGCGGAACTGCAAACTGTGCCGTTATGGTTTCTGATAAACCAATTGGCTCACCGGTTATCACCGATAATGCAACGACGGCAATCATTATGAATCTGCCTTCACTTGATAAATTCGAAACGGATGTTATCGCTGACGGCAATCTTTTGATTAACAGCTCACTAATCGAAAAAAAGGCAGCCAGAGAAGACCTTAAAGTTTACTATGTGCCTGCGAATGAAATAGCCAATGATCTCGGCAATTTAAAGACGGCAAACATGGTTATGCTTGGCGCCTACTTAGAACTTACAAAAGCTGTTGAGATTGAATCGGTGTTAAGCGCGCTGAAAAAGACGCTGGGTGATGCAAAGGCGCATCTCATAGATATAAACCGTGAAGCAATCAAAAAAGGTGCAGAAGCCGTAAGAGCATAGGCGTTGTTTTATACAATGAATAATGTAGTGTTCAGAATACAAAAGCATATAAAAAAAGAAATTGCAGTATGTGAGTAACAAAACAAGATTCATTGACTTTTGAGAAGTCATTTATGATACAAGCTGCTTTTGAGAAGAGATTGGCGAGTCCAATCTCTTTTTTAATATACAACTGTGATTGCGTAAAGATTATCGTCGGACTTTGAATGGTAAAGCGAATCGGTATATTGGTGTAAGGATAAGGGATCCAAATATTTCGAAACAGTGACAATCATTGAATAGGTTTATAATTTATGAGATAATAAAGTGCAATAAAAATAGAAGGGGTTTCAAAATGCAAGATTTTATACAGGCATTTGCGCTGATTTTCGTTGCGGAAATGGGGGATAAGACGCAAATCATGGCGATGGCATTTGCGACAAGATATAAAATTTCTCACATTCTGCTTGGGGTTGGAATAGGTGCTTTTTTAAACCATGGACTGGCAATCATGCTAGGTTCATTATTAAACCGCTATATCCCGTTGGAAGCTTTACAACTGGTAGCCGGTGTGTTATTCGTCGCTTTTGGTCTATTGTCACTTTCTATTTCAGAAGAAGATGAAGAAACGACAAAAATCAATAAATACGGTGCCATCGCAACCGTCGCAATGTCATTTTTCTTAGGGGAGCTTGGCGATAAAACGCAGCTGACGGCATTGACGCTTTCAACACAAGCCCAGCTGCCGATAATGACATTGATGGGGACCGTTTCAGGTATGGTCGTCGTAAGTTCGGTTGGGATCTTTATTGGCGCCAAGTTAGGAGATCGTATTCCAGAACACATGATTCGCTTGGGTTCTTTTGTGATTTTCATGCTGTTTGGTCTCAATAAAATATTTAGTTCTTCCTATGTACAAAGTATGGGAAGCACCTTTACATGGATTCTTATTTTAATGATTGCACTTTTGACAGTTTATAGATTTATTATATTTAGAAGGCAAATTGTTGAAATATCTGTATCGGCATTACGACAGAAAGCTAAGGATTTGAAGGCTTATAAAGAACGTATTCAAAATGGTATTGATCAGCTTTGTCAAGGCTGTGATGTTTGTAGAGATATGGGCTGTGTCGTGGGATATATGCGCGGTATTCTTGCCGAGCGCATGAAACCGGGAGAATTAAATTCAGATTATTTGGAAATGCTCCATAATCGAGATTTTGATCCTGACAAGGCAAAGGTAATCAGTGTAATGATTGACGAGTACTTTGAAAAATATCCTGATGAGCGTGAAACCAATTGGCAGCTGGTAACCGTTCAAAAAGTACTTGAAAAAATTATAGAAAAGAATACAATACATTTAGTATGAAATAGATGGCTTGTACGCCATTGGTTACAATAAACAAAGAATGAATTGGGGTGGCGTAAATGGCGAGACTTTTTGGAACAGATGGTGTTAGAGGCATTGCAAATACAGAATTGACCGTAAAGCTGGCAATGCAGCTGGGAAAATATGGCGCACATTTGATCACAAAGGGCAAAGAAAATGGCATGATTCTCGTAGGAAAAGATACCAGAATTTCGGGCGATATGTTGGAATCTGCATTAATTGCCGGTATTCTTTCAACTGGATGTAATGTTGTAAGGCTTGGTATTATACCAACACCAGCAGTTGCAAAGCTCATTCGGGTACTGAATGCTGATGCAGGTGTTATGATATCGGCTTCTCACAATCCGGTAGCATTCAACGGCATTAAATTTTTTGATGAAAACGGTTTTAAACTTCGAGATGCACTTGAAGATGAAATCGAAGAAGCAATTCGCGATAAGAGAGATATTGACACGACGCATATAGGCGTTATGACTGATTATGATCAAGCGGAACACGATTATATAAAAGAGACGCTTAAAGCCGTTAAAGGATTGTCGCTGGAAGGTTTAAAGGTGGCATTGGACTGTGCCAATGGCTCGGCTTCCTTTGTTGCGCCGATGGCGCTTAATCAATTGGGCGCAAAGGTGTATGCGATCCATCACGAACCGGACGGCTATAATATCAATGAAGGATGTGGATCGACGCACTTAAGCAATTTACAAACTTTTGTAAAGACAATCCAAGCAGATATAGGCATTGCTTTTGATGGTGATGCTGATCGCATGTTGGCAATTGATGAGCATGGTGAGATCATTGATGGCGATAAAATCATGGCCATCTGTGCCAAGGCAATGAAGGCAAAGGAGATATTGCCTGAGGATACAGTTGTTTCGACGGTTATGAGTAACTTAGGATTTGACATCGCTTTAAAAGAGCACGCACTTAACGCAGTGAAAACACAGGTTGGCGATCGTTATGTATTGGAAGAAATGCTCGCGAACGGTTACGCATTAGGCGGCGAGCAGTCGGGTCATATTATCTTTCTAAAGCATAATACAACGGGAGATGGCCTGCTGACAGCTGTAAAGCTTCTTGAAGTGATGAAACAGACTGGTAAGTCTGCCTCTGAATTGGCAATGATTATGAAAGTCTATCCACAAGTTCTCGTCAATGCAAAAGTCGCCAATCATAAGAAACACTTGTATCTCCAGAACGACTTAATCAAACAGGAAATTATGACGCTTGAATCGGATTTTCATGGCAAAGGACGTGTATTGGTAAGACCATCGGGTACCGAGCCGCTAGTCAGAGTGATGATCGAAGGTGAATGTCAAGAGCAGCTGGAAGTAGCGGCAAAGACATTGGCAGCATTGATCGAACAGGAATTGGGTTAAATTTAAACTTATATAAGCAATATGAAGCGCCTGTTTCTCTTTGGGGAGAATGCAGGCGCTTTTTAATGAATATATGGAATGACACGATAGCAATGTAAGTAAAGATACGTATCGACATGAAAACAGGATTGATGTGTGTAAGGTTTACACCACTATCGTTATGAAAGCTCATGTGTTGTATCATACCAATGTGAGAGTGCAGAGATCCCTGCTTCGTCAGTCTCAGCGTGAATACTCAAATCATAAACGTAGTTTTTAATGCTTTTTTGATAGATAGGATCATAATGCTTGGTTAATATGCCTTCAACAAAAGCTTCATATTGCGCTGTTCGGAGTTTCTCAGCCATATCGCCGTAAGTTTCTTTTGAAAGATAAGGCTTAATCCTTTCAAAGGCCGGCCAGATGAGCGCTTCAAAATTATCGGCGCTGCAATATTCATCAATTAAAGCTTTAATGCGATTTTCCATTTCGCGGTAAACCATTATATGTTCCCCTGAACGGATTGCTTCAAAGAGTTTTGGCGGAATATAGACGTTGCCGATTCGTTTGCTTTCAGATTCTACAAAGGCATATTCAGCAGGTGATGCAGCGAGTTGATGAAAAACGGTGTTTTCAAACATCTGCATGTGTTGAATTTCATTCGTGCCAATGGCGCCGAGGTGTGATCCTTTGTGATTGGCTGCGCCTTCAAGGTCGAGAACCGGGTATCCTTTGCGCATAAGCCCCGTTAACAGTTTTGTTTTGCCCACACCAGTAAGACCATGAACCATGATAAACTTTGGAAAACGCGAGGGTGAATCTAAATAAGCTAAGACTTGATGACGGTAATGCTTATAACCGCCGTCGAGACAATAGACCTCTTCACCGATTCCCTTTAGCAGCTGTGTAATAGAACGGCTGCGAAAGCCGCCTCTGGCACAGTAAAAGGCAATGACTGCATTGGGCTTCTCAGCTTTCACCTTACAAATAGCATCAAAGTAATCAATGACTTTGCCGGATGCTACTTTGAGTCCCAATCGTTTCGCTTCCTCTACAGAGACTTGTTTATAAAGTGTGCCGACATCACGACGTTCCTGATCGTTTAAAATGGGCATATTCACAGCGCCGACAATGTGGCCTTGCTCGAATTCACTTTCACTTCGAACATCTATGTAGTAAGTATTTTGACGTGTGACGTCAAAGGGGATTTTTAATGCCATTCAGTTCGCCTCCTAAATCCAATCCTATTCTAACACAAAAAAAACATCCTAACTAGGATGCTTTTTATTTGATTCGATTTTAACAGAAAACTTTGAAAGATTGTTGTTGAGATTGAGACTCGACCGATAGAGATTGGTAATGGCACGAGACATGCTCTTTATGGAATCACGCTGTTGGTCGATAGATCGCTTAATAGATCTGCTGACATACGCATTTTGTTTGGAAGCGTTGGTGAGTTCTTTTAAGTACTTGAGAATATCATTGTTTCGCGCTTCTAGAAACTGAAAATCTTCTCGCAGTGTTTTTACGAACAGCAACACTTCAGGATGAACATCCGATTCATTTTGGAGTGTGCTTTCAACGGCGTTGAAATGCTTATTAATGCCGTTGATTTTAATATTAATGGCACGCGCCAATGTGTCTAGTGTCTCAATGCCTTCAACTTGCTGCATGGTATCTTCAGAAATGGTACGAACGGCTCTGGAAATCTGCTGTATGGCACGGTTGTTTACTTCAGCATCTTCATTGAGTGCAGTAGCATATTGATGAATGTTATTGCTGATGCTTGAAATATTGCTTGAAATCGTCTCTAAGCTCGTCAGCATATCATTGTATGCGATAAAGAGTTGATTGAAAGACGGATTATCAGATTGTAAGCTGGTAAAACTAAAAAGGCCTTCACTAGCAGCTGTTAAATGTTTTGAAAACATACGGAATTGTTTTTCCCACTTATGGTTGCGCATAAGTATCCAGAGGATAAAGAGCAGCAGAAAGCTTATACTCAAAGCGCTGATCCAAAGCGTGTACCTTCGTATTTCGGCATTGATAGGTGCCGTATTAAAGCCAATGATCGTATGAAGGGATTGATCGGGAAGGTATGCATAATAAAAAAGCATGTTCTGATTACCCATTGTACCGTTAAACGTTGCTGAAGATTGTTGGCGCATAAGCTCGGGGAGCTCAGCTGTAAAAGAAGCGTCAACATCTCCGAGGGTTTGCCACTGAACGAGATCATCCTCTGAAGCATAGAGAATGTAACCTTTATCATCAAAGAAGAGCAGTCTATCACCGGATTGTTCAGAAAGCATAACCTCATCATTGAAAAGATCATGCTCAATATGGACAGTACAGGCACCGATTGGAGAATCACCATCGAAAATAATTTTTCGAAAACCAATGACCGATTTATTATAATGAAGATCGTAGTATGGTGGAAAGATAATATCAATATCTTGAGGCAAATGAGAGGGCAGCCATTGGTTATAAGGCTCGTTGTGCTGTGTTGCATAAACATCGCCAGTGTTGTAGATGATTTCATTTTTATCAAAGAGCGTCAGTGTTACGGCCAATATGTCAGGATCTCGGAGCGAAACATTATTGAGCATTTCGACAATATTATAAAATTGATAATTTGAAGCGGCACTATTATGGATGTTAATATAATTAAGCGAGTGCAGAAAGTCGATAAGTGCCGGATCAGAGGCTAATGTGGCGACGGCATCGGCTTTTTTTGCATAAAATGCATTAAATTCCGTTAATAGTTGATTAGTACGTGCTTCTGTAAGGGTAATAAAAGAATGTTGGAGTGCTCTTTGCATAATGATATAAGATGTACCTGTAATAAAGCAGGCAATGATCATGGCGAGTGAAGCATATCTTATAACAATTCGGTGCCAATAAGTATTTTTTAGCATGGCTGTTCTCCTTTATAATACATAAGGAAATTGCATAATTACCTTTACTTGATCCTTCGTGGCAATAGGTTAAGTTTTTATCTTATAAAAAGAATGTCTATTGTCATGAAAGGCATAAAATTTGAATGATGCAATTTCCTCACATCCCAATGATACCCTGCGAATTGAAAAATTATCAATTCTGTAAAAAAGGTTTACAATAAAAATATTTCATATAATATAAGTAATAAGGGTTTTCATGGGCATAGGAGGTTTTATATGAGAATGATTAGCGTTCAGGATGCCGTAGAAGGGCTGGAAGTTGCCAAACCCATTTACGATTCTAAATTATCATTATTAATCAGAGAGGGTAATGCATTAACAGATCGAACGATTGAAAAACTTAAAGCAGCAGATGTTCGTCATCTGTACATCAATGACGCGCTTTCAGATGGGATCTTTCTAGAACCCCTTATCTCTGAACAGCTTAAATTTCAAGCGATTGCTTTTATGAAAAAAATATATGAATCGCAAATGGCGGATAACCATCCCAATGATAATATACCGCAAATTACCGAAGATCAGATTCGAACACTACGAGGGATGGTTGACGATGTGTTAACAGAAATATATGCTTTTCAAGATAAAAAATATTACAGTACAGAATTTTTAGGGGCAGAAGTTTATCATTTTGACCATGCGGTTGAGGTGATGATCCTATCGGTACTGATTGGCAGGAAACTTGGTATTGACCGTGAACGGCTCATTAAACTCGGTATGGGTGCCGTGCTTGCAGATATCGGCAAGTCGCGTGTACCACAGGAAATCTTAAATAAACGTGGAAAGCTGGATGAATACGAGTTTGCAACGATGAAAAATCATGTGGATTACAGTTATGGCATTCTCAAGGATCTCGTGGAGCTTTCACCAATTGCCAGACAAGTGATTATGCTGCATCACGAACGCCTCGACGGGTCTGGTTATCCAAATGGGTTTATTGATGATCAAATTCCTTTAACGGCGCGGATTGTTGCCGTATGCGACGTTTTCTGCGCCATTGTATCAGATCGTACATACAATAACCGTATTTCTGTAGATGTTGCGATTGAAATACTAAGAGCAGCATCGCCGGTGAAACTCGATGCCGATGTTGTTCATACGCTGATTCAGATCGTTGATATCTATCCGCCGGGGACGATTGTCGAGCTGAGCGATGGTAAGATCGGCATTGTCGTAGAGAACAATGTAAATTCTGCTACGCGACCGATAGTAAGACCTGTCGATGACGAAAATACCTTGCTTGATCTTATGAAAGATTTAACACTGTTTATCAAAAAAGCGCTGCCTAAGCTCCCTTAGGGGCGCTATTTTTTTGCCAAAAGATGTGATAAATTTACGCTCT
Source organism: Fusibacter paucivorans (assembly GCF_018390735.1). Lineage (GTDB taxonomy): Bacteria > Bacillota > Clostridia > Peptostreptococcales > Acidaminobacteraceae > Fusibacter > Fusibacter paucivorans. Next base: position 19,515 of record NZ_JAHBCL010000007.1, read on the forward strand.
TAAGCCATAATGTGTTTAGAAAAATAACAGCGTGATAAAATATGAAATGGAGCAGCAATAGAATAAAATTGTTGCGCTGGGCACGTCATTTTTAGAACCTTGAATATGTAAGGTAATTGTATAATGCAAAATAATCCTTTGCAGCAATATGTCTATTCTTTGAAAGAGGGAATTCGAAATATTGTAGTGAATGATCTCCTTAAGTCTATTATGCAATTTCCTTACTTGTTAGCTGATGCAGTAATACCTAAATTCAATAAAGGGGGAAAAGGATGAGTATGAAAAAATATGTTATGGCTTTGGATCAGGGAACTACGAGTTCAAGAGCGATCCTGTTTGATGCAGATGGTGCAATTGTTAAAGTCGCACAAAAAGAGTTTACGCAGTTCTATCCAAAAGCAGGATGGGTCGAGCACGATCCGATGGAAATCTGGGGATCACAGTCAGGTGTAGCGCGCGAGGTTTTGGAAACGGCCGGCGCGAAACCGGAAGAAGTTGCTGCCATTGGCATCACCAATCAGCGTGAAACAACGGTGGTTTGGGACAAGGCAACGGGCAAACCCGTTTATAATGCCATTGTATGGCAATGCCGTCGAACCGCAGATATTTGCAGCAAGCTTAAAGCTGACGGCAAAGATACGTACATTAGAGAAGCGACAGGACTCGTCGTCGACGCTTATTTTTCAGGAACGAAAATCAAATGGATTCTCGATAACGTCGAAGGTGCTCGTGAAAAAGCTGAAAAAGGTGAATTGCTCTTTGGTAACATCGATACATGGCTCATCTGGAACTTGACGCGCGGTAAAGTACATGTGACAGATTATTCAAATGCATCCAGAACGATGCTGTACAATATTGGAGAGCTCAAGTGGGACGAAAAAATACTGGAAATGCTGAACATACCAAAGGCGATGCTGCCGGAAGTCAAACCTTCTTCTGAAGTTTATGGTTATACAGATCCTAAAACATTCGGCGGTGCTGAAATACCAATTGCCGGCGCAGCTGGCGATCAACAGGCAGCACTGTTTGGTCAGTCTTGCTTTAAACCGGGGATGGCAAAAAATACTTATGGTACGGGCTGCTTTATGCTTATGAATACCGGCAAAAAAATGATGAAATCCGAAAATGGCCTCTTAACGACAATTGCATGGGGTATTGACGGGGAAGTTCATTATGCGCTGGAAGGTTCAATTTTTATAGCCGGTGCCGCTATTCAGTGGCTGCGCGACGAACTTAAAATTATTTCTGATGCAGCGGATAGTGAATACTTTGCATCTAAAGTTGATGATACAAACGGCGTTTACCTTGTGCCGGCATTTGCAGGACTCGGTGCACCATACTGGGATATGTATGCACGCGGAACCATGGTGGGATTGACGCGTGGTGCCAATAAAAATCACATTATTCGTGCAACGCTTGAATCATTAGCATACCAAACAAGAGATGTACTGGATGCAATGCAGGAAGATTCAGGTCTTAAACTCAGCAAACTGCAAGTCGATGGCGGTGCAACGGCTAATAACTTCCTAATGCAGTTCCAGTCTGATATTTTGGGAACAGAAGTTGTCAGACCGACGGTTACAGAAACAACAGCACTTGGTGCAGCTTATTTAGCGGGGCTCGCAGTGGGCTTTTGGCCTAGCAAAGAAGTCATTACTGAGAATTTTGCAGTGGATCGCCTGTTCACACCGGAATTGTCCGAAGACATGAGAGCATCCAAGTACGAAGGCTGGAAACGTGCAGTGGATCGCGCGATGAAATGGGAGTCATAATCCCGTTTAGAGCATTTGTCGCTTTACGCGTGAAAAATCTTGTGTTATAATCAAGACATAAATGAATAGACGGCAAGAGTATGAGAGCCAATATAGATAAGCATAGGAGTATGTTTGTTTGTGTTGGCTTTTTTTATTGAATAAAATAAGCAGTTTTCTCGTTCATATTTTTTTCGATGGTTTAGTCGCGAAAAAATGAAGTCACAGATCTTATTGGAGGGATTGGGATGTTTGATGTAACGATTATCGGTGCTGGTGTAATTGGCGCGTCAGTTGCAAGCTATTTGAGCAAGTATCAACTGAGTGTTGTTGTACTGGAACGCGAAAATGATGTAGCGTGCGGCACGTCAAAGGCAAATACGGGATTGGTTCATGCTGGCTACGATACACATGCCGGAACGGTAAAGGCCGCAATGAACGTACGCGGCAATCAGATGTACGAAGCAGAATCAGAACGGCTCAAATTTCCGTTTCGAAAGATTGGATCACTTGTTGTCGCACTGAATGATGAAGAATACGAAGTTGTGGAATCACTTTTTGAAAATGGGAAAATTCTAGGGATAGAAGGGTTAGAAATCCTAGACGGCAATGCGGTTAAAGCGATGGAACCATCCATTACAGCAGAACCAGTGGGTGCACTCTATGCGCCATCTGCCGGCATTACAGAGCCTTGGGAAGTGACGATGGCCTATATGGAACACGCGATGGACAACGGCGTTGCGCTTAAACTCAATTATACCGTTTCGCAGATCCAAAAGACATCAGACGGTTTTCTAATCAACGACGAAATTGAGACCAAGCTGATTGTCAACTGCGCCGGTGTCCACGCAGATGATCTCTATGGTATGGTAACGGAGACGCCTGAATTTAAAATCATCCCCCGAAGAGGTCAGTACTACTTGTTGGATAAAGAAACTGAGGGATTTGTCAATCATACGATTTTCCCAACGCCGACTAAAATGGGCAAGGGCATTGTCGTCGCACCGACGATTGACGGCAATATACTCGTTGGACCGGATTCAGAAGATCTGCCGCAATCCATGAAAGAAGCGACGGAAACGACGCGGGAAAACCTAATGGCACTTAAAGAAAATGCAGCACATATGTGCGGTAATATTCCTTTCCATTTGAATATTACAAATTTTTCCGGCATGCGCGCAGAGCCGGATACGGGCGATTTCATTATTGAAATGTCTAAGGTAGATGGTTTTGTCAATGTCGCCGGTATTAAATCGCCGGGACTGTCTTCAGCGCCGGCCATTGCCGAGCGCGTCGAAGGCATTGTCAAACAGGCTTTTGTCTCTTTGATGCCAAATGAGGACTATGTTGATACCCGTAGAGAACGTATTAAATTTAATCATCTGGACGAAGCAGCCCAAGCGGCGTTAATGCGTAAAGATCCCCGCTATGGTCGAATTATCTGCCGGTGTGAAATGATTACCGAAGGTGAAATTGTCGATGCGATTCATCGCAATTGCGGCGGCAGAACGCTAAATGGCATTAAACGCAGGGTTAGACCCGGTGCAGGCAGATGTCAGGGCGGTTTTTGCGGACCGCGCGTGATGGAAATTCTATCGCGTGAACTCGATTTGCCGCTGACGGCAATTGTTCAGGAAGGCAAAGATGCGTATATTCTCACAAAAGAAACCAAAGTGGAGGAGGAGGCGTAATGAGTGCATATGATTTAGTGGTAATCGGCGGCGGACCGGCAGGTCTTGCGGCGGCGGTAGAAGCGTATGACAATGGTGTTGAAAGTATTCTCATCATCGAGCGTGACCGCGAACTCGGCGGCATTCTCATGCAGTGTATTCACAATGGTTTTGGTCTGCATCATTTTAAGGAAGAATTGACGGGGCCAGCCTATGCAGAGCGGTTTATTAATATGCTTAAAGCAAAGGGCATTGACTATAAAATTGATACAATGGTGGCAGAAATGACAAAAGACAAGCGCATTAAGACCATGAGTGCAACAGATGGCATCACATGGGTTCAAGCAAAAGCTATCATATTAGCCATGGGGTGCCGTGAGCGAACAAGGGGTGCGATTAGTATTCCGGGTTCAAGACCGGCCGGTGTTTTTACAGCGGGCACAGCACAGCGCTATATTAACATGGAAGGTTACATGGTTGGTGAACGCGTTTTCATACTGGGTTCAGGCGATATTGGATTGATTATGGCAAGGCGCATGACACTGGAAGGTGCCAAGGTATTAGGTGTAGCAGAGATTATGCCGCATTCTAACGGTTTGACGCGAAATATTGTACAGTGCCTCGATGACTTTGAAATACCGCTTTATCTGAGCCACACTATTGTAGAGATTAGAGGCAAGGATCGCCTATCGGGCATTACCATCGCCCAAGTAGATGAAAAAATGCAGCCAATCGAAGGGACAGAAAAAGTAATTGAATGTGATACACTGCTTCTATCAGTAGGGCTGATCCCTGAGAATGAAATATCAAGGGCGCTTGGTGTTGTCATAGATCCTCGCACGAAGGGGCCTCTTGTGAATCAATACATGGAAACGAGCCTTGAGGGTGTATTTGCCTGCGGCAATGTTGTTCACGTTCATGATCTCGTGGATTACGTCACAGAAGAGAGTATTCGTGCCGGCAGAAATGCAGCTGCTTTTATTAAGGGGCGTCAGTTTAAAGCAGTCGAAACTTATACGATGACGGCACCCGGAGAAGGCATTGGTTATATTGTGCCGCAGGAAATCTGTGAACAAAGTACAGATGATACGGTGACGCTGTTGTTCAGAGTTAAGAAGACCTATAAAAATGCACGTATCAATGTGTTGGGCGATGGTGAAAAAATAAAGTCAATAAAGAAACTGCATTTAGCACCGAGTGAAATGGAACGTGTTGACTTGAAACTTGAAAAGGCCTATCAGCAGCTAACCGTAGAAGTGGAGGCGTAAAATGAAACAAATGATTTGCATCGTCTGTCCAAAAGGCTGCCATCTGACGGTGACACCATCGGGAGACACCTTCAAAGTCAGTGGCAATGAATGCCCAAGGGGTGAAAAATACGCAATTGAGGAAATGACTTGTCCTAAGCGAATGGTGCCGTCAACTGTGCGCATCGAAGGCGGTTTACTGCATCGTCTGCCGGTCATTACGGATCAGCCTATTGAAAAAAAATATATAGGCGATCTTATGAAGGCGCTGAATGGTGTGACGGTGAAAGCACCAATACAACAAGGGGAGATTATCCTCGAAAATATTTTCGATACAAAGGTCAACATCGTTGCGTCGAGATCGATGATGTAAAACCTTTGCATAGAGCCGGCCTATATAACCCTCACTAATATATGCCGGCTCTTTTTATGGCTTTGATTGTATTGATAGATTGGCAATTGTTTGAAAGTAGCTATAAGGCATATAAAAGGGTGCGTGTAACACGGTGACAAAGCCGCTGATGAATACGTTTGGCATGCGTGTGATGTGATGTGTTTTTAATAAAGGGTATCCTTTTATTAGATGGCATGATTCTGGGTTTGAGATCAGTGGACGTGTGATTAATCGCCGCGACAGTAGAAAGTGATTACTTGTGACAACGTTGAAGGGTTAAATGTTGTGATGAAAATCGCATTATGTTATAATAATTGGGAGAAGAAAGGAGGAACATACGTAAAATTGCATACAAGCGCCAGAACTGATGTAGATCAGTTGACGAGGGCGGGGTTAATCGAAGTTTTCGGCGGGTGCCCCGCGGTGTAATCGACACCGTCAGATATCGGACAAACCACGAGAGTGATCACGTGAACAAACCCGATAGGTCGATTCATGCTATAAGTGCGTCTAAAAACAGACACCAGAAGATAGGTGTTTTTTTTATTTTTTGAAATCGATTGAAAGGAAAGCATGCATCATTGAAAGTTTCTGATAAATTGTCTAAATTTATCTCGATAGGCAAATAAGGAAACTTGAGTGATGCAATTTTCTAAAAGATTAGGGCGGACACCCCAAGCAAATAGAATCAAAGCACGTTTGAAGTGATCAATGAGGCAAGATCAACATTAAAGACTAAAGATAAATCAATACTGAAAAAAGCTGGCCATTAATAAAGCTGCCAGTCTAATAAGGAGAAAATAATATGTGCGGTATCGTAGGTTATATAGGAGAACAAAAAGCAATTCCATTTCTAATAGAAGGCCTGTCAAAACTTGAATACAGAGGTTATGATTCCGCTGGAATCGCGATTAATGTCAACCATGAACTTCAAGTATTTAAAAAGAAAGGTCGATTAAAAAATTTAGAAGATCAATTGGACTTTTCGCTTGAGACCGTGGTTGGAATCGGTCACACCAGATGGGCGACGCACGGTGCGCCATCAGACGAAAATGCGCATCCCCATTACAATATGGAAAAGACCATAGCGGTTATTCACAATGGGATTATTGAGAACTATATGGAAATCAAGGAATGGCTCATTGAGTCTTACGGCATTGCATTTGCTTCAGAAACGGATACTGAGGTAATTGTCCACCTGATCGATCATTACTATGAAGGCGATTTGCTGGAAGCGGTTAAAAAGGCAGTCGACCGTATGGAAGGCGCCTATGCGATTGGCGTTATTGCCAAGGATGAGCCAGATCGTTTGGTCGCTGTTAGAAAAGACAGTCCGTTGATCGTAGGACTGGGTGAGAACGAGAACTTTATCGCATCAGATATTCCGGCATTGCTTAAGTACACGCGAAAGATGCTGCTCATTGAAAACGATGAAATCGTTGACCTCCACAAAGATAATGTCACCATTTATGATGACCTTGGCCAAGTGGTCAAACGAGATATTTTTGAAGTGACGTGGGATATTGACGCGGCAGAAAAAGAAGGCTACGAACACTTTACCCTAAAAGAAATTTATGAACAGCCAAAAGGCGTTAAAGATACGGTAACGAGACGGATTGATGCATCCGGTGATCTTAAGCTGGAAGGGCTGCAAATAACGAAGGAAGATTTAGCGGCGATTAATCGTATTTACATCGTTGCCTGCGGAACAGCTTATCATGCAGGGCTCGTAGGCAGACGTGCGATTGAAAAATTCGCGGGTATTCCAGTTGAATGTGATGTTGCCTCTGAGTTTCGCTATCGCGATCCGTTTATTGATGCGCATACGCTCTTCATTGCCGTATCACAGTCCGGAGAAACATTGGATACGCTGCAATCTATAAGAGAGGCAAAGCGTAAAGGTGCTAGAGTTCTCAGTATTGTCAATGTCGTCGGCAGTTCTGTATCGCGTGAATCTGATGACGTCTTCTATACTTGGGCAGGGCCTGAAATCGGCGTGGCGTCGACAAAAGCCTATACGACGCAGTTAACGGCGTTCTATCTCATTGCGTTGTATTTTGCGAAATTGAATGGGTATACAACTGATTCATATCGCCATGAAATTTTAAAGGAACTGCTCAAAATGCCGACGATGATCCAAAGTGTACTCGATAAGACCGAAGACATCCAGAAGCTGGCCGCAGCACAGTTTAACAATGAAAAAGTATTTTTTATGGGCCGCGGCGTTGATTGTGATCTCGCCTTTGAGGGTTCACTGAAGTTAAAAGAAATTTCGTATATCAATTCATTTGCCATTGCGGCAGGTGAGCTGAAACACGGTACGATTGCCTTAATTGAAGAAGGTACCTTCGTCATTGCCGTTGCGACGCAAGATAGGCTGTACGATAAAATGCTTTCAAACATTAAGGAAGTCAAAGCGCGCGGTGCACATGTCTTTGCCATTGCACAGGAAGGCAATACGGAAATTCAGAAGACAGCAGACGAGGTCTTCTATATTCCAAAGACCATGGACGAACTGGCTGCGATTACAGCGATTATCCCACTCCAGCTCTTTGCTTATTATGTATCGCTTGCCAGAGGCAATGATGTCGACAAACCGAGAAATTTGGCGAAATCGGTGACAGTTGAGTAGTTTGAGCATTTAAATGACTATTAAAATGACCATTATAAATGGCCGCGTCAGTCAATAATACCTGATGCGGCCATTCGTCATTGTAAAAACACTATAAGCTTTGTTTGAGAATAAAACCTGCCAGCAGTGATCTTAATACATCAGGTTTTTCAAAGATGGCGACGTGACCGCAATCGGGCAGCAGAGCGAATTCAGCCCCCTTGATTTTATCAGCGAGAATGCGGGAAAAAGCCGGGCGTTTGAGCAAATCTTCTTCACCGCAGATAATAAGTGATGGGCAGCCGATCTGAGATAGTTCATCTGTGAAATCGGCATCTTTTAAAAATGTATCATAAAGTATTTTCTGTCCAGTGAAGTAGTCTTTAGGAACTTTATTCAGCGCTTTGGCACGTTCTTCAAGCATGGATTTATTCTCTTTGATAAAAGTGGGACCATAGATACTAGGCAGCATGCCCCAAAAAAATTTTTCGCCATCATCTAAATCACATAACATTGACCAGCTGTCGAGAAAAGTCTTCATAACGGCGTCAATTTCTGAGACAGAGTCAATAATGGCAATGGATTCTGTCATTTCAGGGTATTGAATGGCAAACTTCATGGCGATTTCACCGCCGTACGACGTGCCGATAATATGTACTTTTTGAACGTCTAGGTATTGAAGAAGTGCATAAGCTTCTTCACAATGAGATTGAAAGGTATAGGGGCCTTCGGGTTTGTCTGATTTTAATTGACCCTTAAAATCGTGCAGAATAATCCGGTAGCCTAGTTTTTCAAAGATTGGCCATAATGCATCCCAACTGCTGGTAGAAGCCATGACGCCATTAAAAAAAGCAATGGTTCGATCAGACGAGGTATCCCCTTTAACTTCATAATAGAGTGAAAGATTTTCATTTTTAAAAATTGACATATTTTCCTCCTTGATTCCATTCTTAACTTTATAGATTGCAATTACGATGCCAAAACAACCGCATCGTACCCGTTATTAAATGAGGTTATTGCATGACTATAAAAAGAACCATCATCATGATAACATCGGATTGGTGTCATATTAATGAACACAGTGTACAAAAATAGAACACAAGAAAGACGGTTGAATGCGCCTTTGAATCAAAGCTGGTTATTGTTATAATGAAATATACGATGATTCATGATGCTAGCGACAGTAATAGAGTGTCGCTAGCCAAAAGCTAATGAAAACATTTAAATAGGAGAAAACGGAGGGCAACATGCAGAAAGCATTAGAAACGCCTTACTATGCTGTGATTTTTACATCGCAGCGGACGGACGGCGATCAGGGTTATGGTGAGGCCGCAGACAATGTGGTGTCCATTGTTTCTAAATTTGAAGGATTTTTAGGCGCTGAAAGTGTAAGGGATTCGAATGGCCTCGGCATAACGATTTCCTATTGGGAATCCATGGCACATATCGACAAATGGCGACAGAATGCCGTGCACAGTTCTGCAAAGTCTATGGGCAGGGAAACTTGGTACAGCAGCTATCGTATTCGCATTTGTGAAGTGAAATATGAAAACAGTTTTCAGCATCCCGAACATCAATAAGAGGGTGTGAGTTAAGGGGGAAATGCGGCTTATGAGCAGTGTGCAGAAGCAATTAAATTTGACGTGTCATGCACAAAGTCAACATCCAAATAATAGGATTGAAATAAATCTAGCGGGTGATTCATTTTTTTATGAAGATGAGTGGGTAAGCCTTCATCGCGAAGGAAGCGCGGAAACGATTTTTGGAATTGTGAGACATAATCCCAACTGTGGGCCTGATGAAATAAGGACAGAAGATTTCTTATTGTCACTTTTTATTAATCGTCCAATAGAATCAGTTGGTGATTACCGTATAAATGGTGATCCCATGACGATTGTACTTTCAAAGCTAGCATCTTTTTCACTGTCATTAGGCAAACGTAAACAAATGGGCCTTTCAGCGGGAAAGGCATTGATGCTAAGTGAACCAGTCATTGCTAAAATGAAAGCTGATGGCATTGAGCGGGTAAGGGTTTTTCATGAGATGACAGGTGCGACGATTGATTATGCACTGTCAAATTGTATTTCAGGCTGTATGGAGGAACAAGCGTTTCTTATTAATTATTATGAACGGGAACTGCTTTGCTTAAGAGAACCAATGTTTATAAAGAAGTCGTTTTGGCAAGCAATGCCGGAAACAGTACGTGAAGGACTCGCATCATATTACGCGGAAGATGGCAATTATGCTGTGCTGCAAAAGGAGCCCAACCATAATCAGTGGCAAACGATTAGAAATTATTTAAGAGAAGCTGGTTACTATCAGCTATCTTTTCTCCCCATACAAAAGGGTCAAAAAAAGAGTATCAAAAATTGGTTTAAAGCCTTGTATATGTCATTTTTCAAACGGATCATCGGAACGAAAACTATTCAGCTGTCGGTAATCAGGCCGCTGCCAATTGATGAAACGGCATTCGTATGCCGCTTATCACAGTCGTCTTTTGATATGTTGGGCATTGAACCGGGGGAAAAAGTTATCATATCTTACGGAAAAAAACAGGTATCGTTAAGGGCGCATTTATTGAGTGATGTAACGACGATGAATAAGGTTAACGTGGCGTTGACAGAAGACAGAATGGCTTATGTTATCGGACTGCCAAGTCATATTAGAAGGATGCTCCAAATTGGTGATCTCAATGCAGTTATTGATATTGAACGCGATGCAAGCTATTTGTTTTGGAAAAAATCGCATTTGCAAATATTGCCGCTCATTGGACTGCTCATCTCAATTATTACGATAACGGTTGAGACGGCAATGCGTGTAGTACTGTTTTGTATCTTGGGAATTATCAGTATTTACGTTATGATGTCAGAAGAACGTTCTAAAATCATTTAAAGGAGGAAACCGATGCAAGCTATGTCGCTCAAATTAAAGTTAATGTCTGAACCCCTTTCCGTTTGCCGGCTAGATACTAACAGTGAACTGCCGGTTTGGGCTTTAAAGGATCCTTTTTTTTCGATAACAAAGACAGCGGACGAGTTGTCAGTAGTATGCAGCCAAAGTTCCGTGCCGGAAGGTATTCTATGTGAGACAGACTGGTGTTCTTTAAAAGTAATGGGGCCATTAGATTTTTCACTCATCGGTATTCTTTCGAAAATCAGTGATGTATTAGCAAAAGCTTCCATTAGTATTTTTGCAGTTTCAACTTATGATACGGATTATATTATGCTTAAAGCCACAAATTTAGAGGCTGCTGTTGCAGCGTTATCCCATGACGGCATATTGGTTGAGGTATGATTAAGTGTGTTGTTTTGCCTAGTTTTTACGAAATGAGATGTCGATAAAGAGAAAAAAGCGACAGAAAGATTATTTCTATTTTGGGTATCACAGCATTCTGAATTTTCTAAATCAAAATAAGTGAAAGAGTTTAATAAGTAAAGCTGAATCGGTTGGCGACGAAAAACTAAAATGCTACAATACGAATAGTAGGTTTTACTGTACGTATAAAAAGGATGGCTATATGTTAAAAGTAGTATACACGTTACTCGTCGCAGCAATTGGCGGTATTATTGGACTGAAATTAAAAGTTCCTGCTGGCACGTTAATTGGGTCAATGATTGCAGTAGGTCTTTTCAATATTGCAACTGGTCAGGGTACGGTTCCCGTTAATTTGAAAATTGGCGCGCAAATTGTTATTGGCGGTATTATTGGTCTCAACTTTACAATGGATATGATCAGACAATTAAGGCTGATGATTGTCCCAGCACTTATTCTCATTATAGGCCTTACAACCTTTTGTCTTGCCTTAGCATTTATTATTCATAAAACGACGGGAATGGATTTAATGACAGCGCTGTTTAGCTGTTCGCCTGGAGGATTGGCAGATATGTCAATTTTGTCGGAAGCCTATGGCGCGGAAACGGCAAAAGTTGTTGTAATGCATGCTTTGCGGCTGATGACAGTCGTAATGATTTTTCCGGTGATCTTTGGTTTTCTGGCACGGCGGTGATGATGGCGTAATAGCGGTGGCGTAAAAAGATGCAGGTCGCACGTTATCAAGTATGTATTGACGCGTTGCAATGCATGAACACAGTAGATTAAAAACCCTATCTTCAAAAGTATTGAAAATAGGGTTTCTTTCATTTTTTGTATTTGACTATCATTTTGTATTTGATAATGAAACGGGCATCACTTGTCATTCTTAAATCAACATCATTATGGACAATATTACGACAGTGATCCAATTGTTGTCTGAGCAGGTGCATTATAATTAATCAGACATCCGGCCAATAAAATGGCGCGTTCATCATCTGTAAGTCCTTTAATTTCAAGGGTAATGGCGTGCTGTTCAAAATGCCCGCTGTTGCTTTTACTCAAGACAACGGCGTCAAACTGCTCATTGGCATTCAATATCCCTTTTTTAACGTCTTTTATAAAAACGTAATCATCGCGTTTAAAGGCATAGCTTTCACCTTCTGGAAAAGTGAATGGCAACATGCCCCAATTGATGAGGTTGCTTCGATAGCGCTTCGTCGCATAATCATTGACGATGTTTGCGAGACCGCCAAGGACTTTTTGACAAGATGCCGCTTGTTCACGTGCTGAGCCATCACCGGGTTTGACAGCAAAGATGGTACTGCCAAAAAGAGTATTCTGCAATAAGTTATCACAAGATGCTTTATCTGGGCATAAGGATTTGAAGATTGTATAAAGTTCATTTTCAGGATCCAGTTCGTCCAGCGTGTTTGCAGAAATCACTAATTTTGCAAGTTCATGTGCTGCTTTTGCGCGATTTACATACCCGGGGTCTTTTCTCGATAGGGTAAATTCAGCAAGTTTTAATGGATTTGAACGATATGAAGAGGTTTCCCCTGAAGGAATGAGCTCGTCAGTCGTGGTCACTGGGTCATTGATAACAGAGGCCATTTTTAAGAGTAAATGCGGTTTAAGTGAAGGCATTTCAGGCCAGTCTGCGATATTGGGACCATATTTTAATGTTTCATCAGGGTTAGCTTTGCCAAATCCAAAGTATACACGATGATTGTAGACTTCTTCATTGAAAGTATATTTGGGCGCTTCGTTGGCAAACCTCATTGCGGTTGCGGATGTTAAAATGCCGCCATTTGCAGAAGTTGCTGCAATAGATCTTGCGTCCATCAATGCGACAGAGGCAATTTGCCCTGAGCCGGGTTTTGAGCCTTCTCGGCTTGGAAAGTTGCGCGTCGTGTGACGGATGCTTAACCCATTGTTGGCAGGCACATCACCTGCACCAAAACAAGGTCCGCAAAAAGCTGTTTTTACCTCTGCACCGGCGGCCATGAGATTGGTAATGGCGCCATGGTGGATGAGATCCATAAAGACAGGTTGACTGGAAGGGTAGACACTTAATTTAAAGTAATCATTGCCAATGGACTTTTGTTTCAAAATTTCTGATGCAAGATAGACATTTTCGAAAGTGCCGCCTGCACAGCCAGCGATAACACCTTGGTTGACCATAATTTTACCATCGATAATCTTATCGGTTAATTTAAAGTGAACATTGGGATTTTCAAGTTGCGCTTTGCTCTCTTTTTCTACTTTTCCCAAAATGTCATAAGGATTGGCGATGAGCTCGTCAAGGGTATAAACGTTGCTTGGATGGAAAGGTAGTGCAATCATCGGAACGATCTTGTTGAGATCAATATGCACCAGGCCATCATAATAAGCGATATCGCCAGGCGTAAGTGCTGCATAAGATTCAGTGCGATGATGTGCAGCATAATAATCTTTGACTTTATCATCGGTCATCCATATAGAACTGAGGCATGTGGTTTCAGTTGTCATGACGTCAATGCCGTTTCGGAAGTCAATGGTTAACTTTTCAATGCCGGGGCCGATGAATTCTAAAACTTTGTTTTTAACAAAACCACTGGTAAAAACTTTGCCAATTAGCGCCAATGCAACATCTTGTGGACCGACACCCGGTGAAACCTCGCCTTCGAGATAAACGGCAATAATCTCAGGCATGCTGATATCATATGTTTTTGAAAGAAGCTGTTTAACGAGTTCCGGGCCACCTTCGCCAATGGCCATTGTACCAAGGGCCCCATAGCGCGTGTGGCTGTCAGAGCCCAAAATCATTTTACCGCAGCCGGCCATCATTTCGCGCATATATTGGTGAATGACAGCTTGATGTGCAGGCACGTAAATACCGCCGTATTTTTTTGCAGCAGAAAGCCCGAAGACGTGATCGTCTTCGTTGATGGTACCGCCAACTGCACAAAGACTATTGTGGCAGTTAGTCAGCACATAAGGCATGGGAAATGACGTTAGTCCACTGGCCTTTGCAGTTTGAACAATGCCAACATAAGTGATATCATGTGATGCCATTGAATCAAATTTTATTTGAAGCTGCTGCGTGTTATCGGAAGTATTGTGTGCCTGCAAAATGCCATAAGCGATTGTGTTTTTTTTTAGTTGTTTTAAGTCAGCCTCAGATTCAAGTGCCATAGGCTCGAGTCCTTGATTGGTGAGAAATAGATTGAGGGCATCCGGAGAGGACACTTGCGGCGCATCTAAAATTGTCTGTCCCTTAAAGACAAAAGTACCATTTGAGTCTAATTTAATCATTTGAGCCTCCCTAATATTTCAATATCGTAATAATTAACTATTATACAGGAAGCTGAGAATGTATACAAGAGAAAATGTATACAATTACACAAAAATACAATCTTGCTAATAGACGTCGGTTGCCTAATGTTAAGTATTTTACAGAAAGTGTTGGGAGAATGTGCTAGAATGATTAAAAATAGAGAAGTGCTCTGAGAGATGAAAAGAGATTACATAAGGGCGCGCCAAAATGATGGAAAAAATGAAGGGGAAAAGGGATGCAAATGTGCATCCCTTTTCTGTTGTAAATAAGAAGATTTGAGCTTTAAGCGTTTTTGCGGATGGTTTAACCGCGAAAATGTGATGGCGAAAATCGGTTGGCGGCATTGAGCCAATGCCACGAATCTTATTGAAATAAGAAGATTTGAGCTTTAAGCGTTTTTGCGGATGATTTAACCGCGAAAATGTGATGGCGAAAATCGGCTGCACTACTATTGTGGATCTTGGAATGCTCGAATGATGTAGATAAGACCTTTAGCATGTCGCGTTTCGAAAATGTGTGCAAAGATTTCAACCGGCACGATGTCGCCGCCGTGTTTTAAAAAGATAGATGTAAAGTGGAGACTTTTGTTTTCGTGAATAAGGCTTTGACGAACCAGCTGAGCCTCTGTTTGATACTCTATATCTGCGAGCACCATCTTTTGTTTGATCATTTCATCTAGTGAATAATCCAGTAGTTCACAAACGTACTTATTACAGTTAAGAATTCGATGCGTATTGTTCTCAGGCCTTGCTTTCATAATTAGAATGCCGAGTTTCATGTTTTCGAAAGCTTGACTCAGACAGTAGTCAGAGCCAACCATGTAATTAAGACTCTCAATATCCGAATGGACGGAAATGATTTCAAGCAGTGCATAGCGCACGTCATTGCTTTCAAAGCGATGTGCAAAGAATTCAACAAAACAAAGCGTTGTTTCGAGCTCCATTGGCAAGATGCAATGCCGGTATTCACCGTTGAAGGCATATTGATTTAAGATATTGGAAAGTCCAGGCAGTAGTCGAAATACTTCTGGCAATGATGCATCGTGATAGTCGAGGAATTTTAAAAATGATTTTGAAGCAAAGATAGTCTTTTCATCATCAATCGCTACAATGGCATAGCCGAATTTCGATTGTTCAAAAGCATCGTATATAAGGTTATATTCGTTGAAGCGCATTGGAATGTGTGTATGTGTGTTGAGTTTGCTTCGAATGGCATTGTAGACAGAACCTTTTGTTAAGTCATAGCAGTTGAGCCATTCAGGTGGAATGCGCTGTGCCGCCAGATAAAGGATTTCGAGCTCGCAGTTTAATGCCTCAGAAAGCTTTGACAGTAGTTCATCGCTTAAGTTGATCTCTTCTGCGTTTTCAATTTTGCTGATATAAGAATGACTGACGCCGAGAAGTGCCGCGAGTTCTCGCTGGCTGAATTTGCCTTGCCGCAATTCTTTTATGAGCGTACCGAGCATGGTTCACTTCCTTCATTATATAATGCACGTCATCGTGGTGGACAGATGGGACGTGTGCTGTGTTAGAACACTCGGTGACGTCTTTCTATACATTATATCAAACTATTGGTGGATTGCTTTATGTAAACGAAAATTTACAATGAAAAACCGAAAAATACAAATGGTTTTCAGTTGCAGCAGTCACGATATCGTTTAAGCGGTGAAGATGATGAAGTGAGAATGTCTTGATGAATCCCATCGAATAAATATATGAGAAATTATAGCTCGAATGGTTGTGGTAAGATGAAGCATTTTGTATAATTGAGAGGGCGAACACAAAATGTGAACAAAATCATAACATTGAACAACTGTACACAAAACGTGTCCGACGGTGTGCCAGTTGATGGAGGGAAAAATGAATATTCTTAAAAGGCGCTTATCGGCAAAGCTTGTCTCGCTGACGGTGAGCTTAGTGCTCGTAATTGTAGCAACTGTGAGCATTATTAGTTATTTTAGTGCAGCCACTGCGATTGAAAACGAAGTTGAAGAAAAGCTAATCGCTCAAATTGATAGCTTGGTGACACTGCTGGAAAAGGATCAGCGTAATGTCGAATCAATGTTGCAGGTACTGGGAACTTTTCCGGTGATTGAAAATCTTGATCTTACATATAATGATTCATTGAATGAAGCTGGTGCATATTTAAGCAATTACTTAGAAGCCAATCAAACGTTGATTGAAACGCTCTTTATCGCATCGAAAGATGGGATCGTACGTGTTGATGCTTCTGGGGGGCAAAGTGTTGGCGTGAGCATTGCAGATAGAGAATACTACAAGAAAGCCCTTGAAGGCAGGGCAACGTGGTCGGAAATATTATCATCAAAGTTAACGGGAAAACCGATACGTGCCTATATTTATCCTATATATGATACCAATGGTCGTATGACGGCACTTTTAGGCGCTTCTGTTAAATTGGATTCGATGACCAATTTAGTTGATAGTGTGAAGATAGGCGAGTCCGGCTATGCTTATCTTGTCGACAGCAATGGGCTGATTATTGCACATCCAATTGCTGATTATGTGATGAATAAGACGATTTATGACTTTGGAATACCTGAATTAACAGCGGCGGCGCCAGATATGCTCATGGGCAACGCAAACCGCGTATCCTATACTTATGACGGCATATCAAAGTTGGATATCTACCGAGGGTTTGATACCTTTGCCGTGAATGTGAATGCTGTGAAATCGGAATACCTTGCCCCTGTAGCGACGATGCAAAAACGTATTATTTTATCAGGTGTTGTCATGTTTATCATTGGCGGTCTCTTTTCGTATATTATTTCGCGCTATATTACAAAGCGAATTAATCATGTCAACGATAAGATGGCGCTAATCGGCAATGGTGATTTAACCATTGAACTAAGTTATGACAAAGACGGTGATGAACTTCACCAGATTGCGGCCTCGCTAATGCAAATGACGGAAGCGTTTCGTAAGCTTGTGACGGAAATTATTTATTCAACGGAAATTGTATCTACTTCAAGTCAGCAATTGGCGGCTTCGGCAGAAGAGGGCGGGAAATCTGCCACCGATGTAACGGCTTCAATTCAGCAGATTTCTTGTGGCTCTGATCAACAGGCAGGCGATATCCAACAGACACAGCAGCAAGTTGATCATATGAAATCGACGTTAAATATTGCAAGTGATGATAGTATTAAGATGAGTGATGAGGCAAATCGTGTCCAGAAAGTAGCAGAAGACAGTCATTCATCCATGCAGATGACCATTGAAAAAATGGCAACGATTAAAGAGAGCAGTCAAATGACGAATCAAGTTATTAACAATCTCAATGCCCAGTCAGATCAGATAAATGAGATAACGGCGATGATTTCTGCAATTGCAGATCAAACCAATTTGTTAGCTTTAAATGCTGCAATTGAGGCAGCTAGAGCAGGTGAAGCCGGTAGAGGATTTGCTGTTGTTGCAGAGGAAATTCGGAAACTCGCAACGGATTCTCAAAGTTCTGCCAATGGTATAACGGCATTAATTAATGATATTCAAGCTGAAATTTCTGAAGCAAATCGTTTTACAGAGCGTGAACGGATGGCAATTAATGAAGGAGAACATGCGATCCAAGAAGCTGGTAAAGCTTTCGAAGAGATTATTGATAATATTAGACAAACGGCTAAGGGAACGCTGAAACTGCAAAATGAAATCGCCACAGCAGATCAATTGGGCGATGATGTGAAAAGTTCCGTGGATCGCATTACGGAAGTCATGCTTGAATCCGGTCACTTTATTCAAGAAGTCTCAGCATCTACCGAGGAACAAAATGCAGTCTCAGAAGAGATTGCAGCGTCATCAGAACATCTTGCTGAAATTGCACAGAAACTGCTTGAAGAGGTAAGTCGCTTTAGCGTGTAGTCGTGAAGCTTTGAATCAAAAGAAAAATAATTAGAAATAATCACGCCATTTGCCGCTATAAGTCGTCAGATGGCGTGATATGATTTTTGAGAGGATATCATTGTATTTTGGCATGTGTTTAGCCATCTGTTTTCAGAATATTTACGGTATTTGATTTTTTGTAATAACCGCAAAAAAAGACTACACAAAAACAAAAATCTATGGCATAATAGACAAGTACCCAATGCGCGAGATTAACTCAGATGGTAGAGTGTTTCCTTGACGTGGAAAAAGTCAGGGGTTCGAGTCCCTTATCTCGCACCATTTAAAACAGCCAAATTTCTATTTGAAATTTGGCTGTTTTTTTATTGAAATAGAACGGTTTGGACTAGCCGTGATCTTACAGGTATTTAATTTGTGTTATCATCGATCTGTTTATGGATTTTGATTTACCCTATAACTTTGGGTATAATGAATTAAAAGCAGTGCGACATGCAAAAATAAAACGTAATAAAAAAAGAAATGAAAAGCAAAAAAAGTATAAAAAAGGGGCACGTATTCAAAATGAATAATAATGTGATAAAGCCGGAGTGGATTGATACGTTGTTAAATGTGCTCCGAGAATTTGCTGAGATACCGAATGATGAGATTGTACGCTTTACAGATCAGATTAAAGTCGTTAAAGTAGCAAAAAATGATCATTTTATTAACGTTGGAGATCGAACGGACAAAGTGGCATTTATTGCAGAAGGACTATTTCGTATTTATTACTTATCGGATACGGGAAAAGAAAATTGTCTTGTTTTCAGAGAGGGCGGGCGTTTTCTCTCTGCCTATAATTCACTGCTTGACAATACTGTTTCGCGGTATTCCTTTCAAGCGCTTGAAGACAGTGTGCTACTCTATATATCTTTGGAAGATTATGCAATTTTGCTGGAAGGAGATGAATGCTGGCAGCGTGTTGTCTCGAAATATTTTCAAATGCTCTTTATTGAAAAAGAGGAGCGAGAAGTCGCTTTTCTCAGTGCAGATGCCCAGCAGCGCTATCGGTTGTTTATTCGTAAATACCCGAATTTGTCAGGCAGAATTTCTCAATACCATATCGCCTCATATCTGGGCATAACACCTGAAGCATTGAGCAGAATTCGCAAGAAACATATTGATATAGATCAATGACAGCCGTTTTCTCATCAACTATAATATTTTCAAATATCAAATAGAAATGAGATGAAAATATTATGAAGTACAAAGCGGAAATTTTTGATAAAGTACAACATTTATATCAAGAGACTGGGTTTAATGATCACCAGCTTCACAGTACAATACGCTTTAAAGGCAAAGTGAATGTAGAGATACTAGAGAAAGCGGTGATGATGCTGCTTGATACAATACCAATTTTATCTTGCGCCTATCGGCATGATCATGGCAGAGATTACTGGAAGAAAATTAAGATTGTCGATAAGCGCGATGTATTGCTCATCGTGCATGACCAGCGTACATTTGATTATTATTGCACCTCAAAGCTCAATGCGCTTAATGCCCCGCAGATTAATATGTGTCTTTATGCGGCAGAGCATGATACACTTGGTATTATTATGAACCATATGGTAAGCGACGCAGCCGGCTTTAAACAATGCCTCTATCTGCTGTCGCAGTTTTATTCCAATCTTATGGTATCCCCTCATTATCGCCCAAATTACAAGATATATGGCGATCGAAGTTTAAAGGGTATTATGAAGCGCATTCCACTTAGGAGACGCTTAATATCCCTCATCTTTCAAAATAAAGAGAGTAATCGTGCAAGTAGGATAAGTTTTCCTTTAAGTGATGAGTCGGATGTCTTTCCATTTATTATAACGCGGGAGCTTGATACGTTAAAATACCGACAGATAAGAGCTTACTGTAAAGCAAATGATGTGACGGTTAACGATGTATTTCTCGCTGCCTATTATAGGGCACTCATCAAAAAGCTTCAAGTTGAAACTGCTTTTTTCGAGTTGCCTATTATGGTAGATATGCGAAGGTATTTAGGCCATCATGAATTCAATGCACTTAGCAACTTCTCATCGACAGTTATCATGAATATTCCCGTCGATCGGGCGGAAGGTTTTGATGAGACCGTTGCTAAAATCAATCGAGAGATGATGCATAAAAAGGCGTCGGATATTGGCGTGAATGGACTCGTGAAACTCCAGCTTATTTTTAAAATGCTCGGCGATAGACAAGGTTTTAAAACGGTAAAGAATCATTTGAACAATCCACCGATTTGTATGACAAATGTAGGTGCCATTGATGCGTCAAAACTAATTTTTAAAGGTGTAGAAATTGAAAATGCATTTGTCTGCGGTTCTATTAAGTATCGGCCGCATTTTCAAGTTGCACTGAGCGGTTTTCAGGAGACGCTGACACTCAGCAGCAATTTATACGGCAGTCGGACAGATTATGATCGAATTTTAAATTTTTTAGCGGTTGTAGAAGGCGAACTGCCTATTGCTGACGCCGTCGCGTGTTCCGCTATAGGTGCAACAGCAGTTTAAATCCATAAAATCTATAAAGCGATGGCATTTGATGTTTTATCATCAATAATGCCATCGTTGTTCATTAAGAGGGTTAATCTCTTAATTGGGAATTTGTATCATTTAAATTTCAAACTTCTCACTACAATATGTATGGCCTCCGTGATATAGGAATTCAACATATTGTAGTGAAGTCCCAACGAACGGCTATTGTGCAATTTCCACACATGTTTGACGGCAAAAAATGCGGTATAATAGTAGTATCTTGGAGTTTGGGAAAGGAAGAAGCTATGGAAGATATTAATTTTAAGCAGCATATTCCGTTTGGGGATCCCGGGTTGATCGTCATGGAGAATTGTAAGTATTTTGGCGATTCGATTGATCGATATTTATTGGATGAACGGCTGCGATGCGGATTGGATGCTGAGGCACTCCCGGAAACGTATATCATTAAACATGATGAAGTGCGTTTTTCAAATGGTGAAGGAAAAGTTTTTATTGAAGAAACAGTACGCGGGAAAGATATTTATATTTTGACGGATATCGGGAACTATAGCCTAACGTATAAAATGCACGGGTTTATCAATCACAAGAGTCCAGATGATCATTTACAGGATTTGAAACGGGTACTTTCTGCAATGGCGGGGAAGGCCAGACGGATAACGTTGATAATGCCGCTTCTTTACGCATCGAGACAGCACAGCCGGAAAGGGCGTGAATCCCTTGACTGTGCAATGGCGCTGCAAGAACTTGAAAAGTTGGGCATTGATGATATTATTACGTTTGATGCGCATGATCCTACGATTCAAAATGCGATTCCGTTAATATCATTTGAGAATCTTTATCCGACATTTGAAATTGTCAAATCGATTCTCTGTCATGAGAAAGCGGTCTTGGATGATCCGTCAAATATGCTTATCGTAAGCCCTGATACAGGCGCGATGGATCGTGCGATTTACTATTCCAGTGTGCTCAGCATTGACATTGGACTCTTTTACAAGCGAAGAGATCACAGCCGCGTAGTGCACGGACGCAACCCTATCGTTCAGCATGAATACATTGGACAAGACGTTACCGGTAAAAATATCCTTATCGTTGATGATATGATTGCCTCAGGTGAATCTGTTTTTGATATTGCAAAGGAATTGAAAAAACGAAAGGCTGGCAAAATTTTTATTGCAACGACGTTTGCCTTGTTTACAGATGGTATCTCAAAATTCACGAAATTCTATGATGATGGTCTAATCGATCGCGTCTACACGACGAACTTATCTTACCTACAAGATGATGCGAAAAAAGCGCCGTGGTTGACGATTGTCGATATGTCTGAGTACATTGCCAAGATGATCAATCGATTGAACTTTGATATTTCAATTGGAGACTTAATCGATGCTTCAGTGGGAATTCGCGATATTCTCGCATTTAAAAATGATTTGGAAACAGAGAAAGATGCTTAATGCCTCACAAAAGCGGATTTTGTATGCGGTAAAGCATTTTGATGAAACGATATCTTGAGAATGAAGTTTATTCATTAGCGTATAAAAAAATAACACGTGATCACGTGTTATTTTTTTATTTCAATTTTACAGATTGTAATATCATCTTCTACCTGCGCTCGTTTGAGAAAAGCGTGAAGGACACTCTCATAAAAGAATTGATTACTCAAATGTGACAGCGATTCTTCCAAGATTGTAAGCGCTGTGTCATAAGAGATGTGATTGGATTCATAGAGTCCATCTGTGTAGCATAAAAATTTTGAAACTTCATAGAGTGAGCCGGTGTGTATATGGTATTCCCGCTGATCTTCGACGCCGAGAAGGACATTGGTTGATTCAGCGTGACGAATCGTTTGATCTTCCATTAAAAGCAAGACATCGGGATGACCTGCATTAATGATTTGATAATTATGCAGTTTAAAATCAATTTCGATAAAAACACCTGTCACATAAATGCCGCGATCACCATTTTCAGCATTTAGCCTCGTGAGCAACTGATTAATGGATCGAACGGTTTGATTGAGATCTAAAAATCGAATATAATCTCTGAACATCTGAGTCAACGTTAGTGCAACCAAAGCGGATGAGACGCCGTGACCGATAACATCAATGAGTGCAAAATGATATTGTGTTGAAGTGGCGTTGCTGAAATAAATAAAATCACCGCCAATTTCATTGTAATGCATCATATCATAACTAAAATCAATTTTTTCATCTTGATAAAATTTCGGCAGCAGTGTATCAATAACAGAACGCGCCAGCTTTACTTCCTCAGAAAGCTGATCCAGCAGTAAACGTTCCCGCGTGATATTCTTACCAATTTTAAGGTAGCGTTCCACATCGCCGTGACCATTTCGGACAGGTGTAATGGTCGCTTCCTCATAAAAGAGCTCACCGTCTTTACTGCGATTAATAAAGATTCCCTCCCAGACATTGCCGCCTTGTATGGTGTTCCAAAGACGCGTATAAAATTCGATGTCGTGATAGTGACTCTTAAGCATCCCCGGTGATTTATGCAGCAATTCATCTAATGTATAGCCGGCTATTTCTTCAAAGTAAGGATTGGCAAAGAGAATGTGACCATTGACATCCGTCATGACAATTGAGTTTTGAGCACTGCTGAATAGTTCCATATAGATACTGTGTTCGAGTTCTGCCGTTTTAAACTTTAAATAGGTCATGAAAAGACTTTCGAAGTCAAAAGGCCAGTAGGGCTCACGTAATATATAATGGATATTCAATGCTGCCGCCGCTTCATAAAAAGCGTGGTCGGCAGGTGCATTAATAAATAAGACTTCTTCATAATGTTCCACGAGTACTTGCATGATATGGCTTGCAAGTGCAGCACCTTTAAGATCGTAGATGACGAGATCGTGCTTACAATCCGGTAATTGAAGTTCTTCAAGATGTCTGATTCTAAATGTATAAAATGATGCTTCAGACTGGTTGACTGTCTCTAATGCCGAAAGACACGCTTTCGAACAAATACAATCAATAAAAAGTTGATAATTTCGCAGCATGTGAATCTCCAATTCGTCGTTCTATCTTGATGGTCGCCGTTTTTTCTTAGACGGTTTTTTGACGGAAAAGCCAAACGTGCCAATGGCATTGCCAAGTGTATAATAAGCGCCATGACTGTATGCAACAAGACCCGCGCGGTTCAGTTCAAGTTTTCCGGTTGCGTTGAGCAGCGCTTCATCAACATTGACGCCGAGAACATTGGCGAGAATGAGATCGTGTGACCCCAGCGGTGTTACGGTATGCACGCGGCATTCCAAATTGACGGGCGATTCGGCGATCATCGGCGTCTCTATGTTTACAGACGGCAATGGTGTTAGACCGGTCTCTGTAAACTTGTCAAGATCACGTCCGGATTTGACACCACAGAAGTCGGCAGCGTGAGTAAGCGCTTCTGTTGTTAAGTTAATCACAAATTCGCCGGTCTCCAAAATGATTGGATAGGAATACCGTTCTTTTCGTATGGCAATTGAGACCATTGTGGGATTGGTACAAACCGTTCCAGCCCATGCGACAGTAATGATATTTGCCTTAGTCTGGTTACCACAAGTAACCATGACAGGCGGCACAGGGTATAGCATCGTGCCGGGTTTCCAATGTAGTTTTGACATGGCAGCTCCTAATGTTTCGATATGCTAAATTATACCATAGCTCACCCTATAATTGAAATCCCATGCAGTAATGCATGAGAAAAAATAATACGAAAAAGATTAATGAGATTGTTTGTTAAAAGATAAACGGTAAAACTGTTCAAAAAACTGTACATAATGTGTTTGGAAAGGGTATGATTAAAATGAAGGGGGTGGTTTTTTGAAGATTGCAATTCAAAAAGGGATGTCAGCACTTGAACAAGCGCTTATCCTCAAAGGCCATAATGTTGTCCCGTATCGTCAGAGCGGATCAGGGGCAAAAGTCAATATTATTAATAATATTGATGCAGAATATGAAGAAATGGAACCCGTCTCCTACATTGGTGCAGGGGACAACGAGGTGATGATTCTCAATGCATCACAGATGAGTGTCGATCAAGTTTTAACACATGTAGCAAATTTCTCACGTCCGTCATAACTTTTCAAGGCAATGCTTGATAATCTGTTGCTTTTGTATTATAATACTATCAATTGTAAAGTGCGTAAAAGCGACGATTAGAAGTAGTAGTGCCGTAGTAAGAGGAGAGAGCCTTTGGTTGGTGCAAAAAGGTCTTACAAAGGCTCGAACTCGTCTATGAGCTGATTCATACACCGGGTAGCGCCGTTATACGTATTGAGTGGACACAATATGGTGTCAATTAGAGTGGTAACGCGAGCCCTTCGTCTCTAAACGAAGGGCTCTTATTTTTTGTTGTTGGGAGGAGAACAGACGGCATGCAAGATTATTTACACTTAGAGATTGAGAAAAAGTGGCAAGACATTTGGGATGAAAAGGAAACCTTTAAAGCTTATAACGATTATACAAAACCTAAGTATTACCCACTTGTCGAATTCCCATATCCATCGGGACAAGGGCTTCACGTCGGGCATCCAAGACCTTATACGGCGTTGGACATTGTGGCGAGAAAAAGAAGAATGGAAGGCTATAATGTTTTATATCCAATGGGTTGGGATGCTTTTGGCCTTCCAACAGAAAACTATGCAATCAAAAATAAAATACATCCAGCAGTTGTAACAGAGCAAAATATTAAGCGGTTTAAAGGTCAGCTCAAGAGCCTTGGTCTTTCATTTGACTGGTCGCGGGAAATCAATTCAACAGATCCTAAATATTATAAATGGACACAGTGGATCTTCCTCAAATTATTTGAGAAGGGGCTCGCTTATAAGAAGGAAATGGACATCAACTGGTGTACTTCCTGTAAGGTCGGCCTTGCCAATGAAGAAGTTGTTGGCGGCGTTTGTGAACGCTGCGGCGGTGCTGTTATCAAAAAGGCTAAATCTCAGTGGATGCTAAAAATTACAGAGTATGCAGAGCGTTTAATTAACGATCTCGACGATCTCGACTATATTGAACGCGTTAAGACGCAGCAAAAGAACTGGATTGGTAGATCAGAAGGGATGGAAGTCGATTTTAGAACCACATCCGGCGATAACCTCAGAGTCTACACAACGAGACCGGATACGATTTACGGGGCGACTTACATGGTACTTAGCCCTGAACATCCAATGCTGGAGGAGCGTGCAAACCTTATCGAAAACCTCGATGCGCTGCAAGCATACCGCGATGAAGCGCGCCGAAAATCTGACTTTGAGCGTACAGAGCTCAATAAGGAAAAAACGGGTGTTGAAATTAAGGGAATTCGTGCGGTTAATCCAGCTAATGATGAAGAAATCCCCATTTGGATCAGTGATTATGTGCTCATGTCTTATGGGACAGGTGCGATTATGGCTGTACCGGCGCATGATTCAAGAGACTGGGAATTTGCTAAAAAATTTGAACTTCCGATTATTGAAGTCGTTCAGGGCGGTGATGTTCAGGAAGCTGTTTATACGGATACCGATAAAGGCATTATGGTCAATTCAGATATTCTCAATGGTTTAAATGTTCAGGAAGCCATTGAAAAAATTTCCGATTATTTAACGGATAAAGGTCTTGGTGAACGCAAAGTTAATTACAAACTCAGAGACTGGGTTTTCTCTAGACAACGCTATTGGGGTGAGCCGATACCATTGGTCAACTGTCCAACCTGCGGTTGGGTAGCGCTGCCGGAATCGGAATTACCATTGACACTGCCTGAGGTTGAAAGCTATGAACCAACGGATAATGGTGAATCACCGCTGGCTGCAATGGACGAATGGATTGAAACGACCTGTCCGAAATGTGGAGGGCCTGCCCATCGTGAAACGGATACCATGCCGCAATGGGCTGGATCAAGTTGGTATTTTTTAAGGTATTGCGATCCGGATAATGATGATATATTTGCCAGCATGGAAGCACTCAACTACTGGATGCCTGTTGACTGGTACAATGGCGGGATGGAGCATACAACACTTCACCTCCTCTATTCACGTTTTTGGCACAAGTTCCTGTTTGATATCGGCGTCGTCAATACCAAAGAGCCTTATATGAAACGTACTTCACATGGCATGATCATGGGTGAAAATAACGAAAAAATGTCTAAATCTCGGGGAAACGTTGTCAATCCAGACGATATCATCCAAGAATTTGGTGCAGATACGCTCAGACTTTATGAAATGTTTATTGGCGACTTTGAAAAAAGCGTACCGTGGTCAGACAACAGTGTCAAAGGATGTCGACGTTTCTTGGACCGCATCTGGACGCTTCAAGAAAATGTAACCGATGATGCTGGTTATTCCAAGACACTTGAAGTTGCCATGCATAAGGCCATTAAAAAAGTATCTGAAGATTACGAAAATTTAAAATTCAATACGGCAATTGCAACGCTTATGGCACTCTTAAACGATTTTAAAAAGCAAACAGCCATAACGGAAGGTGAAATGAAGACATTCCTCATTTTGTTAAATCCGGTTGCACCGCATATCACAGAAGAACTCTGGCAAGTTTTAGGCTATGATAATATGGTCGCCGATCAAACTTGGCCAGCCTACGATGAAGCAAAAGTCATTGATGATGTTATTGAAATGGCAGTTCAAGTCAATGGCAAAGTGAGGAGTACTATTACACTAGCGATTGATGCAACACAAGTGATGGCACATGAACTGGCGTTTGTTGATGAAAAAGTGCTGCAATTTACAGAAGGCAAACGCGTTGTAAAAGAAATTTATATTCCAGGAAAAATTTACAACATTGTTGTAAAATAGTGACATGCTGTTTGAGGGGTAAAAATAGATTATAAAGTATAAGACGTTATGGAGTCAGTTTTAATACACTTGGGGGTGTAGGAAAGCTGACTCCGTCTTTTTTGAAAAAGAATCCCTTCATTAAAATGGACAATGAAAAGAAGATGGTTGAATGGTGCATAGCATGGGGGTACTTTATCAATAAATGAAACTAGAAGCAGTTCTTTGAAACTTGACAGTAAGAGGTGTTAGGTGTACAATGAAGACACACCCCTGGTGGGGTGTGTGAAAGGTGGTTCTTAGTATGCAAAAGGAAAAATACGATATCACCGGCATGACCTGTGCAGCATGTTCACTGGCTGTTGAGAAAAGCGTTCAGAAAGTGACGGGTATCTCATCCGTATCTGTTAATCTCATTACGAATACGATGGAAGTCACTTATGATGCTGATTCGGCAGCACCGAACACGATTATCAAAGCGGTAGAGGATGCCGGCTATGGTGCAACACAGTCGCTTGATGAAATAAAAATGGAAATTGATAAAGCGCATTCGGAAGAAAAAGCAGCGTTTGAAAAACGGTTGAAAATATCGTTGATTAGTACCATACCACTGCTTTATATCACCATGGGACACATGGTTGGATTACCGTTGCCGTCATTTATGACGCCGCATGATGCACCGCTTGCTTTCGCAGTAATTCAACTGCTTCTGACATTGCCGGTTATTTGGCAAGGACGAAGTTTTTATGAACACGGTTTTAAAACACTGTGGCACAGAAATCCGAATATGGATGCGCTGATTGCCGTTGGTACAAGTGCAGCACTGCTCTATGGCCTCTTCGCATTGGTTCAGATTGCGATTGGCGTAATGACGCAGGACGATGTGCTGGCACATAAATACGTCAATGATTTGTACTTCGAATCTGCTGCAGTTATTCTAACATTGATTACAGTCGGTAAATATTTGGAAGCACGTGCTAAAGCCAAAACATCAGATGCGATTAAAAAGCTTATTGATCTCGTTCCTAAAACAGCACTTTTATTTAAAGAGGGTGAGACGTATGAAATTCCGCTGACAGATGTCAAAGTAGGTGACGTCCTTGTCGTAAGACCGGGTGCACAAGTGCCGGTAGATGGTCAAATTGTTGAAGGTGGTGCTGCTGTAGATGAATCAATGCTTACTGGTGAGAGTATCCCCGTTGAGAAGCAAGTGGGTGATGTTGTCATTGGGGCGTCGATTAACAAAACAGGCTATTTTAAAATGGAGGCAACGCGCATTGGCAATAACACGATGTTGGCGCAAATTATTCGTCTTGTACAGGATGCACAGTCCCAGAAAGCGCCGATTGCAAAGATTGCGGATAAAATCAGCGCGATTTTTGTACCAACAGTGCTCGGAATCTCTTTGACGGCTTTTGTTGTCTGGCTGCTTATGGGTTATGATTTTGTCTTTGCCATGAGTATTGCCATTTCCATTCTTGTTATATCCTGTCCTTGTGCGCTTGGATTGGCGACGCCAACGGCGATTATGGTAGGAACTGGAAAAGGTGCAGAGCTCGGCGTATTGATAAAAGGCGGCGAAGCGCTGGAAATGACGCATTTAGTCGACACAATTGTCATGGATAAGACTGGGACGCTGACAGAGGGGAAACCTGTCGTGACAGATGTTGTCACTTTTGATTTTGATGAATCACTGATGATGTTATTAGCGGTATCGGCTGAAACACCATCAGAACATCCGCTTTCTGAGGCGGTTAAACAATATGGTGAAGTCCATGGGATTCGTCCACTGGATACAGTGGCATTTAAAAATATTACCGGCAAAGGCATTATTGCTGAAGTTGACGGTAAACAAATCTATATTGGCAATTCTTCGCTGATGAAAAGTGTTGGGATTGATGATGCTCATGCGCGCGAAAAGGCAGAAGCATTTGCAGAAATTGGAAAGACACCTTTGATGATTGGTATTGACGATAAAGCAGTCGGTGTTATTGCAGCGCTTGATGTACCAAAGTCAACCAGTATTGAAGCGGTTGAACAATTAAACGGTTTAGGGATTGATGTCATTATGCTGACGGGTGATAATCTGAGAACTGCTAAATATGTGCAGGAGCAGCTCAACATTGAGACCTGTTATGCAGAAGTCATGCCGGATGAAAAAGATAAAGTCGTTGCAGCACTCATGGCGCAAGGCAAACGCGTGGCCATGGTAGGTGACGGGATCAATGATTCGCCCGCACTTGCAAGAGCTGATGTGGGTATTGCTATTGGAAGCGGTACCGACGTTGCAATTGAAGCGGCAGATATTGTTTTGATGAAAGGTGATTTGAGGGATGTCGTTTCAGCGGTTACACTGAGCCAGGCAACCATTCGCAATATCAAACAGAATTTGTTCTGGGCATTTTTCTATAATACTTTGGGAATTCCCATTGCAGCAGGCGTTTTCTATTTGAGCTTTGGTTTTAAACTCAATCCAATGTTTGCCGCGGCAGCAATGAGTCTCAGCTCCGTTACGGTTGTGTCTAATGCATTAAGGCTCAGAACTTTTAAACCGCGGAATGTGAAAGCGCAATCCAAACAACATCAAAGCTTTAAAACTTTGACATTTGGTCAAGAAGACAAACAGGGAAATATCGAAGCGTTGACAACAGACGTGATTAATGATGACAGTGCGGCTAAAAATAGCCAAATTGAAACGAAAGAGGAGGTAAAACAAATGAAAAAAGAAATGAGTATTGAAGGGATGTCTTGCAATCACTGTAAAATGAGAGTAGAAAAAGCATTAAACGGCATTGAAGGTGTAAGTGCAGAAGTTGATCTCGAAGCCGGTAAAGCAATGATTAGCATTATGGGTGAAGTTGACGAAGTCGTCTTAACGGAAGCCGTTGAAGAAGCTGGCTATAAAGTATTGGGATTAAACTAGGAGCGGCCATGAGAAAAGATCGCTCTGAAACGTTAAAGCTGCTTAGAACATCAAAAGGGCAGATCGAAGGCATCATCAAAATGATTGAAGATGAGCGATACTGTATTGACATTTCAAAACAAATATTAGCGGCGCAAGCTCTTTTAAAAAAGGCCAATCACCAAATTTTAAAAACACATATGGAAACATGTGTGAAAGATGCCTTTGCCAATAACAACGGTGATGAAAAAATCGAGGAAGTCATTGGTATTTTGGATAAATACTACAAGTAACACAGACGCTAAAACGTTTGACAAGCTGAAAAAACCAGTATCATTTTGTGCATAAAAGCACGGTGATACTGGTTTTTTATGTATGAGCCAAAACGAGAAAACTTACCTTTGCTTACTTTAATAAGCCCTTTAAGCCATTTTCGAAGTACTGTTTGCTTCGATGGGAATGGGTGTTATAATTTTATCATTGAAGCGATAACCTTGATTTCGAACGGTCAAAATGTATTTTTTATGTGGATCAACGGCGGCGATTTTTTTACGCATACGGCTGATATGCGTCATGATGGCATTGTAATCACCTAAACTTTTTTGACCGGTAATCAAAGTGAACAAATAGTCCATACTGTAGGTCTTTTGCGGATTGCTGGCCAGTGTATAGATAATATTAAACTCCGTTAACGTCAAAGCGACCAATTGTCCTTTCAACAGCATTTTTTTTGTGGAGGGATCAATGATCAAATGATCGTTGCTAATACAATGTGTCTTAGACGCCAAGTGCGTTTGATAAATATCATGACGTCTTGACAGTGCGTTGAACTTAGCCATGATAAGCTTCGGTGAAACAGGGAGAAAAAAATAGTCATCCGCAAAGCGATAGAGTGCGACTTCAATATCGTCAATATCGCTGTGATCACCGTAAACAAAAATGTAAAGACATTGTGTTGGAATGCTTCCAAGCTCTTCTTCTGTTTGTATTTGTAATTCGAGATCGGCGTATAGCGCAATATTGCATACGATGAAAATACACTCTGAGTTATCTAGATTGAATGGTTCTAATTTTGGAAAGTATTCATAAGAGATGCCTTTCGCCCAAAAAGCTTCTGATAAATTCTTTATATTTCTATAATTTTCATCAAGTAATAATACGTAATACTGTGACATTTACAGCTCCTTATCAGCACGGTATAAAAACCAATATTGAGGGGCAATGATAAAAGGACATAATCCACCCCATTATATGGTTATATTAGTTTTATTATACATATTATGTATGGCTAAAAGCTGTAAGTGGGCTAAATGTAAGAAACTGCAAGATAGCAAATGAATGGAAAGTAGTCGATTGGTCCCAGTCAGGGTAAGACTCAAGCAATTATACTAGAAAATGATTTAAAATAAAATGATTTCACTGATATTCATTCAAAAAAAGTGGTAATTTTAGTATAATGATGAAATAAAGGAGGTTGACCATGCAAAAGAAAAAAATTGATTTTCACGTGCACAGCGACTTTTCGAGTGACTCTGAAACACCGCTTGAAAACATGGTCATGACGGCAGTTGAATCCGGTATTACAGACTTGGCAATTACAGATCACGTAGATTACGATTATGATTTAACGGCTGATATAACGAGCTGGGAAATAGATGAAGCGGCATATGATGAGGCCATTCAGCAATTTAAGGAGCAGTATCGAGGAACATTGAATCTTTATAAGGGAATCGAATTTGGTGTACAGCCCCATCTTGCAGAGCGAATGGAAACTTTTATAAGCCGCGGCAATTTTGATTTTGTCATTGCATCACAGCATACAGTTGATGGTATTGATTTGTACAATGGTGCCTATTTTAATCAATATTCGGCACTTGAATCCATTCGCCATTATTATGAAATGTATGATCAATGTGCGAAGATGACGAATGCTTACTCAGTGCTCGGTCATTTGGATCTATATTTGCGTTATAAAAAAGATCTGAAAACAGTCAGCGTCATTCAGTTTATGGATATTATTGATTCTATCTTTGATCATATCATTTATCAAGGAAAGGGGATTGAGGTAAATGCCGGTGGGCATAAATACAAGCTGGGGGATAATAATCCAACGATTGATATTTTAAGACGCTATCGTGAGAAGGGCGGCGAAGTGATCACACTTGGCAGCGATGCCCACACGCCTAATTATTTGGGGCTAATGCATGATGAAAATATTGCGCTGCTTGATGGATTGGGTTTTAAATACATTTGTTCTTTTGAAAAGATGAAACCTGTTTTTCACAGCTTAAATGAATTTAAATAAGATTTAATGAAGGAGGCGTTATGGGATTTGAAGCAATTGATAGTTTAAAAGCAACGATTATGGATTCTGGTATCAATATCGTTTATGCCATCTTGATTCTTGTCATAGGCTTTAGAGTGGTGAATTATATTGAAAGCCGTACATTTAAGACAAAATCGCTGATAAAGGTTGACCCGACGCTGCAGTCTTTTGCACGCTCGGCATTTAGATTGGGATTAAAAGCGGTCGTTATTATTTCGGCGCTTTCAAAGTTGGGGGTTGAACCTTCTACTTTTGTCGCGATGCTTGGTGCGGCCGGTCTTGCAATTGGTTTAGCACTTCAAGGTAATTTTGCCAATCTTGGTGCAGGTGTTATGATTATAACACTTCGTCCATTTAAAGTTGGTGATTACATCGAAGGTGCCGGCCAATCTGGTGTAATTACAGAGATTGGTCTCTTTTATACACGGCTGACAACTTTTGACAATCGGGCAATCATTATTCCCAATTCAGATTTAATCAGCAGCTCTCTAGTGAATTACAGCGAGTTTCCTACACGCCGTGTCGACCTGACTTTTGGTGTCGGCTATGGTTCTGACATTACAACGGTTAAACAAACAATACTGCATGTAGTCGAAGCAAATGAAATGATTTTAAAAGATCCTGCACCTTTTATCAGGCTTACTAATCACGGCGCCAGCAGCCTAGATTTTAAAGTGCGCGTCTGGGTAAATGCTTCGGACTATTGGGAAGTTTATCATACAATGTTGGAAGAAGTTAAAGAAGCATTTGATCAGGCAGGGATTGAAATACCGTTCCCGCAAATGGTTGTTCATAGAGCAGAAGCGGAGTAATCGGACATAGGAGTAATCGGACGCACATGACAAATCAAAATGATAATAGTATAAACGATTCAGCAGATGAAAAACTGGCAATTTATGATGCCGCTCATCAGAGAATTGGCATCAAACGACGCCAGGATGTTCACCGCGACGGTGATCGACACTATGTCATGCACTGCTGGGTCTATGTAAAATCCAAAGATGCCTTGGTTATTCAAAAGCGCTCGCCGCTCAAACGATTTGGCGGTGGGCAGTATGATGTCTCCTGTGCGGGACATTATAGTGCAGATGAGGACTTTACCGCAACACGGGAGTTGTTTGAAGAACTGGGTATTGAAGTAAAGTATGAACAATTGGCGCATGTTTTCGATTTTGAAGAAACATTTTTTTACGATGGTATGGTTGATCGGGAAATTGCTAGGGTACATTTGCTCATATGGCATGATGCGGTGTTTGCTCCCGTCATCACAGAAGAAGTCGAACGTATATTGCTCGTCAAGCGACTGGATTTCATCGCTTTGATGAAGAAACAAGTATCGACCATTCAAAATATTGATACGGGAGATGCTGTCACGATGAATCGGAGTACGTTTGTCCAGCGAAATCCAAGGTATTTTCAGCGCATTTGTGAGATGCTCATGCAAATGGAAGTGGATTAAATAATGAGGTAGAAATGATTAGAACAGTTAGAATAGAAGATGCAGAAGCAATTTGTGCGATTTACAATCCTTATGTGATGGAAACGACGGTGACGTTTGAAGCGGTCCCGGTTTCAGTGGAAGAAATGGCGAAACGTATAGAAGTGCGTTTGGCGCGCCATGCATGGCTTGTCTCTGTAGATGAAACGACTGGCTTGATTAATGGTTACGCCTATGCCGGCATTTGGCGTGAGCGTCAAGCTTACCGTTTTACAGCCGAAGTGACCGTCTATGTTGCACCAAACTTTCAGGGAAATGGTATTGGCAAAGCATTGTATAAAGCTTTGATCGAAGTCATGAAGGCCAAAGGATATAATGCGCTTGTCGCGGGAATTGCTCTGCCGAATGAAAAAAGTGTCGGCGTTCATGAAGCGGTGGGATTTGAGAAAGTGGCACATTTTCAAAATGTTGGTTTTAAGTTTGACAAGTGGCTCGACATCGGCTTTTGGGAACTTCAGCTAAACCGGTAACATTAAAAGCATGAGTTGATGATAAGAATAGCTAGACTGGCACATTAATATTAGCTGCGTCTTACAAGCATTTTGGATTCAAATGATTAGAGGATGTCAACTGTGTTGTAAGGCTAATTAATCGAAAATATAATGATCTAGAAAATGAAAAACATAAACAGTCGAACCGTATAGGGCACATACTTCAGTATGTGCCTTCATAAACTTTTAGACATCGAAAATAAAATGGAGATCAATTGAGAGAGAGGCAGTGCCCATCGTTCGGAGATTGTATATTACATAAAACTTATTGGAGGCAAAGATGAATGAAATGACGATTAGAAATGTTAAACTTGAAGATCTCGATCGCGTTACTGCGATTGAATTGATGTGTTTTCCAAAGGTTGAGGCAGCTTCAATGGAAACTTTTCGATATCGCATAGAAGTATTTCCAACGTCTTTTCTTGTAGCAGAGCAAGCTGGGACGGTTATTGGACTCATTAATGGATGTTGTACGGATTTGCCGACCATTTGTGATGAGTTGTTTGAAGCGGATGGCGGACATGATCCGAATGGTGCCAATCAAATGATTTTTGATTTGGCGGTTGCGCCTGAAAACCGTCAACAAGGTGTGGCAGCTATGTTACTGGAAGCGATTATCGAACGTGCAAGGAAAGAAAAAAGAAAGCAGGTCGTCTTGACCTGCAAATCACATCTGATAGCCTATTATGAAAAATTTGGGTTTGTCCTGAGAGGTTTATCAGAATCGACACATGGCGGAGCCGAATGGTATGATATGACGGCGACGCTATAGAGAAGCTTTTAAAGTTATAGAAGTTCTTTTAAAAAGTAGGATTGACAGAGCTGTTTTGTTTCATGGCTTACGCGGTTGGTAATGAAGCGCTGTACATCGTGTCCTGTGATAAAGGACATGCCTGCAATCATATAGGCATCGGCATATTTTTCTCTCATAATATCATAAGTGCAGCGAAGTTCTGTATGTTTCCAGTGCGATTGAAGAAAAGCATCGCGCTTAATAACTTCATGATTGACGATTCCTTTAAAATCATTTGGGCACAAACGGATATCACCAGTTCTGGTGACATTATGCATATGTCCCAGTTCATGTAGCAAGATTTCAGTAACAGCGTTGTTGCAGATTGGTTTTGCCAGCATAATGATGCCTTGATTAGTAAAAACCTTTGCATTTGTGCCATCATTAAAACAATAATCTAATACAAAAATATAAATTGGATGATCCAATTTGTCAATTAGAGTGCGCTGGACAAATTTGGTATGGAGAATATCTTCCAAATGATTGCGATTAATTGCCGGTGTAGCAGAATTACAGACAAGTGTTTCTTCGATTTTTTCAAAACCAGATCGGTTAAAATTATGAGCCAAAGCGCGTATGGCTTCAATAGACTGCTTGGAATTGCTTAAAATGAATTTTTCAGCTACAGACATATGACAACAATCCTTTCCCAAAGGTATATTTTCTATAGCTTAACGCAAAACCACCGTGCGCGTAAGAGATAAATATGCCAATGGGGTGTACTTTTTCACTGAATTGATTATGACAGCGGTGTTTTTCGAGTCAATAAATACAGTGTAACCGGACTGAATATGGAAATGAAGAATTCAGATTTCACGTTATGAAAAACATGGCGGAATTGGATCAATGCGATGCAGTGGCAAACAGTACAAATCAGTTTCTTTAAGTTGTTATTGAATATTGATTTTGGGTGAAGGTTCGTCTAAAAGCAATGTAATCCCATTTCAAAAAATCAACAAAACCCAGTGATTTCAATTAATCACTGGGTTTCATTATTCATGGAGCCGACTATGAGATTCGAACTCACGACCCCCACCTTACCATGGTGATGCTCTACCTGCTGAGCTAAGACGGCGTATCCTTGTACATTATAAAGGATTTTGACGTATCCGTAAAGGGTTAATAGCAAAAAAAGAAGGCGGAAAGGCCGTATTTCTTAGATTCTATCCATAGGCATTCTTTTGATGCAAATATACGGTTGCCAATTAGAACAAATTAGAAATCCAATTCTGCGATACCAATCGAATACCGCCTGATAATGAGGGACTAAATTGTGCGCGTCCTATTTTTTGAACGGAGATTAAATCTCTGGACAAGGGGACTGCGACATTTTTTTGAGCTTCAAACAAGATGAGATTCATAAAGCGTTCATCCATAGGAAGATAATCACTTAGCATAACATTAATAGGATCAAGTGCATTAATAATAATGCCAATAAGCTGGCCTAAATAATAGGCAATTTCATTAAAGACTTTAAGACAGAGCGGATCGTCCTGATAGTAACCTTCGCAGAGCGCTTCCATTTCAAAGTCGCTTCTCGATGCGAAGATTGAATTGGGATACTCGGATCTAAGCGCCTTAGCTCTCGATAAAATGGCATCACCTGAAATCAAGTCACAGTATTTAACGCGTTTGCCACTTAAACTTATCGTGTAAATTTCGCCAAATAAACCGCTATTGCCATGTTTGCCTTTATATATTTCACCATTGATCACGAGCCCGCTTTCAGCAGATTGCTTATAAATAAAGAAGAGAACGGTTGTACCTTCGCTTGGATGCAGATTTTTAAGATGCAGCTCATAAGTTGCAAAATTCAATGTATGATCTACAAGTGGGCTGACACCAATGCGCCTTGTGATTTCATCGCGAAAGCTAATGGGCAGCGATGTGTCCTCGCGATTAAAGACGAGCTCATCGTTTAAATATGGGAATTTATCATTTAGACCAACAGAAACGCCCATTAGTGTACGATCTTTAAATTTATCGAGCATGCGCAGCACCATCTCCCCCATTGGCGAAGCGTCAGTCGAATCGGAGAAAGTTCGGTTTATAAAGGCTGTTGCAGCGTACTTGCAGAAGAAGGCTGTAATTTAATTGTGAATTATCGATCAGATGACGAGAAAGCGCAAGCCTTTGCATCAATAGAATTATTGGTTAACAATGCTGGATCAGACTTTACGAAGACAGCATTTCAGTCAATTGAAACCAGTGAATGGCGTAAAGTTCAGGAAGGGACGCTTAACGCGGCTTTTTTTGTAGGATGTGAATTTGCGCATCACCTGCTGATAAGAAGGTTAAACGGGTGTATCGTGAATATGCTTTCTAAATCTGCGATTTTATCAAGCAGTGTGCATAATGCTGCCTACATTGCTGCGAAGGGTGGTTTGATGACACTGACACGCGGGATGGCAAAAGAACTCATTGTCTACGCATAAGGGTAAACGGCGTTGTTCCCGGCTATGTTCAAACTGAAAAACACTATCGTGATGATGACTTTAAATCAAGGGAGAAGCAACGGCAATTGCCATTGAAAGCTTATGCGACGCCTTACGAAATCGGAGGTGCCGTTGCTTTTCTGTGCTCAGAACGTTCAAAACAAATAAATGGTGCAATCATAGACTGCACCGGCGGTACGCTTGTGTGATGCGGCAAGGTAAAGCAGTACATCTTAGCAGTGATGATCGAATGCGCTTTATTGTGTTTTTAGGACCTCGCGAATTTTCTCAACCATGTCATCGGTTACTTTTTCTAAGAAAGTTGTACCATATGCTGCTTTTGCCGGGAGCGGATTGCCGAGTACGCCGACTTCTGTGAGACCGACAATGCCGCTTGCAAACATTTTTTCTGCTGCCTTGGCATCTAACTGTCCAACATAGCCAGCGGCAGCCTTAGACATTTCCACCTGTTCAGGAGCTTCTGCAAGCATAACGGAAGTTTCAAAAGCGCCAGCGTGACCGCAGCTGCCCGAAGGCAGTTGATATGTCTTTTCAAAATCTGCCATGAGACCGACGAGGCCTTCAAAGGACAGCGGGCGTATAAATGTCAAATCAGGATGAAGTGTTTTTAAGTTAGCATATATTTTTTCATCTTCAGAAAAATTGCCGCCATGACTTGAAAAGAGGATGAAATATTTAAAACCATGACGTTTAAGGGACGTAACATAGTCCTCAACGACACCACGGTATATCTCAGGTCTTAGGGTGATGCTGCCTGCCATTGGCATGTGATGAGCCGATAGACCAGGGCGTATAATGGGTGCAACAAGCGTATTGCCCAATTTTTCAGCCACGCGTAGCGCCATAGCTTCACCCAAAATAGGATCTGTTGACTCGGAGAGGTGATAGCCGTGCTGTTCGATTGATGCGGTACAGATAATGACTGCATTTGCACCGGCGTCAATTTTTGAACGCACTGTGGGCCAATTCATATATTCGATCATATAATCATACTTTTTCATCTTCATAACTCCTTTCGCGACTAGCTATTGGGACATCATAGCCTCTTCTTCTGGTAGATGTATTCGGAAGCCTTCATTTTATTGTATATTAACGCTATTATATAATAATTGTAGAAAATACAAAAGAAACAGATCAATTTTAAGGGATAACGAAACAATACAACAGCTTTGTAATGGTATACAGAGATCAAGCATGGCGGCATGCAAGGGAATGAAAGGTGGAGTGGCACGGTTGCCATTGCATTTCGTTATAGAATTAGATGCTTTAAAATGAGATTGATCAATAATGCAGAGGCGTAAACAGAGGCGAATATAAAGAATATTTTAACGGAGTTGACAAAAGTTAATGCTTTGGAAGGTGATTTTACGAAAGTCCTCATTAGTGTTGAAGTAAAATACCATGTTCCAACGACTGCTAAAGTGGTGAGCGGCAATATGCGAAGGATTATTAAAATTAGCAAAAGTGCATATGCCGTGTGAAATAGAAACCTGTAAAGCTTTAACGCCTTATCGCGGCCGATGACAACGGGCAGCGTATAACGGCCGTTGACAATGTCCTCGTCGGCATCGCAGAGATTGTTGGAGAGCATGATATTGGCAATGAGACAGGCGAGCGGTAAGCCGATGGCGAAGAATTGCAGGACCAATTGCAGATTAATAACGAGCGATAGCATGGTACCATGAAAGTTCGCTTTTAGAATGTGATCGATCGGAATCATTGAAAATCCTGAAATGATTGGGATGAGCAGTCCCATAAAAAGACCACTGAATATTTCACCAAAGGGTGTCCTAGAGATAGGAAGAGGGCCCATGGAGTAACCGACAGCAACGGCAAATGAAATTGCACCAAACAGAAAAATCAGCCAGTGCGATGCCAATACGAGACCTATACCGGCGATGGCGGCGATAAAAGCAAAGGCGATGAGCAAGTGCCGGCAAAAGGCCGCAGACAATTTGCCGGCTGTGATGGGGTTGTGTTCATCATAGTGGTAACCGTGCTTTAAAATGGCCTTTTTAGCATCAAAATAATTGTTGAGACCGGTGGTTGTCATATCAATAAAGAGGAGCGAAATTAAAAGCAATATGAAATTGAGCGGTTTAAGTGAAAAGCCGAGCTTAAGGGCATAAAATATGCCGATGAACATTGGCAGAACACTTGCAAGTTTTGTTCGGATTTCTACGAAGTCTAAGATGTTTTTTAGCAATTTGACAAATGCTCCTTTCAGAAAGAATACGAAAAAACAAATTATTTTCAAAAAGGGCTTGAAAATGTTTTTGTTTTGGTTTATAATCAGAAAATATTAAACCTGTATACAGTATAACTTCAGGGGATAATTAAATACAAAGGCAATGGCGTCTTCAGTAGGAGCAAATGAGCTTCTTATTGATGACGCCTTTTTATTTTAATACACACTGCATAAGACTTCAAACAATAAATGCAGATTGCCCTTGTATGGAATAATGCACTTTCGTTATAGCATTGCCGGAAGGATTTACCGAAAAGCGGTGCAGTGTACAGATTGCCATATCCCGGATCGTCTTTGGACGTTCTCGAAGCGGTTGACAGCTTTGGAAATGACATGATAATTGCCTATGTCGAGGACGACAATCGTCGGTTGGGGATAAAAGCTGAATAACAGTTGCTGAGACCTTGATTTTTAAGTGGGAATAGCTTAGGCTGTTTGTCAAAGTGAGGTTCCTAATGAAAATTTCGTACAGCACATATCGGTTTCGCCGCGGGACAATGTTTGAAATTAGTGCTTGACGCAGCATATGACAAAAGGTAAGCTATGCACAAAGAAGCGCTGCGATAAGGCGTACAGTTTTAAGCAAATATTGTCGGCGATGCGGAATCTAGATGAAAAAGGAGGCATTTGCAGGCTAATTCAGAAAATTTGGAGGCGCTATGAAATATATATCCGATGAAAAAAAAGAATTAATGGATCTCATTGAAGCATTAGATGTAGAATTAATCCACTTGCAGTTTACTGATATTATCGGCATTCCAAAGAATGTGACCATCATGGCTCATCAGCTCAATAAAGTGCTGGAGAGTGGGATTACCTTTGACGGATCCAGTATAGATGGCTTTGTGAGAGTTGAAGAATCAGATATGTACCTCAGACCGGACATCACTACTTTTACCGTTTTTCCATGGACCTCTTCCCCAAAAGAAGCCAGAATGATATGCGATGTCTACAATATGGACGGTACACCTTTTGAAGGCTGTCCAAGGTATATTTTAAAACAGGCTGTCAAAGAATCAGAGGCATTGGGGTATACGATGAACGTTGGTCCCGAATGTGAATTCTTTCTCTTTCATACGGATTCCAACGGCGTCCCTTCACTTGAAGTCCATGATCAAGCGAGCTATTTTGACCTAGCGCCAATGGACATGGGCGGCAATGCGAGAAATGATATTTCACTTACTTTAAAGCAGATGGGCTTTAAGATTGAGGCCTCTCATCATGAGGTTGCACCAGGTCAGCATGAAATTGACTTTGAATACGCAGATGCATTAAAAACAGCTGATAATATCATGACGTTTAAAATGGTTGTGAGAATTATCGCACAGAGACATGGTTTGCACGCGACATTTATGCCAAAACCGCACATTGGCATTAGTGGTTCAGGCATGCATCTCAACATCTCACTTTCAAATCCTAATGGAACGAATGCTTTTTATGACCCGAAGGATGAACTGCAGATGTCGTCAACGGCCTATCATTTCTTAGGGGGACTGTTAACGCATGCCAAAGCGTTTACGGCCTTGACCAATCCAACAGTGAATTCTTATAAGCGACTCGTTCCAGGTTACGAGGCACCAATACTCATTGCATGGTCGCTATCGAATCGAAGCCCGCTCATACGGGTACCTTCCGGTAGAAGCGAATCCACGAGATTGGAACTTCGCAGTCCGGATCCTAGTGCCAATCCGTATTTGGCGCTGGCAGCAACACTGAAAGCTGGGCTCGACGGCATAAAAAATAAAATAGAGCCGCCCGCACAGATTTCAAATAATTTATATGAATACTCAGATACAGAGATTGATGAACTGAATATTGAAAGATTGCCTTCGAACTTGTATGAAGCGTTAAAAGAGTTTTCACAGAGCGCCACAATGCGAGAAGCCATAGGAGACCACGCCTTCAAACGTTACAAAGAAGCTGCAATGTACGAATGGAACGAATACTCCAAATACGTGTCTCAGTGGGAACTGAACAGGTATTTAAGAAAATTCTAAGTTATGAAAGCTGTTAGATCGAAGATACTCATCGTTGAACAACAGGTGTCCATTCGCACCAAAATTTGTACGTGGCTGTCTCAAGAAGGCTATGCAATCTTTGAATGTAAAGACGCATTCAAAACACTTCGACTTGCAAGACAAATCCTGCCTGATTTGATTTTGCTGGATACGAGTATTAGGGGGATTAATACAAAGCAGTTGATCGAAATTATAGAGACAGATCAACTCTCTAAGGTCGTTTTAACAGCGGAGAGCATCAATGATGACTTTATGCAGTTACTCGACGAAACGACGCTAAAAAAGTTCGTCAAGAAACCCATTGACCGCAATGATATGATGGAAATCGTCAAAGCGTCATTGGTCGCAATTAATGAAGCCAAAAAAGCGAAGTCACAAAGAGACCGGGAATTAACCGACAGCGCAAAAGCGGCTGCGATTGTGAAAGCAAAAGAACTGATTATGAGTAAGTGGAATCTTACAGAGGATCAAGCTTACGCATATCTCAGAAAGAAAAGCATGAATTACAGCGTACCGATTGAGTACATTGCCAAAGCTGTAATAAAGAAATATCAACCCAAACCCTAAACCATTTTAACCAAAAAACAATAAAAACACAAAACCTCAAATATTTATTGATTACAAAACCTCAAACTTTTTTAGATGTTAATCACATCTACTCCTTAACCCTAAATAAAAAAGGCCATAAACCATCTGCTATCGGTTTATGGCCTTTTTAATGATATGATTTCGAATAGAAGACTAATTGTCCAAATCCGCTGAATATTGTATGATGGATAATAAGAGACAAATAGATTAAGTGGTGATATTTGTACATCTGTCTAATGAATACGGTAAGTTATGGAGGTAGAAGTGAAATCATTTAAAAACCTATTGCTGATTACACTCGGTACATTCATTGTCAGCCTTGGTATTACATTCTTTCTGATCCCGGCAAAATTGGCGTCAGGTGGTGTTACAGGGCTGGCAATTGTCATACAGAGCGTTTTGCCCAATATTCCTATCGGCGCTATCTTATTGGTATTGAATGTCTTGCTTTACATTATTGGTTTTATCGCCATTGGGCCTGATTTTGGGGCAAAGACAATTTATGCAAGTTTCTTATTAACAGGTTTGATCTCAGTTTTAGATGCTGTTTTTAAACTGTCAGGCCCTTTAGTACAGGACCCTATTGTCAATCTGATTATGGGCGTTTTGATTTCAGGCGTTGGCCTTGGGATCGTCTTCAATCAAAATGCATCAACAGGCGGAACTGATATTATTGCCAAAGTTCTGAATAAGCGCTTCGGTACAGATATGGGCAGAGCGCTATTGATGGCAGATCTCATCGTCGTAGTTCTCGCCAGTTTTGTACTGGGAATTGAACTTGGGATTTATGCGCTCCTTGGGGTTGTCTTTAACGGTTATATTATTGACAACATGATCGAAGGACTTCGCATGAAGGTCAGTGTA
Source organism: Fusibacter paucivorans (assembly GCF_018390735.1). Taxonomy (GTDB): domain Bacteria; phylum Bacillota; class Clostridia; order Peptostreptococcales; family Acidaminobacteraceae; genus Fusibacter; species Fusibacter paucivorans. The sequence goes on from NZ_JAHBCL010000007.1 coordinate 63,130, forward strand.
TCCATAATCTCCTTGAAATCAGACGAGATCAAGCACTTTATTGTGGAAGACATCGGCAGAGGGGCAACGATTTATACGGCAAAAGGCGCTTACACATCGGATGAAAAGGAAATCATTACATCGGTTATGGACCGGAAGGAATTTATCCGGCTGAAAGTCTTTGTGAAAGACCATGATCCGGAGGCATTTATTATGATTTCAAATGTCAGAGAAGTGCTCGGAGAAGGCTTTTTCTAAAGGTGATAAGAAGCAGGTGAACATCGGATTCCGGTTGTTAAGGGCGAGGTATATCCGATAAAGTGGGTTATTGAAAGCAAATAAGCAACCGACAGAAGTGTTGAAACGAGAAACCAGACAAGAAGAACCAGACAAGAAGAACCAGACAAGAAGAACCGAGATAAGAAGAACCGATACGAGAAGAACCAATACGAGAAGAACTGAGGCGTGATGATATGAGGATGGGCCGAGTGACGCAGCGAAAATGAAAGGGGGCGTCACATGGCAAATGTGAACCTAAAGGACATTACCAAAATATACCCGGGAAATTACAAAGCTGTTGATCGCATTAATCTAGAAATTCGAGACCGTGAATTCATGGTGCTTGTAGGCCCCTCGGGCTGTGGAAAGACGACGACACTGAGAATGATCGCAGGACTCGAATCCATTACTGATGGTCAACTGCTGATAGATGGTGAATCAGTCAATGACGTTGCATCGAAGGATCGCAATGTCGCCATGGTCTTTCAGAATTATGCTCTTTTTCCGCATATGACGATTTATGAAAACATCGCTTTCGGACTTAAGCGACACAAAATGCCCGATACGATGATTAAGCAGGCCATCAAGCGGGCAGCAGAGGTACTTAATATTGAAGAACTGATGGATCGAAAACCCGATCAGCTTTCTGGAGGCCAAAAACAGCGCGTAGCACTTGGACGGGCAATGGTGATGAAACCATCCGTTTTTTTAATGGATGAGCCGCTTTCAAATCTCGATGCCAAATTACGTGTTCAGATGCGGACAGAGCTGATCAAATTACATCAGGAGCTTAATGCGACATTTATTTATGTGACACACGATCAAACAGAAGCGATGACGATGGGGACGCGAATCTGCGTTATACGAAACGGTGTCATTCAACAGGTAGATCATCCAAAGGCTATTTATGATCATCCGGCAAATGCCTTTGTCGCCAGTTTCATTGGCACCCCCCAAATCAATTTATTATCTGCGATACTAAAACGAGATGAGCGATCAGATTTTCTTGTAATGGATGGTTTGCGCCTGCAGCTTCCAAAACGGCTGCGGGATTCTGATACCTTTATTGGTAAAGCGGTAACTGTGGGCATAAGACCAGAAGCAATTGCCCTTAGCAGTAATGGTAGACACTCAGATTTTAAAATCCAAGTGATTGAAATGCTTGGCAGTGATATGAACGTTCACTTAGTACATGAGCAAATGACAGTTGTTGCGAAATTGCCCGCGAACGGTCATTATGAAAAAGGGATGATGTTTTGTCTAGAAATTGATCCGGCGTGTATTCATCTCTTTGACCCAGTGACGGGGATTGCAATTAAATAGCATAGGCGGCATGGTCAAAACAAGCAATGACACGCAGTTATGACATCATGGGCATATGACATCATTATAGGAGGCTTTATGAATTGGTTTAAAGAAAAAAGGCGTGTGATGATACTTGTTTTCTTTTGCTGTATCTTATGGGGAAGTGCGTTTCCAGTACTAAAGCTCAGCTACGCAGATTTACACTTAACAGCAAGTGACTTTAACGTCAAAATTCTCTTTGCAGGTATTCGATTTACCATGGCATCCGTTATTCTATTTATCTTTTCAAAAGTGGTGTTGAAATTGGACATGCGCATTGATTTTAAAGCATTTCGTATGTTGCTGGTTTTAGGGCTCTTCAATACGACTTTGCTCTACTTTTTCTTTTACAATGGCTTGGCCAATACCTCGGGGATTAAGGCTTCTATTTTGCAAAGTATGAACGCATTTATTGTTGTAGTGCTCTCTCATTTTATCTACAAGGACGATCATATTAACCACGGAAAAGTACTTGGCATCATCTTTGGTTTTTTAGGCATTGTCATTGTTAATATCGATCAAGGGTTTGGCGGCTTTAACTTTACCTTGTATGGGGAAGGGTTTATGCTTCTTGCAGGTCTTTCAAGCGGTATTGGCACACTGTTGGCAAAACGAGCGGGAAAATCTATACATCCTTTTAAAGTGACGGCATGGCAAATGCTGATTGGTGCAATGATTTTGCTGACTTACGGTTTGACGCAGGCGAGGGTGGACAGTTTGCCGTTTACGGCCTTTTCAGGTGGGCTGCTTATTTATTTATCGTTTTTATCGGCAACGGCCTTTGGCCTCTGGTTTACACTGCTCAAATTCAACAAAGCAGGTGAAATTGCTATCTTTCGCTTTATGATTCCAGTGGCCGGCAGCTTATTGACGGCGTTGTTGGTGCCGGGTGAGCACTTTAATTTATCCATTGTACTCGGTCTCATTAGCGTTAGCGTAGGGATTTATTTCGTAAACAGGACGCGTATGGCGGTTAGCGAATCCGACTCAGATCAAAGTTGATGACGATAGATTTCTGATGATTCCATTGACACGGTACGATGGAGGTCTAAGAGTGATTACCACTTTTTTATATTGTGAAAAAATTGTTAATATTTTTGTAAAATATGGGTATATGTTATTTTGAATGCAGGGGGGTGCATACAGGTCGTAATCATTAACAGGCTTATGTCAGAATGGAGGGTTAAAATGTCAGAGTGTAAAAATCTAGCAGGGTGTTCTTTTGTCAATTGTTGTGAGGAGTACAAAAAGACGACGGGGGTAAACGGCTTTATCAATATGTATTGCAGAGGTGCCAGAATGGAAGAGTGCGTTCGGCTGAGACTTTGTGATACGGTTGGCAAACAAGTCGTACCGAAAAATATGATGCCCAATGGCTATCCGCTTCCGGGGACCACAAAAGAAGGGTGGTCAAAAGAGGCCGTATCGCCAAAACAGTATTTAGAAAAATAAAGGAGATTAAAAAGCCCAGTGTGATGATGACATAAAAAATGTTGTCTGGACAATGGGCTTATTTTTATGAATCAAAGCGTCACGAACAGTGAAACAGAATAATACCATTTGAAACAATTTGTTTTTTATATCCTTAAAAACGCCTGAAAACAGCTATTTTCAGGCGTTTTTAAATTGGCATGCTAATTGCACAAAGGTAAGGTATACAAAATATGATAACTGGAGGCGAAAAACTTGAATTTTAAAAATGTAGGTGCATTGGCAGGTGTCAAGGTATTGGACTTAACCAGAGTTTTGGCAGGCCCTTATTGTACAATGATGCTGGCGGATTTTGGCGCAGAAGTCATTAAAATTGAAAAACCCATATCTGGTGATGATACACGACAGTTTGGGCCATTTAAAAATGGTGAAAGCTTATATTATGCAAATATCAACCGCAATAAGAAGGGCATCACGCTGAATTTGAAAGCAAAGCAGGGTAAGGCGCTTTTTTTAGAAATGGTGAAGCAGGCAGATGTCGTCGTTGAAAATTTTAGACCGGGTGTGATGGAACGACTTGGACTTGGCTATGAAGTGTTGGAAGAAGTCAATGAAAAAATTATTTATGCGGCGGTATCCGGCTTTGGTTCCTATGGGCCTTATGCATCACGGCCGGGCTATGATATTATCGCACAGGCCATGAGCGGGCTGATGAGTATCACAGGTGAAGAAAATGGCAGTCCGACGCGTGTGGGGAATGCTATGGGGGATGTTCTTGGAGGCCTTAATCTGACCATTGGCATACTGGCTGCCCTCAATGCTCGCAGTATGATTGGCAGGGGCCAGCGCGTGGATGTATCACTGGTGGATTCGGCGGTTGCATCACTGGAGACCATGACGCAGCGTTATTTTGCTTCCGGCAATGTACCGCCGCTTATGGGCAATCGCTATGCGGCAGCATACCCTTATGACTCTTTTAAAGCAAAAGACGGTCAATTTGTCATTGGCTGTGGCAATGATAAGCTCTACAACCTGTTGTGTCAAAAAGTATTGAAACGTGAAGACTTAATGAAAGATGAACGTTTTAATACCAATGAAAAGCGCTGTACACACCATCAGGCATTAAAAAAGGAAATAGAGGATTGGTCATCAACGATGACCATTGATGAAGCGGTTGATACCATTTTGGCGGCCGGTGTTCCGGCAGCACCAATTCTCGATATGGCGAAATTGGCAAATGACCCGCACATCGTAGGCGCACGTGAAATGTTTGTCGAATCGAAACATCCTAAAATTGGCAACATGCTAATCAACGGCAATCCCGTTAAGCTGATGACAACGCGTCCGACCATTGATAAACCTGCACCGGCACTAGGGCAGTACAATACGGATGTTTACAGCAGCATGCTCGGTCTGGATGCTGCTGAAATTGCAGCGCTGAAAACAGAAGGCATTATTTGATCAAAAGAGAATGGAGAAAACCATGATAGGAATGAAAGATGTCAGCATAACAGAAGTAGGCCCAAGAGACGGATTTCAAAACATTAAAACCTTTATTGAAACAGAGGACAAGCTTGAAATTATTCGCCGAATGATTGACAGCGGCGTCAAGCACCTCGAAGTGACTTCTTTTGTGCATCCAAAATGGGTGCCGCAAATGCGTGATGCAGAAACGGTAGTCAGCAGTATTCGCACATATGCCGCAGCAAAGAATCTTGAACTCATTGCGCTGGTGCCCAATAAATTCGGTGCATTAAAAGCAAAAGCCGCAGGCGTGGACGCCATCACTTACGTTATTTCTGTCAGCGAAGCGCACAATAAAGCAAACGTCAACAGAACCATTGACGAATCATTTGAAGCATTTAAAGGCATTGTCGGTGAAATGGGCAAAGTAAAAATCAGGTTGGCACTGGCAACGACTTTTGGCTGTCCATTTAATGAAGTGGTTCCCGTTGAGCGCATTGTTTCAATTGCCGAGCGAGGACTCCGCGCAGGTGCAGATAAAGTCATCCTGGCGGATACCATTGGGGTAGCAGATCCAATGAAAGTTGAACGGATTTTAAAAGCCGTAACAGCGCAAATCGATCCATCGAAGCTCATCGTACATTTCCACGACACTAGGGGAATGGCGCTTGCCAACACACTGGTAGCACTCAATGCCGGTATACGAAACTTTGAAGCGGCATCCGGTGGACTGGGCGGCTGTCCATTTGCGCCGGGAGCGGCGGGAAATGTTGCGATGGAAGACCTTTTGAACATGCTTCATGCCATGGGGTATCAGACGTCCATTTCGCCTGAGGGGATTGCACACGTCGTCGAAGCCATTGCGCAAAAAGTCGATGCACCTATTATCAGTCATATGTCAAAGCTGGGCAGCTGTGATATGGCAGCGGAGGGGACTTGTAATGGCTGATGGACGGCGAATCCATATTATCACGGGTCATTATGGGAGCGGCAAAACGGAGTTTTCAGTTAATTATGCACTGAAACTTGCAGAAAAGTGTGAACGCGTTGCCATTATTGATCTCGATATTGTCAATCCTTATTTTAGATCCCGAGAAAAGCGCCAACTATTGGCATCAAAGGGTATCGAAGTTATTGGCAGCTCACTCGCAGATCAAAACAGTGCAGACATGCCGGCTGTTTCGGCACGTGCCGCGGCACCGCTTCAAGACAAGACCTGTCAAGTTGTGATCGATTTGGGCGGTGATGCCGTTGGCGCCAAAATCCTCGCCCGCTATCGTCCTTATTTTATTGAAGAAGCTTGCGATGTTTTCTGTATCGTCAATGCCAATCGGCCTGAAACACAGGATGTAAAAGGTGTCTTGATGCAGATTAAGGCCATTGAAGACATCGCCGGGCTTAAAGTGACAGGCCTCGTCAACAATACGCATATGCTTCGAGAAACCACATTGAGCGACATTAAAAAAGGTAACCGTCTGGTTCGCAATATCTCATGGATTCTCGAAATACCCGTAGTCTATACCTGTATACAGTCAACACTGATGAATCAGTGTTTGGATGTGAGCATGCATACGATGTTGGAAATGGGAATCGATACCAAGCTAATGCCGATGCAGATGCATTTTAGAGAAGATTGGATGTAACGGCATATGCCAATCAATTATAATAAACGCAATTTGAATGGATATGAGGAGGATAAAATGGCGAAAGTAACATTTAATGAAGATTTATGCAAAGGTTGCGAGCTTTGCTCAACTGCTTGTCCGGTTAGCATTATTAAAATGGATAAGACGAAAATCAATGCAAAGGGCTACCATCCGGCAGCTGTTGAAGACATGGCAAAATGCTTGGGATGCGCCAACTGTGCCATGATCTGCCCGGATGTTGTCATCACAGTTGAACGATAGAAAGAGAGGATGAATAAAGCATGGAAAAAGTATTGATGAAAGGCAATGAGGCCATTGGTGCTGCTGCTATTAAAGCGGGTTGCCGTTATTTTTTCGGGTACCCGATAACACCTCAAAACGAGGTGCCTGAATACATGGCAAAGGAGCTGCCGAAACACGGTGGTGTCTTTTTACAGGCGGAAAGTGAAGTAGCCGCCATTAACATGGTTTATGGGGCTGCAGGTGCAGGGGCGAGGGTTATGACATCTTCTTCTTCACCTGGGTTGGCGCTAAAGCAGGAAGGGTTGACGTATATTGCCGCTTGTGAACTGCCGTGTCTGGTGGTGAACGTTGTGAGAGGGGGCCCGGGATTAGGTGGTATACAGCCTGCGCAGTCGGATTATTATCAAGCGACCAGAGGTGGCGGCAACGGCGATTATAAGCTCATCGTCTTAGCGCCTGCCAGTTTGCAGGAGCTGACGGATATGGTTCAAGAGGCATTTGATCTCGCGGATTATTACCGAAATCCCGTGATGGTGCTGGCTGATGGTATGATTGGGCAAATGATGGAACCGGTGGCATTTGGCGAAATACCACAGTGGACGCTCCCAGAAAAAAACTGGGCGACGACGGGAACGGATGGCGATCGAGCACCTAATGTCATCAACTCGCTGTTTTTAGCGCCCGAAGAGCTCGAAGCCCTTAATATAAGGTTACAAGCAAAGTATCAGACGATAAAAGCCAATGAAACGCGCTGCGAAATCTATCAGCTTGAAGATGCGGAGATCGTTTTTACAGCTTATGGCACCACTGCGAGAATTGTCAAGAATGCGATTAAGATTTTAAAAGCAGAAGGCATAAAGGCGGGGCTAATACGGCCGATGACACTTTGGCCGTTTCCTGAAGCTGCCTATCAAGCGCTTCCCAAAACCGTCAAATGCATACTCAGTGTCGAAATGAGCTGTGGGCAAATGGTTGATGATGTTAGACTGGCAGTTGAATCCAAAGTACCCGTTGCTTTTTACGGACGGTCAGGCGGGATGATTCCGACTGTCGATGATATTGTAGCAGAAGCAAAGCAATTATTGGGGAGGTAAGGCGAATGGCAATTGTATTTGAGAAAACAAAAGGACTTTCAAATGTGGAGACACATTACTGCCCGGGTTGCACCCATGGTATCATTCATCGTCTGGTAGCAGAAGTTCTAGAAGAAATGGATGTCTTGCCGAAAGCCATTGGTGTATCACCGGTAGGCTGTTCGGTATTGGCATTTAAATATTTTAATATCGACTTTCAGGAAGCCACACACGGTAGAGCGCCGGCAGTTGCAACGGGCATTAAACGGGTGCATCCAGATAAAGTCGTCTTTACGTATCAAGGCGATGGCGATTTGGCGTCAATTGGTACAGCAGAGATTGTTCATGCAGCGCATCGCAGTGAGAACATTACGACGATCTTTGTTAACAATGCGATCTACGGCATGACGGGCGGTCAAATGGCACCGACCACGCTGCCGGGACAGAAATCGACGACATCGCCTTTGGGGAGAGACCCAAAACATGCCGGCATGCCGCTTAAAATTTCTGAGATGTTTGCGACAATCCCGGGAACAGCCTATGTTGAGCGGGTTTCTGTACACGATCCGGTCAGTATTCGGAATGCAAAAAAAGCGATTCGCAAAGCATTTGAATACCAAGTGGCGGGCAAGGGATTTGCCATGGTAGAAGTGCTGTCGACTTGCCCGACGAATTGGGGACTCAGCCCGGTAGATTCGCTGACTTGGCTAAAGGATAATATGATTCCCTACTATCCGCTGGGCAATTACAAAACACTGGAAGAGGTGAAATAGATGCTGAATGAAAAAATCATATGTGCCGGTTTTGGTGGACAAGGTGTCATGTCCATGGGAATGCTGATTACCTATGCGGGGATGCTTGAAGGCAAACAAGTCTCGTGGCTGCCGTCCTATGGCGTGGAAATGCGCGGCGGTACAGCGAATTGCAACGTCATTGTTGCCGAAGATGCCATTGGTGCGCCGACAGTATCGAACGATGCCACAACGGCAATGGTCATGAACTTACCGTCGCTTAAAAAATTTGAAAATGATCTGCTGAAAGGTGGGAAATTGTTTATCAACAGCTCGCTGATTGATGTAAAAAGCAGTCGAGAGGATATTGACGTTTACTATATACCGGCCAATGAAATTGCCGTTAGCATCGGCAGCGGCAAAGTGGCAAATCTCGTCATGCTCGGTGCCTATGTAGCGGCAACCAATGTTGTGTCAATCGATTCCGTCAAAAAGGCGCTGCGAAAAGTATTCGGCGCATCAAAAGAAAAAATGATGCCGCTTAATGAAGCGGCACTGCAGCGCGGCTGTGATTTGGTGGGTTAAAGCGTTTCGAAACCATGGGCAAAACCATTTTAAAGCCATTTCAAATCCATTTCAAAGTCTTTGCAACGCAATGAAACATAATGAAACAAAACAAAACGTTTCGCTGAATGGTGAAACGTTTTGTTTATTACTGATGTAAGACGCATGGCAATAGAGCACAAAACGTCCATATATTGATTGGCATAAGACTTGCAGAATTTAATGATGAAACGCCAAAAAATAAAAAGTAAATTTCAAAAAAGAAAAGAGGTGATCAGATGGGCATGACAATGACCCAAAAAATGCTGGCGAAAGCATGTGGCAAGTCCATCGTAAAAGCGGGCGAAATTCATGATGTCAACATTGATTTAATCATGATAACCGATGTAATGTTTCCATTCGTGCCTGATGCACTGTCCAAAATGGGCTGCATCAAACCGGCAGCGCCAGAAAAAGTATTGGTTGTTATTGACCACTATGCGCCGGCGCCCAACATTGCATCTGCCAATCAGAATAAGTACAGCCGCGAGTATGTTAAGCAGTACGGTTTCAAAAGGCTTGAAAATGTTGGTATTTGTCATACGATTTTACCGGACATGGGGTATGCAGCACCGGGCGATATTATTATTGGCGCTGATTCGCATACGGTTACTTATGGCGCGATAGGTGCCTTTTCAACGGGGCTGGGGACGACAGATATTGCAGCAGCAATAGACAAGGGACGATTGTGGATGAAGATTCCAAGTGCTGTTAGAATTGTGCTGAATGGCAAGCCAAATGCCAGTATTCAAGGCAAAGACATCATTCTGTATATACTGGGGAAACTCAGTGCTGAAGGTGCCGTGTATAAGAGTATCGAAGTAACTGGTGAAGGTCTCAAGTACCTTAGCATTGATGACCGATTTACAATTGCCAATATGTCAGTGGAAGCGGGTGCCAAGAACTGTGTCATCGAACAGGATGAAGTGACGCGAGACTATTTGAAAGCAGTTCTAAAAAGGGATTTTAACGGTATCACAGCTGATGAAGATGCTGAATACGATACCGTGCTAACCGTTGATTTGACAATGCTAACGCCGCAGGTCGCAAAACCGTCTTCGCCTGATAATGTGGTTCCGGTTGACGAAGTGGCTGGCACACAGATTGATCAAGTTTACATTGGATCGTGTACCAATGGGCGCATTTCGGATTTACGGAAAGCGGCAGCCATTTTAGAGGGCAAGAAAATTCATGAAGCGGTTCGCGTCTTTATCACGCCGGGTTCTCAGGCGGTATACCAGCAGGCGTTAGAAGAGGGGCTGATAAAGACCTTTATCGAATCGGGCGCTTTCGTCAATGGGCCATCATGCGGCGCATGTTTTGGCGGCCATTTTGGCATTATCGGTGATGATGAAGTCTGTCTGTCAACGACAAACCGCAACTTCATCGGTAGAATGGGCAGCAAAAAGGGAATGGTTTATTTGGCATCACCCATTACGGCGGCTGCTTCAGCACTGACGGGGCGTATTACAGCTATTCAAGAGGTGATTGCATGACGTTTAAAGGAAAAGTATATAAATATGGCAAGAATATTGACACAGATGTCATCATCCCTGCGCGGCGGCTGGTGACCAAGGATGCTGCCGTACTCGCTTCGTTTTGTATGGAAGATCTCGATTCTGATTTTGTAGAGACCGTGGCAGCAGGTGATATCATTTTAGGCGATACCAACTTCGGGTGCGGCAGTTCACGGGAGCAGGCCGTAATTGCAATTAAGGGTTGTGCCGTTAAACTCGTCGCCGCGAAATCCTTTGCACGAATTTTTTATCGGAATTGTGTCAACAACGGCATCTGTCCGCTTGAAATTGATGATACATTCTATAATGGCATTCACCATAAAGATGTCGTATCTCTGGAGCTTGAAAAAGGAATCGCGATTAATCATACGACAGGGGAAACAATAGCCTTTAGCCCCGTACAGGAAAGAATTCTTGCATTACTGGCGTTATCAGAAAAGAATGGGTAACAAAAATCGAAACACACTATATAATAGGAATAGGTGTTGAAACAAGTATTGAACCAGTGTCTAACAAGTATTAAAACAAGTATCAAGAAAAGGTCTCAAAGAGACGTTAAACCAATATTAAAACCAATCGTAAAGTATAAATAGAGAGATTTAGATAATAAAGGCATGAAAAAACGTACCAAGCAAGAAGTTCAAAGCGCTAAAATGCTGATTTTAAAAGCATTCAAGGCAATCGACAATTGATTCTGGCGAGGCTGTATTTTCAATAATGCCAATAGATGTTATGGATTATTAGGGATGTTAAGCGAAGATTAGGAAAGTTAAGGGGTGAATCAATGGCAACCGGTATCGTGTTTATTTCGCCATATGAAGATTTGAGCGAAAGGATAAGGTGTATCGTCAATGAGACAAACGAAGCAATTGAAGTCTATACTGCTTATTTGGAAGAGGCTTTTGAACTGTGCAAGAAGCTTGAAAAGGAAGGTACCGAAGTATTAATCAGCCGTGGGGGCAATACGAAATACCTTCGTGAAGTGACAGCGATGCCCGTCGTCGATATGGCACACAATCTGGCAGACTACATGGATGCGCTGGAACGTGCAAAAGAGACGAAAGGCGTCATTGGCCTCTTTAGTTATCAAAGACGAATTGCCTATATGGATACGGTAGCAAAGCTTATTGAAGCCGACATTAGACAATATATATTTGAGAGCCGAACCGACCTTTCAGCTGTTATGGATGGTGCCATTGCAGACGGCATGGTGTTGGGGATTGGCGGCGTCGTCTCTCAATACGAATGCGAGGCACGCGGCATTGAGTACATTCGCGTGGTATCATCGCGTGATGCCATTGTCAATGCCATTAAAAGTGCAAAAGAAGTTTATCGGATTCAAAGAGAAGAAAAAGAGAAGTCAGCCAAGTATCGGATTCAAATGGAAAATCACAAAGCGGTTGTAGATTTTTCTTACAATGGCATTATCGGTCTGGATAAGAACTTGACCGTCAACGTCTACAATACTTGGGCTGAGAAGATCTTAGAGATTAAGCGAGAGCATATAATCGGCAAGCACATCTTCGATGTACTGCCTGAAACCCAGCTCATTAAGGTTATGGAAACAGGAACTGCCGAATTTGATGTCTTTAAAAAAGTGAATGGCAAACAAATTATCATTAACCGGATTCCCATTTTTATCAACGATGAAGTACAGGGCGTAGTCGCCACTTTTCAGGATGTTAAGACAATTCAGGAAAGTGAGCGAAAAATACGCCGAAACTTAGCTGGCAAAGGGCTCGTTGCCAAGTATGCCTTTTCGGATATTCAAACGGACAGCCCGGCAATGCAGCAGTGTATTGACATTGCAAAAGGCTATGCTAAATCCGCTTCGACGGTTTTGATTTATGGAGAATCCGGTACGGGAAAAGAATTATTTGCCCAGAGCATTCACCACGCCAGTCCGAGGCGAAATCAGCCTTTTGTGGCCATTAATTGTGCCGCACTGCCGGCGACCATTCTTGAATCAGAGCTCTTTGGCTATGAAGAAGGGACATTTACCGGTGCAAAGAAGGGCGGCAAAGTGGGTCTTTTTGAATTGGCACATGAAGGCACGATTTTTTTGGATGAGATAGCAGAAATTCCACTAACGCTTCAAGCTCAACTGCTGCGCGTCCTTCAAGAAAAACAAATCCGAAGGTTAGGCAGTGATAAAATAATTCCAATTGACGTCAGAGTGATCACAGCAACCAATAAGGATCTGGCAGTGGCAGTGAATGAAGGCTGTTTCCGGGAAGATCTCTTTTACCGCATTAATATCTTGAGACTATCCATTCCGCCATTGAGAGATCGAAGAGAAGACATTGTAAAAATCGGCAATTACCTTATCAAAACTAATGACTACAAATTATACATCGACAATCAAGAAAAATGGGATGCTATCTTTGAATTGCTTGAGGGCTATCATTTCCACGGCAATGTTCGTGAACTGCAAAACATTATTGAACGCACCATGGTCGTCCTGAAAGAAAATATTTATGATTTTGAAAATTACAAACAGCTTTTGGGCGATATTCTCAATATTGAAAACGTCAATTTAAAGAGAAAATTAAGCGAGCATTCTATTCAGGAGAAACAGCGCATTTTAGAGGCGCTGAATGAAGCGAACTGGTCGAAGACAAAAGCGTCAGAACGATTAGGTCTAAGCAGGTCGACACTATGGCGCAAAATGAAATCATATGATATTGATTCCTGATCGATGCGAGCACAGGCTGTCCTCAAAAATTTCGTAAAGAAAATTTTATGGGATTCAGCAAAGGATTCAGCAGTGGCGTTTACAAAGGATTCTATAATAAATTCTGCAAAGGATTGTATAGAGAGGAGCCCTAGTAAGAACATGTAATGTTGAGAAAGCGCAGTTATCATGACAGTCCTCCGATTCATATTATCCCAGATGCTGGGCAAATGAATGGAGGTTTTGAAACAATGAATGAAATTGAAAGCATTATTGCAAAACATGCAGCTGTTGAGCGTGTGGTTCCCGGTGAGATCGTCGAAGTGACGGTTGATTTCGTTATGACCAATGATGCGACGACAGCACTTAATATCAGCATTTTTGAAGATACACTCGAAGGTGACACGATATGGGATAATGAGAAACTCATTATGGTCATGGATCACTATACGCCGAGCAATACCGTAGCAGCGGCGAATACGCATAAAATCATGCGTGATTTTGCGAAAAAGCAGGCGGTTAAATATGTTTACGACGGTGTGGGCATTTGCCATCAAGTGATGCTTGAAGAGCATATCATGCCGGGGCAACTCATCATTGGCGCTGATTCGCACACGTGCAGTTATGGCGCCATTGGCGCCCTTTCAACGGGAATGGGCTCAACAGATATCGCCGTATCGTGGCTTGACGGCAAGACGTGGCTAAAAGTGCCTGAGACCATTAAGATTATCCTTGACGGCAAAGCATCAAACGGGGTCTATTCAAAGGATATTACACTGAAAGTCATCTCGGATTTGACAGCCAAAGGGGCAACGTACAAGGCTATTGTCTTTGAGGGTGAAGCCGTTTCGGCGATGTCTATTGCCGAGCGAATGACACTGTGCAATATGGTGATCGAAGCAGGCGGGAAGTTTGCGTACATTAAACCGGACGAGAAAGTAAAACAGTATCTAAACTCACGTGGCCGCAATGACGCTTTTGAATTGGATGTATGCGAAGGCGGACAATATGAACGCATTATTCGCTATGATATCTCAAATCTTGAACCGCAGATCGCATGTCCGCATTTTGTAGACAATATCTGTGGCATCAGCGAAGTCTTAGGCCTTGAAATGGATGAATTTTTTATTGGCGCATGCACCAATGGCCGCTATGAGGATTTAAAAGTTGCAGCCGATATTTTAAAAGGCAAAAAAATTGCACCGCAGACGCGATTGATCGTCACACCTGCATCGAGGGAAATCTATAAGCAGGCAGCACGCGATGGTCTTCTGGAAATTTTTATGGACAGCGGGGCAATGATCTGCAATCCGGGATGCAGCACCTGTTTTGGTGCGACAGAAGGCTTGCTGGGAGATGGTGAAAGACTATTAACGACGGCGAACCGAAATTTTATCGGAAGGGTTGGCAGTAAGGATTCCTATATTTATCTTGCAAGTCCTGCCGTAGTTGCTGTTTCAGCCATTACAGGCAAGATAACTGATCCAAGGGAGGTGCTCTAATGTCACAAAAGGCGATTAAATTCGGAGACAACATTGATACAGATCAGATTATTGGCAGCCAGCATTTGAGTTTGCCAAATATTGAAGAGATGTCTGTCTATACATTCGAACATCACCCGCGCTTTGCTGCTGATTTTGTGAAAGGCGATGCTGTTGTCGGTGAAGAAAACTTTGGCTGTGGGTCATCGCGTGAACAGGCGCCTGCAGTGCTAAAAGCATTAGGCGTCAGTGCGGTCATTGCCAAAAGCTTTGCGCGGATCTTTTTTAGAAATGCCATTAATTTAGGGCTCCCGCTCATTGAGTGCCCTGAAGCAGATCGCATCACACATCTCGATGTGCTTGTGATTGACCAAGCACAAGGCAAAATTATCAATCAAACAAAAGGTGAATCATACGCCATTGTACCGATGACGGGGTTTTTAAAAGAGGTACTCGAAGCAGGTGGTATTGCACCCTATAAAAAAATGAAACGTGATGAAGCAAAACATTCACATCCGTCATTTTAAGCATTCAGAGGAGGTACACCATGAGTAGCAATCAAAAATGGGATGCCAGTCTATACGATGGCAAACATAGCTTTGTTGCCAATTACGGTAATGATTTGGTTGAATTGCTGAATCCCAAAAGCGGCGAAAAAATACTCGATTTAGGCTGCGGCACGGGCGATTTGACACAAAAAATTGCTGAATCCGGTGCTGAGGTTGTTGGTATTGATGCTTCGGAAGCAATGGTTTTGAGAGCACAGCAGAAATACTCCAGTATAAGTTTTAGTGTGATGGATGCCACTGCGTTAGCTTTTGAGACTGCGTTTGATGCGGTGTTCAGTAATGCGGTACTGCATTGGGTTTTAGAGAAAGAACGTGTTTTAGAGAGCATTTATCAGGTATTAAAACCCGGCGGCAGAATGGTCGTTGAATTTGGCGGCAAAGACAATTGCAGTCAAATTAATCAGCGGATTATCGAAAACATTGAAGCGAGGGGATATACTTACCAGTTTCCTTGGTATTTTCCCAGTATTGGCGAATACGCACAGCTTTTGGAACGCGTTGGCTTTGAAGTTTCATATGCGATACACTATGATCGCTTTACGAAGCTTGAAGGCGAAGAGGGCATGAGAAACTGGATTGCCATGTTCAGCAGCAACTTTTTTAAAACGGTTGAAGCGAATGATCAACAAGTTATTATCAATAAGACCATTGAGCAGCTGCGAGATTCATTATATGTCGATAAGAGCTGGTACGTTGATTATAAGCGGATTAGAGTTGTGGCAATTAAGCGTTAAAATATTTTGCCATCCGACTGTCTAATTTGACCGAATTTAAGATTAAGTTTAAGATCAGGACTAAGATTACGCCAATGATTGATTTTCAAGTTCGAGGTGTAGGCTTTTATGGATGCCCAGTGATTAGCGGTAATTGTAATGATTAGCAAAAAAATTAAGACCATCGTTTAACGATGGTCTTAATTAATGATGGCGTTAATGCACTACATCATTGGAAAAGCACGTAGTGTGACGAGATAGAGCACAATTGGGAAAATAATTAAACAAATGACTTTTGTCCAGAAGCCCGTCTTAATTAAGTCTTTCATATCAATGTACCCAGTGCCGTAAGCAATGGCATTTGGCGGTGTTGCAGGCGGCAGCATAAATGCGAAACTCGATGCGATGGTCGCGGTAAGCATGAGTAGGAATGGTGAAACACCCACGCTTTGAGCAATGCCGACGAGCATTGGCAAGAAAGCGGCAACGACGACCATGTTTGTCGTGACCTCGGTCAAGAATGCGACGATGATGGCAACAAACATAATAATGCCAAACATCGGAACACCTTCAAGGAATCCCAAACCGCCTGCAATCCATGCGGCACAGCCGGCACTGGCAAAAGCGCCGCCGATCGTTAAAGCACCGCCGATGAGCAAGAGGGTTCCCCAAGAGATTTTTTCTATCGCCGTTTTAATATCCATGACAAAAATGCCTTTTTTGAAGTCAACGGGAATGACAAATGGTGCAATGGCTGCAAGCATTGCAATTGTTTCGTCGCCGATCATAGGAAAGAAAGGCTTGTAGAGTGTTTTCGTAAGCCAGAGGACGACTGCTGCGAGGAAAATGGCGACGGTGAGTTTTTCACCTTTGCACATTTTACCAAGTTTTTTGAGTTCGTCATTAACAACGCTCGTATCAAGTTGAATGGACTGATTGACTTTGTAATACTTTGTCATAAAAATCCACATGGCTGGAATAATAATGATGACAAAAGGCAGGCCGATTTTCATCATCCATTCATAAAATGAGATATCGAGCCCAATCGTATCTTTAATTAAGGCAACACCGGTTAGGTTTGTGCCAGTACCTATTATAGTACCAATGCCGCCGATGGTCGCAGAAAATGGAATGGCCAGCATAAGGCATTTGCCAAAGGGTTCTTCGTGTGAGGCATCAATCTGTACGAGGATTGAAATGGCGACAGGCAACATCATAGCTGTAGCCGTCGTATTGGACATCCACATGGAGATAAATGCCGTTGCAACCATAAATCCCAAGACGACGCGACTGGGTTTATTACCGCTTAAACGGATAATATGCAATGCAATACGCTTATGAAGATTCCATTTGACAATTGCGGCGGAGAGTACAAAAACACCAAGGACGAGATAAACGACCCAATGTGCATATGACGGCAGCATACTAATATTCGTCGTTGGCTTGGCACCGCTGATATTTAGCAGCGGAAAGAGTGCGATGGGAAGCAATGAGGTAATGGGAATCGGTATGGCTTCTGTTCCCCACCACGTTGCCATTAACACGGCAACAGCCAGAACCCTTTGACCGATGGGCTCAAGTCCTGATGGTGTTGGCATGATCAGGATGGCGATAAATAATCCGAGTCCTAGAAAAAAGCCAACACGTCTGGACAAAGGATTGCTTGGTGCAGTATTCGGTGCACTTGACTTTGATTTTTCCATAATAAATCCCCCAATAAATGATATTTATAATACAATGGTATAGATCAGAACTGTGCCTTATGAAATGCCTCCTTTCATTGTTTCATAAATAATGGTCCACACAGCCTTATATTATTAATAAGCAAATTCTATACCAGTATGTAATCGAAGTGTCATTAGGAGATTTTAAGAGGTTATTGCAAGGGTTCGCGTTTCTTTTCAGCAGCTGTCGTCTGAACGTCGATACATTTTGTTTCATTCTTGTTTCGCTGCGTTTAATATGTTGCATTTGTATTAAATGCTTTCGAATGCGGTTGTATGCATTATTTTCAAAATATTAAAATTCAACACAGTGCTGTAAAGGCGTGGCGAAAGGTAATGATCCCATGTTCTTAATCAATCGTTTTGCCAACACAAGCCTATGAGATTTTGATACAATAAAGGATATGACAGATTGAAGGGGGATCAGTGTAAATGTTATATGGATATATAAGCAGCAAAAAAATGAAGATGTGTTTAGTTTTAATCATCAGTATGGTACTTTTTACGGCCTGCGGTTCAAACGACTCACCTGAGGATAATTCAGACACCGCATCACAGCAGTCTCAGGAAAAAACAATTCAAGAAACGGCATCAGAAACGGATGTCAATACGAATGATACGGATGCGGGAAATGTGGGGGCGACAACGGACAACGCTGAAAAAGCTGACGATGATAAAACGGCGACAACTGATTCTACGGAGTCTGCATCTTCAGACGCATCTGGATCGGATGAAAGCGGCAATTTTTCAGAAACGTATTTGTTCCCTGAGAGCGATCAGGTTCGGCTAACAGCTGATGCTCTAAAAGGGTATGATCAAGTGCTGCTGCAAGCGGGTGTTAATGAAATCTATGCACGACATGGCTATGCCTTTAAATCTGAGGAATGGCAGCAGTACTTTGGAAAAAAAGCATGGTATACGCCGTCAAACACGTTTGATGAAAACAATTTTTCAGATATAGAAAAAGCCAATATTGCCTTTCTTCAATCGGCAGAACCCGAATGGTCAACTGATACCATTGGCATTGATTTTGATCACGATGGCGTGATAGACCATTTAAATGTCAATGGCGATTCGCTTTACACGCGCATTGATTTTGGCTATGGCTATGAGGCGGATGCATGGGCGCTCTCTTATATCGGCGCTTTGGTGACGGATTTGGATATAACAGATGACGAGATGGAAATACTCGTTTATGATGCAGGCCCAAGTGCCGACTATACCATTGACATTTGCGTACAGGTCGAAGCAGATCTTTATCGGTCGATTAAGTCGTTTTCGGCGCAGTATTATGATCATGCCATTGACGGCAAAGGCAATGCATCCTTTGAACTCTTTGACGACATGGTCTACGGCGTCGGCGATTTCAGATATGATGCAGGCGAGTTGATACAAACGGCGATGCACTATCCCGTCTTTACTCTAAAGCACGATACGGATCATTTTAAACAAGGCGATCGTGTTCAGCTTCGTGTCAAAACACCGGAGGCCTTAAATGAAGCGCACTACAGGCTGATGATTTCAAATCCGGATGACGACAGCATCGTCGATACCGTCGATACTTCTGATGACTATATGGATTATATGGAAACGCTGATGGCTTATTTTGATGAAATAGGCATGATGTACTACGGAGACTGATCGTTCAACACGCCCTGTTTTCCAGCCTTAAAAGGGATGCCCGCATAGACATGCGCACATCCCTTTTTTTATATGAAGTCATAAAAATATAAGTGCTTTAATCGTCACACATGTTCACGGATACGCCAACCGGGAAGAAATAACATACAGCGAAATAGGTCTGCGAAATTGACATTGAGATGACTAATGCTACTGATCATTACTAAAATTTTTAAAACTTCTAACACTTCTAACACGACTAAGACTTCAAACACAACACTACTGACGCGGTTTAATACGCGATTGCAGTTCGTCCTTTATTTCCTTTAAACTGATTCCTTCATTGACGAGCAGTACGAAACTATGATAGAAGAGGTCGCTCATCTCGTAAATAAGTTCTTCCCGTGTATTCTTTGCACCAATAATCACTTCGGCTGATTCTTCGCCAACTTTCTTGAGAATTTTATCAATGCCCTTTTCGAAAAGGTAATTGGTATAACTGCCTTCTATAGGATTTTCTTTACGGTCAATGATGGTTTCAAAGAGTTTTTCAAAGACATCGGGCGCTTCGCCAAAACAAGTATAAGAACCGGTATGACACGCAGGACCGTTTTCCTTGACTTTGATGAGGAGTGTATCGGCATCACAGTCATAGCGGATATCGGTGACAACTTGCGTATTGCCTGAGGTTGCGCCCTTATGCCAGAGTTCTTGTCTTGAACGCGAGAAAAAGACGGTTTCGCCCAATTTGACGGTTTCTCTTAATGACGTTTCATTCATGTAGGCCATCATGAGGACGCGCTGGGTAATATCAGACTGCACGATCGCCGGCACGAGACCGCGTTCATCCCATTTGAGCGGTGGCATGTAGGCGAGGCGCGTTGGAATCGCAGCGCGTTTCATGGCGAGCTTTAAGGCAGTCATTGAGACTTCCTTTGAATGGAAGATTGAAGCGGCGAGACCGGCCTCAATATCCGTCTTATGAAAGAGCTCAACAAAGTCTTCGATTTTGCCTGCGCCGCCGGAAGCGACGATTGGCACGTTGACCACAGCGCTGATGGCCGTGAGCAATTCCAGATCAAAACCTTTTTTAACGCCGTCTGTATCAATGGAGTTGACGACTAACTCGCCTGCCCCTAGTGCAACGCCGCGTTTTGCCCATTCAATGGCATCGAGTTCCGTCTCGATTCTGCCGCCTTTTGAAAAGACTTTGAACTGATCGCCAACGCGTTTGACGTCCATGGAGAGGACGACACACTGCGCGCCAAAACGTTCGCTGGCTTCTTGGATGAGTTCAGGATTGGCGATTGCAGAGCTGTTCACAGAGATTTTATCTGCACCGGATTTTAGCAGGACGTCGAAGTCTTCAACAGTTCGGACGCCGCCGCCGACTGTTAAAGGAATGAAAACCTGTTTTGCGACATTTTTGACGAGTTCAACCATGGTGCCCCGATTTTCATAAGATGCGGTGATGTCATAAAAGACGAGTTCGTCGGCACCTGATTCGTAATAGTATTTTGCCATTTCTACTGGATCGGCAATAGTCTTGATATCTTTAAAATTAATGCCTTTAACGACTTGGCCGTCGGCAATATCCAAACATGGAATGATGCGTTTTTTAATCATTTGTTTCCTCCTGTAATGCTTTGATGGCTTCGTCAAAGGTAAAGGCATTTTCATAAAAGGCCTTGCCAACGATGACGGCGTCTAAATTGAGAGTGCTGAGTTTTCTTAAATCGTCAAGTGAGGAGACGCCGCCTGAGGCGACAATCTTTTGTTTACTGCCGACTTTGAGCATTTGATAACTCTTTAAATCTGGGCCAGTCAGCATGCCGTCTCGGCTGATATCCGTATAGAGAATGTTGGAACATCCGACTTGATCCAGCAGTTTAGCGAATTCGAGAAAATGGTATTCCGAAATTTCTGTCCAGCCGTCTGTGGCAATATAACCGCCTTTGGCATCAATGGCACAGACGATTTTTTCGCCGAACTGATTGAGAATAGTTTTAAAAAGATCGAATTGCTTGATAGCCAGCGAGCCGATGATAATGCGATCGACACCGATGTTTGCAAGTGTTTCCACATTTGCCATGGAACGAATGCCGCCGCCGAACTGAACTTTCAGCGATGTCTTTTGAACGATGTCGACAAGGCTTTTAAAATTGACGAACTGACCGTCTTTTGAACCGTCGAGGTCAATGATGTGAATATAGTCGGAGCCTTGGTCCTCCCAGTATTTTGCAGCATCCAAGGGATTTTCGTAATAAGTTTTTGATTTGTCGAATGCGCCTTTTTCAAGTCGCACGCATTTGCCTTGATAGAGATCAATGGCTGGATATAGTTTCATGGAACACCTCTTTATTGGAATGAGATGACACAGCTGTGATGCGAACCGTATGGCAAATGCTGCCTATATAGCTGCTTATGCACTGCAATCATCAGATGAATATGCTTATAAACTGAAAAAACGTTCTAATAATTTTCGGCCGACTTCAGCACTTTTTTCAGGGTGGAACTGCATGCCGTAAACTT
The DNA here is from genome assembly GCF_018390735.1 of Fusibacter paucivorans. Lineage (GTDB taxonomy): Bacteria > Bacillota > Clostridia > Peptostreptococcales > Acidaminobacteraceae > Fusibacter > Fusibacter paucivorans. The sequence goes on from NZ_JAHBCL010000007.1 coordinate 84,753, forward strand.
TGTCACTGCCGACAATGGCTGGCACTTTAACGCCGTCATAATCGACATAGGTGAGGATTTCATCCTCTATGCCCTGTGCGTAGTAGGAATGTACGAAGTAAACTTCACCTTCGACACCGCTGAAGAGCGACGCTTTGTTTTCAACGAGCGTATTCCATCCAATTTGCGGGATGCGTTTCACTTGCGGTTCGGGAAAACGCACCACAGGTCCTTTTAAAAAGCCGAGTCCCTGATAGGTGCCGTTTTCATAGCTGACTTCATAGAGCAGCTGCATGCCGAGACAGATGCCCAGAATAGGAATGCGTTTTTCGTGTGCCTGTTTGAGCACTTCGACGAGGCCTTGTTGTTCCAGCGCTTCAATGGCATCCCGAAAGGCGCCGACACCCGGAAGAATAATATGAGACGCCGAGAGAATTTCAGCGGGGCTACTGGTGAGCTTAGCGTCGTTCATCAGCGGTACAACGGCGTTTTGAACGTTAAATACATTGCCAATACCATAGTCTATAATTGCGATCATGCAATGACTCCTTTCGTCGTAGGGAGTGTATCCCCGGTAATTTGTACGGATTTTTTCAGAACATATGCAAGTGCTTTGAAAATATTTTCAATCATGTGATGTGTATTGATGCCTTCCATTTGAATCATATGCAGTGTGATTCGCGCTTCACTGACAAACCCCATTAGAAATTCACGCACGAGTTCTGATTCAAAATTGCTGGTAGCAGGTGTTGGAAATTCACATTTAAAGTTTAGAAAAGGTCTGCCGGAAATGTCGATTGCGGCGCTAAAAAGCGATTCGTCCATTGGCAGCAAAATGCTTGCGTACCGTTCGATGCCCTTTTTATCGCCAAGTGCCTCATAAAATGCCTTGCCAATGGCAATGCCGCAGTCTTCGACGATATGATGCGGATCGTCGCCGGCCGCTTTTACGAAGAGCGTAAACCCACTGTGTTTGCCGAGCTGTGACAGCATGTGATCGAAAAATGGGATCGTTGTATCGATATCGGGTGCATTTGATTCGTCGAGATTGAGTTGAATAAAAATATTGGTTTCATTGGTGCTGCGTTTATAGTCAGCGGTTCTCATGATAGGCCCTCCTTAATGGCGTCCAGCATGGCGTCCATTTCATCTTTGGTGCCAATGGAAATGCGGCAATAACCTTTGAGCTGGTCGGTGGTAAAGACGCGGATCAAAATACCGGCAGCATCACTGAGTGCTTTTAAATCCACTGTAGGTGCATAGAGCCAAACAAAATTTGCAGCGGATGGAAAGACCGTAATGGTTTCAAATGCTTTCAGCGCTTCAACAAAGTAGCGGCGATTCTCAATGGTTGTTTGAATACGCTCTTTGAAAAAAGGCAAACTAGCGCGATTGATAAGACCGAGGGCAAATTGTTGTGAAAAGAGACTGACATTGTAAGGATATTTTTTTTCCGCCATCGCAGCGACTTGTTCTTTGCCTGCAATACCGAACCCAACGCGGAGTCCTGCGAGGCCATAAGCCTTTGAAAGTGTTTTCAAAACAATGAGATTACGGTAATTGCGGCGTTCATCAATCATGCTGTAATCCCTAAAGGTATCACTGATGAATTCACCATAGGCTTCGTCTAAAATAATCATGGCGTCTGTGGATTCCACTATTTTGATGAGATCTGCTTTTGGAATGAGCAAGCCAGTCGGATTATTGGGATTGCAGATAAAGACCATGCGCGGTTTTTCCTTTTGAAGAACCTCAATAAAATCGTCAGTGTCAAAACTGTTGTAATCCTTGAGTTGATAAGGCACAAAGGCACATCGGTAAACTTGTGACACGAGTTCATACATGACAAAGCTCGGCGCAATAGACATGACCTTGTCGCCATAGCTGGTAAATGCTTTAAAGAGAATGTCCAAAATTTCATCAGAACCATTGCCGGCAATGACTTCGTCTTCATCGATTTTCATATAGTCGGCATATGCCTTGATGAGCGACTGCGAATCGCTTTCCGGATAGCGGTTAAAACCGGCGAGATTCATTTCTGAAAGAATATCATCAATCACCGCATCACTGAGGGGAATATTGATTTCATTTGCGTTGAGCCTGATTCGCGACTCGACTTCTTCTACTTTGTACATGGAAGCACCTCGATTTCTTCTGGATTAAATAGTGCGGATATTTCATTAATGGTGACGCGGTTAAATTTATAAGACGCCTTATTGGCGATGAGTACAGGGTTGATGTCAATCACGTCCTTAATGACGACAAGACCGTTTTCTTTAAGCGTGGCACCTGTTTCGACGATGTCGAAGATGACATCGGACAGTTCCATAATCGGCGCCAGTTCCACTGAGCCGTTGAGATATATGGTTCGGGCATTTGGAAAGAACATGTGACAGATGTTTGGATACTTGGTCGCGATGGTAATGCTGCCTTTGAGATTGATATTTTCATCAAACCCGGCAATGGACATACGACATTTTGAAAAATCCAGTTCATTGAGTTCATAAAAGGATTTGCCGGATTCGAGGATGACATCGCGACCGACGATTCCAAGATCTGCAACGCCTGCGGCAACATATGTCGGCACATCCACAGGTTTGACGAGGATGACTTTAATATGGTCAATTTGATAAATGAGCTTTCGCGATTCGATATTGACTGCTTTGACCTTTGAAGAGTACTTTGCAAAGAATTCTTCGGAAATGCGGCCTTTGGCCAATGCGAGGGTAACCGGATTAGTGTTGGCTGTATTCATAAGAACCTTCCTCTCTAATGGATGCTTTCATTTTTAAATGTGACGGATACCTTGCCTTTAAATTCGCCAATGGGATATTTGACAATTTCATCTTTGCGCAGGTTAATGACTTTGGCAGTTTTATCGCTTAAGAGAACGATGTTTTCAACGGATTGAGCGAGTGCCAAATCAATGGCGGCCTTTTCAGACTGATAAGAGCGTATATCGACGATGAACCCCTTTGAGCGATAAAGCTCGGCTATTTGAATGCCGCTTTCGCTTATTTTGTGTTCGCAAATCATGATCGCATTTGGTCGATATATTGGTTTTACTGCCATCGTCGAGAGTATTTTATCGATTTTAATGGCAAAGCCGCATGCCGGGATGGGTTTGCCGTATTCAGCCGACAGCAGATCATAGCGGCCGCCTGAGCATATTTCTGTAGGACAGTTTTTAAGATAGCCCTTAAAGAAGATCCCGTTATAGTATTTGTATTCGCCGAAGATGGTTAAATCCAGTGAAAAATAGGAAGAGAGTTCGTAAGCTTCAACAATTTCAACGATTTCTTCCAAATAGTGAATGGCTTGTGTTAAAGCATTCTTCTTTTTAAAGAGCGGATTTTCAATGAAGCGTTTGGCGCGTTCAATGACTTCTTTTGGTGACCCAGTACAGCCGAGGTATTCGATTAACAGAGCTTCCAATGCTTCGGGAAGCATTTCACGGCGAATGCCGGGAATGTTTTTCGTTGAAAGCAAGAAGCGAACGCGCTCCGGATCGGGCGCCATTTGATTGATAATCGCTTCAACGGCCTTATACAGTCTGAGTTCACTGACTTCGACCAAGGCTTCTTTGTTGATGCGAAGCAGTGATTTAATGGCGAGCACGACGATTTCTGCATCGGAAGCGGCTTCTGAGATGCCGTAGTATTCAAGACCGATCTGCGTCATTTCCTGAAGTGTATTGGCCTGATAGCCAAATGTGTTGGCATAATAGCAGAATTTATTGACGTCATTTAGTTTTTCCTGCTGAAGCATTTTCATCATAGCTGTTGTCGGATCGTTTTGCAGGGTTAAAATGCCTTTGGTCGGGTCGACAAACCGAACTGATTTTTTGGAATTGCCATTTTTCACGTCACTTTCCGGTTCGTAAATGGGAATGGAAATTTGAACGTACCCGTGTGCCTTGTAAAGCTGCGTTAATTCCTGTATGAGGGCATATCTTTTTTTGTTGTCAACCAGTGAACCTGTTTTTCGCTGTTTCATAACCAATTCCTTTCTGAATGTGATTGGTATTCGGCTGTTCGTGTGTGAGCCGGTAATTTTTAAGAAGCAATAAAAAAGAGTCATTTAGGACGGACCTAAATGACTCAGTGTATTCACTATTGACTCATCATAGATACGCGCCCTTATTTAGGAAACTCAAATAGGGTTTATATCTACAATGCTGCAATGACTATGCGTTATTGAAGATAAAACCCGATCTATGATGATGATGCAGTTGTGTTATTGTAAATGAATAGATATACATTTGTAACACCTCTAAACTTAATAAAGATATGATAACATGCTGAGGATATTTGTCAATAGATTTCAAAAAATTAATAATTTTAGGATGAGATCAAGGACTTGACAGTAAAAAGACGGTTGGCTATAATAAAAATACTTTGATAATCAAAGTATTGGGCTGTTTATATGGAAACGCTAGTAAGAGATTTTTCAGATGACTGCCCTTTTCATTGAAGTTGCAAGGTCTTAAACGCATTTGTAATGTATCGAGAGATGCCTTGACTTGACAGCGCGGATAGGAGTATATGAATGGAATCTAAACGCGATATTTTAAACAATCTTCTAGTTGTACTATTTAATAATATTTTGACCATTGAAGAAAAAGCATTAAAAACAGGTGATTTTAAAAATCTTACCATCAGTGAATTACACGTGATCGAGGCGGTTGGTCTGGAGAAGGCTCCAAACATGACGCGAATTGCCAATCGACTTGGCGTGACAGTTGGAACGCTGACGATTGCTGTGAATAATCTCGTTCGAAAAGGTTATGTTCAGCGAGTACGTGATGAAAATGATCGAAGAGTTGTAAAAATAGGTCTGACGGATACCGGCGAGGCAGCTTATCGTCATCATGAGGCATTTCACGATGATATGATCGAATTCGTCATTCGCACATTAAGCGACGGTGAGACTGGTGTGCTCGTAGAAGCACTTTCAAAAATCACACTGTATTTTGAAGAAAAATATGGTGAAGGCATTCAGTAAGTGCTATGTCATGGCTGATGATGAGGCGGCCTTATACACAATTAAAAGGCATAATTATCATTGTACCCCACGATGTTAATGATAAATGATTAATAATTTGAACCGCAGGCGTTCATTATACAAGGAGTTTATATGGGCATTACACTAATAACGGATAGTACCTGTGATCTTTCACCGGCTTTTTTAGCAGAAAGAAATATTCTTTTCGCACCGCTCAAAGTGCTGTTTAAAGATGGTGAATACATAGATAAAGTGGATCTAACCAATACCGCTTTCTATGAAAAAATGCGATCATCTGAGACGCTTCCGACGACTTCACAGGTTAATCCTAACGAGTTTTACGAAATTTTTTCAGAAGAACTGCAGAAAGGCAATCAGATTATTGGCGTTTTTCTGTCTTCTGAATTGAGCGGTACTTATAACTCAGCAGTTGTTGCAAAGGAAATGCTGAATTCAGACTTGATTTTCCTTATTGACAGCAGAACTGCCAGTTTTTCACTTGGTCTTATGGTGATGCGTCTTTATGATTTGATTCAAGAAGGAAATGATGCGGCAACAATTATGGCAAAAAAAGATGATCTCGTCGCGAGTGCACAGCTATACGGTATGCTCGATACGCTCGATAACCTGCACAAAGGCGGCAGACTCTCCGCTGGCGCTACGGCACTCGGTAAAATGTTGAACATCAAGCCGATTATCGAAGTGCAGGAAGGTCAGGTGAATGTTGCCCATAAAGCAAGGGGGAGCCGCAAGGGGATTGCTTGGATGATTGATCAACTGGAAAATGATTACCCAATGAGAGAAATTCCAGATATCGCCATCGCCAATGCTGATGCGCCTGAACTGGCGGAGACTTTAAAGCGAGAACTTTTAATGCGGTTTAAAATTGAACGCATCTACGACGTTGAAGTCGGTGCTGTCATCGGGACGCATACCGGGGAAGGTGTTGTCGGCATCGCATATTTTAAATAGCTTTGATACCTGTAAAACAACAGTTGGCATTAATATGATTAATCGTTGCTTAACGAATAAAAGCGCTCTTTTCGGCAATTGCTGAAAAAAGCGCTTTTTATATACTGTTTAATGAAATGCCATCATTACCGCATTAAACAAGTGCCGTTAGACGACAAAGTAAAGCAGTGACAACATTCCCATAAAATAGATAACGACGGTTGCCGCTATGGCATTAAAGCCGAGGTCAACGGCTCGGAAGGCTTTAATAAAGAGACTTTCATGAAAGCCAAGACGGTAGATTCCAAAGCCCATGACGACGAGGATTAAGTAATTTGGCAACTTTTGAAGCTGATTGAGTACGTTTAGATGACTCTCATAACCTGTGAGCCAAGGCATAATGATATCTCCTGCAATGCCGGAAAAAAAGGCGAGTGCAGCAAGTGCGATGAGTGTTATTTTACTGCCGGGGGAAAGTGTCAATGGCATATCGTCTTCATCGTTAGTTGCCGTCGGGATATACACGGCCTTCGTGTCTGCTGATGTATCCGGATCGGTCAAAGTAGAGGTGATTGTTTTATTCTCCTTTGCGGCGGGCATGAGTTTAAAAAACTTGACGAAGGAGAGAATGGTGCCAAGGTTGATAAACTGCATGATGAGTTGCATGATGATGCCGTTGTTTCCATAGGCGATATAATACTTTGAATAGCCGCCGCTGAAAAATGGTGCACCTGTAATACTTAGTACGGCAATGAGCAGGATTACCGTGAGAAAACGTGATTTTTGCCATAGACCATGCATTTGCGTAATGTTTCGAGTATGGTAGGTTTCAATGAGGAGTCCGGCGATTAGAAAGAGCAATGCTTTAAAAATCCCATGATTAAAAAGGTGATATAACCCTCCGGCCTGCTGTGTGGCGGAGGTACTGCTAATGCCTATGAGAATGAGCCCCACTTGAGAAATTGTGTGATAAGCGAGGATGAGTTTAATATCCTTTTGTGCAATAGCGAAAGTAAAGCCGAGGATGGCAGTAATAATCCCCATCACGATAAAGACATTATTCATCGGAAGCGGTGTAAAAGCCTCATGGACGCGAATGAGCAGATAGACGCCGGTTTTAACATAGATACCGGATAAAACGGCAGAGACGATAGAAGGTGCACTTGGTGTACCATGTGCTTTGGGAAGCCAACTGAAGAGCGGCATGATGGCTGCTTTTAGTGAAACACCGGTTAAGATAAAAGCATAAGGCAAATAGAGAATTTGCCGATCTTCAACGGCTCCAATTGCCGTCTTGACGGATGCGATGTCCAAAACGCCAAAGTATTTATAGAGATAGCCAATGCCCATAAGGAAAAAAACCATGGCAAACATATTGACAAGCAAATAGATCATACCATCATACATCGATCGCGAATCGCGCTTGTACATAATGAGAATGCTAACGGCTACGGTTGAAACCTCAATGAGAAGATACGTATTAAATAGGTCATAGGCTAAAAAGATGCCGTTTATTAATCCCTGCAAACCAAGAAACAGAAAGATGAAGAGCGGATCCATGTAATGCTTGTCGCGATTAAAGATCGTCATGAATAAAAAGAGCGCGTTGTTAAGCACGAGCATGAGCCATGCTAAACGATCCATATTCAGCATCATGCCATATGGAATACCAACGGATGAAAGCGATAGCTGAAGGGGTTCAAAATGGACACCTTGTACCAGTGTCCATCCCATGAGAACGGCTTGTAGAATTAAAGCGATCCAAATGCGGTGTTTTAGTTTGAAGACATAAAGAAGTAAGCCGGTACAGATCGGGGCTAAAATCATCGCGAGCAGCCAGTACATTATTGATCACCTCGCTTCTGCTTAACTTTTTTCCAGTTAGTTGAGCCGTATTTATGGTATAGTGACGTAAACATCGTAAGGCTTAATGCCGTGACGGAAACACCGATGACGATTGCCGTAATCATTAGTGCTTGCGGCAATGGATCGGCGACTTCGCCGGTGAGGCCAATGCCGATGGGCGGCACCATTTGATCTGTATGGCGGATAGAGAGAAAGAACAAGATGATGGAAGCTTGCATAATACTGAGACTAATGATGGACTTCAATATATTACGACGTGCAATAATGCCGTAAACACCGATAAAAAAGAGGGCTAGGCTTACGTTTTCGCCGGTTATGAGCTTGTCGATCTGCATGATAAAATTTTGCATGGTCACCTCACTGCATTTCATAAAAAACAAATCTTAAAAAGATAACGCTCATACCGCATGCGACTTTAAAACCAATAAGCGTATTCATTAAGATAAGATAGGGTGTATTCAGTACGGCATACGCTGTATTAAAGCGCGTCAGCAAAAAGAGAATAGGCGTTGCAACAATGAGCAGCAGCAACAGCTTTTCAACTGTTTGAATTTTTGCCAGCGGCGTATCGAGTAACGGCAGGATCAGGTATTTGCTGATAAACATGGCTGATAGGACGGCACCGCCTTGAAAACCACCACCGGGTGAAATGTGACCGTTAAAAATAATGTAGAGGCCGTAGATAATAAAGAGCGGGTAGATGAAACCAAGTGTTGTTGACGTTAAGTCAGAGTGTTCATTCATCGTGTTCACTCCCTTCGTGTACGGACATGTAGATGACGCCAATAATACTAAAGAGAAGCATCAGTGCTTCGAAAATCGTATCGTAATAGCGATAGTTGAGATAGATTGCTGTCACGACGTTGACAGATGCCGTGTCGTGGTAGGCATTTTCAATATAATAAGCGGCAACGGGTGCGTCTGTGACGAGTGTTGCTTGCCTTGTCATCCAAAAGACGGCGGCAAAGCATATAAAGATTGCGAGGGCAATCGTGCGTCTGCGTTTCATGCTAATCCTCCATTTGAATGAATCGGTAAGGGGTATCCGCTGGTTTTTCATTTAATAAAAATTGTTCCATTGCTTGCATTTTATAATTTTCCGGGTGGGCATATAAAGTAATATACTGCTTGTCAAAAGTGACAATAATGGCGTAGGGATGTTCAAATAGCTTATGAACATCTTCGACCGTATAGATAATTTGTGGCTCCAGTTCTTCTCGTGCACAAAACTTTGACAATTGCCGTTCCAATGTTTTTTCGCCTGAAAAAAAGTGTGCATCTTCTATTTCTTTATCATTTACACAGATGTAGATGGTAAAGATCTTGTATTTTTGCAAGGCGACGAGATAGAGTATAGTCGACAGTGAACTGCCGATAATTGCTTCAGCTAAGGCGACATCCGGGGCATCGTAAAGCAAATAGACAAATGCGATGCTCATAGAGAAGGCGCCTAAATAAATAACGGCGTGTCTGAGCTTTTGCGTCTGTACAGCGAACAGTGAAAATACGACCAATGCGAGCAGGGTTAAATTGAGCATGCGTTAGTCCTTTCTGATCTTATAGCCGCTGTAATAGGCCGATCGAGCGATGGAATGCGTAATCAGGGGATTGATGCACAATGTGATGACGACGAGCAAACCAACTTTCAGCGAGAAGACTGAAAAGCCGTTTCGGACGATAACGCCAATCATCAGCGTGAGAAAACCAACCGTATCGACTTTTGAAGCGACGAGGATTCGCGGATAGAAATTGTTGAAACGATAGATTCCAATAACGCCGAATGCAATAAAGGCAATACCGAGATAGATGAGAACAGTTCCGATAAATTGCTGCATTAAAATCGCCCCTTTCCCTGAATATACAGTGACATGAAAATCATGCCGATAAAGCCCAGTAGCGCATAGGTGAGTGAAACATCCAAAATAAAGGTCTGCTGTCTAAAAGATGCAATCAACACCAATAGCATAATGAGTTTTGAAGAAACCATATTGAGGCCTAACATGCGGTCCCAAATGGTTGGTCCAATGATAATTCTCAGTGAACTCACTAACAGAAGAATGATCAGTAATAGAATGGGAAACATGACATCACCTCAGCTTTCGTTCCAACTTGCCCTTGATGATCTCCCCGGCAAGTGTCTGGTTCTTTGTTTTCACATCAAGCCATAAAACGGTAATTTGTCGATCATTTACGTCAAGTGTGACGGTGCCGGGCGTCAAGGTAATGGAATTTGCCAGAATACTGCGCTGAAAATCAGTGGGGAGCTCAGTTGTAATGTTGATGATATCGGTATGGACGTCGCCGGTAATGATTTTGCCAAGGGTAGCGATCCCGGCAACATAGATTTCCTTTACGAGAAACAGCATGTAAAGCGCCATGTTGAAGAGGTTGAAATAATAGCGTTCATAAAAGGTAAAGCCTAGAAAATAGCGTTCAGAGATTCGGATTGCCAGAAAACTGATTGCCATTCCCAATAGGAGAAGCGGCCAAGTGAAGTGCTCGAAGAGAATGAGCCAGATGGCGGTCAAGATACATGTCAATTGCAGTGTATATAGATTTTTTTTCATAAAGTGCCCCCCTTTTTGTGGCGATTGTCAATGGGATGTGTCATAGCGGCATGTCGTCATTGCAAGGGTTTGTTATTCATGTAACATAATGGTTATTTTATTAGTAACTTATTATACCCTAAATAATTTAGGAAAAACATGATGATGCATGTAATATTCAAAAATAATTTACAATTTTACATAAATAATGAAACGCCCGCAAGCATTGGCAATTGGCTTGCGGATGCTTGCGAGCGCGCTCATAATGTGAATGTGCTGTTTCGCTATTACTAGCGTGTTAAATAGAGGTAAATTAGCTGCATCGTGTGGTGAAGCGCCTCGTAGTGCGTACGTTCCATGCCGTGTGAAGCGTGAACGCCCGGACCGATTAGCGCACCGCGAATATCGTTTCCAGCTTTTAATGCAGCGCTGACATCTGAGCCATAGTAAGGATATATATCGACAGCATAGCTGAGTTCCACGGACTTTGCCAATTGGATGAGCTCAGAGACGAGGTTGTAGTCATAAGGACCAGAAGTATCCTTTGCACAGATTGACACGTCGAACTCTGTACAGCTTAAATCATCACCAATACAGCCCATATCAACGGCGAGCATTTCGACGACATCGGATGGTATTTGAGAAGCGCCGTGACCGACTTCTTCATAATTGCTAATCAACACTTTTGTCGTATAAGTCGGTTTGATATGATTGGCAGAAAGATATTCCATAACGCCAAGGATACAGGCGACGGATCCCTTATCATCAATGAAGCGTGATTTGACAAAATCATTGACAATAGTCGTCTTGGGGTCAATACAGATAAAATCGCCGGCTTGAATGCCTAAAGCAGCAGCATCTTCCTTTGAACGAACGCGTTCATCAAGGCGAACGATCATATTTTCAGGTGTTCGCGAAAGGGTAGACGCTTCTTTAAAGACGTGTGCGGCAGGTGCGTTACTTAGGAAAGTACCTGTGTAAACGTCGCCATCGCGTGTATGCACACGACAGTATTCGGAATCAAGTGTCGGAACAATAGGTCCGCCGACTAGTGTGAATTTTAAAAAGCCTTCGGCAGTGATGCTTCGCACCATAGCGCCAAGGGTGTCGACATGTGCTGAAAGTGCAACGGTTTTAGAAGGATCTTTTCCTTCAATGGTAATAATCATGCCGCCCTTCTGGTTAAAGGTATAAGCATAACCCAATGCATCGACCCACTCTGAAAGTGTTGCCATCATATGGTGCGTATAGCCGCTGGGGCTGTCCGTCTTGAGCAAGTGTTCCAACTTCTCTAGAAAATAAGATTTATTCACTTTTATCTTCATAAAGCACCTCCGGTTGATAAGGCTATTTTATCATAAATGAAGTCGTGTGCCCATTATTGACCTTCGTTTTTCGTTGCTTGGTAGGTGTCGATTGCATCCAGGAGTTGGGAGAGATAATCGTCTGTCAGCATGCCCGGATATGAATAATAGTACTCAAAGTCGGGGCCGATGAAGATTGTCGTCGGAAAGGCGGAGACACCGAACATACTGGCGAGGGCGCTGTCTTCATCTAAATAGAAGTCAAGATCATAACCGTACAAATCGATATAGTCCTGAACGGTCTGGGCATCTTCGCCGACATCAATAGCGACAACTTTAATACCATCACGTTGATGAACTTCGTTGAGCAGCGGCATCTCCTGTTCGCAGTATGTACACCATGTTGCCCAAAAATTGAGGATGATAAGCTGTCCTTCATAGTCGTAGAGCGATTTAGTATCACCATTTAAAGCGGTTAATTCAAAGTCGTCAAAATAATAGGGCTCCTGTGCTTCGGCGGTTTCGGATGATGCTTCTGCACTTTCAGAATCTGAATCGGCTGAGCTGGCTGTTGACGCTGACTGATCTGATTGTGCTGAAGTATTTCCGGGATCATTAGCATCGGGAGTATTGTTTTCTGCTGTTGGTGCATCGGTACTTTCAGTGGGGTTTACCGCAGTTGATGACGGCTCGACAGATGATGACGGTTCATCGGCGGGCTGGCATGCCGTCAAAGAAAGGATCAGCAGGATGCCTGCAAAAGACAGCAGTATTTTTTTCGATGGACGAAAAGTGTTTTTATAATTCATCATAAATAAACTCCTTGTTTCAGGAACACGGCATTATGGCGCCTGTTCGTGTTTATAAATTAAAAAGACTGCTAACCAAAGGACCCAGTTTACCGAGTAGCATTAATAGGCCTAACAAGCAGAGCGTGAGTCCAGCGAGTTTGTTGAGCCATGACATATGCTTATTCAGCGCTACAAGGTGGTTTTGTACAAAATCAATAAAGATGGCAGTGAGTAAAAATGGAATCGCCATGCCGAGGGAGTAGATCGTGAGCAAATAGACGCCTTCGCTGACATTGCTGCTAAAGGCTGTCGTCGAAGCGAGAATAGCACCGATAATCGGGCCGAAACAAGGTGTCCAGCCAAAGGCGAATGCCATTCCCATCCCAACGGCATAGAGTGGGGTTGTTTTTTTGAGGACGAATTGTTTCCGATAGTCCTGATGCATAAACGGCAATTTTAAAATGCCAAGCATATTAAGGCCGAAAAACAGGATAAAGATGCCTGCTACTCTGGAAAGCCATGCTTTATTGGAGGCAAATAATTTCCCGACAGCACTGGCAGTAACGCCCATGAGGATAAAGACGATGGTAAATCCTAAAATGAAGCCCAGTGTCTGAATAATGGCTTTTCGCCTTTGAAGTTTGATGTCTTCAACATCATAACTGCCGGTTAAATACATGATATAAGCTGGGATTAGCGGCAGTAAACAGGGTGAAAAAAAAGAGGCAATACCTGCTGTAAAGGCAGCCCATGCATTCACTTGAATAATCATAATGACCTCCTGATATGGATCGTTTCAACGGCATTATGCCCCATTATACACTAAGTGAAAACGCTTTTCAATTACGTTAATCCCTTCACAAGGGGGGTCGTATGTTGAGAAAGTATGTTAATGACTGGTAAATTCTCGTTGAATACAGTAAAATAGAGGAGAAAGAAATCAATGCATCAATGATGTGACAGCATTGAAATCGCTTAGGATATGTTTATGATAAAGGGGTATTAGGATGAAAAATTACAGGTTGACAAAACGCGGCAAGCTGACGGCTGGCATATTGGGGATATTGGCCGTTGCCGCCATTGCAGGCGGAGGTGTGTATACGGCAGGCTATGTATTTGTCTTTTGTTTAGCGGCATTGGGTTTATCCATTTACGAATTTTTCTTTAACCGTTAGTATGATAAACGTTCGGATGATGTTTTTGACGGGAGGCTTGTATGATTAGATACGGTCCGATATTTTGCGTTGTCCTCTTGTTGGTCAGCGCATTCTATTTTCAGCGAACCAAACGCGTACATATGATTCATCAGATCAGCGGCGGTATTTTCTTTATTGCATTTATACTGATGCTGTTCAATTTTTATTATATCAATGCTTACGGTGCTTATTTGTATCCGTCATTTCTCAGTCAGGTGTTAGGGTTTAAGGTTATCAGTACCTTAAGCGTTCTGGTGATCTCCGTCTTCTATATGACGATTGCCGCCATCACTTGGTTCTCCAATTATTCACTACGCAAATATATTGATCCTTCAAAAATTCCGACGTATTACAGTTTGATGCATATTATGAATGCGGCGATTACCATTGTAGTTTTTACAGACACGTTTGTAACACTGTATGTTGCCTATGTCATCATTATCATGGCTGCCTATCACATGATTCAGATTAAAAATAAAGTGGCGGCACCTTATGAGAAGCTAAGGTTTTTGACAATGAATCTCTTTGGACTGTTTTTATTGTTTGTTGGTCTCGCAATGATGGTGTACAAAACGCATGCGATGGATTTTGAAATGCTGCATGCGGCACTCAACACATTTCAGTCAGAGGATGCCAATTATTATACACTCAGTATGACACTGTGTATCGTAGGTCTTGGTGTCAATGGCGTGCTCTTTCCCTTTTTTGCGTGGATGCCGGATCTCTTTGCGACGACACCGGCACCACTCAGCGCACAGCTTTCGGCGGTGACCATCAAAATTTCGCCAATTGTGATGATGAAGCTCGTGTTCAGCGGCTATGGTATCACTTTGTTTAATGCGCTGCATTTAAATAGCGTCCTCGTTATCCTAGGCATCGCCAGTATGCTCAGTGGGTCTATTTTTGCAATTCACCAGCAGGATCTTAAGAAAATGATTGCTTATTCAACGATTTCGCAGCTGGGATATGTCTATTTAGCCATTGGCATTGGCAATGAATACGGCATTCGCATTGCACTGTATCAATTGCTGGCACATGTGGTAACCAAAGCGGCTATCTATATGAGCGTTGGTTCAATGTACGAGCAGGTGGGAACCACTGAAATAAAGCGATTGAAGGGTGTCGGTAAACAGCTTCCGATTACGCTTGGCTGTTTTGCACTTGGTGCAATATCCATGGTTGGCATCCCAATCTTGCCAGGATTTATCACGAAGTGGAATCTTTCGCTGGCAACGTTGACAAGCGGCAGTGTTATTCCCCTTTTTGTCATTCTTATTAGTGCGATTTTAAATGCAACGTACTATAGTACCGATTATAATCAATGGCTTTTTTGGTCCTGAAAATATTGAAATGCGGCACTTTGAAGTGACGGCAAAGCCCTTTAGAGAGGTTTTGCCACTGGTGTTTCTCATTGGCATCATGGTGCTGATGGGGTTTTTCGCCAATAGTATTTTTCACTTTATTAATGCCAAGGAACTAATGGCAGCAGTGATGACAGGGGGGGTGTACATATGACGGCAATTGGATTGTACACCATGGTTTTCCTGCCTTTTGCTTCTGGTGTCATTCATGAGTTTTTACCAAAGAAGCGGCAAAAACTTTCAAAGGGATGGGTGTTGACGACGCTGGGCGTTGAGATTTTTTTAATTTTACAGGCGCTTATCCGCGGCCAAAATGTTGAACTCGTCAGTGTTCAGATGATTGATCTTATTCGTCTTCACTTTCGATTAGACGGATTGGGAATTATCTTTTGCAGTTTGGCGATTTTTCTATGGCTCATGGCGACGCTATACAGTTTTTCTTATATGAAGGGCGAGCCGCGCGCGCATCATTTTTACAGCTATATGCTCTGTGTGCTGACGGCAGTGATCGGCATTGCGGTGTCAGGCAACCTGATGATGCTCTATATTTTTTACGAATTATTGACCATTACAACATTTCCGCTCATAATTTTTAGAAATACAGAAGAGGCCATTCGCTTGGGCAATAAATACTTAATTTACAGTTTTGTTGGTTCTAGTTTCGTAATCGTCGGTATGAGCGTTTATTTTTTTAATGTTGGCAATTTGGATTTTACGCCGTTTTCACAGGCGAGTGTCTATGGGGATACCCTCGTGATCAGTTACTTATTTCTGTTTTTGGGATTTGGTGTGAAGACGGCGCTGGTGCCATTTCATAGTTGGCTGCCTTCGGCAATGCTGGCGCCAACGCCTGTTAGTGCGTTGCTCCACGCTGTAGCCGTGGTAAAATCGGGTATTTTTGCGATGCTTCGATTGAATTATTACCTCTTTGGTGCGGCTTTTCTTAATGCGCATGGTTACTTGCAGAATGCATTGCTTACCATGGTAACGGTTTCTATTCTCGTTGGGGCCTTTTTGGCGTATCATCAAAAAAATCTTAAACGAAGGCTGGCGTACTCTACAATTAGTCAGCTTGGCTATATCATGCTCGGGATACTCATGTCAAATGGCATTGCGCTGACGGGAGCGCTGTTGCATTTCGTCAATCACGCTGTTATTAAAATGTCGTTGTTTTTCTGCGTTGGCAGTTTTTATAAAAATGCGAAGATTACAGATTTTGATGAAGTTGATGGCTACGGTAAAAAACTGCCTTTTAGCTTTGGTGCATTTATGATTGCAACCATCTCTATTATGGGCTTGCCGCCCACCAACGGCTTTGTCAGCAAGTGGTTTTTATCCCTCGGCGCCATTGAGCAGGCAAAGATGCCGTTTATTTTCGTCATGCTCTTCAGCGCCTTCATGACGGCGCTATACCTAATGCCGGTCGGCATTAATGCTTTTTTTAAATCGCCGAAAACAGAACGCGAGATTGTACCAATGGATCTGAGTATGCGCGTGCCAATTGCTGTGCTCGTGTTGCTGTGTCTCTTACTGGGACTCTTTCCAAATCCGCTGTTGACGTTTATCAACCAGCATGTCGTCAATTACTTGAACATATAGGAGGGTGAGATGAAAGTCAGTACAATGCTTTTAATAATCATCTTCATGCCGATGATTGCCAGTGTCGTCAGCTATTGGATTGGCATGATTCGAGAGTCATACCGCAATTTCTTTCTGATAGGTATGATGGTGGTAGAGGCCTTAATCACCTATAAGATCTACGGTATTGTCAGCACCGGTGAAGTCATCTGGTTGACGATTCCAGGCGTTATGGGAACGGGATTTGTATTAAAATGTGATTTGTATCGCTTTGTATTTGTGGCCATTGCCGTTTTTGCATGGTTTGTGACCATGTTGTATTCCTTTCTTTATTTGATCAAGTACAACCATCGAAATCGTTATTTTATGTTTTTTACACTGACATTGTCAGCAACGGTTGGATTTTTCCTTTCTGCCAATATCATCAATATGTTTACGTTCTTTGAAATATTGACCATTTCATTGTATCTATTGATTATTCACGATGAAGATGAGTACTCTCATGAAGCGGGTTCAATTTACCTGAACATGGCAATTTTCGGCGGCTTAGTCCAGCTTCTAGGCATTTTTATGCTCTATGCCTATACGGGGACTTTTATGATTGACGAAGTCGGTGCTATTTTTGAGGGGATGGGTTATATCAAATACGTGATTGCCATTCTGATTTTCATTGGTTATGCGGTTAAGGCAAGTTGTTTCCCACTGCATGTTTGGCTGCCGAAAGCCCATCCGGCGGCACCGTCTCCTGCCTCTGCGGTATTGTCCGGTGTCATGCTGAAATGCGGCGTATTCGGCATTATCATGGTAGCAAATGATTTTCTGAGACTCGATCATTATTTTGCCACAATGCTGATGATTATTGCCTATGCCAATATTATTCTGACGGGTATTATGGCTATGTATCAGCGGAATTTAAAGCGGATTATGGCCTTTAGCTCGATGAGCCAAATCGGCTTCATTTTGTTGGGTGTGGCACTGCTGGGGGTTGATGAAAACTATGCAGCCTACGGTACACTGCTGTATATTATTAACCATAGTATCTACAAAGTGCTGCTGTTTCTATGTGCCGGCGTTATCTATACGTTGGTCAAGGATTTGAGTTTAAATAACTTGAAGGGATTTGGCAGGGGCAAATATATTCTGTTTGTACTCTTTCTCGTGGGTGTTCTTGGTCTTACAGCGTTCCCGGGATTCAATGGTTACTTGGGAAAGACACTGCTATATCATGCGTTGGAACACTATGTCGAAATACACGGTTTCTTTTATCGCTTTTTACTGATTCTCTTTGATGTAGGCAGTATGATTACAGTGGCCTATGCATTAAAGATGATGGTGGCCATATTTATTTGGAAAGCGGAAGAAACACCGCCAAAGACCAGCAATAAGTGGATCTATTTCCCGCTGTTTCTATTGGCTTTTGCCATTTATTACGAAGGAACACATCCATCAATGATTTTATCGGCGTTGGGAGATGCCGCGATTCACTTAGGCGGAACACGTCAATTTCATTATGCCTTTTATGAAGTGGAAAACCTGATGCACAGTGCTGTGATCTTTTTGTTTGGCGGGCTGATTTACGTTTTCTTCATCAACGGACTGCTTAGAAAAAATGAAAATGGTAAGTGGATGTACGTGAATCCTTCAATGCACTGGATCAGTGCAGAGCGCCTTTTGTACCAGCCGAGTATGGCTTTTGTCCTTCACATTATGCCGCGGGCGATTATGCGAATTGACGCTAGACTCTCGCTGCTCTTTACACATATGATGACAGCATTGCTGCGCAGTTCGAATATTAAATTTAAAACGATATCAGATCGAGAATATACACTGAAGAGTATTGGCTTTGATGCAATGCGCTGGCTAAAAACAGTCAGCGGCAGTATGATTTTGGCACTTTTAGCAACCATGCTCATTTATATGATTTTAACATTGATCTAAACATTGATCTAAACATTAATGCAAAATAATGAAGCGCTGTCCTATTCAGTATTAAAACTGTTTAAGACAACGCTTTTTTATGAGATCGTATTTAATGTGTGTTTTGTAATCATATCGGCATCGCCGTCTTCGGAGATGACGATGACGATGACATCTGCATAAGTGGTGTTGTGAGAGACGGTTTCAACGTAGCGAATAGCAGAGTTATACCGAGCACCTCTTGATGGATCGCCTTTTTCAGTGGCGATGCCGTCGAGAATAACGCCAATGCCGTGACAGACGCCGTCCAAGTCCATGAGGATGGCTCCGTCAATACGTGTGATGGACTGAATATCGCTTTCGGAAAGTGGTTTGGGTTCAATGACAAATCCCTGATTTTTTAAACGAAGTGCTTCGCTGCGGGCATTCTTAGACAATACAATAAGGGTGCCCTTAATTTGTTTAAAGGCTTCTAAAATCAGTTTGTAGAGCTGTAGGGTATGCTTCGCATTAAATTCTGGATAGAGCTCGCGAAGTGTCCGACTGAATTTATAATAACTGATTTTGGGTTTGGGAATAAACAGTTCTTCATGGACGACTTGAAAGAGGCGGACGAGGTTGTACGATAGCTGCCAGCTTGCATAATGGCTAAACTCAATGGTTAGCAGCTGATTGAGATACCGTGACGCTTCAACAGCATCGAGGATGCGAACGGTGCCGTAGATATATTCCCCGTCTGAAAGCAGATAAATATCATCTCCAGATAGTTCCAAAATTTTGCGAATATGCCGTAACCGATGAAGTGGTATGGCAGTTTCAAAAGAGACGATTCGTTCAAAGGCGCTGTTGCGGGTAAGCCTAGTCAAATCATCCAGAGAAGCCAGTAGTATTTTGCCGTTGCTAAAAGTCTTTTCATAACTTAATGAAGAGATTTTACTAATGCTTTCAAATGGTGCGGCGCTTTGCGGCGCATCGAGCAGCTCTGTAAACAGTGATTTGCCGGCAGCACGCATTAACGAAACGACTGAGGGCGGTGAAAACACTTCCCCTTCGGCAAGTGTGCGGATTCCTTCATTAAGAATGCTCAGTGTTTCAGCGATAATGGCATCAATAATTGATCGGTTTACCGTTCGGCTGTTTACAGGCAGTCGTTCATAAGGTGAGAGCATTTTTCGGTCAAAGACGAGCAGAAACGCAATAAGATTTTGACGGGTTAATGTAAATTGTGTTATGACTATTTGATGCCACTCGTGGTCAAAATCCGGCATAAGTTCGATGAATGCCTGAAGTTCGTGTTTTTTTTCATAAAGCGTTTCGAGCTGTTCGTGATCTGTTTTGAAGGTAAAAGCCTTATCTTTATATGTCATAATGAGGTTATTGGAAGCGATGTGAAAGGTAATGGCGCCCATTTCGGGAATCAGCTCTTCATCGACGTTTTTGAAAATTTGTGTGATATAGGGCTCAAAAGCACCTGTTAATTGATATGCATTTAACAAACTCATCCCTCCATCATATCCCAGTTCTTATTCAATATATACCATAAAGACAGTGTTTGTAAGCAATAAAAAAAGAATACTAGAGCAAGGAAACTCTAGTATTATTAAGGAATGACTATATCAATTAATTATCAAGTTAAATTGTAACATAGGGATTCTCAGAGGGAGGTACAATTTAAGATGATAATAATTGCTGTTATTAATATATCAATTTTAACATACCAACAGCCTCTGTGACAAGAATTTTCAACTATTTTGTGAATTTAAAATTGGGATAGGGTATAATAGAATAGATTGATAAACAGACTAGCTTGAGGAGTCATTCATGAAGAAAATAATGCTCATATCAAAGGATGTTGCATTTTTTGGTAAGTTTGAAAGGCGTTTTAATCCAGAACACTATGCACTTAAGTGGGTGGAGCACATTGAAGCGTCTTATTTGCCGCTTGAAGCAGAAAATTTTAATACGGTTATTGTCGACATTGCCAATCAGGATGAAAATGAACAATATCTAAAGTTTTTACAAAAGCATTACCCTAAAATTATCCGCATCAATATTGAAAATCATCAATATGGAATGGCATTTAAGGGCAACGCGCATGCGCAGATGAGTTGGCGTAAGAATCAGGATATATCCGAACTCGTCCTCATGGTATTGAAACTCATCGAAATTGATGAACGGATTAATAATGCCGAACTGCTGAACTTAGTATCTAATCTGCGGCACTTGCCGACACTTCCCAAAATTTATAATGTCTTGACAGGCCTTATTGAAAATAATGCCTCAGTGGATGCAATATCAACACGACTTGAAGAAGATCCTGCCATTGCCACCAATGTGCTGAAACTGGCGAATAGTGCTTTTTATAATGCGAAGACGGGCTCTGTTCGACAGGCGATTATGTACATAGGGCTCAACAATGTTAAAAACATTATATTGACGAATGCCGTCTTTGACAATAACGGACTTGATCCCGAATTTAAAGAAGTACACTGGCGGCATGTTAATTATGCTAATAAAATACTCAATGCCTTGTATATTGAAGTGCTTGGAAAAAAACTGAATAACAATATATCGGCCGCTGGGTTATTACATGATGTCGGCAATATTGTCCTCATGTGCAATTTTCCGCAGTTACTGAGAGATATTCTCAAGCAGTCTTCAGATCATGAAATCTATTTAGTTGAAAAAGATCAGATTGGTTTTAGTCATGAAGAATTAGGGGGACATTTACTGGATTTGTGGGGATTACCAATACCGGTGATCGAAGCGGCACTTTATCATCACGACCCGATGAATGAAAACATCGTCAACTGCGAACTCATTATGAGCATGCATATTGCCGATTACTATGCATGGAAAATCGTTGGTGTAGATGATGCTGACTTATCGCTTAATGCATTGGTTTTTTCGGAAATGGGCATTCCGAAATCGGTATTTGATGCATTTTACGAACAGTTTAAACAGCGCGATGTTGGATAATTCTCGCTTTATCATGGCGCTTTACAAGAAAATTTGTTATGATAGTGAGCATAGCTATTGATTGAAGGGAGACGATTATGTCGGATAAAGTACTTGCAAAAGTAAATGGCAGAGCCATTACTGAAAATGATTTAAACATGTTCTTTCAAACACTTGGACAGCAGGTTCAATCGCAGTTTCAAGGTGATGAGGGAATGAAACGCCTTTTGGATGAATTGGTTTACCAAGAGCTTTTCTACGCAGAAGCGGTGGATACAAAGCTTGAAGAAACTGAGGCTTTCAAGGTGGAACTCAATCAAGCAAAAGAAAACCTGCTTAAACAGTTCAATATAAAAAATCTTATTGAAGGTGTAGCGGTAACAGATGATGAGGCAACAGCTTTCTACGAAGCCAATACGCAGTATTTTGCATCTGGCGAACAAGTCAAGGCATCACATATTTTGGTTGATACCCTTGAAAAAGCCAATGAAGTTCAAGAAGCGTTAAAAGGTGACTTGTCTTTTGAAGAAGCTGCAAAAACATATTCATCATGCCCGTCTAAAGAAAACGGCGGCGATTTGGGCTTTTTCCAAAAAGGTCAAATGGTACCTGAATTTGAAGCAGCTGCATTTGAAATGGCAACCGATACGGTTTCTGAACCCGTTCAAACACAATTTGGTTTTCATATTATCAAGAAAACAGGTTATACAGAAGCGGCTGTGCAGTCATTTGATGCCGTTGCAGCTCAGATTAAGCAGCAATTGCTCATTCAGAAACAAAATGCGACTTACCTTGAAAAGGTAGAAGCGTTAAAGAGCAAATATACAGTTGAGATGTTATAGAAAACGTTAAAGTGTTTTTGCATATAAAACGCGGTTGCGGATGTTTTACGAAGATCGTCGCAGCCAGTTGAATCGAATTTCAAAGTGAGCAGCGAGAAAAATCAGCCGATTTTGACATTGTTAAATATGTCGAAATCGGTTTTTTGATGGTTATTTCCGGATTAATTTTCTATTTTAAAGTCCTATTTTAAGGTTTCTGTTGGTCTATAATTCAAGAAACGTGTTACATTATCTTGTTTAAAGGGCTTGGTAAAATTGATCATTACGGCATGTTTTAACGCCAAACGACAGATTAGCGGATAGAATGGTGCGATACGGTAGGTGCAGCGAACGCAGTTGTGCTATAATAGACATGAGTAAAGTTAGGTTATTCAGTCTAGACAAAGGAGCAGGGGTGTGTTGATAAAAGATTTTAAAGTGGGAGAAGAAGTGACGACCTTTTTCCTGATTAAAGCGAAAAATGTGAAAACCTCTAGTGCAAACAAGCCGTATATCGATTTTACATTTCAAGACGTCACAGGTGACATCAATGCGAAGCTATGGGATGTCAAAGGCGATATTGAACATATTTACAACCCGGGTGAACTGGTAAAAGTCATGGGGACTGTTACCCAATGGCAATCGACGTTGCAGCTGAAGATTATTAAAATCCGCAATGTAGAACCTGAAGATAAAGTAGACTATGGTCAATTTATTCCAGTTGCGCCAATTGATCCGGAAACGATGTTTAATGAAATTTTATTTTATATCAACAAAATGACGCATAAAGATTTTAAAAAGCTGACATTGGCACTTTTGGAAGAATCCAAGAGCAGATTGATGTACTATCCGGCGGCAAAGTCCAATCATCATGCGATTAAGAGCGGTTTGCTCTATCACATTATTCGCATGCTTCGAACAGGTGATGCACTGTGCGATATTTATCATAACTGCAATCGCGATTTAGTTTTGGCAGGCATCATTCTTCACGATATCGAAAAGCTGAATGAAATGGATGCCAATGAGCTTGGCATTGTTGGAGAATACACGAAAGAAGGTCAGCTCTTAGGCCATATTATCATGGGCATTAAGAAAATTGAAAAGACGGCAGAAGCCCTTAAAATAGACCCTGAAGTTTCACTTTTGCTTCAGCATATGATTCTTGCGCACCATTATGAGCCGGAATTTGGCAGTCCAAAGAAACCATTGATTCCAGAAGGTGAATTGCTGCATTACATCGATATGATCGATGCACGCATGTACGATATGAACAAAGCGCTGAAAGATTTGGAAGCTGAGCAGTTTACCGATCCAATCTTTGTCCTCGACAGAAGACGGCTCTATCGGTCGAAGTTTGCTGTAACGGATGAAAATTAGACGAGACTAAAAAGCAAAAACGCAACCCCCTCATTCGTAGTTGTATGGATGAGGGGGTTGTCTTAAATAGAATATCGGCTAATTTCTTAATTAGCCGTGAACGGTTGAGAGGTGACAATGAAAAGCGGCAAGGATCATACTAAGATCTTTGCCGTTTGAATGTTATTTGAATATAAGCGAAAAACCGAAAATCGCACTTTTGTATTGTTATAGAAAATGACTTTTTAGACGTTAATAACAGCTGTGTGATTAGTAGATTCCCTTGTCAATGCAGCATTTTTTAAACTTCTTGCCGCTGCCGCACGGGCATGGATCATTTCTACCGATCTTGTTTTCAATAACAACGGTTACGGAACGGTTATAATCCTTTTTAATCTCTGCTTGACGCTCTTTGGTGAGAATGTCATCCCATGCCGAAATAGAGTAGAGCCATTCTGCTTTTGCTTTATGCATGTTAAAATAGAGTTTTTCGAAATCGATCGTAGCATCAAATGCCGTCTCTTCCGTAAAACTGTCTAAATCGAGCGCTTCGGTTAAGCTCGTGTTGATTCCGTCGAGAAAACCGACGGCAAGTGTAGGCGAAAGGTCGTGCTTTTCGCCAAAAGCAGCAACGGTATCGTTCAATTGTGTTGTTTTTTCAGTGAGTATAGCTTCGTAAATGTCTTTTTCCTGCGCCAAATATTGATTCCAAAATTCATCTGACGCACCATTGCCTTCCAAAAGGGCCGTCCAATCTTTAAATAGTGACATCGAAATGTCTCCTTTCATAATTTTCCAGTGTTAAGTCTATCATACTCGCTAAACGGTTTCAACTGGAAACTTTTTTTGTTATAATCAAGATTGAGATGGCATACGGTATTAGAACTGAGTCATTAGCGCATAACGAAGCGCATGGCCTTTTAAATCTGCCGCTGGTACGACAGAGGCGAAAGGGTCTTGAAACGTGCAATTGCAAAATACGCCGCGGAAGAAAAAGGAGAACGAGTATGTGCAAAGACATCAATGCGACAAAAGAAAAGTTCCACCATTATATTAAACAATTACAAGGTTTGGATTATACATCGAACATCGTCTTTTGGGATGCTTCAACAGGTGCGCCGAAGAGTGGCGTAGAAGCGCGAAGCAATGCCATTGGCGTCATCAGCAGCTTTTATCATCGCATAATGACGGATTCTGAATTTAATGCATGTATTGATGCGCTCGCAGCGGTGCCTGACGAATGTGACGAGATAACAAATGCGCTCATCAGACATTATCAGAGAGAACACAATCGCGTGTCAAAAATTCCAGCTGATGAATACGAAGCTTTTCAGGCACATATTACAAAATCTGCCGCAGCATGGGAAGATGCCAAGGAAGCAGAGGCATATGATCAATTTGAGCCCTATTTAGAAAAATCCGTTGAGATGATGAAAAAGTTTGCCGAGTATCGCGGCTATTCAGGTCATCCATATAATTTGTTTATTGATGATTATGAACCGGGGATGACTGTCGATCAATTGGATGTTTTTTTCGAAACACTTAAAGCGCGTCTCGTCCCGCTATTGAAAAAGATTATTGCCTTGCCTAAGCCGAACACTGAATTTGTGACCGCATCATATCCAGTTGCAAAACAACAGCATCTTAGCGAGACTCTATTGGATCTCATTGGCTTTAAGCGTGATCACGGCCTGTTTAAAGAAAGCATACACCCTTTTACCATGGGCGTGGATATTGAAGATGTGCGGCTGACAACGCATTTTTATGAAAATGATCTATTGTCGGCGATGCTTAGTACTGTACACGAAGGCGGTCATGGTATTTATGAGCAAAATGTCGACAAGCGTTTGCGCGGTACGCCAATTGCAACCGGTGCATCCAATGCCCTTCATGAATCGCAGTCTAGGATTTACGAAAACAATTTTTTCCGAAACAAGGCTTTTATTCATCACTTATATCCGATCTTAAAAGAGACTTTTGCAGAACAGTTTAAAACAGTTAGCGAAATGGATCTTTATCGTGCTGTCAATATCGTTCAACCATCGCTCATTAGAACAGAAGCAGATGAATTAACGTATTCACTGCACATTCTACTGCGATATGAGCTCGAATTAGCGCTTATCAGTGGGACGTTAAGTGTAGCGGACCTTCCAAAAGCATGGTATGATAAAATGGAACAATATTTAGGCGTGGTGCCATCCAACGATGGCGAAGGCGTTCTTCAGGATGTACACTGGGCGGAAGCGCTGTTTGGATATTTTCCAACCTATGCACTCGGCAGTGCGTATGCCGCACAGCTTTACCATTACATGTCGAAAGATTTAGCGATTGAAACACTGCTTGCAGAAGGCGATTTTGAGCCGATTACAAAATGGCTCAACGATAAGGTTCATCAATATGGCGCATTGTACGATCCAACCGTTTTAATTGAGAAGATTACAGGTGAACCGCTAAATGCCGATTATTATTGTGATTATCTCGAAAAGAAATATACAGCATTATATCAACTGTAATGAAGCATAATCGTGAGGAGGTTTATTAATGAGCAACCATGGTCTTAGAGGGAATGTGCTCGTCGCACAGGGTGGTGGACCAACAGCCGTCATTAACCAATCTTTGGTGGGTGTCGTCCTTGAAGCAAAAAAATATCCGCAGGTCGACAGAATTTACGGTGCACTGCACGGCGTTGAAGGTATTGCCACAGAACAGTTTCTCGATTTGACAGGCGAAACGCGTTCGAATCTTGAAGCGGTGGCAAAAACGCCTGCATCCGCATTGCTGTCGACGCGTGTGAAACCGGACGCGGCTTATTGCCAGAAAATGTTTCAGGTGATGAAAGCGCATGATATCCGTTTCTTCTTTTATATCGGCGGCAACGATTCGTCGGATACCGTTAGAATTATCAAAGAGGAAGCTAAAAAAGATGACTATGAGTTTCGGGCTATTCATATACCAAAAACAGTAGACAACGACCTCGTCATGAGTGATCATACACCTGGTTACGGATCTGCGGCAAGATATGTCGCCTCTGCATTCTCCGGTGTCAACTTTGACAATAAGTCGCTGGGCGGCGTATACATTGGCGTTGTCATGGGGCGGCATGCCGGCTTTTTAACGGCGGCTTCCGTTCTCGGTAAAGTTTATAATGATGATGGACCGCATTTGGTCTATTTGCCGGAACGCGCATTTACCATTGAGCACTTTATCAATGATGTCAAAGAAGCTTATGACAAATATGGCAGATGTATTATCGCAGTGTCTGAGGGCATTCAGGATGAAGATGGTGTTCCGATTGTAACCAAGCTACAGGAGCATATTGAAAAAGATGCACATGGCAATGTTCAGCTCTCCGGTACAGGCGCGCTTGGCGACTTGTTGGTTGCAGAAGTAAAATTGAAACTTGGGATTAAACGCGTTCGCGCCGATACACTTGGATACATCCAGCGATCTTTCCTTGGCTGTACGTCGGATGTTGATCAGATGGAAGCACGTGAAGTTGGTGAAAAGGCCGTTCAATATGCACTTGATGATGGTCTTGACGGTTCAGTTTCCATTGTAAGAACGGGTGATTATGCTGTAGCATACCGTTTGCTTGAACTCGAACAGATAGCGGCAAAGACGAAGCATATGGATCCTTCTTATATTAATGAAGCCGGTAACTATGTGACAGAAGCATTTTTTAAATATGCAAAACCGCTGATTGGTTCAGGCTTCCCGCATGGTGCGCGGCTCAGAGCACAGATGGTCGAGAAATTAATTAAATAATAGTTTAAAACACAAAGCGTTTTGCATGGATGTGCAAAACGCTTTCGTATAAAATGACCATCGTGAAAGATGGCATTAATGAGGTTTGACGGATTTTTGAAGAACAGGAGTATGGATCATGAAAATTGTATTGCTGGACGGTTATACGATTAATCCCGGCGATATTGGCTGGGGTCCGCTGGAAGCACTGGGGGATATCGAAATATACGATCGCTGTGAGCAGGATCAGATCGTGGAACGGGCTAAAGATGCAGAAATTGTGTTGGTAAATAAATTGACTTTTGACGATGCTGTTATGGCGTCGCTGCCCAAATTAAAGTACATTGGCGTCACTGCTACCGGCTACAACATTGTAGATGTTGAGAGCGCGAGAAAGCGTGGCATTACAGTGACCAATATTCCGGCTTATGGGACGGACGCCGTTGCCCAGCATACCATGGCACTTATGCTTGAAATCGCCTGTCGTGTGGGGCAGCATGCGCAATTGGTCAAGGAAGGCGCGTGGGCAGCACAGCCTGATTTTAGTTTTTGGGAGCACCCGCTTATTGAATTGTCCGGCAAGACGCTGGGCTTAATTGGAACGGGGCGGATTGGCATGACGGTGGCCAAGATGGCAGCTGCTTTTGGCATGCAAGTCATTGCCTATAATCGCACGCATTACCCTGAACACGAACATGCGCAATTTAAATATACGTCGCTGGAAACCGTTTTGACGACTTCGGACGTCATCAGCTTGCATTGTCCGCTTACACCTGAAACGGAACAGATCATCAACGCAGAACACTTGGCAATGATGAAAGAAAGCGCCATTTTTATCAACACGGCACGCGGTGGACTAATGGATGAAACGGCACTGTATGAAGCGCTTAAGCAGAAGACGATCTTTGCAGCAGGCCTTGATGTTTTGACACTGGAACCGCCGGAGGCAGACCACCCACTTTACCATTTGGACAATTGCTTTATAACGCCGCATATCGCTTGGGCGCCAAAAGAAGCGCGGTTGAGACTAATGACAATTGCCGCAGACAATATTCGCGCTTTTATGAAGGGTGAACGCTTAAATATCGTTTCATAAAGCGTTATGTAAAAAACAGTAAGGATTAAATGTTTAATTTCGACGAACAGCCATCTATGATACAAATGTCTATGAACTTAAAAATAAAATCGCACTTTGTCCGACTGATAAACGGATAAAGTGCGATTATCAATTTAATCTTGTATGACGATGCTGCAACAGGGATAATGAAATGCCATTCAGACAATTTTATACCCCACCCCCCAGACTGTTTCAATAAGTTGCGCGTGTTCAGAAGCAGTTTCAATTTTTTCGCGAATGCGCTTGACATGTACCGTTACGGTAAAAGCATCACCGAGGCTGTCGTATTTCCAGACGCGTTCATATATTTCTTCTTTTGAAAAAACGCGTCCTCTATTTTTAGCCAGAAGGAGTATGATATCAAATTCTTTTGGCGTTAAGTCCAATTGTATGCCGTCAACTGTAAAGGTCTTTGTGACTTCGTTAATGCTCATATTGCGAATCATAATATTCGCATCGTCAAAGGCATTTGCAGGGGATGACTTCATTTTTTTATAGCGTCTGAGCTGTGCTTTCACGCGGGCAATTAGCTCATTGGTACTAAAGGGCTTTGTCATATAATCATCGGCGCCAACACCTAGGCCCAGTACGATGTCCATATCCTGATCTTTGGCAGAGACGATGATAATGGGGATGTCTTTAAGCGATTGAATACGCTTGCAAATTTCAATGCCGTTTCCCTTTGGCAGCATTAAGTCCAAAATGACGAGATTAACATCGTCAAGCAAAGGGATGATTTTAGAAATGTCGCCTGTTTCTTCGATAGTGACGGCGTAGCCATTAATTTCAAGATAGTCCTTTTGAAGTCTGGCGATGCTTTTATCGTCTTCAATGACGAGAATTTTTTCCATTTTTATCTCCAATTTTATAAATGAGGCAATTGCCTGAAAAGGTTGAACGGCGAATAGCAAGATGACCCTGCGACAATGGTTTAATAAGGCTGTACTTTGTCTGATTTATAAGCCTTGATGCGAATAGACAGCGTGAGTCCCTTTGATTTATTGCTGTAAGCAGTCATGCGACCACCGTGTAGCTCGATAATCTCACGGCAGATACTGAGACCTATTCCGCTGCCTTTGATATTGAGATTACGTGATTTATCTGAGCGATAGAATCGATCAAAAATCCTGTCGATCGCATCTTCTGGGACGCCGATTCCGTTATCAGAGATGTTGATGAGAACACCATCATCATCTCGGTTGGCCAAAATAACAATTTCTATAGGATCAGTGCCTCGGTATTTGATTGCATTTTCGATGATGTTAATAAAAACGCGCATGAGCTTTTCAGGATCTGCGTATATATAAGTGTCTTTGATGATGTAATGTAAGTATAGCACGCCGCCGGCTTTTTTTACATCGCGCTGGAGTTCGTCAACGCAGTCAAAGAGAAAGTTGCGAAGGTTAATGAGCTGCAGCTTTAGTTGAATGCCTTGCTGATCGTACTTTGCCATCTCAGAAAGGTCATTGACAAGGCTTTCGAGCATATCTGTTTTGGCGGCAATGGTATCGAGGTATTCCTGCTGCATTGCTTCCGTACGGGCTACGCCATCTCGCAGGCCTTGGACATAGCCGCGAATGGAGGTGATAGGTGTTCGCAGATCATGTGAAAAATTGGCGATCAATTCTTTTTTTTCTATTTCGAGAACCTGTTGTTTTTGTACAGAACGCTTGAGGGATTGCCGCATGCTTTCAATACTTTCAGCAAGCCCTTCAAAATCGTCATTTTCGTTGTATTCCAGTTCAGCATTGAGATTGCCCTTGCGAATTTCATTTGTCGTATAGGTTAGGCGTCGAATACTGCGCTTGATGGGATTTGAAATCCACGAGAGGATAATGGAGAGAATGACAATGTTGAAAAGGGCGTAGAGAAGTAAGAATACACGCTCAAATACGCGATAGGCTATCTCCAGACGTCCGCTGTCAACGGTGAGTTTTAAATCAATAGGGCCATTGTTGAGCCGATCGAAGTGTAAATGCTTTAAGGAATATTGCTCGTTTGGCAATAAATTGATTTCCCGATTGTAAATCCATTCTTCAAAGACGTTGTTAAAAACGATTTTATCTGTATAAGTCGTTCGCGCCAACTGATTGTTTTCATAAACTTCAATGCGAATAAAAGCGCTGCTGAACTCATCGGCAACTACTGTCATAAAATCATCTGTCAGAAAATACTCAGGTGAATTGATATATGGCTCAATAAAGTCTTCAAATTCATAAGAGAGTTCTGAAAAATTGTTAAAAATATCGTAATAGCTGTCAAAGAAGTCGATGAAGTCCAAGTTGTCACTGAGGACGTTGCTGGTGATCAGAATTGTTGAGATCGCCGGCAGGACGATTAACAGCATTAGCGATATGATGAATTTCGTTTTAATTTTCATGGGCGCTCCAGTCATAAAACCATTGATAACTCTATTATATTATAACATCCTTGCTAATTTCTAAATGAAAAATAACAAATTTATAAACGATACAGGTATAATAAGAGCAGACATAAAAATTGTTCTGAACCTATGATGCGATGTGAAAAGCATGAAGTCAAATCAAACGATGTGAACAATGGTGAAAATCATAGGCGCATCGTTTGGTCAAAGAATAGATTGAGATAAGGAGATGCAAATGCACTTGGAGATCGCCACTTTAAAAGATAATTTTTATGCAAATGTTCAAGACGTGGACTTTGCTCCCTATGCTGATTTTTGTAAGGCCAATCCAAAGCGAGTATCAACAGATGGCATTCCCTATTACACAATGGGGGAAGGCCCGGTTTTACTTTGTTTGCCTGGGTCGACGGGAAAAGCGCTGACGTTTTATCCATATTTTGAACAATTGACACAATACTACCAGGTTATCGCGATAGATTATCCGGTGGCAACCGGCATTGAAGATTTAACTCTGAAACTAATGCAATTTATTCGAAGCGAGCAAATTGATCGGTTTTATATCTTTGCCAATTCATTTGGAACGGTTGCGGCACAGGCGCTAGCGTCTAAAATGCCGGAACAGGTTGCGGGAATCGTATTGACGCACGCAGTGACAAAAACGAAAGATGTTCCAGCAAAGACCAGTCGACGCAATCAAAAATCGCTGAAGAGTTTTATCAAATCCATTCGCTTTTTAAATTTCGCGCGATTCCAGAAAAAGTTTTCAAAACAACTGCAAAAGAATTTCACGCTTTTTCAGAATGATACCTCAAAACGCCTTTTCTGGGAAGGTATTTTTATAGAGATGCTGTACGATACATCAAAACAGGAAATGATGTCCAACTACGGCTTTATGCAGGATTTCTGGGATCGTTATGTCTTTGAAGAAGAACATTTTTCAGAGATGAAAGCCAAAGTAACACTGGTAGAATCGCATCGTGATCACGAACAGAACCTGCCGGAGAAAACAGCACTTAGAGCGTTATTCAAAGATGCTGACTACATTGTAATGCCTGGTGATTCGCAATTGTCTCTGGTTAAAAATCAAGCAGCAATTCTTAAAGCGGTTGTCGAAATGCTCGAGAGCTGATGATGTGGACTATATTAAAGATATCTTAAATTCGTATTATGATTCGTTTACATTCATTTTTTTGTCAAAACCTTATGCTATCATAGAATTAGGCGCAAGGATAACTTGAGGATAAAATTGCCAAACATATCATAAATAATGCAGAAAAGCAAACAGAGGAGGTCACTATGATACAAATGATATTAACGATGAATCCAGTCGGTCAGATCATTATTGGCTTGATTGTACTCATCCTGATTATCACACTTTGGGCACTGGCGCGCATTAAAACAAAATATTTAGTACTGACGTATGATGTGCTCGATCACGACAATCGAAAGGAACTTATTTTTAAAAGTGAACTCAACAATGCCATTGTCGATGACTATAAGTCGGCACAGACACTAAAAATAAAGGAAATCAATACACTGGCGATCATCGAAAAGAATATGAATACCTTTTTAAGCAAAACCAATATTGGCGAACGCTTTATTGGCAGATCCTCCGGATTAATGATTATATTGGGACTCGTCGGAACTTTCTTTGGTTTGACACTTTCGATTTCTGAGCTCGTTAGCCTGCTAAGTTCAACTAATGAAGCGGTACTTGGCGACGTCAATACCATTACGGGTGGTCTTTTAAGCTCCATTAACGGCATGTCTGTGGCGTTTGTCACATCACTTTTTGGGATTACAGCTTCAATTCTCGTTAATGTCCTAACGATTGTCGTCGGAACGACGGAGACTAAAGAACAATATATAGCTGTTGTTGAAGAATACCTTGATAATACACTCGGTGAGAAATCAACGGATATGACACAAGTTGACGAACACGGTAAAACGCCGCTTGAAACGGCATTTGAAAGTCTGGGCGACAGACTGGCAGCATCACTTGAAGAAGTGACATCAGCTATGAGTTATCGTCTGACCGTCGCAAGCAACAACATGAAAGACACCTCGGATTCCATTGAGAAGAGCATGCATAAATTCGATCAGTCCATTCAACAGTTTTCTGAAAATATTCGTGACTTTTCAGAGTTTAACCATCACCTGAAAACCAATATACAACGAATGTCCGTCGTCTTTGACGATTTTACGGAAGATGTGAAGGAAGCGAATAAAAACGAATAGCACGAAGGGAGGCAGCGGTGAAGATTAGAAGAAAACGTCAACGCCACGAAGAACAGGAAAATTTTTGGCCCTCCTTTACAGATATGATTTCAACCATTGCGATCATACTCTTTTTCGTCATGTTCCTCATGTATATCAATAACATTGTCACTGGCAAAAATTTAGAATTTATGCGAAAAGAGCTGGATGACACGCAGAAACAGCTGGAATCCAGTAAGCTCGAAATTTCACAGGCAGAGAACAATTTGAGGCTGTTAAAAGTGGAACTCGATAAGACGATGGCAGAGGTTGAGGAAGGTCAAATTGCATTGAAGCTCTCACAAGAGGAAATTGATGCACAGAAAGAAGTTATTGCCAGCAGTAATCAAGAGCTGGGAGATTTAAGACAAAAATTGCAGGGGATCGCCGTATTGAGGTTGGACGTACTGACGGCGGTTAAAGATTCAATAGAAGAAAAACTAGGTGAAACGAATCAGGCAGGTGAGCCGCTGGTTACGATTTCAGACACTGGGAACATCGTCATCAACGAGAGCCTTGTCTTTGATACAAATTCCTACGATATTAAGCCAGAAGGGCAGGCTCTTTTAACGCAGCTTGCCAACGCCTTTGAAGAAGTACTGAAAGACAGTGAAATCAGGGCGAGTATCGATGCCATTAACATTCAGGGACATACTGATGAACGCGGCAGCGGCTCTTATAATAGAGAGCTCGGTTCAAAACGTGCAACAGCAGTTGTCAATTATCTGATGAGTGCAAATAGTAATTTGGACAGCCGATATGGCAGTTTCTTCATGGCCAGTTCGCTTTCAGAGTACAGACCGGTCACCGGTGGCACGTCAGAAGCTGATTATGCGAAGAACAGACGGATTGAAATCAGTGTAATCTTAAAAGATTCACATGTACAAAACATTATTGACACATATCTTCAGGACTCGATTAAAGTCTTTGAAGGTGAATAGTCAAAAGTATATTGTCAGAGCATGAAGATGAGACCCCTTACATTAACTGTAAGGGGTTCACACTTTTTTGCTGCAATCCTTAAACTGTAATCAGATCGTAATCGTTTTTTCATAGCAAAGACACATGAGCGCGTTATAATGAAGGTGACTTAAAACATTTGATGAGAGGGATCACTATGAATAAGAAATGGCTGTTACTAACATGCTTAAGCATGCTGTTTTTGCAACAATTGACGTTTGCGGATTACATAACACTCTATGAGTGGCGCTCTGAACCCGAGATCATTGCAGATGGCGTCACGAGTCAACACATTCAAAGATTTACCAACGGCGGATGGCTTAACATGAATCTCGTCAATGTCGATTTGACGGCCGGTGCGGAAATGACCGTCGTGACAGATGACTACCTTTCAGAGCGTGACACGTTATCGACACTGGTCGCGCAGAGTGACGAAGCATCAGAAATCGTTGCGGCAATTAACAGCGACTTTTTTGATACGGCGAATAATACCACAATGGGAACGTTGATCAAAGATGGTGAAGTGTTATCAACCAGTGTGGGCTATAATGAGTTTGCCTCATTCAACATTGCCAAAAATGGCTTGCCTTTTGTCGGGTATATTAATACGCCTAACAATACGTTTTCGAATGGCAAGACAACCATGAAAATTAGTTATATCAACAAGCCTTACCTTAATTATGACCGTACGATTTTATTTAACAACAACTGGTCCACTGTGTCATACGGTAATTCTATTGGTCAGGACATTGCAGAAATGCTCGTTGTAAATGACGTCGTGAAAGAAATGCGTCTCAACGGTCCTGCTTTTACCATTCCGGAAAACGGTTATGTCCTCGCTTCTGTGGGAACCGATGTTTCTCAGCTCTTAAACAGCTTTAAAATTGGCGATACCATCGCCATTCACTATGATGTCAATTTTAATGCCATTGATCTAACAATTGGCGGCGGTGCTCAAATTTTAGAGAACGGCACTATTCCAACGACCTTTTCACAAAACATTTCGGGGAATAATCCTCGAACCGCTTTAGGGATTGATCGTGATCGTAAAAAGATTATCATGTTGACAGTCGATGGGCGGACGACCTCCTATCGCGGTGTAACGCAAACGGAACTTGCGC
Source organism: Fusibacter paucivorans (assembly GCF_018390735.1). Lineage (GTDB taxonomy): Bacteria > Bacillota > Clostridia > Peptostreptococcales > Acidaminobacteraceae > Fusibacter > Fusibacter paucivorans. The sequence continues at coordinate 119,962 of NZ_JAHBCL010000007.1, forward strand.
AGCTCCTGCTGGAATTCGGTGCCTACGAGGGGATCAATCTCGATGGCGGCGGTTCTACGGAAATGCTTGTCAAAACACCTTGGGAGACTGCTGCAAATATCGTCAATCGTCCTTCCGATGGCGCCGAACGCAAGATGTACACGGGATTGGCTGTTATTAAGAATACAGTGACCACCCCCGTATTAAAACAAATAAAAATCGATATGGCATCAGATGCTGTACTCCTTGGCGAAAAGCTGACACTGAAGTTGATGGGTATTGATGAAAATTATGATATGACGGCGATTGATCCTGCCGAGGTAAAATGGACAGTTAGCGGTTTGGCAGGCACACTTGAAGATGATCGCTTTGCACCAACGGCGACGGGCGTGGCATCCATTCAAGCTGCATACAAGGGCTTTACAGCGCAAAAAACAGTTCACGTATATGACAATGGGGTTAAAATTGTCGTTGAGCCTTCTGTTTTAAAACTTGATGCCGGTCAGCAGAAGCAAATGCAGTTCTACATTCAAACAGCAGATGGTGAAAAAGTGGCAACGTCACCTGAAGCGTTAACGCTCGTCCTGCCGGATAATCTCGGTGCTTTTGACATGGCAATGAGTACCTTTACTGCGGGAACAGATGGACAACAGGGCTATATGACAGTTGGTTTCAATGACTTAATTACGTATGTTCCGATTGGCAACGGCACGGATAAAGCGCTGATTGCAGATTTTGAAACGGCAACGGGAACATTCCTCAGTTATCCGGAAGCGGTAACCGGCAAATATGCAGAACTCAATTTTCCGAAGACTGGCGATTTAGGCGGTATGTTGACTTATGACTTTACAACGACTACGGATACGCGAGCCGCTTATATGAAATTCAATGAACCCATTATGCTGCCGAGCAATACGGAATCCATTGGTATGTGGGCGTATGGCGATTATGGCAACGATCACTGGCTTCGTGGTAAAATTATTGATGCCAATGGTGCGGCAACCAACATTACTTTTGCCAGACACATTGACTGGACGGGATGGAAATATTTGACCGCTGATTTGCCGGATGAACTGGCGGCACCGTTTACGCTGGAAAGAATTTATGTTGTAGAGACAGATGTAACCAAGCAAGATGAAGGTACCGTGGTGATTGATGATGTTTATGCTGTTGTCGGTCAAACGATCACAGCATCGATTCCTGAAAACGTGACAAAACAAAAACAAATTGCTGATTATAAGATTGAAGACGGTTTAACGAAGGCCTTTACGGCAGCTTATCTAACACAGGCAACAGAGCCGGTGGCCGAATTGGCAGCGGCATCAGGTATTGTTAAGGCCGCAGGCAATGGGTTTAGTGCTGAAGTTAAAAATGGCATTTGGGTGATGACATTGAATAACGGCGGCGGCAGTATTCGCGCCAATGATTATACGCAATGGACAAAGTTTATTCAAAAAGTGACACAGATTGAATCAAGACCTGTCGTGTTGATGATGCGCGATTCGGAAATATTTAATGACAGCTTGGAAGGGACATTGCTATACCGCCAGCTCGGCACATTGGTTGACAAGGGATTGGATGTTACAGTACTCTATCCGACCAATGACGATTACAGCGTTAATATTAAATCCGGTATTCGCATCCTTAATTTGCCAAACTCTGTTGAGCAGTTAAATGCCTATACATTTGCGGTGAGGGACAAAGCGCTGGCATTTGAAATCGTGCAGTGAAATAGTCCGAAATGATTTTGTTTGCAGCAGGAAATGACAACTTCGATCGATAGAGCAGAATAAAATTTGATTAGAAAATGATGAGCAAATCTTAAGAAAATTCTAAAAGAACCTAGGTGGCAACGCCTAGGTTCTTTTTTATATGATGGTATCAGAAAGTGAGGCATTGACATGGCATTTAAATCAAAACCCAAGCGAACCTCAGATGATTCCATTGTAGATGGATTGAAGAAGGTTTTTTTAGAATATGATCCGGTAGTTTTTACACAGAAAGCTTTCGAAGGACTGCTGGCAGACCATATACCGGGGGCCTATGCCTTTAAGGCGCGACTAACATTGCTTGCGAAATCAGGCTATTTGTTGAAATTGTTGCAGTTGGGTAATGCAGGAGAACAAGCGTTGCGCTACGCAGAACAGTTTGCCGATTATTACGGTTTCGAAAAAGGCATTATTGTAAAGGATTTCAAATTAATTCTGCGATCGGTTGGCGTCTTGTCGGTAACCGATCCAGGCGATATAAACTTTGAGCGATCGGATCAAGGCGATTCAGATGAAGCGCCTACTGAGATACAACCCGCGTCTTCGCCAAAAATTAGAAAGAAGCGTCCTGCGAAACATGGGATCAAGGGTTTTAATTGGATTGGATTAGGCCTTTGGCTACTGTTTTTTATCATCTTAATCGGCGGTTATGTTTATCAAATTGACTTTTTCCAAATGAAGCAGACGGCAATCGCTGGTGTTGAAACCTATATGATGCCGCTGAGTCAGAACAATCCATGGCTCGTATTTGGATTGGCGGGGACGCTGATCGGCAGTATTGTCGTATCGTTAGTCCAAAAGCGACTGGATATTAATTTGATTGCCATCCTACCATGGCTCATGGTGATTATCCAATGCGGTATGGCATTTTTTAAAGTTCAAATGCCGCAGTTTTATGAATTTGTACAGCTTTACATGATGGTTGTCACCGCAGCAGGGTTTATGATCCTACAGACGGGTTCAATGCGAACAAAGGGTATACCAAAGGGAATGGCATCATTTTATCTTCTGGGCACCGTATACCTCGTCAGTCAATATGTGATTCGAACAGTCGTTTTATAATCGCTTGAAAAGCGTGAAACGACTAAACTAGAAAAGGAGAACGACATGAGTCTATTAAAGAAAGGCGCTACGCTGACTTCGACTTTGGAAAACTATACGGTCATTAAGCCGCTTGGAGAAGGTGGACAGGGAGAAGTCTACCTTGTTCATGCAGAATCAGGCGACTATGCGGTCAAGTGGTTTTATAAGCGTATGGCGACAGAAGCACAGTATCACGCAATTGAAAGCCTCGTTGAACAAGGGGCACCTTCTGAACAATTCATTTGGCCGATGGCGATTGTTGAAAACGATTCGGAAGATCAATTCGGCTATGTCATGCCGCTTATTGACAGCAGATACTATCAAAAGCTAACGCGATTTTTCAGTGGTGAATTGACATTTAAATCGTATGAAAAGCTCATTGAAGCTTGTATGCAAATGGTCCAAAGCTTTTATACACTACACTTGAGCGGCCTTTGTTATCGCGATATCTCATTTGGCAATTTGTTTGTCAACTTTAAAACCGGCGATGTCCGCATCTGTGACAATGACAACGTCACCTATGACAGTTTAAAAAGTGTTGAAGACAATTGGGGAACCTATGGCTTTATGGCGCCGGAAGTCATTATCGGTGACGCGCCGCCAAGTACGGCAACAGATTTATTTTCACTCTCCGTGGTGCTCTTTCGAATGCTCTATCGACAACATCCACTACAAGGGCGAAGAGAGTATGAGATTGATATACTGGATGAAGCGGCATTTATGTCACTCTATGGGACGCATCCGCTCTACATCTTTGATCCTATTGATGCGACTAATCGGCCGGTAAAGGGCGTTCAGGACATTGCAGAATTTTATTGCAGTATTTTGCCTCAAGCCGTCAACGATGCTTTTGAACGCGCTTTTACAAGTGGCATTAAAGTACCGGAAGAACGATTGCGCGAAAGTGAATGGATGCAGCTCTTGACAACGCTGAAATATAATATCACCTATTGTCTGCATTGCGGCAAACAGGTTTTTTACGATGCTTCGATCATTCGCGACAAGAAGGCGCTTCCCGCTTGTGTGCATTGTGGTAAAGCCGTTGACCGATTGCCGGTTCGCATGAAAGTTGGCGAGCGAATTATTGTTTTGAATTACGATACTGAACTGATGATGGATGTATTGACGCCATTAGACATGACGGCCTATCAAACGACATTCGGCAGCATCGTACAGCATCCAAGGCATCCTGAAATATGGGGGCTGAAAAATCACTCTGAGTATGTTTGGCAGTACACAACTCAGGAAGGTGAAACGCGAACCATTGAAAAAAATGGTGTCGTTCCATTGAGGCATGGTATGATGATCAACTTTGGCGATTCTATGGGCGTTATTAGATTTTAAGGCAGGAGCGCCAAGTGAAATAAATCAATACCTCAATGAATGCCTCAAGCGATATATGAAATGGATACATCAAATAATCCGTAGAATAATCCGTAAAAAAACATTAGCATGTAACAACCCAAGTACAATAACTCAGGTATAACAACGCGTGAATAATTATTAATGGAAACAATTGAAAGGAGTCTAAAATGACTGAAAATTATGGCAAAATGGGTGCACGAGATTTACATTTATTTTTTTTAATTGATGCTTCTGATTCGATGAAATACGGCGGTAAAATTGAAACGCTCAATAATGCAGTGAGAGAAGCAATTCCGCATATTAGAGACGTTGCCAGAGATGCAGAGGGAACGATTCGCGTCCATGCACTCACGTTTTCAACGGGTGCACGATGGCTTGTCAACAATGTAGACATCAAGCACTTTACATGGGAAAACATTCAGCCGAAAGGCGTAACGGATATGGGAAGAAGTTTTGAACTGCTTGCAGATCAATTGACGACAGAATTTGAAAACATCAGAGGGTACCAACCGGTCATGATTTTGTTATCTGACGGCTTGCCGACAGATGACTATGAAAAGGGACTTGAAAAACTAATGGACACAACTTGGGGTAAAAAAGCGATTCGAATCGCCATCGCCATTGGACAGGAAGCTGATATGGACGTGCTGCAAGCATTTATCGGTGATACATTTAGAGGTGAACTCAAACCGCTTCAGGCAAAAAATGCCTCTGAACTCAAGCAGTACATTCGTTGGGCATCAACAGCAGTCTCCAATGCGTCCATCAATCCAGTCAAAGCAGCGGTACCAATGCCGCCAACCGTTGATGCCGCCGTAGATATGGATGATCTCGACTGGTGATACCAATGACTTCTCATGGAGCGGCAGTGGACGCCGCTAACACGGTAACGGTTGGCGCAGTGTCAGTGAAGGGCCCTTGTAAAGTAAAAAATCAAGACGCCTATGCGGTTGCAAAAGAACCATATCCGATGGTTGCGGTAGCTGATGGACATGGTTCAGAAGCGCACTGCTTTAGCGACATTGGCGCTCAAAAGGCTGTTGCCTGTGCGTTGGAAGTCTTGCAGAATGTGTGTGATGCCCTGACAGGCGGGGAAGCTGCCGAAGCCGTACTAAAACTGCTGGATCAAGCTGCATATGATTTGCAGCAAAAGTGGCAGCAAGCTGTCCATGCAGACGCTACCTTTCAGATGCGTCCTTTTGGAACGACACTGATGGTTATTGCCTATGTACAGCCGTGGCTGATCTGCTTACAGATCGGGGACGGTAAACTGATTTATCAAAACAGTCGTGGGCAACTTATTATGCCGATGCCGCAGGATCGTCATCTACAGGGAGAAGAGACACATTCGCTTTCGGAGTCTTTTGCATGGAATCACTTTCGAAAAAGCGTTTTACACATGGCGTCGCCACCTATTTTTTTTGGCGGCTGCAGTGATGGTCTGGAAAAAGCCTATCCGTTTCACTCGCATGGCTTTACGACCTTTTTCCTCAATGAACTATACGGGTCGAATGATGCAGCAGCTCAGCAGGCGTCACAGTATGCCGGTGATGACGTAACAGCAGCCGCTGTTTATTTCACACCACCGTCTGTCAGCGAAAAAGGCGTGTTTGAAAATCAGCAGAGCAGCCCGGTGAATACACTGAAGTGGCAGTTGCCATATGCCTCTATGAAAATGCGTTTGCGTACAGTGCTTTGGTTCTATTATGCTTTGCGAACACTTAAATTAATTGATGAAAATGGTGAGATTCCCTTGACGCTGATGGCTTCACTGTTGAAACTGCCATTACCGGAAGATGGCAATTTGCATACATTGATGGCGGCTGTCAAGGGTATGGAGCCGATAAGAACTGAAACATCCATTCAAGCATTGAAGGGAATGATAAGCGCCTTTGTGCAATGTCTTCCGGAAGGGCGTACCGAAGCTTGGATTGCCGATTGTGAAAGTGTCGAAGCATTGCAGTCAATCGAATCACTTTGGAATTATGATTTTGAAAAACGTGAAGCCTCGTTTACATCTTCGCCAAAGGGTTGGTCTTTAAAATCGACGCAAAAAGTCATGACACTAATGCTGGATGATATCATCTATGGCTTTGACTTGGGTTTTTGGCATGCCTATGCAATCGTTCCCATTGCAAAAATTGTTTCACATAAACGCACGGGAAGATGGGGACTTCGCAATCTTTCAAAGGTACCATGGATCGTATACAGACGCGGTGAAACAGATAGTCGAACCGTATACCCAGGTGAAATAGCGGCATTGATGCCGGAAATGACAGTATTTATAAACGGTTTGCCCGTGCAGGTTATATGGCGTGATTTTGTTTCATAACAAAATCACGTTTTTTTGATTAAAGCGCAAGTAAATGGATATTAATGAGACAAATGATGTTGGGATAAGTTTTATTACATAATTAAGGAAATTGTATAATAGCCTTTAGTGGATCTTTCACTTCAATATGTTGAATGATTGTTAGATAGATTGCCGTGAAAAGATTGATACTTGGATGATCCGATTTCCGCCATTGACCAATCAACCAAATAATGATAAGGATGTGATTTCTGGTGAACGAAAAGTTGTACGAAGAGATTATGGAGAATCTCTTAATTTTCCTACCGCTGCTGAATAAAAAATTTTTTAGAGAAGATGAAATATTTAAATCGGATGTCTTGTTTCCTTCACACATTCAGATTTTATTGACTCTCTCTTCTAAACGACAGATGACAATGTCTGAAATCAGCCGTCAGATCAACGTCATTAATTCTAATTTGACGCCGTTGGTCGACAAACTGATTAAAGGCGGCTATCTCAAGCGTCAGACGTCGAAGAAGGATCGACGGGTCGTCTATATTTCCATTACAGCACAGGGGAAGCATTACATTCAAAAGCATAAGATGTACGTGACACAGCTTTTGGAAGCTCGATTTGAAAATCTAGACGAAGCGCAATTGAAATCATTTTCGGAACATTTACAGGGAATGCTTGATATTATTCACGCGGCAATGCCGGAAGCATAGTCGTATTTATTCGACATTTTTTGTACGCCGAAAGGCCTGAGGGCCTTTTTCTATGCAAAGCTATATAAATTATTTTATATGTGATATGATGATATCGTAAAACGGCAAATAAGGAGGGTGACATGTTTCAAGAAAGACTTAAAAAATATGCTGAACTTTTAATAAAAACGGGTGTTAATCTAAAATCTGGGCAGTTACTGGTGATTAAATCGCCTATTGAATGTGCCCCGTTCGTGCACGAAGTAATGACCGCTGCCTTTGCAGCAGGCGCCGGGGATGTTGAGATATTTTGGAATGATGAAATCGCTTCAAAAATCAAATACATGATGGCGCCGGATGAACTCTTTGACACATTGCCGTCATGGCAGCGTGAATTTTATCTTTCTGCTGCCGCAAAGGGAGCGGCTTTTTTATCTGTTGCCGCATCTGACCCTGAGCTTATGAAAGAAGTTGATCCATCCAGAATGGTGCGCTTCCAAAAAGCGTATGGCGCAGCACTCAAAAGTTATCGTCAGCAAATGATGAATAATGAACTCGTATGGTGTGTCGCATCGGCGCCGACAAAGGCGTGGGCAAAAAAGGTATATCCTGATAAAACAGAAGTTGAAGCTGTTGAGGCACTGTGGGAAGCGATTTTCAAGACGGTCCGCATTGATGCGAAAGACCCGATTGCTGCGTGGGAAGCGCATAAAGAGGCGCTCGCATCACGTATGAATAAGCTGAATGCCCATCAATTTACATCACTTCACTATCGCAACAGTCTCGGTACGGATTTGACCATTGGTTTGCCAAAAGGGCATTTGTGGCTGGGTGGTGCGGATAAATCGTCAGAAGGTCATGAATTTGTTGCCAATATCCCGACGGAAGAAATTTTTACGGCACCACAGTATGATGCTGTTGAAGGCATTGTATACAGTGCTTTGCCTTTGAATTTGAATGGCAATCTTATTGAAGATTTTTCACTGACATTTGAGAAGGGTAAAATTGTCGAATTTACGGCGAAAAAAGGATACGACCAGTTAAAGAGCTTGGTCGAAACAGATGAAGGCTCCGCTTTTCTGGGCGAAGTTGCGCTTGTACCACACGATTCGCCAATTTCGAACATGAATCTACTGTTTTTCAATACACTGTTTGATGAGAATGCGGCGTGTCATCTCGCAATCGGCAAAGCGTATCCCGTTTGTTTAGAGAACGGTGACAAAATGTCTATGGAAGAACTTAAAGCACATGGCATTAATGATTCGATTGTCCACGAAGATTTTATGATTGGAACAGCAGATCTCCAGATTGTGGGTATAACGGCTGACGGAAGTGAAGTAACGGTATTCAAAGATGGCAATTTTGCATTTTAAATGATAAAGGCGATATGATAGCACTTGTTGTCAGCATGCAACAAGTGCTATTTTTACAGAGTAAAATTCTATTGAAAATAATGAAAAAATATTTCATTTGGCAATGATCGCTCAAGTAATTGAAATAACAATGCTGAGGAATGTTTAGTCTGGGAGGCACTATGAATCGGTACTATGAAAGCATTGATAAATCTTGTTTGGTGCGGTATAAAGGTAGTATGACAATGACAACCGTAGGATTCAATAAGCATAGCAGGTGGAGAATATGAAGAAGACTATTGTAATTGGCGGAGCCGCAGGTGAAGGCATTAACACCGCCGCACAGTTTGTTGAGCGCATGGTAAAGGAAAAAGGGCTCTATTTTTTATCCTATAAGAATTATATGTCGCGCGTTAGAGGCGGCTATAATTTTACAACGCTTACCGTATCAGATGTTCCCGTTCACAGTATTTGCGATGAAGCAGATTTCTTTCTGGCGTTGAATGAAGAAGCGACGCAGTTTGCAAAGTTACATACGGCACCGGACGGATTGATCGCAACGACAGAAACAACATCGGAATCGGGATTGATCAGCTTAAAATCAGAGGCGCTTGATGCGATTAAGAATAAAAACAGCGGAACCATGGCTGGTGTTGGTGCCATTGCTGCCTACCTTGGGTTTGAAAGAGATAAGCTGATGCATCTCGAACAAACCAAGTGGTCTGAGGTAATTAACAGACAAAATGCAGAAGCAGCGGCACTCGGGTATGCATTATTTCAATCAGTTGAGCATCCTGTATGGCAGCTCAAGGAGCCGGAAAAACCTCAAATTATGTTGAATGGCAATACCGCAGTTGCGCTGGGCGCAATTGCAGCTGGTGCGGGATTTTACTGCGCTTATCCAATGGCGCCTTCGACGGGCATTATGGCTTACCTCATGAAAAAGCAGAAGACAACCCATATGCTCGTCGAGCAGGCAGAAGATGAAATTGCGGCGATGATGGCAGCAATTGGTGCGGCTTCAAATGGTGTGCGTGCGATGACGGGAACTTCTGGCGGCGGCTTTTCACTGATGGTGGAATCGTTAGGTTTTGCAGCAGTGAGCGAAGTGCCGCTGGTTGCTTGCAACGTTCAGAGACCGGGGCCTGCAACAGGGTTGCCAACGCGTACAGAACAAGCTGATCTGCTCTTTACACTCTTTGCTTCCCAAGGTGAGTTTGCCCGCATTGTATTGGCGCCGACTTCTGTTTCAGATGCTTTTTATACGACGTTTAGAGCCTTTAATCTCGCAGAAAAATATCAGGTACCCGTCTTGATCTTAACCGATCAATATTTGGCTGATTCGACGGTTACGACGAATCGATTTGAAACGGAAGCGCTGAAAATTGAACGCTATACTCAGACAGAGCCTATAGAAGACTATAAGCGCTATGAATTTGAAAACTATATCGGCAATCGTAAATATCCGGGCATCGATTCGCAATCAGTTATTATGACGGATTCACATGTTCACGATGTCTATGGTCACGTCTCTGAAGCGCAGGATGTTACCAATGCGCTTAAGCAAAAAATGATGGCTAAAATGAAAATGATACTCGAAGATTTAAATAAACCGGAGCTGGTTGGCGTTTCAGATTATAAGCATTTGATGATTGCATGGGGATCAACTGCAGGCATCGTACGAGAAGCTGTTGAAATGCTCAATGAAAATGGTCAAAAAGTTGCGGCACTCTGTTTTTCTGATATCTATCCAATGTCTGAGAATGTATTGGAAGCATATGTTAAACCCGGTGTAACAGTTGTTAACGTAGAGGGAAATGCGACGAACCAGTTTGGCAAATTGTTGCGCATGGAGACAGGCGTAAAGTACGCACGCAGCATAAATCGCTATGATGGCAGACCATTTACAGCAAAAGGCATTGTGCAATCTATGGAGGTGATCGTCAATGAATCCATTTAAGCTCAATACGAAAACGACGTGGTGTCCCGGATGCGGCAACTTTGGTATTTTGGAATCTTTGAGCCAAGTGCTTGAAGAAGCGTCGCTTAAACCACAGGATGTACTGGTTGTATCAGGCATCGGTCAGGCGGCGAAACTGCCGCATTATATTCATGCACACGGGATGAATACGCTACACGGCAGAGCGGTACCTGCTGCAATGGGGGCTCATGTAGCCAACCCGGCATTAAAATTAATTTTAACATCTGGTGATGGTGATACCTACGGAGAAGGCGGCAATCACCTTTTGCACGGTATTCGCCGAAACCTTGATATTGTTCATATGGTTCACGATAATCAAGTGTATGGCTTGACAAAAGGGCAGGGATCGCCGACAACGGCATTTGGTCAGGTAACGCGCCTACAATACGATGGTATGAAATCAGACCCGTTAAACCCTATGGCGTTTGCCATTAGTGTTGGCTGCGGCTTTGTTGCTAGGAGCTTTTCGGGGGATCCAAAACACTTAAAAGAAATTATTAAAGCGGCAATGGCTTATAAAGGCTATGCGCTGATTGATATTCTGCAGCCGTGTGTATCCTTTAATCAGGTGAATACTTTCAAATGGTACAAAGATCGCGTATTCAAACTGCCTGAGACGTATGATCCGCATGACAAGGTTCGCGCCTTCGAAATGGCACAGCAATTTGGCGATGAGGGGATTCCAATCGGCATATTGTATCAGGAACAAAAAACGGACTTCCTCGGAAGGTTTAGTCACTTGGAAAAGCCGCTCGTACAATATGAAAGGTCGCCAAAAGCGGTTGATACCTTACTGGATGAGCTCTTATGATTGATTAAAAAGTGTTTGGCATTGCTTGGATGATGGATGTCATAAAATCACAATAATGCGATGGGTACGGATAAAATAGAAGACTTGGAAGTGGTGTTTTGAATCTATCAGCGAATAGTGATCCAATGCTGCAAAAAGTGTACAACATACAGTGCATGGATAGAGATCTGATCGTATATAGCGTAAAAAAAGCGTACGGCAGTGGAAAAGTTATGTATTATCAAATTCATGAGGGTGTCTATGTTGTGCATTCAGACTACTATATAAAACAAATAAAGCATTTAGAGGGTGTTCGTTTTAAAGCTGATGTTATTTCTATGTACAGTATGTATGATGGCACAAATGTTTCAAAAATTAACGATGATAAATCAGTGATTGTGAAAAGCGGCGACATGGTTAACTTTGCCGGAAACAGTGCTTTTTATGAGTCTGATGGCTACGGTAACCATATTGTATCAATTGGCGTTTTTGGCTATAGTCAATCCGTAAGCGAAATGTTCGCATGTTTTTTTGGATGTGATCATTTGGTTCGCGATTATGATGCTTTTATGAAGGTGCATGGTTCTTTCTTGATTTGCCGTAATGATCTTCAATATGCTTTGATCTTTAATGAATTGCTAGAGGCTGTACGGTGTAAAAACAGGGTTTTAATGAAGCTTAAAGCGCTTGAGCTAATGGTTCATGAGATGACGCACTACAAGCTTCATGTTCTTGAAAAGCATAAGATTTATGACCATTATTACATTGAAAAGATCTATGAAATCAAAGCCTTTATGGATGAAAATTGGAGTAAGAAAACGAACATTGAAGATTTGGCAAAAACGTACAAAATTAATAAGACGTATTTAAAGGAAATTTTTAAAGCGTGTTTTGGAATATCGCCTCATCAATACGTTATAAACTTGCGTTTGGAAAAATCGAAAACATTGTTGATGAATAAATCATTAAAAATTGAAGAAATCGCTTCAATGACAGGGTTTTCATCGGCAGGCAGATACTCTGAAAGCTTCAAGAAAAACTTTGGCTATTTGCCTTCAAAGTTCAGACAACAAAATTAAATGGTGTAATTAATAACGGTTATTCACATTTTGGTTTCGGCTAAAATGTGAATTTTTTTTGCTTTTTTGTTATGGTAATGATAATTGATATCAATTAAAATGATTTGAGATTGGTTGTACGTCACTGCTAAGCATATTATTGGGAAGGAAGCGTTATTTATGAAAGACATATTCAGTTACTTAGGGGATTATAGAAATAAAATGAAAATGTCTATTTTGTCGATTTTGGCAAGTGTTTTTTTAGGCATCGTGCCTTACTTTATTGTTTACATCATAATAGAATCCATTATAGGTGCAGATCAAAAAGCGATTACAGATTATTTAATATTGGCTTTGCTTGCAGGCGGCGCCTTATTTATCAAAGAATATTTGTACATGGCTGGAATTGATTTATCACACGAATGCGCCTTCAACGTACTGAAAGAAATGAGAAAGGCACTTGCCTATAAAATTGAGAGAATGCCGTTGGGGAGTATCCATGACAAAGGTATTGGAACATATAAAAAACTGTTTGCAGATGATATTGACGCATTGGAAAGTGTTTTGGCGCATACGTTTCCAGAAGGTATTCCCTATGCTGCACAGACATTTGTAGTGTTGCTGGTTCTATTAATTATAGATTGGCGAATGGGAATGCTCGTCTTGGCCGCTATTCCATTAGGAATGATTCCAATGGTAATAATGGTCATAAAGACGAAAGACAAAATGAAAATATTTTATCGAGCAGAAAAGGCAATGAATAGAAGCATTATTGAATATATTGAGGGAATGGAAGTCATCAAAGCTTTTAATCGTGTAAGCAGCTCATACCAAAAATATGAAACAGCGATTATGGATTACAAGCATACCGCCTTAGAGATGTACAAAATCAGCTGGAAGTACAATGCGTTAATGGCGACATTTCTACCGACAACGATATTGTTGGCTCTGCCGTTCGGCGTGAAGTTTGTCATTGGGGGAACGCTCAATCTTTCAACACTCATACTTTGTTTAATGCTGGCAATGAGTGTGGGGCCATCGCTTATGAAACTGACAGAGTTTATGTCTTCAATATCCATCATTAATAATAAATCTGTTGAGTTTTTGAATGCGATGCGAGAAGCAGAATTAGAGACTGTTGAAACGGGGAAATTGCCTGATTTTTATGATATCACATTTGAAAATGTTTCATTTGGATATGATGAAACGTATGTATTGAAAAATATAAATTTGAAGGCAAAAGCAAATCAGGTGACTGCAATCGTAGGCAAGTCTGGAAGCGGCAAAAGTACACTTGCAAAATTGCTGGTAAGGTTTTGGCAAATAAATTCAGGAAAAATAAGCATTGGAAATGTTGATATTGATGAAATAAGTCAAAACGATCTCATGTGCTTAATCAGTTATGTTTCTCAGGAAGCCTTTTTGTTCGATATACCAATTATTGACAACATTCGACTTGGCAAGCCAGATGCGAGTGATGAAGCGGTTGAAAAAGCGGCGATCGCCGCTGGATGTCATGATTTTATCATGACAACTAAAAATGGTTATCAAACATGTCCGGGTAATTCCGGCGACAAATTGTCTGGTGGAGAGAAGCAAAGAATAACCATTGCGAGGGCTATCCTTAAGAATGCACCCATTGTTATTTTGGATGAGGCAACTTCAAGCACCGATCCAGAAAATGAAGATCAAATTCAAGAAGCTGTCAATGCTTTGATAAAAGACAAGACGCTAATTGTCATTGCACACAGGCTATCAACGATAGCAGAAGCGAATAATATAATCGTTGTAGACGACGGTGAAGTTTTAATGTCAGGCAATCATGAAACGCTGATAAAAAGCGAATCACTCTATAAAACACTATGGGATGCACATACCAAAAGTATGCAATGGGATATTAAGGGTACGGAGGGACAGCTATGTTAAATGTTGCGAATAGGATTATAAAAATGTCTGGTAAAGAAGGGTGGCGGATCAAGGCGGCAATTGTACTTTCAGTTTTTGAGGGAATCTTTATTGCAGCACCGCTGGGACTGATTTATTATGGAATATTAATTATCTTGGAATCGAACGCGACGCCGGCAGCATCTGTTAGGATTGGGATCATCATGCTGATGCTTGTTTTATTTCGAGCCTTTTTTAAGTTCTTAATTGATAAATTGCAAGGCGGAATGGCTTATGAACTATTTGCAAGTGAACGTCTGAAACTAGGTGAACATTTAAAACGGCTTCCAATGGGTTATTTTTCAGAGGGGAATATTGGCAATATTACGTCAGTTATAACGACTGACATCGTATTTGCAGAACAATGGGGCATGCATGCCGTTGCAACAGTTATAAGCAGTTATGTCGGCATAGCAATCAATATACTGCTCATGCTGTTTATTGACTGGCGTGTTAGTTTAATCCTCACACTGATATTAATCGTTTCATCCATAACATTGAAACAATTTAATCGCGCTTCAAAAAAAGAATCAAAAATCCGACAAGATGGTTTTGCACAATTGACCAAAGCAATCATTGAGTATGTCAAAGGGATTGGCGTTATTAAAAGCTTTAATGTTCAAAGAGAAGGAGACAGTGATATCAATCATGCTTTTGATACTTTTAAGGCAATAAGCATCCGCGTGGAAAAGGGACTCTCGGGTCTATATAGAAGCTATATGTACTGGTTTGCATTAGGTGTTGCCTGTATTATAGCGACTGCTGTTTATGATTACAACGCAGAACATATTCAACTTGCTTGGTGTATTCTGATACTTTTATTTTCGATGCAGTTTTTTGCAAGTTTTAAGGCATTGGGATCAATGGCAACATTGCTTCGCGTTATGGAAGCTGGATTGGATCGATATGATGCCATTATTGCTGTGGAAGAGATTGACGCAGATGGCAAAGCAATTGTGTTAGACAATTTTGATATTGTATTTGATCATGTTAGTTTTGCTTATG
Source organism: Fusibacter paucivorans (assembly GCF_018390735.1). Taxonomy (GTDB): domain Bacteria; phylum Bacillota; class Clostridia; order Peptostreptococcales; family Acidaminobacteraceae; genus Fusibacter; species Fusibacter paucivorans. The sequence goes on from NZ_JAHBCL010000007.1 coordinate 135,285, forward strand.
ATCAAACAGACGTCATTCATGATGTCAGCTTTGAAATACCAGCGCGTTGCATGACCGCTTTAGTCGGGAAGTCCGGATCTGGAAAATCGACAATAACAAATTTAATTGCAAGATTTTGGGATGTACAGCAAGGGGCAATCACGATAGGCGGCGTCAATATCAAAGAGATGACAGTAGAGAGTCTGCTTGAAAACATCAGCATGGTCTTTCAAAACGTGTATCTATTTAACGATAGCATTCTTGAAAACGTACGCTTTGGAAGACCAGAGGCTACAAAAGATGAAATTATTGAAGTGTGTAAAAAAGCAAGATGCCATGAATTTATCATGGCATTGGAAAATGGCTATGATACGATCGTAAATGAAAGTGGTGCAAGTCTATCGGGAGGCGAAAAACAGCGTATTGCTATTGCGAGGGCAATGTTAAAAGATGCCCCAATCATCCTTTTGGATGAAGCGACGGCAAACATAGATCCGGATAATGAACAAATTATCCAAGAAGCGATCAATGCTCTCGTACAAAACAAGACCCTAGTTCTTATTGCACATAAGCTGTCAACCATTAGAAATGCCGATCAGATTATCGTGATGGAAGAAGGGCGAATCATTCAACAGGGAAATCATAAACAATTAATTGAATCAGATGGTTTGTATCTTGAATTTTGGAAGCGTCGAACCAAAGCAACCAGCTGGAAAATAAGCTAAAAAGGCTCTTGAATAATACGTTGCGGCCTACACCAAGCCAAACCACCTAGCGAGAAATGGTACGATGAGAACGGTGATGAGACCTGCCAGTGCAATTGCTGAACTTGAGAAGGCACCTTCTTCTTCGCCGAGTTCGAGTGCTTTGGAAGTGCCAACTGCATGTGATGCCGTTCCAATGCCAATGCCTTTCGCAATTGCGTTAAAATTCGGAAATAGCTTGACGGCAAAAGGTGCAAGAAAAGCACCTGACATACCAGTAATCACGACGAGAATAATGGTAAGCGGTTCTTCGCCGCCTAAAATCTGAGTTAGTGATATTGCCATCGGCGTGGTAATTGATTTTGGTAATGCAGAGAGCGTGAGCATATCGCTGAGCCCCATCGCTTTAGCCATTAACAAAATGGTAAAGAATGAAGTCGCGACACCTGCGGTAATGCCAATAATCAAACTGATAAAATGCTTTTTGATGACAGTACGCTGACGGTAGAGCATAATACCCAAGGCGACGGTGAGAGGGCTGAGAAAAAAGTGAATATAATCAGCGCCGATTTTATAAGATTCATAAGGTATGTGAAACAGCGATAAAAAACCGATAATCATAAACATGGCGAGTAAAAGCGGGTTAAAGAGATCATTTTTAAATCGCGCTTTTATTTTAAGCCCAATTTGATAAGTTATAATGGATAGAAAGATGCCAAATACAGGTGAATTTAAGAGATTCATTTCTTGCTCCTTGCAGATGTCAATAGCTGTGTTACCACCATCGTGACGACCATGGTGACAAACGTCGATACAATGGCGATGGTGAATAACTTGATAGCGGCGCCCTTTAGTGCATCCGTGACAGCTAGTACGCCAATGCTGGCAGGGATAAAGAAAAAGGCAATGTTATTAAGAAAAAAATCACTGGTCTCCTTTATGTGTGTTTCTTTTAAAATCCCGGTGGACAGCGCTATGAAAAGCAGCAGCATCCCCATAATGGCGCCGGGAATGACAATGATGCCTGCGAATAAGCTGCTGATCCATTCACCGACGATCCAAAAAGCGAGTAAAATGCCCAGTTGCATGATATATTTCATGTTGTCCTCCTTATGCGAATCGCATAAGTCTATTTTAATGACACGATTTTTAAAAATCAAGTCTCTAGCAGCAGATACATGATTTAAACAATTGACTGCAAATAAATGCTATCGCAAAAATAATGTGACACAAAAAGATGCTTATCAGTGCAAGAGGCTGTATTTAGCGAGAAAAAAAGCATACCCATCAATGGATATGCTTATATAATATGATTTTCAGTATATTTTCGATTAATAGACTTGCAGCAAGCGCTGGCGATACTCCGAACTAGATCAGTTTTGTCAGCAAAGTATTGCTGCGGGAGATAAATGCTGTCATGGCTTCTGGACTGAGTTGTGTATGACTTAAAAGTGCAAGATCGTATAATTGTGCACAAATCATTTGAACCGTTTCATTATCGCCGTCATCTTGTTTAATGAGATAATCAACCAATGGATGCTGCTCGTTGAGCACCAGTGTCGTTTCCCCCTTGAGCATATCAGCATTCATGCCCGGCATGCTGTACATTTTCATCATATCCTGCATTCTTCTGGATTCTTCTGACAGGACAATCATACTTGAGAGATTTTCTGATTTCATGTTTTCGAGTCTAAGCGTAATGGCTTCTAAATCCAATGCCTTTTTAAAGAAATCTGTCAATTTCTCAGTCAACGTCTTTTGCTCTTCTTCCGTAAGGCTTGAATTGTTGCGCAATGCCTCGGAAACGTCAGCGTCTACGCGTTCAAATTTTACATCCTCATTTTTAGATTCGATGAGTGAAATAAAAGCTGAATCAATCGGATGATCTAAAATGACGGCATTCATTTCCTGTGATTTAAAGAGGCTGATATACTGTGCCTGTTGAACGGTATCCGTTGCGTAATAAACTTTTTTATCAGGTGCTTTTTCAAGGTATTCTGAAAGTGTGACATAGGTGTCTTCAATGGTTTTATAAATAAAGCTCTTCTCGACATTTTCGTAGAACTTTTCATCTTTCAACGCGCCAAACTTAATAAATGGATTGATATCGTCCCAAAAGCCCTCGTAGGTTTCGCGTTCAGTTTTATAGAGTGCGTTGAGCTTGTCTGCGACCTTTTTCGTAATGTAACTGGAAATCTTCTTAACGAATCCATCATTTTGAAGAAAACTTCTTGATACGTTGAGCGGTAAATCTGGACAGTCAATAACGCCTTTCAACAATAATAAGAATTCTGGAATGACTTCTTTAATATTATCAGCGACAAAGACTTGTGAATTGTATAATTTAATCTGGCCTTCAATGCGATCGAATTCTGTATTGAGACGTGGGAAATATAAAATACCTTTGAGGTTAAAAGGGTAATCCATGTTTAAATGAATCCAGAATAAAGGCTCTTTAAAGTCGTTAAAAGTTGACTGATAAAATGATTTGTAGTCCTCATCTGTGCATTCGCTCGGCTGCTTCGTGTAGAGTGGTTTTGTCTCATTGAGCGGTTCAGGCGGCAGCAGATTGCCATCAGCGTCTTTGAGTGGTTCTTTTCCGACGATATCGAAGAAGATTTCTACAGGCATAAAACTACAGTACTTTTTGATGGTCTGCTTTACTTCGTATTCTTTTAGAAAATCCTTGCCGTCATCAGTGATATGGAGAATAATATCTGTACCGCGTGATTCGCGTGTGCCTTCAGTCATTTCAAATGTCGTGCCGCCATCGCATTTCCAGTTAACGGGCTCAGCATCTGGAAGGTAGGATCTTGTATGAATCTCAACATCGGAAGAAACCATAAAAGCTGAATAAAAGCCAAGGCCAAAATGACCGATAATTTGATCTTTATCCGATTTGTCTTTATAGTTTTTGATGAAGTCCTCTGCACCTGAAAAAGCGATTTGATTAATGTACTTTTTGATTTCTTCGGCAGTCATTCCGATGCCGTTATCACTGAAGGTAAGTGTTTTTGCTTCTTCATCAAGTGTAACGGTTATTTTATAATCGGGATTTTCTTCGATTTGAGCTTCGTTAATCATCACAAGCTTTTGTAGCTTTGTGATTGCATCGCTCGCATTTGAAATCAGTTCTCTGACAAAGATGTCATGATCTGAATAAAGCCATTTTTTTATAATGGGAAAGATATTCTCACTGTGTATGGACAAACTGCCCTTTTCCAATGACATATGATCAACTCCTATCTGTCTTTTTTTAATTGATTATTGATTACATCGATTCTATGATAGTCAATTAAAGTCGAAAAGTCAAGAAGTTTTAGCACTCAAATGAAAGGAGTGCTAACAGCCCCGAGGTAATGGGTTTCACGCGTTAATGATCAACAGTTGGATTTAGCATGTGTGAAACGGCATCGCCTGTGTTTGTTTTGCGCAGTAATGGTGATTTATGATATGATTCACTCACGGTGATGCTAAAAATAGGTTGGGGGATTATAGAGATGAAAATTGACGAACGCGACACGATTTTATCGAGAATTAGGTATCAGCCAAATGATGGTATGTATGAAGATTATTATAAGAAACATCCTGAAAAGCAGGCAATTGACGATCTATTAAGGGCAATGCCGGATATTAATGCTGAGACAACGCCGATGTATCAATCGCTGAAGTCGCCCTTTGCCGATAGTGCCTTTGACTTTATTGCAGATATTAAGCAATTTTCAAGACAAAATGCGAAACGAGCACCTCAGCATGTCGATGCGATGCAAATGACTACGCAGATAAAAAAATTAGCACATTATCTAGGCGCATCCGCAGTGGGCATTGCCAAGATGGATGCCGATGATTACTATACACATCGCGGCCGAACGAAGGCGCATTACGGAACGCCCATCACAGATGAAGGTGCTTATGGGATTGTTCTTATAAAGGAAATGAATCGTGAAATGATTAATCGCGCACCGCACTTAGAAGAGATGACGGAAGTGACAAAAGCCTATTTTGACTTGGCAGTTATGGGGATGTGGCTTAGCTATTATATCGCCAACCTTGGCTATGATGCCAAAAACAATATGGATATGGACTATTTGATGTATACACCACGTGTGGCAGAACTGGCTGGTCTCGGTGAAGTAGGGCGTGCAGGCCTGCTTGTGACGCCGGATTATGGCATGCGTGTGCGCATTGGAATTGTAACGACGGATTTGCCGCTTGTTGCCGATAAGCCTATTGATTATGGGATTAAAGGACTTTGCGGCATTTGCGGGCTGTGTGCAAAACATTGTCCAAGCAGGGCAATTATGCGCGGCAAACCCGTTGCACTGGATGAAAATCGAACAGGCTATATCAGTGATCAGGAAAAATGCTTTAAAATGTGGAAGACACTGGGGACCGATTGTGGAATTTGCCTTTCTGTCTGCCCATTATCACAAGCCTTGCCAGACGATGTGCGTCAAAGCCTTCAAACAGATCCTAAAAGCATTGTCGATTGGCATCGTCAAAAGATTGGCAAACGCGTCTATACGAAAGAGCCTTTGGCACTATTTAGAGATGAATAGAGCTGTAAACAAAACAAGTGCTTAAAAATATTAAATGGCAATGTCGTCTGCTCGCTATGTTTGATACGAGCATGCGCTTAAGTGCCTCAAAGGCAGCTACAGTATTGGCGCATGCAGTCAAGTGTGTATAAAATTTTATAAATGCAATTGATTTAAATGAAAGAAACTTGGGTGAAAGTATTGGCATTACTCGGGTTTCATACAAAGATGATGTATTTATGCATGATATTAGCTTAAGAAAGCTATTTTGTGCATAAAAAAATGCAATGTAAACAGAAAAGTCAAAAAAATGAAACTTTCAGAAAAAAAAAAATCAAATCGTACGATTTCAGATTTTAAAACATTGTCATATTTGAATTGACTGAAACATTGTCATTTCAATAAAAACAGCGTTTTAGTGTCTGTATGCGTTTGTTTTGCTCACGCGGACAAAATGCGTTTATACATTATACATAGATAAAATTTATGAATAGTCCATGTATAAAGTATTGTCTTATGCAAGGAAGTGTTATATAATATTCAAAATCAGAAAAGAGAATTGAAGCGCTATAATGCAAATGAAATGAATGAACGCAATGACTTCAATTTTATGAATTGATGCTATAAAGATCAGTTACATACGGAATTTGAAAACAGGAGACCATGTAAAAGCATCTGGCCAGTCCGGCAGTTTTTGTCTCTCATTTTTAGACAAATTTTGTATGTATACTGAATACAACAAATTGGTCTAGGGGGGATGAATATGGTGTCGAATGGATTACCATCTGCGCAGGGTCTTTACGATCCGAGTTATGAAAAGGACAATTGTGGCGTTGGTTTCATCGCAAATATAAAAGGTGAAAAGAGTCACGAAGTTGTCAAAAAAGGCATTGAAATTTTGGTGAACATGACACATAGAGGCGCCGCTGGGTCTGATCCGACCACTGGTGATGGTGCGGGTCTCATGGTACAAATTCCACACGAATTTTTTAAAATTGCCTGTACGAACTTAGGCATGGAACTGCCGGAGGCGAGAGCATATGCAGTGGGCATGATGTTTTTGCCGAAGACGCCGGCAGTGCGTTACCAATGTGAAGGTATTACAGAACGCATTGTTGAAGAAGAGGGTGCGAGCTTGATTGGCTGGCGTCTCGTACCGGTAGATAATCGCTCAATTGGTGATACGGCTAGGTATACAGAACCGATTATTAAGCAGGTTATTATCGGCATGGGGAGCATTCAGACAGTTGAAGCCTTTGAAGCAAAGCTCTACCTCATCCGAAAACGTATTGAAAACGAGATTGCAAAGCGCGTTGCCAAGGGCAATGAGCTGTTCTATATTTGCAGTATGTCCAATAAAACAATTGTTTATAAAGGACTGTTGTTGCCGGAACAAATTGCAAGCTTTTATATTGACTTAGATGATTTAAACTTTAAGAGCGCGATGGCGATGGTGCATTCACGCTTTAGTACCAACACCTTTCCGACTTGGGAATTGGCACATCCATATCGTTATTTGGCACATAACGGTGAAATTAATACCATCCGCGGCAATCGAAACTGGATGAATGCACGCGAAGGTGTCCTTAAGTCGGACGTATATCAAAAAGATGTTTCAAAGCTATTCCCGATTTTAACGCCAAATATGAGTGACTCGGGATCACTTGACAATGTTTTTGAACTGCTCAGAACGCATGGCAAAAGCAATTCACACGCTTTAACAATGCTCATACCGGAAGCATGGGAGAATGATCTCAACATGAATGAGCACAAGCGATGCTATTATGAATACAATGCTTCAATGGTTGAACCATGGGATGGTCCTGCCGCTGTCTTTTTCTGCGACGGCGATCAAGTCGGCGCTACACTCGATAGAAATGGTTTAAGGCCCGCAAAATATGTGATTACAAATGACGGCTTTATGGTCATGGCTTCTGAACTCGGCGTTATTCGCTTCGAACCGGAACGCATCATGAAAAAGGGCAGACTTGAACCAGGGAAGATGATAATGGTTGATATTAACAAGGGTGCCGTTATCGAAGACGAAGCAATCAAAGCGGAGATCTATGAGAGCTTCCCATATCTTGAAGCCGTTAATGAGCGCCGCGTTACGCTGGATACAATGCCTGAGTTTAAAGAAAACTATCAGATCAGAAGTGAAACGCTGACAGAAAAACAGTATGCGTTTGGCTATACGCTGGAAGATATTCATGAAATTGTCAAAGTCATGGCGGAAACAGGCAAAGAGCCAATTGGTGCAATGGGTAATGATGCACCGCTTGCGGTTTTCTCCGATCAGCCTCAGACGCTCTTTAACTATTTTAGACAGCTTTTCGCGCAGGTTACCAACCCGCCGATTGATCCGATTCGTGAAAAGATCGTTATGTCGCTTAAAAACTATATTGGTTCACAGGCGAGTATGCTGTCAATGTCTCCGGATGTCGAGCCGTTTATTGAAATCCCGTCACCGGTGTTGAACAATATTGATATGGGAAAAATACGTTCCCTTCGCAATGAGCACTTTAAATCAACAAAAATCCCCATTACGTTTAAAGCGGATTTAGGCGTTGATGGTTTTAAAGCAGCTCTTCAAAGCATTTGCGAACGCGCATCAAGACGTGTTGCAGAGGGGTATAATATACTCATTCTCAGTGATAAGAAAGTAGATGGTTACGAGGCTTCAATTCCTAGTCTCCTAGCGGTCTCAGCGATTCACCATCATTTGATTGCCGAGAAGACCAGAACAAAAGTATCCATTATTGTCGAATCCGGTGATGCGCGTGATACAACGCATATTGCAATGCTCGTCGCATATGGTGCCAGTGCCGTGAATCCATATCTTGCGATTGAAACAGCACGTGAATTGGCGCGTAAGAAGATTATTCACAATATGACTGAAGATGAAGCAACGGAAAATTATGTACATGCCTTGAGTACAGGCCTTCAAAAGATTTTATCCAAAATGGGTATCTGTACGGTTCAATCTTACCATGGTGCTCAGATTTTTGAAGCGCTGGGACTCAGTCAGGCATTTGTGGATCAATATTTCCCGGGAACGCCTTCCAGAATTGGCGGACTCAATGTAGAATCCATCGCAAAAGAGACAATCAGCAAACATCATAAGGCCTTTAACCGTTTACGAAAATCTATGAATGACCTTGAAATCGGTGGGCAGCTTATTTGGCGTAATGGTGCAGAACGACATTTGTTCAACCCAGAAACGATTTCGCTTTTACAACGGGCAACACGTAATAACGATTTCAGAACATTCCAGGAATATACGAGAATTATCAACAACCAGGCTAAAGGGCTTTCAACTGTTCGCGGAATGTTTGAACTGATTAATGCACCGCAGCCGATTAGCATTGACGAAGTTGAACCAGTGAGTGAAATTCTCAAACGCTTTGTAACGGGTGCTATGTCATTTGGCTCCTTGAGCAAAGAAGTTCATGAAACGATTGCCATTGCCATGAACCGCATTGGCGCTAGAAGCAACAGTGGTGAAGGCGGCGAAGACCCGGCGCGTTATCAAATTGATGATGAAGGCAATAACCGCAGAAGTGCCATTAAACAAGTGGCATCAGCTCGTTTCGGCGTCAATACGCATTATATAATGAATGCAGATGAACTCCAAATAAAAGTGGCACAAGGTGCAAAACCAGGTGAAGGCGGTCATTTGCCGGGACCAAAAGTAGATGCGCACATTGCACGCGTTAGACACTCTACACCGGGAATTGATTTGATTTCACCACCGCCGCATCATGATATTTATTCAATTGAAGACTTAGCGCAGCTTATTTATGATTTAAAATCAACGAATCCTAAAGCGCGCATCAGTGTTAAGCTCGTTGCAGAAGTCGGTGTCGGCACCATTGCAGCGGGTGTTGCCAAAGCACATGCGGATATGATTCTTATCAGCGGTCACGATGGTGGGACGGGCGCTTCGCCGATTTCATCCATCAAAACTGCCGGCGTGCCTTGGGAAATTGGTTTGTCAGAAGCACATCAAGTCTTACTGCTCAATAACCTTAGAAGCAGGGTACGACTTCAAACAGACGGCCAGCTTAAAACAGGACGCGATATTGTTATTGCAGCATTGCTCGGTGCAGAAGAATTTGGATTTGCGACGACGGCATTGGTGGTGATGGGCTGTACAATGCTTAGACACTGCAACAAAAATAACTGCGACCTTGGGATTGCCACGCAAGATCCTGACCTTAGAAAGAACTTCAAAGGACGTCCTGAATATTTGATTAACTTCTTAACCTTTATGGCAATGGAAGCACGTCAGATTATGGCCGATATGGGTTTTAGAACCATTGAAGAAATGGTTGGACGCGTTGATAAGATCAAAGTGAATTCGAAAATTGACCATTGGAAAGCGGTTCAGCTCGATCTTGATAAAGTCCTTTACAGACCGGATGTTCCGAGCCGTATGAAGCCTTACTGTACAGAAGCTCAAGATCACGGTATTGATCAAAGCTTCGACCATAAACTGATGGAAGCGGCAACGATTGCAATGAAGACGAAAAAGCCTATCCAGGCATCTTTTGAAATCAATAATGTACATCGTACCGTTGGCTCAATGCTGAGTGGTGAAATTATTCAGCGCTTTGGTGAAAAAGGTCTTCCGGAAGATACACTGACTTTCAGATTCCGCGGTTCGGCAGGTCAAAGTTTTGGTGCTTTTGGTGCACCGGGACTGACGCTTATTCTCGAAGGCGATACGAATGACTACGTCGGCAAGAGCCTTTCAGGTGCCAAAATTGTCGTGAAGCCATCATCGAAAGCAACGTTTAACGCTTCTGAAAACTTTATTGCGGGCAATACGATCCTATATGGTGCAACAGCAGGCGAACTCTATATCAACGGACGCGTCGGTGAACGCTTTGGCGTTCGGAACAGTGGTGCTTCAGCCGTTGTCGAAGGTGTCGGGAATCATGGCTGCGAGTATATGACCGGCGGTACTGTCGTTATTCTAGGTTCAACCGGCAAGAATTTTGCAGCTGGGATGTCCGGCGGTGAAGCATTTGTCTACGATCCGGACAATAAATTAGAAGAAAACTGCAACTTTGAAATGGTGAAGGTCTTTGAACTTGACGACATCACCCGTGATCGCGTGAAAGCGATGATTGAAAAGCATCAGGCATTAACGGATTCCGTTATTGCAGATAAAATTTTGAAGGATTGGGACAATGCCGTAAATGCATTTAAATATATCGTTTCTCCAATCTATAAAGCCATTGTTGACCAAAAGCAATTTGTCGAAAGTGAAAGAGTTTCATAGGGAGGAGCGGCATATGGGAACGAATACGGGTTTTAAAACCTATGATCGACAGAATTTCAAGCTGAGACCTAAGTCTCAGCGTGTCAAAGACGATAATGAAGTCTATAAACCATTGAACGAAGATGTGATGATCGAGCAGGCGAAACGCTGTATGGGCTGTGGGACGACATTTTGTTCATGGGGATGTCCGCTGGGGAATCTGATTTCATATTGGAACGATTTTTCACAGCAGGGTAAGTGGGCAGAAGCCTATGAAGTTCTCAGCAGGACCAGCAATTTTCCGGAATTTACGTCACGTGTTTGCCCGGCACTCTGTGAAGCAGCCTGTGTCTTGGGCGTCAATCGAGAACCTGTAAGCATTCGTGAAATTGAATATACCATTATTGAGCACGCATTCAAAGAAGGCTGGGTAAAACCGAGAAGGCCAAAGACGAGAACAGGCAAACGTGTTGCCGTCGTTGGATCAGGTCCATCAGGACTCGCAGCAGCTGATGAGCTCAATGCCGTTGGACATGAAGTGGTTGTATTTGAGCGGAATTTAGAACCGGGCGGGCTCCTTCGTTACGGCATACCAAACTTTAAACTTGAGAAAAGTGTTATTGACCGCCGTGTGGATCTTATGAAGGCGGCAGGGATTACTTTTATCACCAACACCGCAGTGGGCAAAGACGTTGCAGCGACAGCGCTTTTGGAAGAATTTGATGCACTTGTTCTGACGGGTGGTTCGACACTTCCGAGAGATTTAAAGACGGCTGGTCGGGACTTGGAAGGGATCCATTTTGCGGTTGACTACTTGGAGAATCATACGAAACGCATTTACGAACTGCCAACCGAATCGACGATTGATGCCAACGGCAAAAATGTGCTTGTTATTGGCGGCGGCGATACGGGTTCAGACTGTATCGGGACAGCCAATCGACAAGGTGCTAAAAAGGTTTACCAAGTTGAAATTCTGCCAAAGGCGCCAGATGTACGCGATGATAGTCAGCCGTGGCCGATTTATCCAAAACTCAACAAAGTAACCTCTTCGCACAAGGAAGGCTGTGAACAGTTCTGGGAAGTCAATACGAAAGAACTGATCGGTGAGAACGGCGTTGTTAAAAAGGCTATTCTCGAGAAGATTGAATGGGTTGAAGAAGAAGGCAGAATGGTGCCAAAACCTGTTGATGACGGACAGTTTGAAGTAGAGGTTGATCTCGTACTGCTGGCAATGGGTTTCCTGTCACCTGAACACAATGGCGTTGTCAAGGATTTGGGACTTGCGCTGGATGCCAGAGGCAATGTCATGTCCAATGAAAGGCATGAAACGAATGTGAAAGGCGTTTTTGCCGCCGGCGATATGGCAAGAGGTCAGTCGCTCGTCGTCAGAGCCATTAAAGAAGGCCGCACAGCGGCAAAATATATTGATGAGTATTTAATGTCCGAATCATATATTCGTACATTATAGGTTAGTGAATAGCGTTCGAGTTAGTATTATCGAACGAAAGCGACAAATGAGACAAAATTGAAAAGGGGCTGTCGGGAAATAGACAGCCCCTTAAAAATTTCCATAAATTACAAAAAGGAATTCTCCTACTTTATGTCGAATCTATAAATAGGAGGTTATCTTATGCAAAAAAAGAAAAAAGACG
>NZ_JAHBCL010000080.1 GCF_018390735.1 Fusibacter paucivorans
TCTCTTTAATTCCAATTCCAATGGATGTAATGTAATCAATATGTTCCTTAGTCATTTTATTAATAAAATTTTCGTACATATTGTCTCCTCTCTTTTGATGATAATTTTACCTAACGTTCCCACGATTCACGAAGTCCCTCTCATTTAACGCAATGCGGAAAATGTGGCGCATGGCTTGCTTCGCAAGACATGTGACATCAAGAGGGATTTTGGGAATCGCTGTGTTAGACGATGTCAAAGCGTCTGGGCTTAAATTTATCTCGGTTAAATCTTATGTTATGCCTAATTGAAAATGATTCTAACTCTTTTGCAAAATCATTATGATTATTTAAAAACCTTATTGATATTACAAATGACTTGTCTATGCAAATAATTTTAAGAACTTGTTTTTTAACAATACTTTTATTATTTGTATATAGTGTTATTGATTTTATATAACTCCAATTTATTGTCTTACTCTTGTGCAATATTCGGTGAAGTGATATATCATTATCAAAAATTCCTATTGAATAATTTGTGATATATATAATCAATATAATGATATATGAAATATATGCAAATATACTTGGATTACTAATCTGTTTTATGGATGAATCAACTCCAAGAATTAAGCTCGTTATTATTAAGTAAATAATCCATGTTATAGTTACAATCTTATATGGTGCAAACCTCATCTTGATCTCCTACTACACAATATTTCTTAATTTCACTACTTTAGAAAATGTCAAATTTGCTAACTCTAAAATTAATTTTATCTAATTCAAATTGATGTTTACTAGATAAAGTATCGATTTCTCTCATCAACTTGCTTTGATTAAAATGTGTAATTTTAAACTCATAATGGTTACTGTGTGACTTAATATCCATTATTGCCCATGACCCATATCCCAAATGATTACTTTCAAGTTTGATTAGTTCAACTTCATCTAATGGTACTTTAATATTTCTTAGTATGAGTCTCTTGACTATAATGCTATTGTTATCAATAATAATTGAATAATTCCATAAATATAGAATGGAGATTGTTAGTATTATAGCCATATATGCTGCACTAATCCTACTTCCCATTAGATAGATTATAAATATATAGAAGCATATGAATGAAATTAATTTTCTCGTTACTGTAAATTTTCTCATATATTCACCATCCAGCTTTGATGTTGTCTAACGTTCCCACGATTCACGACGTTCCTCTCTTTTAACGCCTTAGCGGAAAAAGTGGCGCAGTATATGCAACGCAGATACTGTGACATCGAGAGGAATGTTGGGAATCGCTGTGTTATATGAAGTCATTTATTTCTCCATATTTTCAACAGTTTTCTAAAGGCACTATTTTCAATGTTATGATTATCTTTTAAATTTAATGGTGGATTTAAGCCATGTATCAATTCCTTTTCAATAATCTCAATATCCTCGCAAACTTGATAATGCAATCTTAAATTTTTTTTCATCCATTCCGTTAAATATTCTTCATCCTCTTTTGTATATCTGTATCTTCCTTTATCATCTAATACTTCTTTTTGCAATTGTAAAATTGAACCTAAACTTTTTCTTAGAGTTGATATTCGTGCAGTCCCATTAAAATGATTTCTATAATCACGAGATTTTATTCCCTGACTAGACAACCCAACATATAATATGTATCTTTCTCCAATTTTCGAGTATTTCAAATTCTGCATATTATCAGGTAGTAATTTTAACGATCCAATACTTATTAGGTAAACACCCTTATCATTTGGAATTTCATGTGGATCATCTATCTGTGGTCGAAACTGATTCATCTTGTCGATACTAAATCTCATATAATTCTTGTATGATTAATATAGAAGCAATCATCATACTTTCCTTTCATTTTAATCTGTGACTATAATACATTCAGATACTGTGGTACTTTTGATTTTATTCTGTAGCTTTGACTACTCACCAGGA
>NZ_JAHBCL010000081.1 GCF_018390735.1 Fusibacter paucivorans
AGACCAGCTAATAAAAGTCAACAACCAATTTTAAATTTTTTGAATAATGCTTGTCCTGAAAAGAAGGTACAGCAAAGCTAGCCATTTTGAAATACGAACAATAGCTTTCTGAAGTGACATGGACTAAAAACAAATTATGCTGCAAGTTTAAAAACAGTTTCTTTAGTGTGACGCCAAGCTTGATGATCTTTGGGGCTCCTTAAAACAAAAGGCTTTTCATCACGGAGAACCGCAAAGATATAGTTTAGGAGTTTGTGCATAATGGCTACAAGCGCCACTTTTTTCTTCTTGTTTTCGCACTTTAGATGATAGTAATCTCTTAGTACAGGGTTTATAGCATCGCCTTTACGTGTTGTCCTGATGGAGGCAAGCGCAGCGGTAAAGAGAACCCTTCTTCCAAAACGTGTACCACGCTTTGAAATTTTGTTTCTATCACCATTAAATTTGCCGGATTGGTTCACGCTCGGGTCGATCCCGAAAAAAGCGACAAAAGCTTTTGGGGAATGAAACTTAGAGAAATCGCCAATCTCAGCAATAAGTGTTACCGCAGTGAGAAAGCCGATGCCGGGCATTTCTTCAAGAAGCCCGATATAACGACGTTCCTTTGCAGGAAAATCAGAACTTTGAATCATTGTTTTAAGTTGCTTAATGATATCATCAAGCCTGTTTTGAAAATTTTCGATGTTTTCCACATGAGCTTTGATTTTAAGGCTTAGGATGTCAAACTCCATAGGCATGGACATCGCATGATTAGTGACTTCAAATAGTGTTTCCACTTTTTTCAGAGCCCAAGGAACCGCTTTACGGCTGAATTTAGATATCATGACAGTAAGCTCATGCGGATCCGCTTCAGAAAGCGCTCTAGGAGATGGATATCTTTTAAGAACCTCAAGAGAAGCTTTTCCGAAGGGATTTGCAAAGATATCAATGTATCCCGGGAATAAAAGATATAGATCAGTACACAGCCTGTTTTTCAACTCAGTGAGCATATCAGACATCGCGTAATATTCACGAGTCATCATGCGAAGCGCGAGAATTTGAGGCTCAGGCACAAGAGAGTACTTAACTTCTTGAAATTTTGCGAGTCGTGCAATAGATTCAGCATCTTTTGCATCAGTTTTCACTTTTCTTAAGTCAAAATTCTTGGTAGAATAGACACATAGAGGATTCAGGACAAATCCTTTGAGGTCATTCGATCTCAGGAAAAAGAAGAGTGGTAAATGAAAGATACCCGTAGATTCTACGAAGTAGATGGGCTTTTGTTTTAACCGCTCTTCTTCTTTTTTGAGAATCTCAAGAAGTTTGTTAAAGCCTTTCGGATTATGGTCAATTCTAAATGGTTTACGAATAAGCGAACCATTTGGTTCAAGCATTGCAACCACAGAGAATTCTGAGGACACGTCGATTCCGACGACAAAGTCGTTAATAAATTTGGACAAAGTAACACAACCTTTCATTTCAGTATGAATCAGAGCATCCACTATGTGAAGAACGCCAAACAACCTTGCATTTGAAACGGGTAACACCGAGTGGTGACCCAACCAGCTAAACATAGAATCGTCCTTGTGGAGTGACACGCTAATTTACGGATAAGTCTTCATAAAGAAGGATCCAGGAGGAACGCACATCTATCTCTCTGACAAAGAGATTATAGCACGATGTTTAGTAAAATCAAGGGAAGGTGTCTGTGATCCATCTGAACTATAGATTTGAAATTATCAAAGAACATTCGGGGCGGTAATTGAACCGTTACCCTATATTTATCTTACAAGG
>NZ_JAHBCL010000082.1 GCF_018390735.1 Fusibacter paucivorans
TCCTTGTAAGATAAATATAGGGTTTGGGTTTTGAAACCCACCCGAATGTTCTTTGATAACTTAAACTTTATTGTTCAGATGAATCTCAGACATGCTTCATGAAATCCAATAAATATCGTGCTATAATCTCACTTGTCAGAGAGATAGATGTGCGTTCCTCCTGGATCCCTTCTTTCATGAAGGATTTATCCGTAAAATAGCGTGTCACTCCGCAAGAACGATTCGATGTTTAGCTGGTTGGGTCTCCATTTGGAGCTACCCGTTTCAAATGCAAGGTTGTTTGGCGTTCTTCATGCAGCGGATGCTCTGATTCATTCTGTCCCGAAAGGTTGTGTTTACTATGTCTAAGTTTCAAGATGATTTTATTGTCGGCATCGATGTCTCTTCTGAATTTTCCATCGTTGCCATGTTAGAGCCTTCTGGTGCACTCATTCGAAAGCCTTTTCGAATTGATCATACGCCATCTGGGTTTCACAAACTGCTCGACATTCTCAAAAAAGAAGAAGAGCGGTTAAACAGAAAGCCCATCTACTTCGTAGAATCTACGGGTATCTTCCATTTACCACTCTTCTTTTTCCTGAGATCGAATGACCTCAAAGGATTTGTCCTGAATCCTCTATGTGTCCATTCTACCAAGAATTTCGACTTAAGAAAAGTGAAAAATGATGCAAAGGATGCAGAAGCTATCGCACGCCTTGCCAAATACCAAGATATTAAGCTTTCTTTAGTGCCTGAACCTCAAATCCTCGCGCTTCGCATGATGGCTCGCGAATACTTCGCACTTTCTGACATGCTCACTGAGATGAAAAACAGGCTTTGTACAGATCTTTACTTGCTCTTCCCAGGTTATCTCGATGTCTTTGCGAATCCCTTTGGAAAGGCCTCATTGGCTCTTCTGAGAGACTTCCCATCACCTCAGCATGTTTTATTGGCTGATCGTGAAACTCTAACTCAAATGATTTCTAAACTCAGTCGCAAGACTGTTCAGTGGGCAGGCAAGAAAGTGGATAAACTCTTTGAAATCGCTACGCTTTCTAAGTCAATGCCTAACGATTTTTCAATCCTCAGCATGAAGATCAAATACCATCTCGATGGCATCGAAAACCTTCAGAACAGCCTTAAAAACATCGAGGTTCAGCTTCATCAGATGATTGATTCTGCTGAGTTCCCTGAGAAAGTCCGTAGAAGAATTGACCTGCTAGATCAAATGCCGGGAATTGGTTTTATGACTGCAGTAACACTCATTGCCGAGATTGGTGACTTTGATATGTTCACGTCTCCAAAAGCTTTTACAGCATTCTTTGGCCTTGATCCAAGTGTGAATCAGTCCGGTAAATTTATAGGCGACAGAAACAAAATTTCTAAGCGTGGTACACGTTTTGGACGCCGAGTGCTGTTTACTGTAGCACTCTCATCCATTCGAACCACTCGTAATGGCAATGCCATCAATCCAATCCTTAGAGATTTTTACACCAAGAAATGCGTGAACAAGAAGAAAAAAGTAGCACTTGTTGCAGTCATGCACAAGCTTTTACACTACATTTTCGCGGTTCTTCGTGACGAAAAATCTTTTGAATTCAGAAGTCCAGAAAAACATCAATCTTGGAGAACTTCCAAGTTGCATTTAGTAGCAGCGTAAAAACTCGAATCATAATAATTTCAGTCATTGTTCGTACTTTTCAATGGCTTGGTTTGTCATACTCATTTTCAAGAAACAAGTTTTTTAAGCTTTTTTCAAAACACTACTTGACTATTATTAGCTGGTCTATT
>NZ_JAHBCL010000083.1 GCF_018390735.1 Fusibacter paucivorans
GTTAGTAAATCCAATATAAACTGATCTTTATCTTTAAATTCTATCTCATCATAAATTTCGATGAGGGAATGGCTTAAGCGTAGTTTTTTACGGTACTCTGTTATTGCTTGTCTCATCTGGCACCTCCAATCAAGGTATCATAGTGAGCAAGGTTGGTTTCAAATACTGGCAGATTTATAAGCGGATTTTCTGTTGGTTTCAGCCTATAAATCGCATGGTCTTCTTTGAGTCTGTAATAAGTTGTCCAGAGTGCTTCAGGGTCACGAACATCGCTTCGGAGCACTTGATCAAGCACCTGCTGTGAAAATAAGATATCATCCTTTATAAGACAATGATGAAAGAATTTCAGTGCCTTCTTGAGAGATTCTTGTTCTAGGTTACTCAGATAATGACGCCAATCGTCTGGGAGGGACTCATAGAACCCAGAATATTTAAGAGCTCTCGGCCTATTTAGAATAAGACCCATAAAATCTAACCAGTGAGTAGATGTGTGACCTTCTTCAAATGACCGTTTATGTTGCGTGATATAGGAATGGTCTGAACTTAGAATAATAAGGTCATTTGCCATGATTTTTACCCATACATAGTCAGATACAGATTGTGGTGAAACAGAGTATTTGCACCCACCGAACGTGATGTGACCATACTTGTCTACTCGTCGCTTTTCATATCTAGCGGTATCAAAGGCAGTATGATTAAAAGGTCTCATGGCTGTCTTTTCTTGCCCAAATATTTTGAGTTGATTGATACCATGCTTGTAATGGTCAGTGTCATTTTCCTCGTCGCATCTTTTGAAAAGTTCTAGATTCGTTTTAGCGAGGTCAGTAACATCTATCGCAGGAATGAAGAGGTTATTTCTAAAATAGCCGACTTTCTTCTCGACATTTCCCTTTTCATGGCCTGCATAGTCATTGCAGAAAACAATGTCAAAGCCATAGTGTGTAGAGAATCGTAGGAAGCGATCTGTAGGCATGGGATTGCCATCATCATCTTTCTTTCTGATGCAGGCTGCAGCCATTTGATCAAACCAGATCTTATTCGGAACAAATCCAGTGTATCCAAAGATGGCCACAAGTGATTCCATTAGAGCTTCCATGGTTTCGGATCTCGTCACTTGGCAGTAACCAACGTTGCTGGCGGGAAATGAAAGCACCAGCTCATGCATAAGTTTTCTTACACCATTTTTAATAACGTAGATTTCACCGAAGTCAACTTGAGCCTCACCGCCAGGGTGATTAAGATCAAGGAAGCAAGGCGCATCTTCATAGAGCTTTAATCGTTCTTGTTTGACGATGTTTCGCATGGTCCTTTCGGCCACTTGGCAGAGTTCAGGTTTTTCCCTAAGAGCTCTTTTATAAATCGCTTTGGCAGTGTGTCGATGTTTTTTCTTGAGATTTTTATCTTCTAAAAGGATATCCCTAACAAATGGTTTGATTAAATCTGATTTTGTTTGTGACGTCTTTTTTACAAGTGGTTCGTTGAAATCTTCTTGTTCTACATATTTTTTAATCGTGCGGTAGTTATGTCCAGTAGCTTTTTCAATTTCGGCGAAGGATTTTCCTTTATCGAAGTAGAGTTTTCGGATATAATTGACTTGAGTAATTGCTAGCACGTCCTTTCCTCCTTAAAGTTTGGTCACTTCAAGGGTATAAGATTGAGATTGTACTGGCAATTATTTTTTTGTATTTTTGTCTGCCATTCATTGTATTTTTAGATTACCATAAACA
>NZ_JAHBCL010000084.1 GCF_018390735.1 Fusibacter paucivorans
CCTGAATTATTCATCCAGTTTATTCAAACGGCGCTTGGCGCCGCACAATAACAATGTTTTTGATTACTTTTGCTTTTCACTTGAAAAGTGAAGCCAAAACAATAGAAGAAGAGCTCCAGCTTTGTTAGAATGAAGTCACCACAACACCAAACAACAAAGGAGAAACTCTTCATGTCTAGTGTAAATGTACTTCAACTTGAAAGCAACAGTAAAATCAAAATAAATTTCAATGGCGGTGATTTATCTTCCGATTCAGGACTTCTTCTCATCAAAGAATTTGCCCATAAATTTGGCTTTCACCAACATGTCAGCCAGTTCAAGACTGATGACATGGCCAATCGGTTTCACAAAGATGATAAAAATCTCTTACAGCTTGTGTATCAGATTATTGCCGGTTATTTTGAAGAAGATGATGCCGATGAATTAACGAACGAACCCGTATTCGCAAACATACTTGATAAAAAAGCACTTGCTTCACAGCCGACCTTATCAAGATTTTGGAATCGCATGAACGAAAAAACTCTTTCTCAGTTCAATGAAATCACAAAGTCCATGAGAGCCTCAGCATATGCGATCAAATGTCCAAAACAAGTGTTGCTCGATTTGGATTCCACCCTGTTGAAGACTTTTGGCAAACAAGAGGGTGAAGGTTTCAACTATCATTACAGGGCTCACGGTTATCACCCCTTGTTATGTTACGATGGATTGACCGGGGATCTGTTGAAAGCACAATTACGAGGTGGAACTGACTATAGTTCTACCGGTGTTGTCCATTTCATGCAACCTTTACTTGATGAATATGACAAGTCCTATCCTGATGTAGAATTATTCTTGAGAGGCGACAGTGGCTTTGCTACGCCGGATTTATTCAAACAATGCGAAACAAACGGGGTATCCTATGCGATTCGTTTAAAAGCAAATAGCGTATTATATTCAAACGCCAAACATCTTGATGAAGAAATACTTGAAGCAACAAAGGACAATATGATCGATGCTGTCGTTTGCTATGATGAGTTCTATTATCGAGCCGGCACATGGGACTATCCTCGTAGAGTCGTTGTAAAAGTGGAAAAACCTTATAATCAGTTAACCTATCAGTATTCGTTCATTGTCACCAATATGGATTTGAGTCCTGAAGAAATACTGATGTACTATCGCAACCGTGGTACCATGGAGAACTTCATCAAAGAAGGCAAATCTGGGTTCGACTTTGCTTCTACAAGCAGTAAAAATAAAGTAACTAACGCCAATCGTCTAGGGCTTCATGTGTTGGCATATAATCTGTTCAATTATTTCAGACGATTGGTCTTGCCGAAAAACATGAAAAAGATGCAGATCGACACCATTCGGTTAAAGCTGCTTAAGGTCGCTTCAAAAATCGTAAAAGCAGCAAGATACATTTATTTCAAGCTGTGTAGCAGTTGCCCTTATAAAGAAGCCTTTTATGAAACGCTTGAAAATATAAGACGACTTCCTCAGCTAGAATAGCAATAATCCATGTTCTTTGGCAACTTAAAATCACAAAATTGGCATATACGGGATAAGTCTAACCTTTTTTAGGGCAGACTCATGTAATTCTGAAAATAACACACAAAAAATAATGTCATTTTTGATTTTGAAGTTGATCATAGGTTCATGAATAATTCAGGCT
>NZ_JAHBCL010000085.1 GCF_018390735.1 Fusibacter paucivorans
TCTTCCTTATATAATGTATTTAGGTTTTAAAGGACGACCTATAACCTTTAAAGCTATCAACAATTATACATTTACATGTATAATTAATTTATTAGATAGAGTGATGTCTGTAGCTTCCTTGAAGCTTGACTTCGTTATTGAAAGACTGACACCTCTTTCTGATAAACTGATTACGAATAAGTTAGATGTTGACTCTCAAGTAGAGTACTTCGTATATCGAATAAGGCAGTAACGTTTATCAGATAAGTGGATCTATCTAAAATATTTTTTCTAGGTGATGTTATGCTATTTTTAGGAATCGATATCGGAAAACGTACTCATGTCGCTAGTCTCATATCCGAAAAGGGCCAAGTGCTATTTAAAGCTTTCTCTTTTAACAACACGCTTGAAGGTGGTGAAGCTCTCATAAACAAACTTCAGAATTTTGTGGATTCTTACGACGAAATCGAAGTCGGTATGGAAGCTACTGGTCACTATTGGCTATCTTTATATTCTTTTCTCATTGATCAAAACTTAAAAGTCTACGTGGTCAACCCATTACAAACCGATGGTTGGAGAAAAGGAACTGAAATAAGAAAGCGTAAGACTGACATCATTGATTCGTTGCTCATAGCAGAACTTATTCGCTACGGCGATTTTCTTGAAACGACTCTAGCAAATGATGAAATGCTATCACTAAGAAATTTGTCTCGTTTTAGAAACTATCTTATTCAATCTACCAGTGATCTAAAACGAAAAGCAATTGCTGTACTAGATCAAGTATTTCCTGAATATGAAACGGTTTTTTCAAATATCTTTGGTAAGACATCTAAAGAAATTCTATTACACTTTTCTTCCGCATCTGACTTTGAAAGCATTACTGCAAATCAGTTGAATGAAGCTTTAGAACAGTTTCGTATGAAAAAATTTGCTCAAAGAAAAATTCAGGCATTATCCACTTTGGCTCCAAATTCATTCGGAATAAAGATTGCTTTAGACAGTTTTAGCCTTCAATTAAAAATGATTATAGAGCAGTTAAATTTCATTGAATCTCAGATACAAAATATTGAATCTGAGCTAGAATTGTTGCTCCAAAAGCTCAATTCGCCCATAACAACTATTCCAGGTATTGGACCTGTTAATGCTGCCGTAATCCTTGGTGAAATAGGCGATATCAAGCGTTTTTCGACACCAGCAAAGCTTGTTGCTTATGCAGGATTAGATGCCACTGTATCACAATCTGGTGAATACAGCAGTACTAGTAATCGAATGAGCAAACGTGGCTCTCCACACCTCAGAACTGCTATTTTCAGTGCTGCTTTCATTGCTTCAAATAATGATCCTGTATTCAAAGCTTATTATGAGAAAAAACGTGCTGAAGGAAAACACCACTTTGTTGCTGTTAATGCCGTTGCTAGAAAAATGTGCAATACCATTCATGCTATTTTAACGCAAAATGTTCCTTATGATTCTCAAATGAACAGGTAACCTTGGGGTGGCTTAGACATAGTGTAGCCTATCCAGTGATTAGGTCTTTTTGTCATGCATTTTTATTCAATAATTATTCCTTGGAATTATTTTTTTTAAGACTTGACTTTTTATAGTTAGTCTTTC
>NZ_JAHBCL010000086.1 GCF_018390735.1 Fusibacter paucivorans
CTTGTATGATTAATATAGAAGCAATCATCATACTTTCCTTTCATTTTAATCTGTGACTATAATACATTCAGATACTGTGGTACTTTTGATTTTATTCTGTAGCTTTGACTACTCACCAGGAGTGTATTGCCGCTTACTTTATCTGAATTGTTTATTAGCTGGATGTGCCATACATTTGAGTGCTTATTTCAATCAAGTCTACGATGATAATTGATGGTGGATGTCACGGTATCAATAAATTGAAAGGAGGATTTATCCTCATGATCTACCTTGGCATAGACATCGCCAAATTCAACCACTTCGCCGCAGCCTTATCTTCTGAAGGTGAAGTACTACTAGAGCCTTTCAAATTTACGAATGACAATGATGGCTTCTACAAACTGCTCTCTTCTATTGAGTCTTTCAATAAGAACAGCCTCATCATTGGTCTTGAATCCACGGCTCACTATGGCAACAACCTTATTCAGTTTCTTGTCTCTAGGCACTATAAAGTGTGCCTCATCAACCCTCTTCAGACTTCAGCTATGCGTAAGAATAACATTCGCAAAACCAAGACTGACAAGGTTGACACCTTTGTTATTGCTAAGACCCTTATGCTGCATGATCATCGTTTCTTCACATTAGAAGATATCGACTTGATGCAGCTGAAGAATCTTGGACGTTTCCGCCAGAAGTTAGTCAAAAACCGTACCCGGTTGAAGATTCAACTGACTTCTTACATGGATCAGGTTTTTCCTGAATTCCAGTACTTCTTCAAGTCAGGTCTACATCAAAAGGCTTGTTACCGCCTTCTGAAAGAAGCACCGTCGCCAGAAGCCATTGCTTCTATGCATATGACCCATCTTGCCAAACTTCTTGAAAAAGCTTCCCACGGCCACTTTAAGAAGGATAAAGCAAAAGATTTAAGAGTTCTCGCACAGAAGTCTGTCGGCTCTAGTGACAGATCCTTATCTATTCAAATAACTCATTCAATCGAACAGATCGAGTTATTGGATAGCCAGTTACAAAGTGTTGAGTCCGAAATGAAAAGCATTGTCCTTTCATTCAATTCAGTTATCATGACCATCCCTGGTATTGGGTATATCAACGGTGGCATGATTCTCGGAGAAATCGGTGATATCAGACGCTTCTCCAGTGCTAAAAAACTTTTAGCTTTTGCTGGCCTTGATCCCTCTGTTTACCAGTCAGGAAATTTCCAAGCCAGTCGTACACGTATGTCGAAACGAGGATCTAGAGTTCTCCGTTATGCATTGATTAATGCTGCATACAATGTTGTTCGTAACAACGACACATTTAAAGCTTATTATGATACCAAAAAAGCCGAAGGTCGCAGCCACTACAATACCTTAGGACACTGTGCCGGCAAGCTTGTCAGAGTCATTCACAAAATGCTTACTGACAAAGTCGAGTTCAATCTCGACTAGCACCACATCAAATATCGATAGATTTTGAAAACTGCCTTTTAGGGAGTCTTATTAAAGTTGCCCTTTTTTAGACCTACTGATTAAAGTGAATTTCCGGTTATTTTAGTCTTGACTTTTCATAGCTGGTCTCC
>NZ_JAHBCL010000087.1 GCF_018390735.1 Fusibacter paucivorans
AGTTCTGATAATATAATTTTATCATTTTTTGACCTGATATTTACAGGTTTGTTTAGCATGCCCTAAATTCAGCCGGAATACTATTTTTGATCAGATACTTGACAAGAATTAGCTGGTTTAGCAGATCGTCCGTTACATTGTTCTCATAATGTCCATTAGCTTTATGTTTATGAATAATTTATCTTTACCTCTTATCTCGGTTTTTAAAATTCCACTCTCTGCTAGATCATTTAGATAATTTGATGCAGTTTTTCTTGTAACATTAAGACCCGTTTCTACATTGTTTATTCTTGTATAAAATTCTGTGAATATAATTTCTACAAGTTCTTTTGAGTAGATTTTAGGATGTTTCTGCCTTATTTCATCACTTGTATCATCAATCAATTTATTAATCTGTTTTAGTATCATTAATGATTTTTCAGATGTTTCTTGAATGCCTTTCAGTATATAAAGAATCCAATCCTCCCAATTTCCCTCGTTGTGGATACCGTTTAACAGCTTGTAGTATTCATTCTTAGTTGAAAGTATATACTTGCTAAGATATAGAATTGGCGAATCTAATAGTCCTTTCATTACAAGATAAAGTTCATTTAAAATTCGACCCGTTCTACCATTTCCGTCATAAAATGGATGGATACTCTCAAATTGATAGTGAATAACTGCAAGTTTAATTAATGAGTCTATTTCATCGTCTTCATTTATATATTTTTCTAAATTTGATAATAAATCACGTATTTCAGTTTCTGTTTCAGGAGGCGTATACACGACTTCGCCAGTACGCTCATTAACTAGTTTTGTACCACCTTGTTTCCGAATCCCAGCTTTGTTCTTTTCAATAACACTCTGAACTTCAGCAATCATATTTGTTGTCAGAATACCCCTCTCGAGAATTAAATCGATCCCCTTCCATAATGCTTCTTTGTAATTGATTACTTCTTTAGCCCTTCCTAGCAAAACATCTGATTTTGATAATGCTGTAAATAACTCATCATGAGTTGTTATGATATTTTCAATCTCGGAGCTTTCTTTGGCTTCATTAATTGTAATTGCATTTATTAAGATATTTTTATTAGGCACAATTTCTGAATATCCTTTTAGTTCTGCCAATTTTTTATTAGCTTTTGCAGCTTCTCGTAATATAGATTTTGTTTCAATATCTATAACACTACCATTGAATTTTGGGGGTAAAAGATCTAATTTATTGCTCATAGCATTCTCCTTGCAGGTAATATTTCTATATATTTACTCATATTATAACTATATGTGTAATATCTTCCCATGTCAATATTTATCGAGTAATATATGCCACTTTTTACCCATGTTTAGGATGTCTGCTAACGTTCCCGCGATTCCCGATCGTTCCTTCCTTTTAACGCCTTAGCGGAAAAAGTGGCGCATGACTTGCCGCGCAAGGCATGTGACATCAGAAGGAATGTTGGGAATCGGCGTGTTCGTATAATTGAAACATACCAGTTTGATCGAGGTATGTTTTTTTTGGTATATATCTCCTATCAAACTAGGCGTAGAACGATCGGCGTGTAGAGCCT
>NZ_JAHBCL010000008.1 GCF_018390735.1 Fusibacter paucivorans
AGCACGATGTTTAGTAAAATCAAGGGAAGGTGTCTGTGATCCATCTGAACTATAGATTTGAAATTATCAAAGAACATTCGGGGCGGTAATTGAACCGTTACCCTATATTTATCTTACAAGGAGGAAATTATGAGAATTGCAGTAATGGGCGCCGGTTCTCTCGGAACCATACTCGGCGCATATATTACAAAAGCAGGGTATCAAATTGATTTAATTGATGCAAATGCTGCACACGTTAAAGCGTTGAATGAAAAGGGTGCGACAGTTGTCGGCACTGTATCATTTAATGTTCCCGTCAAAGCCTTAATGCCTGAAGAAATGACTGGCGTTTATGATTTAGTTATCTACATGGTCAAACAAACCTTCAATGAAACAGCACTGAAACAAGTCCTTGCACACATTGATGAAAACAGTATTGTACTGACACTTCAAAACGGCGTACCTGAACAAGCAGTTGCAGATGTCATTGGCGAAGCAAGAACAATTGGCGGAACTGTAGGCTGGGGCGCAACGTGGCGTGAACCGGGCGTTTCAGAATTGACATCCAATCCGGATCGTATGACGATGGAACTTGGAGAAATGAACGGCGGCGTAACCGAACGCTTGAAAGAAGTCCAAAAAGTCCTTGAAAGCATGTGTCCAACACTGCTTCTCGAAAATCTGATGGGTATTCGCTGGACAAAATTATTGGTGAACTCTACGTTTAGCGGTATGTCAGCGGCACTTGGCTGTGAATTCGGCGATATATTGGATGATCGTGCAGCATTGGATTGTGTTAAGCACATTGCAAACGAATGTATCAAAGTCGGCAGAGCAGCCGGTATTAAAATGGAGCCAATGCAAGGTTTTGACATTGGGACGCTCCTTTACTTTGAAAATCGTGAACAAATGGCAAGTAATGATCCGGTTTACCACAATATGTGGGGGCCGCATCGCAAATTGAAAGCGAGTATGCTTCAAGATTTAGAAAAAGGTAAAAAGACAGAAATTAGAGCGATTAATGGCGTCGTTTGCGACTATGGTAAAAAATACGGCGTGGCAACACCGGTTAATGACCAAGTTGTCGCAACTGTTGAAGCCATTGAGCGCGGCGAAAAGAAATACGTCTTTGAAAACCTTAAATCATTTGAATTACCTGAAGTCAAATAATAAATGATACCACCCGTACTACCCATATAAATAGACCAACAACCTACCTAATAATATAAAATAAAGCCGCATTTGCCCCGCGGCGAAAAACTGCCTCTCTGCCCAGGGAGGCAGTTTTTGATTAAATAAACTATTCCCAATTGATTTGAGGCTATGATAAACTTTAAAATAAACAGGTTGATTAAGGTGATTGAAAAATAGGAGGTATAATAATGATTAGAGTTATTGCAAAACAGTATGTTGATGAGCGTAAAATGGACGCCTATCTGGCAGTTGTTAAGGAACTCATTGAAAAGACGCGAGCAATGGATAAAGGCTGTATTTCGTATACCTTATGTCAAGATATTAAAAAGGCCAATATAATGACGTTTATCGAAGAATGGGAGTCAATGGAAGCATTGAACAATCATATGCAAACAGAGCACTTTAAAACACTTGGCGCAAAGCTCTCTGATTTCTATGAAGCGCGTACGGAACTGAATATTTATAAAGAATACATTTAGAGGTAGAGGTTGCAATAGAATCAGAATATATGATGCTGCAATAGAAGAATGCATCATAGAATCATGGATCATAAAATGGGATGCTATCAAATCAAATAATACCCCCCTGCTGTCAAAGCGCATTTAAAAAGGGACTGTCACAAACGTTAGATTTAAAGTCTAATCGATTGATGAAGACCGCTAGATAAATGGCCTGAGTGCAGGGGGGATTTTTGTCGTGCTAAAAAGCGTGATCGCGGCTTTTGCGACTGTGTTGCCGTTTGCTTGTATCCACATCGTTTTCAATAACTTCAGCAACTGTACTGCCTGCTGAGACCAGTGCATCTGAGACAGCTTCTTTAATCCCCATTGAAGAATAAGTAGCACCTGAAACGGTATCGACGTTCGCAGTCTGTTCGCTGATAATGCTGGAAGCCACGGTATTGTAGGCGCGATTCAGCCAGCGCGCATCATCGGACATGTCTGTTATTTGAATAGCAGTGATCACTTCGTCCTCGACGGTGACATCAACGCTCATCGTGCCTCGAAATCCAGTGCCTGTGCCGATGTATGTGCCGTTGGCAACACCGGTTGCATCACCGCCGTTTGAAAGGGTTTCGGTGTCAATTGAAAGATCGTCAATAGTGATACTGGAGAGATCCGCTGTTTGATTGAGTCCGCCAAACTTGACAAAAAAGACAATGAACAATATCGCGGCTGTCGCAATGAGTTGGATCTGTCGCTTTGGATATGGGGCGATACGAAAAGAAAGTGCGTCATCCTTTGGGCAGGCGGCAACGCAGTTCATACAGCTGATGCATTGTGGTGAGCGCACCTGATCTGCCGTTGAAACTGTCAAGTGCATTGGACAAGCGCGATCACAGAGACCGCAGCTGATACATGACTCACTATTTCTAACGACAGCAAAAGGCTTAGCAATACTTAAAAGACCGTATTTTGCACCTTCAATGCATAATGTGTTGCAAAAAGGACGCTCATAAAACAGCCCCAATAATAGAAAGCCGGCGATGATTCCCCATCCGATAGCGGTAACCGTATTGCCGGCTAAAAACATTTCAAAACCAGAACGCGGATCAAAACTAAATAAAGTGAAGATAAAATCAACGGCCAATAAGATGGAAATGCCAAACAAGAGATAGCGCAGGGGTTTTAATGCGCGATGTACTTTTTCAGGCAGTACTTTACGTTTGATGTGAAGCCTATTGGATAACCTGATCATTAAATCTTGGAGTATGCCGAATGGACAAATCCAGCCGCAAAATACAGGTCCCATCAAGAGTGTTGCTGCGATGAGTGAGCCTTGCCAAAATGGCAGGCCATATAAGATTCCTGCTGCGATCAAAGTCAGTGACAGTAACTATACTCCCAATCGAATATTTGTTAATTGTTTTCGCCGTTTCATGATTGCCTCCTGTAACATTTGTAATAATATCGTTTATCGGTTTGTTATTTAGGGAAATTGCATCGTAACCTTTCGTTAATCCTTTGCGACAATCAAACGATATTCCATCTCTTGAAAATGATACCGATTGTCGTAAAGGCTAAAAATGCGAATAATGCAATTTGCGCATCTATTTTTATAAGTGCTCTAGAAAGTGAAAGGTGTTCTTTTCGGTAAGTTTAACAGAGAAAGCTTAAGTGAAACTTTAAAATGACAATTTAGGCACATTTGAGGAAATTGAATGATGCCATTTCCGTATTTGTGAAATTTCAGAATATTGAATCGATTTGTATTCAAATTCATATAAGAATATGGTATACTATCTTCAAGACGTGAGCGAGTATTCACGTCAGTGGTTAATAAGGAAATGAATTTTAAAAAAATCAATGAAAATTAGGTGGCGATAAATGCTAAAAAAATTGAGTGAAGCAAAGCTGCAGGAAATTTTGGAAACGGGGATATCAGAATTTGCAGCACATGGGCCCGATAAAGCCAATATCAATGTCATCGCAAAGAAATCCGGTGTCAGTGTGGGCGTACTTTACAAATATTATGATGGGAAAGAAGGTTTTTTTAAAGCCTGTCTAAAGCAGGCGCTGAGAGCGCTCGAAGCTGCCATAGAGGAAGCCATTCAGGGTGATGACAAAATACTTGTGCGTGCTGAAAAATTAATTAGGGCCATTCAGCGAAGCGCAAAAGAAAACCCCAATTACAATGTGTTATATCATGAAATTACAGCGGGCAGCAGTCAGCGGCACGCTGCGACGCTTGCTGCGGAAATAGAAGGTATTTCTTCACGAGCTTATGTCGGCTTTATTGCAAAGGCACAAGAAGATGGCGATATTCGTAAAGATATTAATCCTAGACTCTTTGCATTTTTCTTTGACAACATGCTGACGATGCTTCAGTTTTCTTACAGTTGTGAGTATTATCGAGAGCGTTTTAAAATATATTGCGGTGAGGAGATGTTAGCGGATGACGAACGCGTGGTACAGGAGCTGCTCAAGTTCTTTGAGTCTGCTTTTACCACAGAACAAAGTCAGATTCCACATAAGCGTTAGGGGGAAACGATGAAATATACCATTGCTTACGATATTGGGACGACAGGGGTAAAAACATGCCTTTTTAGGATTGACAGTGCGATTGAACTCATTGAAAGTGCTCAGATGGGTTATCCGCTATATGTTTTGCCAAATGGCGGTGTTGAGCAGGATGCCGATGAATGGTGGCACGCTATGTGTGAAACGACCAAAGCGCTGTTTCAAAACGGCTGTGTTAGGCCGGAGGAAATTGAGGGGATATCTTTTTGCTCACAAATGCAGGGTCTTGTCTTGATTGATGAAAGCGGCATGGCACTCCGCAGGCCTATGAGCTATATGGACCAGCGTGCAAAAGCAGAAATAAAAGCAGGGATGGCACATGGCATCCAGATTGCCGGGGCGAATATATCGAAATTGGCCAAGAGCCTTGTGTTGACGGGTGCGGTATCATCTAGCGTTAAAGACCCGGTCTGGAAGTATAAATGGGTAGAAAACCATGAACCTGCAGTTTACAAGCGCATCCATAAATGGCTGGATGTAAAGGAATATCTTATCGGACGCTGTACAGGCAAGTATGTGATGACAGAAGATTCTGCCTTTGCAACATTTCTTTATGATACGCGAAAAGGCAAACGGGGCTGGAGTGAATCACTGTGCAAAATGCTAAAAGTGAATCGACGTCATTTGCCGGAAATCGTAAAATCGACGACGCTTGTCGGCGGCCTAACGGTGAAGGCGGCTAAAGAGCTTGGACTGGCAAAGGGAACGCCCGTGTTTGGCGGCGGTGGAGACGCATCGCTTATCGGCATTGGCGCTGGGTGTACCACACCGGGAGAGACACATATTTATTCGGGAACTTCAGGATGGGTATCGACGGTTGTTGACAAACAGCGTGTGGATACACAAGCGATGATCGCTGCTATTATAGGAGCTCAGGAGGACCGTTTCAACTATTTCGCCGAAATGGAGACGGCTGGAAAATGTCTTGAATGGGTAAAAGATCACTTGGCACTGGATGAAATCGGTATCTATCTTGAAAAAAAACACGTTGCGGAAACGCAGGAAAAAATCTATACGAGCCTTTACGATTATCTGACAGAAACGGTTGGCAAAGTGCCGCCGGGATCTAACGGCGTTATTTTTACACCGTGGCTTCATGGGAATCGATGTCCCTTTGAGGATCCCAATGCCGCAGGCATGTTTTTTAACATTCGTCTCGATACGGGGAAACGGGACTTGATCAGGGCAGTTCTCGAAGGCGTTTGTTACCATCTTCGCTGGATGCTCGAAAGTCAGGATCGAAAAGTTAAAACTTCAGATGCCATAAGGTTTGTCGGCGGCGGGGCATTATCCGATGTAACGTGCCAAATGCTGGCGGATATGACGGGGCGAACCATTGAAACTGTGGAAAATCCTCAAAATGTCGGTTCCGTCGGAGCGGCAGCTGTAACCGGTGTTGGACTGGGCATCATCAGTCAGCTAGAAGATGTACGCCAATTTATTCCAATACAAAAAACTTATCACCCCAATACGGATACAAAGGTCATTTATGACCATCAATACCAAGTTTTTAAAACGCTTTACCAATCAAATAAAAAACACTTTAAAGCACTTAATACGCAATGATCGGTGACTGATCGCGTGATAGATAAAAAACGGGAGGGCAATGAAATGAAAACTTATCGATATGTCGATGCCAAAACAGTAACGGCACAATTAGATGCATTGATACAAAAACCAATACACAGTATTGGCAAAGCAGCACTTGCGCAATATGAAGCAGAATATTACGGTAAGAAATGTGCGGGATCGCACGCCATGGTCAATCAGGCAATGGACGTCATTCCGGGAGGTGTCCAGCACAATCTTGCCTTTAACTATCCATTTCCACTGGTATTTACAAAAGCTGATGGAAATCGCCTTTATGATATTGACGGGAATACGTACTATGATTTCCTACAAGCGGGAGGACCGACAGTGCTTGGCAGCAATCCGCCGGTCGTTAGAGAAAAAGTTGAAGCGCTCTTGAATGAATGTGGGCCGTCAACGGGACTGTTTCACGAATATGAGTATAAAATTGCGGATAAAATAGTTGAGCTCGTTCCTTCCGTCGATATGGTTCGTATGTTTGGATCGGGAACAGAAGCGTGTATGGGGGCTATTCGCGTTGCGAGACTGGCAACCAAGCATAAGAATATTGTTAAAATGGGCGGCGCTTATCATGGATGGAGTGATCAGCTGGCATACGGCATCAGAATACCGGGCACAAAAGGGCTTCAATCTGCTGGTGTTCCGGGCTTTATCTTTAAACATACACAAGAATTTTTTCCCAATGATCTAAATGATCTGGAACGCGTTTTAAAGCTCAATCAGCTTAGAGGCGGCACCGCAGCTGTCTTTCTTGAACCTATTGGACCGGAAAGCGGTACTAGACCGGTTGATTTTGATTTTCCAGCGGGTGTTAGGAAACTATGTGACCGCTATGGTGCGCTATTGGTGTTTGACGAAGTCGTCACAGGTTTCAGAATGGGTGTTGGCGGGGCACAGGCATATTTTGATGTAACGCCGGATTTGACGGTTTTCGGAAAAGTAATTGCAGGCGGGTATCCAGGTGCAGGTGCACTAGGCGGGAAACGCGACGTCATGAAGTTCTTAGGCGCGGGGTTGGATGGTCATGGTAAAAAAGCGCTCGTCGGCGGCACCATGGCGGCGACGCCAATTAGCTGCTGCGCAGGTTATCATACACTATGTGAAATCGAAAGGACGGGTGCCTGCGAAAAATCGGCGGCGCTAGGTGATCGGCTGACAGACGGTTTAAAGGGGCTTATTAATAAACGACAGCTGCCATTTGTCGCCTACAATGTCGGTTCCATTTGCCATTTGGATACTGTTGGGACGATGCACTTTGCCATTAGATGGTCGAAACCATGGCAAATTCCAAATATTCTTAAAGAAACCTCTGTCCGAAAAGCCGAAATGCAGCACATGGGTGCAGCTTATATGGCGGAGGGGCTCGTTACCTTGGCCGGGAATCGCATGTATACCAGTGCCGCCTATGATGAAGCGTCAATTGATGAAGCGATTGCTGCGTTTGATAGAGTCTTTGAACATATTGAGGTGATTGGATGATGACGGTAGAAACAGCCAAGACAATTGTTGCAGAATCTGGTTTGAAATTGCTAGAATCGAAACTTGTCGCGCGAACCTGGGGGAATGTCAGCTGTCGAACAGGCGATAAAACATTTGTAATAACCCCCAGTGGGCTTAGCTATGAACAGATGACGGCGGCAGATATTGTTGTTTATGATGCAGAGAGCGGCAACTGGGAGGGAAGCCGTAAGCCTTCATCGGAAAAGGGGGTTCACGCAGCAGCCTATGCACAATTTCCAGATGCCGGTTTTGTTATTCACACGCATCAAATGTATGCATCTGCAATTGGTTTAGCGGGATTTGACCGATTGAAGCTTACTGATGAAGAAGAGGCGGCACTTGGCGGTATCGCACTTTCAAAATATGGGCTTCCCGGCTCCAAAAAACTGATGAAAAATGTAAAGGCTTCCCTTGCGACAGGTGCCCATGCGATTTTAATGGCACAGCACGGCGCCCTTATCGTTGGCAAAGATGAAAAAGAGGCATTTGAACGCGCGATGAAGCTGGAAGAAGTTTGTAAAGCAGCTTGTCACGGACAGCCTTCAACGTCGGGACAACCTACTCAAGTATCAGAAGGATCTGCGCTTAAAGCCATCGTCGATAGCTTGGCGCCATCCTTTCAATATTTGGCTTATACCAGTCATCCAGCGACAATAAGAACATCACAGGCATCAGCAGTCATCGAAGCGCAGCTTGACGACATGGCTCAGATGATTGGTCCAAAACTCTATGCTGTACCGGCGAGTGCAGAAGCCGTGGGTAAAGCATTGGAAACTCAAGACGCCGTGCTGGTTAAAAACCTCGGTGCTGTTTGCAAAGCAGTAGACAAAGCGGACGGGGACGCATTGACGCTTTTAACAGAAAAGGCGTGTGTTGCCTATCTGCATACACATGCGCTAGGTGATTTTGTAAACTTGTCATGGCTGGATGCAAATTTGATGCGTTTTGTCTATTTAAAAAAATATTCCAAAAAGAGCGGTGGCTGATATGCATAAAAGTGATCGTAAAGAATTTTACCGTACAGCGAAGTTTGTCATGTTTTCCATTAGTGCCGGGGTTATTGAGATCGTAAGTTTTACATTATTAAATGAAATTGCCAGATTACCTTACTGGACGAGCTATCTCATTGCGCTAATTTTATCAGTGCTGTGGAATTTTACACTCAACAGGCGGTATACGTTTAAATCGGCTGCAAATGTACCAATTGCGATGCTCAAGGTATTTGGTTACTATTGCGTTTTTACGCCTTTATCCACCTATGTAGGCAACTATCTGGTCGTTGCACTGCTGTGGAATGAATATGCTGCAACAGGATTGAATATGGCATGCAATTTGGTAACGGAATTCCTATTTGATAAGCATGTTGTCTATCGTAATACATTAGATACCAATGAAATTGCCCAGCGGGAACAGCATCATACAGAAGCCGAGTAACGGTCTGAACACTACTGACAGCACCTCATTATGACTTAAATGTGATTTTGCACATTTGAAGATGGTGAGGTGTTTTTACATATGACATGAAGTGAAGACGGTTGGCAATTATTGAAGTTCAGTATTTCCAGAATCGTGAGAATAAGGTAAAATGAACAAGAAACCACAGGTGCTTTGATAACTGTTCAAACGTACTTGGGAAGACGATTTATCAATAAGCGTGATGCGTGAACGGCATTCAAAGGAACAACTGGCAAGGAGGTGGGGAAGTGAAACCGAACACGGTGATTAAAACCCTTGACGGCATCTCACATAAAATGATCCATAAGGCATTTGTTGAAGCCTTTTCGGACTATCAAGTACAAGTTGATGTGCCATTGTGGAAACTGGCATTAATGCTGGACAGGCGCAGCTATCACCCAGAGCTTAGTTACGGGGCATTTTTAGAAGGAAAACTGGTAGGGTTCGTCCTAAATGGTTATCGTATGTGGCAAGGCATACCGACGGCATATGATGTTGGTACAGGCGTTGTGCCGGATGCCAGAAGGCAGGGTTTGACCAGTGAAATGCTTCAAAGGTCAAAACGAGCAATGCGTGCGGCGAAGATTAAGCGTTACCTGCTGGAGGTCATTGATACCAATGAAAATGCTGTTAAACTATATCGTGAGCAGGGTTTTCAAACCATTCGTACTTTTACTTGTTTTCGGGGCTCGGTAGAACTGATAAAGCCTCGACATGCTGCTGTTGTTGAAGCTGTTGATGCGATTGACTTTCGCGCAGTGCAAGCGTTTGGGGATATTCAGCCATCATGGCAAAATGATGAAATGGCGATTCATGCAACGCCGGATCAATATTTGTATATGGTTGCAAGACGGGGAGACAGAATTGTCGGTTATGGCGTTATGGACAAGGCAACTGGTGATATTGCACAAATTGCCGTTGACATGGCGTACCGTCGTCAGGGAATTGGTACCGACCTGATTTTTTGCATGGCGGATGCACTTAAGACGGATAAAATCAGCATGTTAAATATTGAAACAGATTATTTGCCGTTAATTGCGCTTCTCGAAGTTCATGGCATGAAAGCATATATCGGTCAGTATGAAATGGTTTTGGAGTTTTAAAGGATCGGTTAGCGGACTGTTCGAGCTAGTACAGTATCAGCGCGGTATTGACACTAGCCATCTAGATGAAAGATAGACGGGGACGTAAAGATAAAAAGCTCAGATTAAAATTAAAGGCAGACAGTAAAGATAGAGGTGTAAAGGCAACTCATGGATATGGTATTTAGGTTAGAAATTGTAACGAAACAGGTATATCGAGAAATCTTTGATTTTGAAACGCGAAACAAAGCATTTTTCGAAAGGGTCCTGCCAAAAAGACCAAATGGTTATCAGCAGTACGATACGTTTATCGTGATTATGAATACCTTAATGGCAGAACAGCATGACGGAGATTATTATATGTATCTTATTCGCGATTCACAGGGCGCCCTTGCAGGTCGTATTAATTTACAAATCACAGATGGTCTGAGTCGCAAAACAGGCGAAATTGGCTATCGCGTCGATGAGGCGCATCAAGGATGCGGATGTGCGAGCCAAGGCGTTAAACTTATTCTCGAAGAAGCCTATGAACGATACGGCTTAAAGAAGATCACGGCGGGGGCTGCAAAATCCAATTTGGCTTCTCGACGCGTTTTGGAGAAAAATGGTTTCATTCAGATAGGTGTACAGGAAAGGGTAATGTGTATTCGGCAGAATTGGGTGGACGGCATTTTATATCAGCATCAGAGAAGACAGTAAAAAAGCTTGCAATGCTTTGCGGTTGGCAAAGCAATTGCAAGTTTCTGAGGGTGTTTATAGGTGTTGATATGTCGGTTAATCGGAAAAAGGCTCTGTTTTATGCATTAATTTGAACACAAAACTGATCGTAAGAATAAAGAAAATTGCGCCTAAAACATAAGAAGCACTAATCTGCACATAGTTAGCATCGCTTAATAGAGCGTGTGAGGTTAAAACGGTAAAAAACAAAAATGTTGTGTCTCCAATAATGTAGGGAATGATTTTCGTGATGGAAAAAAAGAGCACAACCAGTAATACCAACAGTGTAACCGACTCAAATACTGCCATGCCATAGGTGTGTAATATTGTGAATACACCAAATCCCAATGCGATTCCCACAATTGAATTGAGAAAGTCGCTAATGACGAGTTCTTTTTCAAAATGGCGAATCGTTGACCAGAACCAGAAGAACATGTAGCCTGCCCACGCTTCTGTATACCCTATTTTTCCTGTAATGATGGAAAATGCAGCGAGTAAAACAGTCAAAATGACAGCTAATAAGATGCCTTCTTTGACGGATACCTTTGTATCATTCATACTTAAATACCACCCTTTCTAAAAATTATCGTCCTCGAAAAGTACCCAATAGAATTATATTTTTCCAGGATCACCTTCTTTCTTAACTTATTTAATTTCTCCTCATTTCATTGAACGGATAATGTTGTATGCTGTTTGGAAGCAATAGATTGCGGATTAATGGCAGAGGAGCGATTTGAATATTTAAAATCGCAAGAACGGTGCCAAGCAACAAATGGGATTATATAGACGAAATAAGGGGTGTCTTAGTATAAAAGAAGCGGAGGGAGACGATGGGCTCTGGCAGCCTGCAAGAAGCGGTATTGCATCTGGCAACGATTATAATCGAGATGATAAAGTGAGCAGCATAAAAAATATGGGAGATAGCATATGTATAATACAGAAATGACAAAATATTTTGAAGAACAAGGTGTTTCGCTAGTGGGATTTGCCGATCTAAAGGCAATTGGTAACGCGTATGCATCAGGTATAGCCATTGCTCTTAAAATTCCGGCGGAAATCATTCAGGCAATTGAAAATGGGCCGACAGATGCCTACCACGATACTTACCATGCGCTGAATAAAAGACTTGATGAAATCGCCGCTTCAGGGGCAGCTTATATCCAATCGAAAGGGTTTAAGGCACAAGCGCAGACGACGACATATGTTCAACAAAGTGAGACGTACAGAACAGAGCTGCCGCATAAGACGGTCGCAACGCGAGCAGGGCTTGGATGGATTGGAAAATGTGCTCTATTTATTAATGAAACATACGGATCCGGTATTCGATTGACTTCGATTCTCACGGACATGCCCTTTTCATACGGTGTGCCGACAGAAGAATCAAAATGTGGTACATGTGATCGTTGTCAGACGTATTGTCCCGGAAAAGCAGTCAGTGGCAAACTTTGGCATTCGGAATTGGACCGTGATGCATTTTTCAATGCAGTTGCATGTCGTGAAGCAGCACGACTCATTTCAAAAGAGAAAATTGATAAGGAGATAACACTTTGCGGCAAGTGTATCGAAATCTGTCCGTATACACAGCGATATGTTAAGCGTACACTGTCTAATTAAGTAAGCAATTAAGAAGTATAACATGACATAAAATACTGATAAAAACGCAATAAACGCCGAAAACAATGTCATCTAAAAAGCGAACGTTGGAAAAACGATTTAGAGGGCATGTACTTCGGCGTTTTTATATTATATTTTCAGCACATGGAAAATGATGGCGATAAATAGAAGCAAAGCCGTTACACGATGTAAATAAAACCAGAGTCCTTTTCTAACTTTTACTAGATAGGTACCGACAGCGCCTAAAATTGCCTGTAAAACGAGTAATCCCGCTGCAAATGCGCCACTGATATTGAGTCCGCGCGTTGTCAGTTGGATGTAAAAGTGTGCGGCTAAGGTGACGAGTGCTATACCGCCAAAGAGGCGATGGTAGCGAATGGCGAATTTCATGAGGCCAGTGTAAGGACGATTAATGTGCAGACTGTTTTTGATGGTGGATGCATAACGATGATAGATTGCCTTTAGAAAAAACGATATAGCGGATGCGCCGTAAAAAATGGCGGTAAGCCATCCTAATAATTCACCGAGTTTGTTCATAATGTGCCTCCTTCTGGCACATTTATATCCGAACTAATCAGAAAGTAACATGAATTTAATCATCTTTACGATGAAATATCTGAAAGACTGGTCGTCGTAACGATATCGACCCCCAACCCGAGAATGTCATGCACGACAACTTCGCCGCATGTGAGGGGTGCGTTTACCGTTATGGCATGAAGCACGTGCATGACATCCATTAATCGATTTTTCGGGATGGGACCAGATGTTTTTACAGAAATGACCGGAAGATATGAAGCATTAACTTTTACGGTCGTACAAAGCGTTCGCGTTGGATTTGTTATTTCTGAGATTGCAAATGCTTTGCCTCGGGCGCATTTGTGCCCTGTGACGTTATAAGTATCACCTGAAGCTTCAACAGTCATCTGACAGCTATTTGGACAAATGATGCAGGTCATGGCTCTCCTCCTCAATTTCAAAAGTAACGTGATCGTCGGATTGAAGATTCAGTGCTGAGAAGTCAAACAGCAATCGTTCCATCTCCGGCGGTTTAAGAAAGGCATACGATTTTTTATAAACGATGTCGTTATTGACTTTTATAAACAATTGGCAGCGTTCGATAGGCTTTGCACTGCGAAAATAAAGGACCGTTTTTTCAGCTGTTACCTTCTGGGATAGTTGCTGCGGTACAATATAAGCCACATTTTGGCCTGTGTGAAATGTTATTTCACTGTGCGGCGCCTGTGTATAATGTGCAGCAGCAGCTCCGGCAATATCACCACTCTCAGAAACGTAGTCAACGAGGTCGTTGACATGCAATGCGTTGCCGCAAGTGAATACACCGTCGACGCTTGTCATAAAATCTTCATTGCAGATTGGCCCTTTTGTTTTAGGGTCAAGCTTGACGGAGAGCGTTTCTGCCAATTCGTTTTCTGGAATAAGACCGACGGACAATATTAAGGCATCGCATTCGATGTATTCGGCGGTTTCAGGTAACGGATTCATTTGGGAATCAACAGCACAAATTTCAACACCAGTTAGACGATCGCCGCCGTAGACGCGTGTGACCGTCTTCGACAAGTGCAGCGGAATATCGAAATCGTAAAGACATTGATGGATATTGCGTGTTAAGCCGGATGGTGTTGCTTTTGCTTCATAAACACCTAAGACTTTAGCACCTTCTAGTGTTAAGCGCCTCGCCATAATGAGGCCAATATCGCCGCTGCCTAGAATGACACACTGTTTTGTCGGCATATAGCCGAGGAGATTGATATAATGCTGCGCGGTACCGGCAGTAAAAACCCCTGATGGGCGTGTACCATGAATGAAGATCTGCTTTGCCGTTCGTTCACGGCAGCCGGTAGCGAGGACGATTGACTTTGCGGCATGTTTGCTGACACCGTTGCGATTGACGATGGAAACGATAAAAATATCACCGTGCTTCTCAATTTTAGTCACGAAAGTAAGGGTTAGCATTTGTAATCCTTGTTGGTGACATGCCTCAATAAACCGCTCTGCATACTCGGGTCCAGTTAACTGTTCTTTAAAGTGAACGAGGCCAAAACCGTCGTGGATACATTGTTTGAGAATACCGCCAAGCCTCGCCTCGCGTTCAATGAGTAGGGTGCTGGCGCCTTCACGATGAGCAGCAATCGCCGCGGCGAGTCCTGCTGGGCCGCCTCCGATGACAATGACATCATGTCTGTTCATAATCTGCCTCCCTTTGTCGTATGATAGAGAATAACGGCGTCTTGTGAGCGCTTACGGACATCAGAAAGACTAACGTTTTGATGCTGAGCAATAATCTGCGTAATCAGTGGTGCACAGAATCCGCCTTGACATCGTCCCATGCCGGGGCGCAAGCGCCTTTTAATACCATCCAGTGTAGGAACGCAGAGTTCGCTGTTGAGGGCATCCAAAATTTCACCCTTGCTGATTTCTTCACAGCGGCAAATAATGATGCCGTAGTCAGGAT
The DNA here is from genome assembly GCF_018390735.1 of Fusibacter paucivorans. Lineage (GTDB taxonomy): Bacteria > Bacillota > Clostridia > Peptostreptococcales > Acidaminobacteraceae > Fusibacter > Fusibacter paucivorans. Next base: position 14,625 of record NZ_JAHBCL010000008.1, read on the forward strand.
TTTCCTTAATGAGGGCATGTCGGGCAGTATCGTCCAGATTACTCATTTTTGGCGGATTTTGGCGATTAGGGTTGTAATGAGCATTTCGTTCTATAACAGTAGACTGACTTAAATAATCAACAGCCCATTTTGCAACATCTTCTGCAATAGCAGGTGCGGCTGTGAGGCCCGGAGACTGAATGCCGGCGGCTTCGATAATATTGTCTGTAAAAATGCCTTTCCGCACGACAAAATCTTCTTCATATGTTGCTGCGCGAACACCGGTAAAATAAGCGATGATATCTGCATTTGAAAGTCCCACAGCGACTTGTTTCTGTACTTCCAAAATACTGGCGACTTCTTCACGGTACGTTGCAGTATCTTCTCGGTCTGGTGTTTCAACAGCGTTTGGCCCGATTAGCATATTGCCGTGGACCGAATGTATAAGGCCGACACCTTTTGTATGATTTTTACCGAGTAGTGATTTCATATAATAGCGAAAGCGCTTAACAGGATTTTTTGGAACGACGGTTAGCTGATGCGGCATAATGGCAAAAGGCGATATGCCCATACTGCTTTCTACCATATAACCGACTTTCTTGTCAGTAATAATATCGGTGCCGCGTCTAGGATGGATCGTAAAGGTTCGGTCCCCAGCCATTTCGGCAATTTCATCTGCATAAATACCAGCTGCATTAATAACGAGTTTTGGAAAAATTCTACCGCGATTCGTAAGAACGCTTTCAATATGACCGTCTTTTTCAGTGATATCGGTAACCATAGTGTTCAGCATGATATTAGCGCCGTTTTGAATGGCGTTTTCAGCCATGGCAATGGTGAGTTCATACGGATTCGTAATACCGCCAATAGGCATGTACATACCGCCGATGACAAAATCTGGAATGTGAGGTTCATGCTTTAGAAGTGCTTCTCGTGAAAGATACTGTACGCCGGGAATTCCCATTTTTATTGATTTATGCTTTAAGAGCCAAACGGGAATTTTTTCCCACGATTTTAAACAGAGCATCGTTTGTCCCTTTTGTTCAAAGGGGACGTTTAATTGCTTGGAAAGATTGGCGTACATGCGGTTGCCGCGCTGGTTGTAGTGATGTTTCTGCGATTTTTTTGAAAAATTGATTCCGACGTGTACGACGCCGCCGTTTGCACCTGATGCACCACAGGCAACATCGGATTTGCTTTCAACCAATAAGATATCTAGGTTGTATTGCGTGAGCTCGCGTGCAGCTGCGCATCCGGTTATGCCGCCGCCGATGATGAGGACATCTGGTGTTGCTCCTGCCAGTTCGGTATCTTGAATCGTTGGTTTTTCACGATGCTGTGTAAAACCTTTCAACGTAATATGATTGATAACACCGAGATAGCGCTTTTTGTCAACTGCCAGTTCGCCGGCGCGAACGGCAAGCTGCCAATCGTCAACTTCACCGCGCAAAACAATGCATCCGCGTTCTTCGGAAGCGGTGAGCCCTGGTGATAGTGTTTCTATTTGTCGTCGAATGCTTTGAAAGCTCATATTTATTATCCTTTCATTGAGCGATGAATAGCGTCTTTGATTTTGTGCTGTAAAACCTCTATTTCACTGTCGATATGCCAGACGCCAAGTCTTACAATGAGAAAAGGCAAACGCCATTTTGCGATTTCTTCATCGGTCATGCCAGTTGCCGTTTTATAGGCTTTCATATAATACTTGCAAATTTGTTTGCGGATTGCCTCAAGTGTGAAACGAACGGCTTTATTGAGTCCCGGAATCATTTCGCCTTCAGAAAGCAAATACTGCGTTGCGGCAACATCAGCTGCAGGTACGCCTCGCGCAGCTGTCATCCAGTCAATGATGGTGGCCGTTTCGCCATCGGACATAATGTTGTCAGGGTGATAGTCGAGATGCAGGATAGAATCGCCATCAGGCAATTGACTGATGATCTCAATAACATTTTGACGCTCAGCAAGCGTCAAAAAAGATAAGTAACTGGAATCGAGTGCACTGAAAACCATCTCTTTATAGCTTCGAATAACAGTCGTATGTGTAGCATGAAGCGATTGTTGCAGTTCTGCCATAAGTTTCGGCACTTTAAAGACCATTGCAGGCTTTGTGCCGGCGAGACTTATGAGCGTTTTTCCCTTGACGCATTCAATAATGATGCCTTCTTGTGTCCCGATTGTAATTTTACCGTAGCATTGGACACGAGTGACCCCTTTCGTATAAGCTTCAACGGTATTGCGCTTTTCATTTTCAATGAGATTCGGATCAACTTCGTCATTAAAGAGTTTGAGTAGTTTTGTGCCCTCCCAGGCATAGATCTTTGACGATCGACTGGTAAAAAGCGGTGTTTCAAGATCGTGTGTATCCGTTAACATATTCCCCTCCCCAAGTATTACATTCACCAATAATCACAAATGTGAATCAAACATGTTATCACTTGCCATTATCATAATGAATGTTGATGTTACTGTCAATATCTCTGTTAAAATTGACACAAATGTGAATCGATCAAGAGACTCATTTTTGCAACTTGACAAATCACAAATGTGAGTATACGATAAAAAAGAGTTAATGGCATTTGTTTTAAACGGTTAACAAAATTCTGTTCTATACATTAATACTTCAAATAAAAAGTTATATTCTTTTAGTGATCTTATGATTGCCTTAGGAGGCTGATGATGGAAACGCATTATGATAAGATGACCATACTGCGCATAGCAAAATATTACTATCTCGATGGGATGAACCAGCAAGAAATTTCTGCGATTGAGAATATTCATCGCTCTCAAATATCGCGTATTTTAAAAATGGCAAGGGAACTCGGCTATGTCAAAATACGTGTCAGTACACCTGAAAGTTTTACAGCCGACTATTTGGGCAACCAGCTTCAGGCAATGCTGCAATTGGGAGAAGTTGCTGTTGCGCCACGCCTTTCAACCAATCAGGATCAGACGGAAGCACTCTATTTTTTCGCGGCGAGAAAGCTCGAAGAAGTGTTGCCACAGTGCAATAATATTGGAATAGGTCTAGGAAAGACACTTTATCACGTTGCTTCCCAGCTGACGACACAGGTTTCGGAGAAAAAACTCAATTTTTTTTCAACGGTGGGCTTCTCGGGAACGCATAATCCTTATTTGCAGGGGAGCGTCATTCTAGACAATTTTGTGCGGAAGTTTAATGGCAGTCCTCATTACAATAATCTACCGATCTGTGCGGCGATGCACTTACTGTCGCCAATTGATCAAAAACGATACGAAGCATTAAATCGTGCTTATGAAAGCCTTGATACGGTTATTTTATCGGTTGGCGGTCAACTCAATATTGATTACCCATACTTTGAAGAATTCTCACTGTTCAGTAAGGATATTAATATAAGTAAAGGGTTAACAAAATCTCATGCTAATCTTTTGGGACACATTATCTATGATGATGGCACATCATTGGAACTTCCAGATGATTACTGCATTACCAGTATGTCGCTTTCAGCGCTGAAAAAGATCCCCAATGTAATATGCATTGCCTTTGGTGAGCAAAAGATTGAGCCGATTATCAGCATTGTTCGACAAGGTTATGTAAAGATGCTGATAACAGATGAGCAGACTGCTCAAGTCATGCTGATGAAATTGAAAAATACAGATTTTTAATTGTGAAACCGCGTTGAATAATATCATCTCTCAGGCAGGCAAAACCCAAGCGATTAATCGCATTGGGTTTTTTTGTGCTAGTTTTTTATACAAAATCGGCTACAATGGGTATGATACTATTGCTAGAAAAAACAGGAAAAGTACATATTACATGGATGGCTAAATACATATCATAATTTTTTGTGATGCGTATTTTTTTTGTTTAGAACAGCATTATTCATGATGTTAATCGTTAAGAGGTGATTAAACATGTCTGTAAACATTTTGCTGGTCGATTTGGATCCTGATTTTAGACGTCGCTTAAATATTCAAATCAGCAATATCGAACCCGAGCTTTTAAAGCTTATGACGATCGACCAAATGTCGATGTCCCAATTTTTTTACATGAATACGTCAGCTTATGAGGTCATTATTACAAAAATGCCTGAAAACGAGGCGCTTCGCCTTAGAATTGCATCCAAGCTCAATTCAATGCAAAAAATGATTGTCATATCGGCGTCTGCGCAATACGAAGATGTGCGCAAGGCATTTCGAAATGGCGTGTATGACTACTGGCTCTATCCTTACGAAGATGAAATTATTTACGAATCACTTTTTAACCTAATTTACGTGAAATTTCAGGGGAAGGCTATCCCTGAGATTCGAAAGCGCATCGTTGCATATGTGAAGGGGCAGGCGAATGCCAATTTGGATGATTTTCTGATCATTTTCAAGTTTTATACGCATGGGCACAAGACGCCGCAAGCTGTTAAAAAGTCAATTTTCGATTTAATGAGTGATCTTATTATCGACATTTGCCTCAAACCGTTAAAGTTTGATAAGTTTGCGATTGCTAATTTCTGTACCAATTGGATCATGTCCAAAGAGGAAAAGGAGTACGCGTTTATTCAGACAATTCACCGTATGGCCTATTACTATAACGAAGTATTTTTGCCACAGTCCAATGGTGAAATGATACGCCGGATCGTTCATCAAGTCCTTAAACCGCCTTACCGAGACACAAACGTTAAGAATGTTGCAGAGAGCTTGTTTGTCAATCAGAGTCACTTAAGTGTCGTCTTCAAAAAGTATACGGGAATCCCGTTATCGGCTTATATCAAGCGTACAAAATATTATGGTGCAATGTATTTTCTTTTGGAAGAAAATTATCAGACGACAGACGTCATGGAGCTTATGGGTTTTAAAGATGGTCCTTACTTTGAAAAGCGCTTTAAAGCGTTTACTGGGACAACGGTAGCCGCATTTGTTCAGAAGTTGGGACCGTTTGCTGTAAAAAACAATCATTTTCAGTAAAATACCAATCATTTTCTCTAAAGGATAATCTGGTATTTTTGATACACTAAGTAATAAAACACAAAATATATCAATTGATTGAGGGGCTTGTTATGGATTTCGGTAAGAAAGTAGGCAGTATTATTATTAGCTTAGTATTATTGACCATCGTCGGCTTAAGTGTTCTATCAATTAACGAGAGCAAAGCATCCATGCGTTCGTTGCTGGATTCCAATTTGCTGGCCTATAGCGAGGAAGGCGCAAATCAAGTCGGTATCATCCTTTCTCACGATTTAGCGCTGTTGGAAGAAGTATCGCGGTACATCGCGCTGCAAGATTCAGACGACGCAATGATTAAGACACTGCTGGATGGTGAAACGGATCGATTGGGGTATTTAGACTTCGGTATAGCCGGTAAAAACGGAGACGTTGCCTTCACAAAAGGGACCTCAGAAATGGCGGTTGATGGGGACAACTTGATTGAGGCGGCGCTGCAGGGCGATGAGCGCTATTCCGATGTTTACGTTGATTCGAAAGATGGACAGCTTAAAATCATGTCAGCTGTCCCTATTCAGAAGGGTTCATTGATTACTGGGGTACTCGTCGGCATTAAATCGGCTGATTACTTACAGTCGCTTGTGGAAAATATCAAACTCGGTGAAGACAGCTATAGTTTTATATTTAGTGAAAAGGGTACGATGCTCGTGCACCAGGATAAGACGTTGGTTGAGAACTTCGAGAATGTACTGAACAACAATTCTGGGACTGGCGTCTCGGCATTTTCAAAGGCATTTGAGCCTGTTGGCATTGGCAATGCCGGCATTGTAGAGTATGCATATGAAGGCACAAACCGGGTAACCAGTGTTGTCCCCATCCCAAATACGGGCTGGACCCTAGCAGTGAGTTCTGCAGAAAACGAACTCTTTGCGGGGATTATGACACTTCAAAACAAAATGACAATTTTCGGCGCTGTTTTTCTGGCAATTGGTATTATCATTTCGCTGTTTGCAGCACAGTATATTAAAAAACCAATACAAGCCTTGGTTGAATATGCCAACGTCATCGCTTCACTTGATTTAACACAGCATGTGAATAACAAGCTGATCAAGCGAAAAGATGAAATCGGTGTTTTAGCGAAGGCGTTTGCCATGATTCAAGAATCACTTGAGGAAGTTATTCACAAGATTGACAGTTCTTCAACCGATGTTAAAAACTTTTCAGGTGAGTTACAGGAGACATTGCATGCTCAGGCAACAACATCCGTTGAAATCGCCAAGACAGTTGAAGAAATTGCACAAGGCGCAACGATGCAGGCATCTGAAACAGAAAGTGGCGTTTCGAAGCTTAACTTATTTGGCGAGCAGCTCAATCACAGTGTTGAAAAAATAAAAGCGCTAAAAAGCGAGAGCGATAAAGTTGACACACTGAAAAATGAAGGTGTCACACTGATGAAGATGCTCAGCGAAAAAAATAATGCTGTGAAACAGGCAAGTCATCAAATCTATGAAAGTGTTCGTGAGACAAATGCCTATACACAGGAAATCGATAAGGCCAGCGACATGATTAAAGATATTGCTGACCAGACGAACTTGCTGGCACTAAATGCAGCCATTGAAGCGGCGCGTGCTGGCGAAAGCGGCAAGGGGTTTTCCGTGGTAGCGGAAGAGATTAGGAAATTGGCAGAACAATCAACGACTTTTGCCAAGGATATTTCAGGGCGAATTGAAAAACTTACCCAGAAAAATTCAGACAGCGTTGTGGCAGTAAGTGATGTGGAAAGTGCACTTTCTGCACAGTCAGATAGCCTGAAAGATGCCGTGCACAAATTCGACGGCATTGCAGTATCCGTTGGAGCGATTAATGTATCAGTGGAAGATATCATGACGCTCTCACATCAGCTTACTGAAAATAAAGATGAATTGCTAAAAACTTTTGAGCACTTTGCAGGTATCTCTGAAGAAAGTGCCGCGGGAACGGAAGAAGCTTCTGCCGCTATTGATGAGCAGACAGCCTCTATTGAAGAGTTAACAGCTTCGGGAGAGAACCTCAAAAATTTGGCAATGCAGCTAAGTACATTGGTCGCACACTTTAAAATTACAGCTAATCGTGAGCTGATGAATACCACGTCGTGAAATTAGCAATCAAGTGACGATAAAATAAGCAAGAAAGACACCCTGCGCCCGTAATAATTTTCTGAACGTCGACAATAGAGAACATTTTAAGCAATTTTGTCGAAGCTTTGTTCAAATCTCATGCGCCTTGGAACAGACATAATATAGGCGATCAAATGCCTAAATCATACCATTCAGTGGATGGCTCATGCCATCGCCGATTGGTAAAAATATATCAAATTCCAATTTCATTTACCTTTGCGCATGTTGGTTTGGACTACTTCGCAAGAAAGTCATTCAAAGGATCTACGAAAAAGTAATGGTGATCAGTTGCATGTTTTCTCAAAAAAAATTGGCGATGAGCGACAGACCACGCATCAGAAGACAGATGGCAGCTTTACCTTCACGGGCGCCTTTGGGGTGTTAACATTACATAATTTGGTCACACATGGGAGCGCGTCAGGGGGGGAAGAATGCATAATTTAAAGGCATTAGAGGCATCTTATCAAGATGTAACGGCGTTAAATGACAAGTTGAACCAAATGAACTTGGAATTGGTGGCAAAGCATAAGGCAGTCATGAAAAAGGAGCGACGCTATCGCGTTTTGATTGAACATATGAAGCAGGGGATCTTCATATTTGAAGAAAAAAGCGGTGAAGTGGGAGGACAGAATGATTTTGAGCTAATTGATATGAATTCTGCTATGAAGCAAATACTATCGGAAATAACAGCCATTACTGGACTCGACAATATCAATGATCTTCAAATGATAAAAGAAATCAAATTGCTAATGGCACTATCAAAAAAGGGAACAAAACTATTCACCGATTCGATCACTAAACGGTACTATCAGATAGAACATGAACACTTAACCGATCGTGAGTTCATGGTTTGTGTCACAGATAAGACGCAACTGTACGAAAAGTTTGAAAATCGTCGGAAGCAAATGTGGGATCTCGTATCCTCTATGGGAAAATTGGTAGAAAAACGTGATTTGTATACCGCTGAACACCAGAAGAAAGTGGCGGCTCTGGCTGTGAGGATTGCTGTAGAAATGGGGCTTTCCAGCTGGCGAATTGAAAGTATTTACCTTGCGAGCCTCGTTCATGACATTGGTAAAATTAGTATTCCGTCTGAGATATTGGTCAAACCGGATCGACTGGCTGAAATTGAATATGAATTAATGAAGACACATGTGATGTCGGGATATGATATCTTAAGCAATGTCCATACGTCAACACCATTGGCCGATATCGTTAAGCAGCATCATGAACGTTTAGATGGGTCTGGTTATCCGCTGGGACTTAAGGGGGATGAGATGAGTTTAGAGGCAAAGATCGTGGCGGTGGCTGATGTTTTTGAAGCGATTAATTCACATCGTCCTTATCGTCCTTCGCTGGGGATGTCATTTGCACTTCGACATTTGAATGAGTTTAAAGGACGTCTCTATGATGAAAGAGCTGTTGAAATCTGTACGGAACTGTCAAATAGGACACCGTGGACACTAAATGATGTTGAGCAGTATTTCGAGAATCTAGTGATCACTTCCAACGTGTCGCCAGAATGATAATGAAGAAAGAATAATAATGGGAAGCGAAAGATTTCATACACATTGATAGAATGTTTGCTTCAACGACAAGATGCTATTGTGATTATGATGCCAATGATGATGATCTATTTAAAGAATTTGTAATGGCATCCTTAAAAGACATATAATATAGAAGAAAACTGAAAAAAATAAAAAGCAGCCCCTTTATCGCAAGGACGATAGAGGGGCTGTTTGTAAAGAGAAATTGAACGGCTAAAAGCCATTAGGGGTAGTGTTATCGTTTAATTTCTTGTTTATAGTAAGTTAGCTTATCTAGATAGTCGACATCCGGTTCAAAGCCGATTCCCGGTTTATCCGGAACATAGAGCATTGCTCGGCTGTCAATTTTCATTGGCTGTTTAATGACATCGCGTTCCCAGTAGCGATCTGATGCAGGTATATCGCCAGGATATTTATAGTTTGGCAGGGAAGCAACTGCAACATTATGTGCTCTTGCAATGCCCGTATCAAGCATGCCGCCGCACCAAACGGGGATATCATTTGCCATGCAGATGTCATGAACTTTTTTAGCCTCAGTAAGGCCGCCGACGCGTGCCACTTTAATATTGATCGTTTTAGTACTGCCGAGTTCAATAGCCTTTCTGGCATCTTCTGCATCATGGATGCTTTCATCAAGGCAGATCGGCGTATTCATAACCGCTTGTAAATGTCTGTGATCGACGATGTCGTCATGAGAAAGCGGTTGTTCGATCATGAGTAGATTGAGCTTGTCCATTTCTTTAAAAAGTTCCAGATCAGCCAGTGTATAAGCAGAATTGGCATCTACCATCAGCATGATGTCGCCAAAGCGTTTGCGGATACCTTCCAAATAGTTCAAGTCTTTGCCGGGTTTGATTTTGATTTTTACACGACGATAGCCTTCTTTCATGTAGCCGTCAATGACATGTAATAAATCATCCAAACTATTTTGAACGCCAATACTGACGCCTGTTTCTACTTCCGTTCTGGTACCGCCGAGTGCTTTAGAAACGGAGATGCCATTTTCCTTAGCATATAGATCCCAGATGGCACAATCAAGTGCGGATTTTGCCATGTTATTGCGTCGTACTTTTGAGAAGAGCGCGTTAACATCTTCTGGGTGATTAATCGTCTCTTGGCTAAACAACATTGGCACGAGGAAATTTTCAATGGTATACCATGCGGAACCAATGGTTTCCTCATTGTAAAACGGATGCTCAAAGGCTGAGCAATCGCCATACCCGATGTGATCTTTTGAATGTGCCTCGACAGCGATGAAGTGTTTGTCAAACATACGTGCAAAGCTCGTTTCAAAAGGTGTTCTAAAAGTTATCTTTACTTTACGCAAAACGATTTTTTCAATTTTCATAACGGACTCCTTTATAGTGAGTAAGGATAATCAGGCTTTGATGACTTCTATTGCGACCATCATACGTTCGATCGCCGCTTCGTCAACGTCATAGTGGATGCCGTTCTGTTCATCTGGTACAATGAGCGTACAATCTTTTGTAATGTTGACATATGGAATGGTAATGTCTTCATGGAAGTAGCGATTGCTGGCAGCAATATCATGGGCGAGTGTGAAATTTGGTAAACTCGCCAGTGATATGTTTTGAACTCTGCCAATGCCGAGTTCGGTCATGCCGCCGCACCAGACCGGAATACCGTTTGCCATGCAGACATCGTGTATCTTGATGGCTTCGGTAATGCCGCCGCATCGGCTGGATTTGATGTTAATGATGCCGCATGCATTGATGCTAATGGCTTTTCGCGCATCTTCAGCGGAGATGATACTTTCATCTAAGCAGATTGGTGTTTGAATAGCCTTTTGCAAAACGGCGTGATCAATAATATCGTCCTCACCAAGCGGCTGTTCAATATAGGCGAGATGGTATTCATCCATGGCCTTAAAAAGATCGATGTCGTCAAGTGAATATGCCGAGTTGGCATCAATCGTCATGACGATATCCGGGAAGTGTTTTCTCACCGCTTTGACGACCTCAAGATCCCAGCCGGGCTTGATTTTTATCTTTGTACGGTGATAACCTTCAGCGAGGTATTTTTCGATTTTTTTCAGCAAGTCGGTGACAGTAGGCTCAATGCCTAAACTAACACCAACTTTAATTTCTGATTGCGTTCCGCCTAATAATGTCTTGAGCGATTTTTGATCGCGCTGCATTTTTAGATCCCATATCGCATTTTCAACAGCTGCAATGGCAAGTTTGTTGCCGCGAATAAAGGCAACTCTGGAAAGATAATCATCTGGATCGGCAATGTCTTTGCCAATGATTGCCGGTGCAATCATGTTTTTGATGATGTGCAGGCAAGTGCCGTTATCTTCCGGGTTGTAAAGCGGTGCAAAGAATGCTTTACACTCACCATAACCGACGATCCCTTCAGAATAGAGCTTCACAATCAGTGCATCTCTGACCGTAAACTTTGTGAAGCTCGTTTGAAAAGGATGTGCGAATGGATTATTGACTCTAATAATATCAATGCGTTCGATTTTCATGCTGGTGTGCCCTCTTTCTTATATTAATAACTGTAAAATGCAGATGATTTAATGAATAATTTATTGCCAGCCGATGGCTACACCAACGATAATAGCACAGGTTGAAATGAGTGTCCAAATACCGACGAGCGGTAAAATAAACTTCAGCCATTTTTGGTAAGAAATTCTTGCCAGACCGATAAAGCCCATCAATGTTCCAGAAGTTGGGATGATGAGGTTTGTAATACCATCACCATATTTGTAGCCTGAAATAATGACTTGTTTAGAAAGGCCGATAACGTCGCCAAGTGGTGCTAAAATTGGCATAACGACTGCTGCTTGACCACTGCCTGACGGTACGAAGAAGTTAAAGATCCAGTTAAAGAAGAAAATCAGAACACCGGATACCATTCTTGAAGTAGATGCAAGCGGTAAAGAGCAATAGTAAATAATGGTTGAAATGACATTGCCGTTTGTGAGGACAACGGAAATTGCCGTTGCAAAACCAATGAGCAATGCAGAGTATGTCGCCATTTTACAGCCATCAATAAAAGATTTTGCCATGCCGTTAACGGACATTTTTGTTAAGACGCCTGCAAAGACTGCTAAGAAAATGGTTACCGTATTGAGCTCATTCATGCTCCATTTGTAGTTCAGCGCACCGTAGATGTAAATGCCGAATGCGACGAAAATGGCGAGTAAAATGATTTTGTGTTTGCCGTCAAAATCGATTTTTTGATCTTCGTGAACGTCAACTGCCCAGTCGTACTTGTCAGTGCCGAGTGCGGAACTCGCAGGATTAGCCATGACTTTTTGAGCGTAACGCATGAGGAAGATTGCAGTTGCAATGAGTGCAATAACGAAAACAGCCGTTCTAAATCCGATCCCTGATAAAACCGGAACGCCGGCAATCGTTTGTGCAACTTGAACGGTAAAAGGTCCCATACCGCCGAAAACAAAACCAACATAAGTTCCGAGGTACATCATTGAGAGACCGACAATTGGGTCCATCTTAAGCTTGCGGGCAATGACGAGGCCGATTGGGATAAAGACGATGGTTTGGTTAACGATGATTTCCAAATAACCGAGAATTGACATAGCAGTCAAAATAACGGGAATGAGGAAAATGATTTTATCTTTCAATCGATTTGAAAGCGAGTCAATACCTGCTTCAATGGCACCTGTATCATTGATGACTTTAAAAGCACCTGAAACGAGGAAGATTGAAAAGATAATTTTAGCACCCTTGATCATACCAAGACTGATTGATTGAATGGCATCAAAAAGGTTGACTGGTGTTCTGTCGACAAAGTGAAATGAGTTCGGGTCAATTGTTGTTGTGTCCGGAAATTTGTCATAAATCCCAGCAGGAATAATGTAGGTCAATATTGCTGCAAAAATGATAAAAAAGAGTAGTAGTGCATAGGTATCAGGAATTTGAAACTTTTTCTTGTTAGCTTTTGGCTCCATAAGACGCCCCCCTTGTTTTAATTGCATATTACAGTTATTTAATATATAATCACATAATATACAAAATGTTGTTGACTGAATATTGTCTAAAATTTGTCTGAAATAGGTGATGATATGAACATTGGTTTTTTAGGATCAGAAAAGAGATTAAAATATATCCGTGAGGTTGTCGACACGCTTTTCACGGATATTCATCCGACGTATATTGTTGATGAATTAGCTTATTATAACGAAGAGACCGCTGCTGAGCTAAAAGCACTTCGAAATGATTTACAGGGCATTATCTTCGCAGGTGAGCTTCAGTACGAGTTTTACAACAGCATCTTTTTCCCGAATATTCCGTGCGATTATGTCAAGAAAGATTGGTCGTCGCTGCAAAATGCATTCTTGTCAATGTCTATAAAAGGGATTGATTTTAGAAATGTCAGTATCGACAGCTACTCCTATTCTTCAATTTTCAACTTGTTGAAAGACTTAGGGACTCTGGATAATGCGAAAGCGATTAAAATTATTCAGCGGCGTCAATTTGACAAAGGCTATGTCGATAGTGTGTTTGATGATCATTACTCATATTTTAAAAGCGGTGCTGTAAAAGGCTGTATTACAGCGCTTCATCCAGTGCTTTCGCTGCTGGAGGCAGAAGGTGTACCATGTGTTTACGCACGGCCTACGACAGAAATTATTATCAAGACCATCAATGGTATCGTGGATCTCTTTGAAACGCAATACAATAAAGATGGTCATATTGCCATATTAATTCTTCAAATTATACCCAAAAAAGAGTATTCCTATATACGTCAAGATGAATATTTGTATATGCACGAAAAGATAAAAGTTGCTGAAGAAGTCTATTACTTTGCGAAGAATACGCATGCTGCTGTCGTCAGCGAGTCCATTGACAAATTCATGATTTTAATGAACAAGGAGACGCTGATTGATTATACGAATGGGCTTCAACGCTTCTATTTGCTCAATTCAATCTTTATCAATACCAACTGTGATGTTAATATTGCCGTGGGCTATGGTTTTAATCCAAGTGAAGCTAAGTTCAATGCCAACTTGGCAGCTGAGAAGTTTGATGCAGACAGCAAAAACTTAACCTATATCGTTCCAAGGCAAAATGCGGCAATTGGACCTTTGAACTTTTTAGTTGGCGATGATTTAAATGTCGACCGTATTGAAGAGGACTACATCAGTTCGCTTTCAAAAGAAATCGGCATATCGCAAACAATGCTCTATAAACTCTACAGCATGATTGAAAGACAGAAGCGCAATTCCTGTACCTCGCAGGATTTGGCCGATAAACTGTCAATTTCTCAGCGCAATGCCAATCGACTGCTCAGAAAGCTTGAAGACTTCGGGTATGCAAAGGTTGTCGGCAAGCGACTCACAGGACAATCCGGTAGGCCGAGCGATATTTACGATATCAGTTTATCAAAGTGAAATTGAATTTCGGACAAATTATCGCCTCTTTTATTCCAATACCAGTCAACTATACTAAGTCTGAAAAGGGAGGCTTGATTCATGCTAGACAGAATAGAAAAAGCAATGGCTGCCATTGGCATTGACGATGCGAGCATCGTTGGCACTTGGAAAGAAATTGTAGAACTCGAAAGTTATACAAGAGATCCACGTGCAGTTGAAGTTTTGGGGACTTACTTAAAGTCAACATTTGAAGCAATTGGCTTTAATATGGAAATGCATACTTACGAGAATGCAGGACCCCTTTTAATTGGTGAGATGGGCGAAGGTGATCCTAGCGAAGGTATCATATTGACGGGGCATATGGATACTGTTTTTAAAACGGGAACACTTGCAGAAATTCCTTTCAGAGTCGAAGACGGTCGTGTTTACGGACCCGGCGTGCTTGACATGAAAGGCGGCATTAACTTAATGATCTACATTTCAAAGCTATTGAAAGAACTTGGATACACAAAACCAATTAAAATTGTTATCTGTGGTGATGAAGAGCATGGTCATGCGTATTCAGATGCTGCTCAAAAGATGCAAGAAGCTTGCGAAGGCTATAAATGCGCTTTCAATATGGAGACGGGGCTCGTTGATAACAGTATTACTGTTGCTCGAAAAGGACGCATTGAATACGAAATAAAAGTACATGGCAAATCAGCACATGCAGGTGCAAATTTTGCAGATGGGATCAATGCTATTTATGAGTTGGCGAATATCGTTGTCAAGATTAATGAACTCAATCAAAAATATGAAGATGTAACTTTCAGTGTTGGTATTATTCATGGTGGCGCGATTTCAAATGCAGTACCGCATTTAGCAGAAGCCAATGTCGATATCCGTTATTACAATACTGAAGATGGTGCGCGAATCAAAAATGACATTGAAGCCATTTGCAGTTCGCCGACGATTCCTGGAGCAACAGCTGAAGCGAGTATCAACAGCATGTTCCCGCCATTTATGGATACCGTAAATGGAAGCTTCTATCAATTAGTAGACGAAACCTCTCAAATGCTGGGATTTGGTGCTGTTACGCCAGCACACCTCGGCGGTTCATCGGATGCTTCTTATTTGACGGAAACAGGTCTGCCGGTACTTTGCAGCATGGGTGCAAAAGGTGAGTGGAATCACACAGATCGTGAATACGCAGTGATTGCTTCAGCACAGGAGCGTATTAAACTCATCACTGCATCAATCCTTAGACTGGAAAACAAAGCACTATAGAATAAAATGCTTTTAGAAAAAGCAGATTAAATTGAAAGCCACATGTATTGATACGGTTGCGAGTGATTAAATGGACAAACCATAAACTGTTCATTCACGATACCGGCAGTGCATGTGGTTTTTTTATAAAATACAAATGAATGTATAAATATGGCATTAAATTTAATTGTAATAAAAAAATTAAAATAGTATAATAGTCCTAGCTTACATTATCGCAAGGTTTGTGAACACGATTGCTGATAAATAGGCGAAAATGCATGTTTCTGAATAAATGCTGCACGGTGAGGAAGTTCAAATGAAACATTTTGACGAAGATGTCTTTAAACAAATATTGGATAACATGCTGAGTATTGTCATTGTCGTTTCACCCGTTGGGAAAATAAGATATGCGAATCACTTAGCAGTTGCATTTTATGAGTATTCACTGGATGAGCTGCTGGCGATGACTGTATTTGATCTGAGACCAACTGATGCATACGGTATGATCAAAGCACAGCTCAATGAGGCGCTTGAAACGGGCATTGCATTTGAGACCTATCATCAAAAACGCAGCGGTATTATGGCGCCGGTAAAAGTACGTTCGATACATGGACCTGATGTTGGACAAAGGTTTACCATCAGTGTGATTACCGATCTGTCGAAAACAGTGCTGCACAGAGAGCAATCCAAATTATTCGAGGCATCCCTGAATATTGCAGAAGAAGCCATTATAACCCTTGATGCACAAGCGCGCATCACGCGCTGCAACCGAGCAACTGAAAAGATATTGGGCTATCAGGAAGCCGAATTGATCAATCAGCCGGCAAATATACTGATCCCTGAAGAAAAATTGTCAGAATTTGAAATGATCATGCGATTACTGCCGCTCTGTAAAGCCATATGCAGAATTGAAACAAAGCGATTACATAAAAGCGGGCATCTCATCCCATTGTCCGTATCCTACACAACGGTTCAAAATCAAAATGATCTGGTGGCGGGCTATGTTGGTATCTACAGTGATACGACTGAGATTCGAGCGATGAAGGATGCGCTGAAACAGATGCAGGAACGTGCGCTGGTGGCGCTAGAAGGTGGTAATTTCAGCGTTTTGGATATAGAATTAATTAACGGTGAAACGGCGATCTTTAATAGTATGGACCATTTGTTGGGCTATTCAGAAAAAGACATCGATAAAACTTGTGAAGCTTGGCGGGCACTGGTGCACCCCGATGATCTCGAGCGTATCCGGTCGACATTTAAATCGCAGTTGGCATCAGGGGGCGACATAGTCTATGAGTTTCGCATTTTGTCAAAACACAACGGTTATCGTTGGATGCGCACAAAGGGAAAAGTCTATAATTATAATACGTTTGGTATGCCGATGCGCATTATTGGAACCAATGAAGACATAACGGACTATAAAGAAATTGAAGAGGCGCTGATAAAAAATAATGAAGAGATGAAAGCGCTAACAACTGAGATGGAACGCGCTAATCAAGCCAAGAGTCTCTTCCTCGCGAATATGAGCCATGAAATTCGCACGCCGCTCAACGGTATTATTTCTGCCGTACAATTATTAAAAAAGTCGGGGTGCTACGATCCGGATCAGCAAAAACTAATGGCCATTCTTGAAACATCGGCAACGACATTAAAGAGTATTGTATCTGATATTCTCGATATGACAAAAGCAGAGCAAAGCGGGATCAAACTCAACTGTGTACCGTTTTCAATGAAATTATTAATGCTGGATGTGTTTAATGAACTTCAACTTGGGGCGAATGAGAAAGGCCTTGAGGTGGGATATTACTTTGATCCAAGTATTCAAGCGGACGTGCTGGGTGATCCGCAGAAATTTAAACAGGTGCTTGGCAATATCATTGCCAATGCCGTAAAATTTACAAGTGACGGCAGAATTACACTGAAAACAAAATGTATGCAACGCAGCAAACATCAAATGATGATCGGCATTGAAATTGAGGATACGGGAATAGGTATTCCAGATGGTCGCCTTGCTGAAGTATTTGACCCATTTATGCAGGTTGATGAATCCATGAGTAAAGCTTTTCGCGGCACAGGATTGGGGCTGGCAATTGCTAAACAGTATATTGAAGCGATGAAGGGAAATATAAAATGTGAAAGCAGGCTCAGCCGAGGCAGTAAATTTACAATAACCTGTCCTTTTGAAATCAGTATGGAAAAAAATGATGTATTGGTGCGTGATTTTCACTTGGAGCAATCCAATTTTAAAATGCGCTACGATCAGAAAAAGATTCTCAGCGTTGATGACAGCAGTATTAATCAAAATGTGATGGAGATCATCATAGCAAAAATGGGATATCAGCTGTACAAAGCATACCACGCTGAGGAAGCGCTGCAAATATTAAACGAGCATGCGATTGATCTTATTCTAATGGACATTCAGCTTCCGGGTATTAATGGGTACGAATTGACAGAGCAAATAAAACAGAATGTTAAGACGCGTCGAATTCCGGTGATTGCGATGACGGCGTATGCACGTCGAGAAGACAGAGAGGCGTGCAAGACAGCGGGTATGATTGACTTTATAACCAAACCAATTGATGTCGACATACTCGTCAAAAAGATAAACAGTTACATGATGGATTAAGGGAAATTAAATAAGTAAGGAGGTGAGCGCAAAACCTAACGAACGTTAGGTTTGTGCCAATGGGTATGGCAGTTAACGATAATAAACAAGCACAGCTTAAGAGGATTGCATTTAAGTATTTTTTAGAAAAGGGCTATGAAGCCACCAATATGCGTAAAATAAGCGCAGAAATTGGTATTAAGGCATCTTCGATTTATTTTTACTATGATTCGAAGCAAGCGCTTTTTATGAGCGTGCTAAATGACATTTTGTCAGAACGGTACGAAGCTGTTCAATTGCAGATGGCACGTGATTTAAAGATTGATGTGCCGCCGATTGAAAAGCTCTATATGCTTCTTAACAGCAGTATTAAGGCATGTGCAGAAAACAGTGCGCCGTTCAAATTTATATTGAGATATCGTATTTTTCCAGAAGAGGGTATTGCCCTTTCATCTCGCGAGCAATTCGAGAACTGGCGCAATGAAGAATATGAATTGTGTAAATCTATCTACGATGAACTTAGTATAGGTTTACCCCAATATGACAGCAAACTGCTTTTTCACCATTTTAAACGGTTTCAGAGCAGCATGCTAAATGAAATATTACTGTCGGGGATTATGCTGGACGATAGAACAACACAAAAATTTTGGCAGATGTTCTGGAGTAACTTGGGGATTTAAACTGTTGAGAAGTGTAAAGGAGGTAAAGGATGTACCCGACAGAAGTATCAACACACACATTGAATGATATATTGGATCTTGAACTGTTGGCATCGTACATTAATCAGCTCTATCGATACATAAAGATGCCGATTACATTGCTTGACAGTGAAGGAAATATTATTATCGCATCGCCGTGGTCTGAAGTATGCACGGCATTTATGCGAAAAGGATGCCGGACTGGTGTGATCTGTCAATCTGTTTGTACAAATATGTCTACGCAAAAAGTGAGACTTTTTAAATGCCCAAATGGGTTTTATATGTATCAGTTCCCCATTGTGATGGGTGATACGGTTATCGCACAGTTGGTGCTGAGCCAGTTTCTTTTTGAATCGCCGGAGAGGGAAGCCTTTCGAAAAGTGGCGGAGGGCCAGCAGTTTGACATGGACGCCTTTTACAGCGCGCTTGATAAAATCAGAATGACAACACATGTGGAAATCAAGAGCATTATTGCTTTGATGGGTGATCTGGTTAAAATGCTTCACGACATGATCGGTCGGCGAATAACGGCAAAGGAACTGGAGGATGAACTCATGCAGGGGTATGAAGAATTGGAAGCTTCTTATCAGGATGTTTCCGAACTCAATGATCAATTAAACAAAATCAATTTGGAATTGTCCGATAAAAATAGAATTGTTGAGCAGAGCGAGAGGCGTTACCGTGTCTTAATAGAGCACATGCGACAGGGTATTTTCATCTTTGAAACAGATTATGGCGATGCCAGTGAAGCAGAGGACTATCGTGTGATTGATATGAATCCGGCAATGATGCAAATTCTCAAAGAGATGAGAGAGACTTATGACAATCTTCAAACTGTCCAAACGGAGACATTGCCACTGATGCGTTTTATTAAGCGGTATCTTAGTGCCGTCGATAAGGAATCAAAGTATTTTTTGGATGAAGCGCATAAGAAATACTACGAAGTTGAGTACGAACGTTTGACAAAATGTGAAATGATGGTTTGTGTGACGGATAAGACGGAGATTTTCGAAAAGTTTGAGAATCAGCGAAAGCAGATGTGGGAACTCGTATCCTCTATGGGAAAGCTTGTGGAAAAACGGGATCTCTATACGGCGGATCATCAAAAGAAAGTAGCGGCTTTAGCAGCGAGAATTGCTGTTAACATGGGTCTTAGCCGTTGGCAGGTTGAGAGTGTTTACCTTGCGAGCCTCGTTCACGATATCGGCAAAGTGAGTATTCCATCTGAAATTTTGGTAAAACCGGATAAACTGACATCAATTGAATACGAACTGATGAAAACACATGTTATGACCGCATATGATATTTTAAGCAGTGTCTATTTTTCGACGCCGATCGCTGAAATTGTTAAACAGCATCATGAAAGGCTTGATGGCTCTGGTTATCCTGCTGGCCTTAAAGGTGAGGCGTTAATGATCGAAGCAAGAATTGTAGCTGTAGCGGATGTCTACGAAGCGATTAATTCCCATCGGCCTTATCGGCCATCACTTGGGAAAGCATATGCACTGGAACATCTCAATACGCATAAGGGCAGCTTGTACGATTGTGATGCTGTCGATGTGTGTACGCGAATCGCATCACTGACCCCATGGACACTTGACGATGTTGAAAAATATTTTCAAGAACGCGCTTTTTCACTTGATGAAAGCGAACTTTGAAAAGAAGGCTTATTCGGGTATATGATAAAAATATACCCTCGAATCCCCAAATTATCTGTGGACAAACGGCGGTGAGAAGGTTATAATGCTGTCATAATTGAATGTGTACACAGGTCCGTATTTTATACGGTTAAAAGGGAAGTCAGGTGAAATTCCTGCACAGTCCCGCTGCTGTAAAAGAAGAGCTGCTCGTTGGTGCCACTGTTTTGATTATCATAATGATCTAAAATGGGAAGGCTCGAGTGGTGATGATGCTTAAGTCAGAAGACCTGCCTGTGTTCGTTTGCTTTAAACTCTACGGACGATGGAGGGCAATTTTATTTTGGATGATTTGCGTCATGAAGGCGCTTATAAGACCACTTATCGTTGTGATAAGTGGTTTTTTGCTGTTGATAAGATAACGAAGCGGGAACATGTGCACAATCAAGTTCAAAAGCATCAGGGAAGCAAAAAGAAAAGCAAGGAAGATGAAGGAAGGGCCATTAGAAGATGTGTTACAGTATTCTGCAAGGATTCAGGTACTCGAATCTTGACTGCGGCAGGACGATACCAAACCGGATGGCTCGATATCGGATTTGTGGGGAAGGTTGCCGACAACGCCTGTGCTGACAAGCGGCGAATAAAAACTGGAGGTGACAGATGGAATTAAAATCAATTGGGCGAATAGAAAGCCCCTATCAGTGCAAGGGTGATGCACCAAGACAGGGGATTTATTCAAAAGAGATCATGAAGATTCACGTTGAACCTGAATACGCAGAAGCGTTAAAAGGGGTTGCGGTAGAATCGCACATCGTCGTTCTCTATTGGGGAGATCGTGCAGATCGAAGTGTATTAAGAACCATACCGCCGAGGCGAGATGTTGAGATGGGTGTCTTTGCATGCCGCTCGCCAAATCGTCCGAACCCGATTGCGCTCTGTGTCGCAGAAGTTATGGCAATTTCAGCCAATACGCTGACTGTTGTCGGGCTCGATGCACTAGATGGCAGTCCACTGCTGGACATTAAGCCCTATGTGTCCATGTTGGATGATTCGCAGATGCATCGTGAAGCATAATGTGTGGAACTGGGATGCAGTTTGCGGAAAAGTTGGTGTCAAAATGTGATTGATCCAACGAAGAAAAAATGAGAAAGCAAGTGAAAAGAGCTGTAAATGAAGGAAAAACAGAAATGTAAGACAAAAATGAAAGACGAAAATAGAAAATGAAAGAATTGACGAAATATAAGCAAGTGAGGAAATTGCATTATTCAACGTTAATGTGTTCGCCACGATAGGCATGGCTTTTGAAAGCCAGTTATTCAACACAGTGTGGTGAAAACTCAATTAAAGGCGATTGTGCCATTTCCTCAATCGACTGAAAGATAGGAGATCATATGAAAGCGCAGCATTATCATAAACATATATTTTCAAGATACATTTTAGTATTTGGACTGATGATTGTCATGATGGTATCGATGTTATCCGGCTGTACGCAAGGAGAACCTTCGAATGAGACTGAAGGTATTAAACAGGCGGCTGTTGAAGAAAATGCCAATATGGAAGAAGCAAGCGAGACGATCCCAGAAACGCCTTTACAGTTAACGGCATCTGCACCTGGGTATCACGGTGAATTATCGGTGACACTGACAATCGATTCAGATGGAAAAATGCATGCTGTAGAAGTTGGGGAGAATGAAGAGACTCAAGACATTGGCACGCTGGCCATTGAAAAAATCCCTTCCATGATTGTCGAAGCGCAGTCGCTAGACGTCGATGTCATTTCAGGTGCAACCAAGACGACGAAGGGAATCGTCAATGCAGTTGCAAATGCACTTGAAGCTGGGGGTTACAGTGCCGAAGCATATGGTTTCAAAGATTCGATGAAAATTGAAATGGTGTCGATATCAGCCTTTGATGCAGAAATGCTCCCTGAAAAGGTGCCAACGACTTCGTCAATAACAGTTAACGATGTCAAGGGTAGAGCCGTAACGATTGATTTGCCGATATCGACATATGCCATCAGTACCATGGATGTCATCGATTTCATTATTCCGTTAAAGGGTCAAGAGGCATTTGATATGCTCGTAGGTTCCGGTCAGGACGGCGGCGGTGGTTTTCAAAAATATGCGCAGCTCTATGTCCCTGTCGTTGGGGATTATATGGTACACGTAGGTCAAATTTCTGATCATAATGCACCATTTGATCTTGAAATGATTTTAGCGACGCAGCCTGATGTTCTCTTTGTCAATTCGGCAATGGGTGCCCATCGATATGCCTTAGAGGTTGAACCGCAATTGACGGCAGCGGGAATCCAAGTGGTTTTGATTGACGTTCCGGGGAAAGATTTAAAAAATTCCGTGTCAAGTACCCTTAAATTGCTGGGGGATATTTTTGAAGTGCCTGAACGCGCAGAAGAAGTTGCAGGTTATATCAATGATCAATATGCAATAATCGAAGAGGGAATCGCCAATGCAGGTGATGCACCAACGGTCTATTATGAAAAATCAGGCTATGCAGAAATTTATGGACCAACGGCAACCAGTATGTCTGGATGGGGATTGCCAATCAATATGGCAGGCGGTAAAAATATTGCTGATGAAATTTTGATGGGGACGGCAACAGCTGGCGGTGCAGGTAACACAATTGACCCAGAATACGTACTGGAAGCAGACCCAGACATTATTGTCGTCAGCGGCATCAATGACGGATGGCTTGATGCGATTAATGATGAAAAAGAAACGTATGCTTTTGATATTGTCAATCGCATCGGTTGGCAATCGCTTCATGCGATTGAAGAAGGAAAACTCTATGAATTTGCGCACTCGACGAGTCGTTCCATCTTTGCATTTTATCCGACGATGAAAATGGCAACTTTGTTTTACCCGGATACATTTTCTGAGCTCGATCCTGAAGCGGCATTGGATGTCTTTTTTGATCGCTTTATGTTGACGGACAGTAGCATCAGCACGTGGTTTATTCCCTATGAGGAATAGTGATGATGAAACGAATGCGTGAAGAGACTTTCGCAGAAGCAGATGTTGCCATTGCTGCAATTTCGCAGGAGGCAAGCGGCGAACAAGCAAGAGCTGAAGCGTTAAGAGGTGATCAGCTTGCGGCGTCTGAGCTTGATTCTGAGGAGGCCTATACACAATTTTATGAGAAAATGCTTAAGCGCCGCCGAATAATCATCGTCTTTTTTTCAGTGGCAATTATAGCGTTTGCACTTTTGAATATGGCAATCGGTTCGACACAAATTGCATTGATTGATATCATTAAAGCTGTATTTCTTGGCACCGGTGAAGGCAATCAGGCGATGATTATTCGATCCATTAGACTGCCGATGGCTTTGATGGCCATTGTCGTCGGTGCTGCGTTGGGTGTAAGCGGTTGTGAGATACAAACGATTTTGAGAAATCCAATTGCCAGCCCCTTTACGCTCGGGATCTCTTCGGCGGCATCCTTTGGTGCGGCACTTGGACTGATTCTCAATACGGGTATTCCATTTGTATCGGAAACTTTGCTCGTAACAGCGAATGCCTTTGTGTTTTCTTTTGTGGTTGCCATGGCGATTTATCTATTTTCAAGACAGCGCCAAGTTGGAAAGACGGCAATTATTCTGTTTGGTGTTGCGCTTAATTTCCTATTTAGTGCACTGACGATGGCACTGCAATACATTGCTGATGAGGATGCGCTGCAAAGTCTCGTTTTTTGGAATTTTGGCAGTCTTTTAAAGACGACTTGGATAAAATTTGGTATTGTTGCCATTGTACTTTTGTGCTGTACGCTATTGCTCTACCGCAATGCATGGCGTCTCACGGCGATGACGCTTGACGATTCTAAGGCGATGAGTATTGGGGTCAATGTTTCAAAGATGAGGCGAATGGCAATTTTAACAGCATCACTTCTGGCGGGAATTGCCGTTTGTTTTGTTGGTACAATAGGTTTTGTTGGACTCATAGCGCCGCATATTGCCAGACAGCTCGTTGGCGAAGATCAGCGTTACTTTATGCCTCTGTCAGCTCTTATTGGCGCCTTCGTTTTATCGTTTGCCTTCGTCTTGAGTAAATTGATAATGCCGGGGGTTATACTGCCGATTGGTCTTGTGACTTCTATTATTGGTATTCCATTCTTTATCGTTATCATTTTTCATAGAATGAAGGTGATGCTGTGATTAGGATCGAAAATCTTTCTTTCGCATATAAACGCGCGGGAAAGAGTCATCAGGTATTCGAACATTTAGACATTGCATTTAAACCGGGCATTAATGTGATACTAGGACCTAATGGTGCTGGAAAGTCCACTTTATTGAAAGCCATTTTTGGTATATTAGATTATAAGGGGAACGTTTTTTTACAAGAAACACCGCTTGCGACGATGGCATTAGAAGAGAAAATCTCGCAAATCGCTTATTTGCCGCAAATGGATATTGAGCAGTCTTCGCTGACTGTTTTAGAAATGGTGTTACTGGGGCGATTGCCGGAACTACAGCGAAAAGTGCGCTCGGAAGATATTGCGTATGCAATGAAAAGCATGGCTCAGCTCAATATTAGCGAGTTGGCGTCGCGCCCTTTTACGGCGTTGAGCGGCGGTCAGAAGAAACTCGTGTTTATCGCTCAGACGCTTGTGAGAGATTCGGATATCGTTTTACTGGATGAACCCATTAATGCATTGGATTTAAAAAGACAGCTGGAGCTATGTCAACTCTTGCGATCCAAAGTGCAGGAGAAGCCAATTACGATGATTATTGTGCTGCATGATATCAATTTAGCCGTAAGATTTGCAGATCATTTAGTGGTTTTAAGGGAAAATGGTACACTCTATGCAGTAGGCAGTCCTAAAGAAGTTATGACTGAAAGGATGATTGAGGACGTTTATGGCGTCATAGCACGTGTAAGTTGTGATGAAGACGGCGTGCCGGTGGTGTCGCCACTGAGTAGCTTTGCACAATAGAACAATTTAATGAACAACCGCACGAATTAGTCAAATGGCTGATTCGTGCGGTTTTTTTTATAGCTTCTTATAAACATTGCACGATTTAAATGTTAACAAATCATGAATAGAAATTAAGTAAAATTTACTAAAGTATTGTTTAGATATGCTAAATAATGAATTTTGTTTAGCAATTAACAAATTCAAAAAGAATACATTTTGAATTCATTATACCTATTCTGAATCTATTGAAAGACAATTTGACCTATGTTATAGTTATGAAAATTACAAATGAGGTACGGCAATACCGTACATTTAGGGGTAATTTGCTATTAACAAAGTTTGTATTACAAAAAATGTAAATGTTTCATCGATTATATCGTCAATAGAATGAAAGGTACTGAAAAATTCAAATTTTATAGTAAATATTCAAAATGTTTACTATAAAATAGATGAAATGAAACTTGCAATTGTTAAAGGAGGGTAAACATATCGTGAATGAGGCAAGCATTAATGCGTTTTTTACACCCAGAGGTGTTGCCATTATAGGTGCATCAGCAAGGCAAGGCAGTCCCAGCAATCAAATTCTAAAATACTCTAAGGAGATGAGCTTAACGGGTAACGTTTTTCCCGTTAATCCAACAGCTAAAGAAATTGAAGGGTTAAAATGCTACGGCAGTCTTTTGGAAATTCCAGAAACAGTTGATCTCGTCGTCATTTCTGTAGGCGCGAGCAAAGCACTGAACGTTGCTTATGAAATTAAGGAACGTCGGGAAGCCGTGGGTGATGCTGGCGCAGTAGCCATCGTATCGGCAGGATTTAAAGAACTTGGCACAGAAGAGGCCATTGCACTTCAGGATGAGATGATTGCGACGATCAAGTCATGTGGCGCACGTGTTATTGGGCCAAACTGTCAAGGCGTCGTTGATATTTACAATGGTATTAATACGACTTTCAGTGTACCGCCGGTAACTTTAAAAGGCGGCCTGACGATTATCAGCCAAAGTGGTGCTTTTGCAACATCGTATTTGCGTTGGGCAAAAGATCATAAACTCGTAGGGATTAACAAATTTGTCACACTCGGCAATATGGCAGATGTCGATGTGACGGAAACATTGGCATTTATGGCCGATGATGAACGCACGAAGGTTATTGCCATGTATCTAGAGGGAACGACAGATGCGCGCAAACTGATGGATGTGGCAAAGTCAGTAACATCTAAAAAACCAATTGTCGCGATTAAGGCAGGGAGAACGGCAGCTGGTTCTAATGTCGCACATAGCCATACCGCTTCGATTGCAGGTGATGACAATATTTACGATGGTGCTTTTAAGCAAGTGGGCATTATTCGCGCTAACACCATTGCAGAATTTTATCATACGGGACGCGTATTTGATAAAATGCCGATCCCCAAAGGCAATCGCATTTGTATTTTAACCGTCGTCGGCGGACCGAGTACGATTTGCGTAGATGCACTCACTGAAACGGGTGAAGCACAGCTGGCACATTTTTCAGATGAACTGGTGACGTCTGTACAAGCCGTTCTCAGTGGTAATGCCAACGTGGGTAATCCGGACGGCTATATTGATATGACAGCATCCATTACGCCGGTTATGCACAAAGATGCGCTTGCGCTGCTCATGGCTGATGACAGTATTGATGGGATCATTTTCATCACGACACCTCCAGGCTTTATTGGCAGCGAAGACCTTGCGAAAGCGATTGAAGAGGGTTACAATGCCGTACCTGAAGAAAAGCGAAAACCGTTGTTTTCAGTACTCATGGCAGGTAATGCTGTTGGCGATTGCCGCGTCATGTTAGAAGAAAAAGGTTTTCCTACATTTGAATACCCTGATGAAGCAGCACGCGTCATGATCAATATGATTAGATACAGTAACTACCTGAAACATAACGGAGTGGATGAAAGGATGTAACATGAAGGCGATATTTCAAGAAAACATTCAAAAGGGCAATGTCATTCTACCGGAACTTGACGCGCATAAAGTCTGTGAGGCATTTGGCATCGACTGCCCGCCTACAAAACTCGTTACGACACGTGAAGCCTGTGTTGAAGCAGGCAACCAAATGGGTTATCCCGTTGTTATCAAGATATTTTCAAAACAGATTATCCATAAATCAGATGCAGGCGGTGTAATTGTTGGCATTCAGAATGCAGAAGCGCTTTCAGAAAGCTACGACTGCATGATGCAAACTGTTGCTGAAAGATGTCCAGATGCAATCATTGAAGGGGTTGTCATCCAAAAGATGATGTCCAAGGGCATTGAAGTTGTCGTCGGTGCACTGAAGAACGAACAGTTTGGGCCGGTTATTATGTTCGGTATGGGGGGCATATACATCGAAGTCTTTAAAGATGTTGCCTTCAGACTGGCGCCGATAACAGTCGATGAAGCGAAACGCATGATTGAAGAGACGAAAATATATGAGCTTCTAAAAGGTGTGCGCGGTGAAAAGGCAAGTGATATTGACGCCCTCGCAGCAATGCTCGTCAACGTTGGCAAATTAATCGCTACCCATGATGAAATTCGGGAAATTGATTTTAATCCGATTATCTGTTACCCAGATGGCTGTGTTGCCGTTGATGCGCGTTTTGTATTAAATACTCAGTAATTTCAGTAAGTAGGTTTTAAATTGTCTATGACAATTAAGATATTACTAAGGAGGAAGTAATGGGTGAGATAAGGTTACATGGTCGTGGCGGTCAAGGGGCTGTCATTGCCGCTGAAATGTTGGCGAATGCCTTCGTACTCGGTGGGCGTTATGCGTCAGTTTTTCCATCCTTTGGCGTTGAGAGAAGAGGATCAGCCGTTATGGCATTTGCAAGATATAGCGATGATCCAATCCGTGAAAAAACGAGAGTTTATCATCCGGATATCCTGATGATTCTCGACCCGACGCTTTTGGAAAAGAAAGAAATCTACAATGGTTTTAAGCGTGGCGGTACGATAATCGCAAGTGCGAAAAGTGTTGACCAAATACTAAGCATGGGTGTCAAACCGGCGAGAATTGGTTTGATTGACGGGATGTCAATCGCCTTTGAAGAAACGGGAACGAATATTACAAATGTCATTATGTTGGGGGCATTTGCAAAAGTTACAGGGCTTGTGGAGGTCGATCATCTGAAAACGGCAGTTGAAGGGCAATTTGCCGGAAAGCTTCTAAATAAGAATATTGGTGCGTTGGCAAGGGGCTATAATGAAACGCAGCTCTATGAATATGAAGTAGCTGAAGAAGATGATGAAGGCGAACATTTGTATATGCAAAAAAAGATTGCATGTGAAGCGCCCCCCAAGACGCCTTTTGAATCAGCTTGGAAAGATTGTGACAAAGGTTTTCAAACGATTCAAACAGGAGAATGGCGTTTTATGAGACCGACACTGAACAAGAAGGCTTGCAGACAGTGTGGCTGGTGTAGTCTTTACTGCCCTACGGGCTGTATTAAAGCGTCAGAAGATCGTTATTTTGTGCCGAATTTCGACTATTGCAAGGGCTGTGGCGTTTGTGCCAGAGAATGTCCGGCGCATGCAATAAAAATGGTGATTGAGGGGGAGATATAAGTGATTAAAGTATTAAGTGGTAACAAAGCGGCGGCGCATGGCGTCAGACTTGCGCGACCAGATGTCATTGCGATGTATCCGATAACACCTCAAACACCGCTTGCAGAAGAACTTGCGAAGTTTCATGCGGAAGGGCAAATCGACAGCGAAATGATTGAAGTCGAAGGTGAGCATTCGGCGATGAGTGCCATTACAGGTGCGAGTGTTGCTGGTGGGCGCGTTTTTACAGCGACCTCTTCATGGGGACTTTCCTATATGAATGAACCGTTTATGTATTGCGCGGGCATGCGTGTACCGGCTGTTATGGTTGATGTAACGCGTGAAACTTCTTCCATGCGTGGTGTTGGCGGCAGTCGTCAGGATATTATGACAATACGCGATTCTGGATGGATTCAAATCGAGCCTGCTAATTGTCAGGAAGTTCTGGATTCAATTCTCATGGCATATCGCCTATCAGAAGATCCGGACATTTTACTGCCGGTTGTCGTTGCATACGATGGTTTCTTCTTGTCGCATCAATATGAACGTGTAGAAGTACCGGATCAAGAACTGGTTGATAAATTTTTGGAACCCGTTTCTAAAAAAAGGCGTAAACGCACAACACTTGAAGAAGGTAAAAACCTCCACTTCAGCATCAGTATCGCCGGCGGCGACTTTGCAAAATTATCGTTATCAAACGCTTAACGCATTAGAGCGTGTCAAAGCAAAATACGCAGAAATAGAAGAAGAATTCTATAACTTATTCGGCCGACGCTACGGCGGCATGGTCGAGACATATAAAGCAGATGATGCCGAAATACTGTTCCTTACAGCCGGCAGTGTCGGCGGCACAATAAAGTCGGTCATCGACAACGCGAGAAAAGACGGCTTAAAAGTCGGACTCGCCCGTATCAGAATGTTTAGACCTTATCCAAGAGAAGCAATGGGAAAAATTCTCGAAGGCAAGAAAATTGTATGTTCAATTGAGCGCAGTATTTGTCTGGGATGGAACTGCGGTCACCTGCACATGGAGGCGAAAGCCGTGTTGCCTGACTTAAAAGCACCGCCTAAAATGATTAACTTTATTGACGGCTTGGCGAGCTTGGATATTACCGTGGACCATTTGGAGAAGGCATTGGCAGTCACCATAGCGGCAGCTGAAGGTGAAGACGTTCCTGAAACCAATTGGCTTGTATGGGAATAGGGAGGATAGGATGAACGGAAAAAAAATGATGATTATCGGTGCTGGCCCGGCAGCTCAGGCGGCGGCGAAGGCGATGCGAAAACTCGATTACAGCGCGGAAATTACGTTTATTACGCGTGAAGAGACGATGCCGTATTCTCCTGTGGCACTGCCGTATTTGATCAATGGTGATTTGACATCTGAAGCGCTGTTCGAAAAGGGCGAGAAGCTCGTTAAAGATTTGAATGTCAATGTTATTACAGGCAAGGCGGTTATCGCTGTTGATCCGGCAAAAAAAGAGGTCATACTGCAAGGTGACGAAGCGATGGCTTATGACAAATTGTTGATTGCATCAGGTGCTTCGCCAAAAGGGCTAAAAGTAGATGGTCTAAAAAACGAAGATCTGCTGGTGTTTAGAACCATGGCAGACTTTGAAAAATTGAATACACAGATCAAACCCAATTCAGAAGTTCTAATTTACGGTGCAGGTCTTGTTGCCGTTGAAGTTGCAGAGCATTTAAGCGAATCCGGCATAAAAGTAACCATTGTCGTTAGAAGCTATTTACTTCGTAAATATTTTAGTCAGGACAATATCAAAAAATTGCAGGCACAATTTGAAAAACACGGTGTTCGCATTATTGAAGGCAAAACTTTTCTGCAAGGTAAAAAAGAAGGTGAACGCTTTAATGTTGAATTGAACGATGGCACCAAGCTGTCTGCAGATCAAGTCATTATGGCGGTCGGCGTCAATCCGAATGTTATTGGCGGTGACTTGTTTGAACAATGCGACGGCGGGATCTTAGTCAATCAATACTTGGAAACATCGCATTCGGATATCTATGCTGCCGGAGATGTTGTTGCGGCACAAGATTATGCAGGCGAACTGATTGGCACGTGTCCGATTTCACCTGAAGCGGCACAGCAGGGCTATGTTGCCGGCAGAAATATGCTGGGTGCCGATGAAAAATACGCCGGTTGGGTTTCATGCAATTATCTGAGATGCTTTAAAGAGAACCTGTTCAGCATCGGCGTTCTCGAAAGTGAATCCGACCGTTATGATGAACGACTGGAAAAAGTGGACACAGATAAAAATATTAAACTCTATTTCAAAGGGGACTTTTTAGTCGGCGTCGAGGGTTATAATATGAAATCAGTCCACCCGGGCGTGTTCAGACATTTAATTTGTGAACAAGTGCCTATCGTCAATGAGCGAGAATTGTTGCTTTCAAAACCAAAAGAAACCGCAATGTGGATGATGATGAAATACCATGATGCGGTTAAGAATTAAAGTGGAGGCGAAAAATGGCAAATAATACTTTAGTAATTGATAAAAAGGCTTGTCCATCAGATTGTCAGGTTTGCATTGGCGCTTGTGCCGCAAGAGAAAACGGTCATGGCATGGCAGTTATTGAAAAAATTGATCTGCCTGAAAAGAATTACCATACCGTATCCACTTGTAATCAGTGCAGCGTTTGCGAATGTATTGACGTTTGTCCGACGGGTGCGATGACACGGGAAAAAGATGGTTTTGTCGCACTGGATCCTGATAAGTGCATTGGCTGTGGTCTCTGTAATATGATGTGCCCGTATGGCGGTATTTTCTCAAGTCCTTCGGCGCATCAATCCATGAAATGTGATGGCTGCGGCGGTAATCCTGTTTGTGTACCGGATTGTCCTGAGGATATTCTCTCTTATAAAAAAGCTAATGAGATCTTTAGATCATTTGAAGTGAAAGACAGGTTATCACTTGGTTTACAGTT
This sequence comes from Fusibacter paucivorans, assembly GCF_018390735.1. GTDB lineage: Bacteria > Bacillota > Clostridia > Peptostreptococcales > Acidaminobacteraceae > Fusibacter > Fusibacter paucivorans. The sequence continues at coordinate 46,191 of NZ_JAHBCL010000008.1, forward strand.
CTGTGCCGGCTGTACAATGGAGCTTGTGAATCGTACGGTTATGAAAGTTCTGGGCAATGATGTCGTTCTCTTTGGGGCGCCAAGCTGTAACGTTATGAGCAGCAGGGGCGAATTTGCCTACTATGGCACGTTGATGACCAATGTTGCTTCCAGCGCAAGCGGTGTGTCTCGTTACTTCAAGAAAATTGGCAGAGATACCATTTGCCTCGCCATTATCGGGGACGGTGCAACGGCGGATATCGGTTTCGGTGCTTTATCAGCAGCAGCAGAGCGTAATGAACGCATTCTCTATATCTGCTATGACAATGAAGCATATATGAATACGGGTATTCAGCGAAGTGGTACAACGCCGTTTGGTTCATGGACCAATACGACGCAAATCAGTGATCTCGATCGCGGAAAGAGTGTAACGGCAAAAGACGTGCCAATTCTCATGGCGGAACATGGCATCCCGTATGCAGCGACGGCAACGCTGGGTTATATGGAAGATTTTGTCGAAAAGCTCAAAAAAGCAAAAGAAGCGGTTAAAACGGGGATGGCTTATATTCACGTACTGGCACCGTGTCCGACTGGCTGGAAGAGTGATACTTCAATAGCGGTCGATGTCACGAGAGATGCGGTACAAACGAATTACTTCCCGCTCTGGGAATGTGAAAACGGCAATTATCACTTTACACATGTGGAAAAACACGCAAAGCCAATTGAGGCATTCACAAAGAATATGAAGCGTTTTTCACATATGAGCGAGGAAGAAGTTGAGTTGCTTCAAAAATTTGTTGATAAGGGCTACAAGAAAGTCAAAAGACTTGTAGACTGTCAAGATATTTAAAAAATTGAAAAAGGTGGTTGAAAATGAAGAATCTAAAGAAATTATCGGTAATTTTGCTAGTAATCTCATTGATGACGTTCTCATTCCTTATTGCAGGCTGTTCTAGTGAAGAAAGTGGGGGATCTGCAAGTGCGTCGACATCGTCTGAAACGTCATCCGAATCAACACCATCAACTGATTCTGAATCATCAGGGTTGCAGACAGATTTCAAATTTGCATCGATGACAGTTGGGGGATCGTGGTACATTTACGGCGTAACCATTGCAGATTTAATGAAAGAAGCTATTCCGAATTCAATTGTTGACGTACTGCCGTATCAAGGTGGTATTGGCAATCCAATCCTCGTTTCTGGTGGGGAAGCGGACTTGGGACTTTCCTTTAGTTCATCGCAGAACTGGGCGTACAACGGCATTTTGGATTATGAAGGCAAAGATATGACGAATCTTAGAGCGCTGATTGGCGGCCTAAGCTTACCTTACCGCGTTGGGATTATCATCAGAGACGATTTGGGCATTGACTCTATTCAAGACATTATTGACAATCAAATGAAAATCAGACTTTTGACAGTCCAAAAAGGCGGTCTAGGCGAAGCAATGGCAAGACAAGTCTTAGAAGCTTACGGCATCTCTTATGAAGACATTGAGTCATATGGCGGTACCGTTAACAACGTCGAGCTCTCGGTAGCCGTTAACTTGATGAAAGATGGTCAGGCAGACGTCTTCATTCACAACATCAGCTACAAACAACCGGATTTTGTTGAAATGTGCCTCAGAGGCGGCTTGACAATGATTCCGATTGATGATGAGCAAAGAACTTATCTTGCGGACAAGTACGGACATATTGAAAATGTAACCGTAGAACCAGGCGAATTCGTCGGCACTGACGAAGAAGTTGTGACAGTCGGTTATCCAACAGGTGTCATCGCATCAGATCGCATGAGTGAAGAAACAGCATATGCTATTGTCAAATCGGTTTGTGAGAATCTCGATAAATTAAAAGCAGCACATGCGAGTCTTGCAGACTTTGATCCGGCAAAAGCCGGCCTTCCTGAAATGAACGGTTATATTCCGCTCCATCCAGGTGCAGAAAAATACTATCGTGAAATGGGCTACATCAAATAATGATGACAACAACGGGTTAATGTTGAAAAAGGATAGGTATCATGCAGTTAGGGTTTACTGGCTTTGGCAATGCCGGATACCTCAGCTGCAAGGACATTAAATCAAAAGGTATCGAAGGCATTTTCGTCTTCGATACCCTCTTGATCGATGCGCCTTTAGAACAGACAATGCCGATATAAAAGTGCGTTAAAGAAACGGGTGCCATGCCTAAGGCATCTTTAGAGGCGCTGACGCTTGAAGTACAAGCGTGTGTGACATTCGAGGCAGATTTGAGATTTGATCCGATCGTGATGAATGCGGTACAGCGTAAACTCAAGTGGTCGGCTGATTTGGGGCTCATGCCTGAAACACCTTGCAATACTTTAGAAGATCTTTATGACCGACGGTCAAAAAATGATGTAATCTAACGAAAAGCTAAAATAAAGGAGCTTCGTTTATGGCATATTTAAAGGAGAATTGGCGAAAAATTGCACCTGGTCTTATTACGATTACTTTAGTCGTCTTCCAATTACTTGCAATGACGCTGGCGATTATTCCGGTTATGGCACACAGAATGATCTTTTTAGCACTGGTGCTGTTGGTATTATTCATCCGCGTGCCAAAGAACGCGTATGAAAAAATTACCAATTATATTTCAATTCCACTGTTGATTGCATTAATTGTCTATGCGACAGTCAACAGTGACCGCATTTCGACGCGGATTGTATTTGTCGAAAAATTATTAACGATTGATAAGGTTTTTGGCATGATACTCATCGTACTCGTTTTAGAGGCAACGCGCCGCTTGGCCGGCAATGTACTGCTGGGGCTCGTCGCCTTCTTTATGGCCTTTGGTTTTCTCGGGCCTCACATTCCAGGTGTCTTAAGGCACAGTGGTTTTAGCATTCGAACATTTGTTGAAACAAATTTTATGTCATCGGGCGGTATCTTTGGTGCACCTATTAGCGCTGTTATCTCTTATGTCTTCTACTTCCTACTCTTCACGTCTTTCCTTGAGTACAGCGGCGGCGGCAAACTGTTTATTGATGTCGCGATGAAAGTAGCCGGACGCTCAAGAGGTGGAACGGCCAAGGCGAGCGTTATTGCCAGCGGCGCTATGGGGATGATCAGCGGTAGCGCTGTTGCCAATGTTGTGGCAGTTGGTTCATTGACCATTCCACTGATGAAGAACAATGGCTTCGACGGCGAATCTTCAGCAGGAATTGTTGCAGCAGCCTCAACAGGCGGGCAGCTCATGCCGCCAATCATGGGTGCAGCAGCTTTTATCATGGCGGAGACCACGGGAATAAGCTATGGCAAAATTGCTTTAGCAGCAGCACTACCGGCATTTTTCTATTACTATGGTATCTTTGCACAAGTTGATTTTTATGCACGACGACACAAACTTGATGGCCTTAAAAAAGACCAGCTTCCGATTTTAAAAGAATCGATTAAGAAATATGGGCACTTGATGATCCCGCTGTTTTTATTGATCTATTATATCGGCGCTGGCACATCCGTTATGTCAGCAGGTTTAAAAAGTACGGCACTCTTGATCGTATTGAGCTTTTTAAGTCGAGAGACACGGATGCTTCCTAAAAAGATTATGCAAGCACTTACCGCGACTGTTGCGGGACTTCCGGCGATTGCCATTCCATGTGCCGCTGCCGGGATCATCATCAGTACGGTAATTTCATCAAATTTGGCGACAAAGTTTAGTGGACTCTTTGTGGCGCTTGCCGGCGGCAATATCTTTATAAGCCTACTGGCCGTTATGTTTGTCTGTATTATTCTCGGTATGGGCATGCCGACGATATCGGCATACATCATTGTTTCAATGCTTTTGGTGCCAACGTTGATCGAACTTGGCATCCCGGTATTGGCTGCTAACTTGTTTGCTTTCTACTTTGCACTCTTGTCCTTTGTAACACCACCAGTCGCATTATCAGCATATACAGCGGCAGGCATTGCGAACTCCGATCCAAGTAAGACGGGTTGGAAGGCCTTTAAATTTACGTTTGCCGGCTTTATCATTCCTTTTGTCTTTGCCTTTGACCCGGCATTGCTAATGGAAGGGAATGCGCTTTGGATTGCGTGGAGCTTCCTCACGACGGGGGTTGGGGTTTGGATTTTGGCAGGTGCCATTTCGGGATGGTATCTCACAAAGGCGTCCAGATTTGAAATGATCTTAGGTGCCGCTGCGGCGATAGTCCTGATTATTCCAACACCGGTGACGGACATTATTGGCGCTGTTTGTGCGATTGTCGTCATTGCGAGCTCATTGCGCAAGAGCAAGAAATTGGTGCTAAACAAAGAATTTTAGAAAGGTGGATAAAATGCAAACAGAAGGACAGGTAATTGTAACGAAGGAGCAGTTGAAGCAGGATGTTATCTACTTGTTGGAAAAACTCGGGGTACCAACAGATGAAGCAGATATGACGGCGGAAGTCATGGTTGATACCAATGCAAAAGGGATTGAGACACATGGCGTCAGATGGCTGGACATTTACATGCAGCGTATTCAGGCAGGCAGTGTCAAAGCGAAAACGAAACTTGACGTTATTAAAGAAAAAGGCAGCTTACTCATCTTAGATGCCAACCACGGACTTGGTCAGGTAGCAATGACAAAGGCAGTGGAAATGGGTGTAAAAAAAGCGAAGGAAAACGGCATTTCTGTCGTAGCAGTCAGAAATTCCAATCACTTTGGTGCAACTGGTTTTTATACAGAACTCGCAGCCAAATCTGATGTCATTGCATTCGTCGCTACAAATGGGACGCCATTAATGGCACCATGGGGCGGTACGGATCTTTGCATTGGGACCAATCCACTTTCGTATGCCTTTCCGACAAAGGGCTATCCGATTGTTTTGGATATGGCAACCACGGCAATTGCAAGGGGCAAAGTCTTTGTGGCAGCACGAAAAGGCTTGCCTTTGCCGGAGGGAACTGCATTGAATAAAGACGGTGTGCCAACGGTTGATGCCAAAGAAGCACTTGACGGCGTTTTGTTGCCGGCAGCTGGGCCTAAGGGCTTTGGCTTATCATTAATGATTGATATCATGGCAGGTATTTTAACGGGATCGAACTATGGAACAAACATTACATCGCTGTTTGGCGACCTTGAAGGCGTTCAGGACATTGGGCACTTCGCTTATTTTATCAACATTGAAGATTTTATGGATTTAGATGAGTACTATGAAAAAATTGAAGCAAATAAGGCGAGAATGAAAAGTTCGAAACTTGCTCAAGGCTTTAATCAAATCTTTATGCCGGGCGAAATTGAAGCTGGTATACGAGAGAAAAACTTAAAGGATGGTATTGCAATTCCAAAGCCGACGATGGATGTGCTTGAGGCGTGGAAAAGCAAGTACTAAAGCCACATAGACTCCCCGAACAGTCACCCCAGTCAATACTGTTCGGGGCGTCACCCCATTCATGGGGCGTTCGTGAAATGTATGGAGGGCTCTCATTGATTGATATTAGGAAAGAAATACTAAAGGGTATTCGCAATAAGCAGTTTGAAGCGAGGATCACCGTGGACAGAGAAGGTGTGGTCGTCGGAACGTTGGAAGCCGCCAAACAATTAAAGCATTTGGCGCTTGACTATGAATTTTGTGTTCATGATGGCGATGCCGTTGATTCGGGTGATACCATCTGTACACTCAAGGGATTTTCGGAGAATCTCATCATGGCTGAAGAAACGGTTATTGGAAGGATGGCAAAAGCTTCCGGCGTTGCGACGGCTGCATTTAAAGCTGTAAAACTGGCAGATGACAAAGGTCGAATCGTAGCGGGCGCGTGGAAGAAGATGCCAAACGAAATGAAGCGATCCATTCAACAAACCGTTGGGATCGTAGGCGCCAGTACGAGAATGATCGAAATGCCATTTGTCTATTTAGATAAAAATTATATTCAGATGCTCGGCGGTATTTCTGAAGCACTTTATGCCGTTAAAGCAATGGAGGGGTTAAAAAAGGTGGTTCAATTGAAGGGGAAATACATGTCGATTGATGCTGAAGCGCGTACAGCAGTTGAAGCGGGGGCGGATATTCTCATGGTCGATACAGGCCGGCTAGATGATCTGAAAATCGTTAAGCAATACCTTGAAACGCTTCCGAATACGACGGTTCAAGTTGGGTTTGCCAGCGATTTGAAAATTGCAGAGATTCCCACATACCTCGAATGCGGTGCCGATTTTCTATGCTTTGGCAAAGAAATCATTGATGCACCTCTGCTGGATATGAAGCTTGACGTGATAAGTGAGGTGTCAAATGCAGTTTAATACATTAAACAAGACAGAATTATGGATTGGCCCTGTAATGATGGAGGGCGTTAATTTAAACGATGTTGCAGCTGTGACAGCCGAAGTGTTGCAATTGCCAAAATCGCAAGTGCTCGTTGTGGATGTTCGTGAAGATCACATTAGTCTTGACGTGTTGGTAGATGATATTGATGCCGATCAGTTGGTTGGACAGAAGAAAGCGCTGTTTGATGCGCTTAACGGTATTGAAGGCTTTTCAACGCGTGCTGAGACACATATTCATTCGCACGGCATTTTAGGCATTATTGATTTAGAGGAACCTGAAATGGGGGTTGCCGTTAAATCAGCAGAGCTTATGGGCATCGAAATTTTAAGCCATGTGGCAAAACGCGTCTGTATTTATCCAACCGGTTTTGAAGTTAAGCGCGGCATGATTGAAGATACTAATTCAACGTATATACAAGCTGTTTTAGAAGCGCGCGGTTTTAAAGTGACGATACAGCCGGTTATTGATGACGATCTCGATCTTATTGCCGGAAAACTGAGAACAGCAGCAGAGGCGGGCTATGGATTGATTATTACAACCGGTGGTGTTGGTGCAGAAGATAAAGACAAAACGGTAGAAGCGATTGAAAAAATTGACCCGGAATTAGCAGCGCCATATATCGTAAAATTTCAAAAGGGAACAGGACGTCACGTCAAAGATGGCGTTCGTGTCGCAGTGGGCACCACTGGATTATCTCATATGATTGCCATGCCGGGACCAAACGACGAGGTGAGGATGGCACTGGATGCTATATTGCCTTATTTGGAAACTATTGATCGTGATAAAACGGCAATGGCTCAGGCGATGGCAACAGTACTCAGGCAAAAACTGCAAAAACAGTATGCGCAAAAACATGCTATGGGCAGGCATTCGGAAGAGGCTGTCGACAGTTCACATGGAGATCAATGGCATCACTAGCTGCTGTTAGATAAGAGGGCTGATAAGAGGGCTGTGCTAACAGCCTTAAATGGCATGATAAAGCTTTGTAAAATCGATCGCATCAAAAGGCGGTTAACGCAATCGCGTACCAATAATAAAATGACGGAGGCTGTGTTTTGTTTGAATCATTAAGAAAATGGATGACCTATTTGGAAGCGCAGGATCATCTTGCGAAAATCAAAAAAGAAGTAGTCATTAATCATGAATTGGCAGGCGTGACGAAATTGTTTGACGGTGAAAAGACGTGTCTGTTTGAAAATGTCAAGCATTACGAGATGCCGGTTATCTCTAATGTCGTCTTTGATCGTAAGAGTATTGCCGATTCGGTTGGCGTCGAAGTGGATAAATTGATTGATAAGTATCTGGCTTGTATGGCAGAACCATTGCCATGTGAATACAGTCAGGAAAAACCTGCACACAAATCATGCGTCCAAGTTGGGGATGCGGTTAATCTCTTGGAGCTCCCCATTCCAATTCACCATGAGAAAGACGGCGGGCAATATATAACTGCTGGATTGTTAATTGTAAAAGACGTTGCGACGGGGAAACAAAATGTCTCTATCCATCGACTGCAAGTCTTTAATGAAAAAGAAATGGGCATTTTGATATTGCCAAGACATCTCTGGCATTTGTTTTCACAATATGAGGCAAGGGGTGAAGCGCTTGATATCGCCATATGTATCGGTGCGGCGCCTGCGTTGCTGCTCGCATCACAAGCCATTACGCCATACGGTGTCGATGAACTGGAAATTGCCAATGCCATGCTGGACAATCAATTGAAATTGGTGAAATGTGAAACGGTCAATGTTGACGTACCAGAACACTGCGAAATCGTCATTGAAGGCAAACTGGTTCCCAGCGTGCGGAAAGTGGAAGGCCCGTTTGGTGAATTCCCAAGGTACTACGGACCGGCGGGCGATCGCCCGGTAATCAATGTGACAGCGATTTGTCGCCGTGAAGACGCCATTTATCACACGATCTTACCGGGTACAAAAGAGCACTTGCTGCTCGGTGGTATTGCACGGGAAGCGTCAATGCTTCGCACGATCGCCCATACGGTGCCGACGGTTAAAGCCGTTCACATTACTTTCGGTTCATCGTGCCGTTACCATGCAGTTGTATCCATTAAAAAAGAACATGAAGGCGAAGGTAAAAACGCTATTTTAGCGGCATTTTCCAATAGCCATGAAATAAAACACGTCATCGTCGTCGATGATGACATCGATATTTTTGATGCCGATCATGTTGAGTGGGCATTGGCCACACGGTTCCAAGCCGGTGAAGATTTAATGCTCATCAAGGGAAGCTTGGGATCAAAACTCGATCCTTCTTCCGATAAGGGGATTTCTGACAAAATCGGATTGGATGCGACGCTTCGACTTGACCGGGATTCAAATAAGTTTCAAGTGATGCGTATTCCAGGACTCGAACAAATGAAAAGAGAAGACTATCTCTAAAAGAAAATGACTGAGGCAACAGTGCTGTAAAGGGCGTAAAGTCAATCGTTGAGGAGGCAGAGATGAAAAAAGTAACTTGGCTTGCAAAAGTCAATTTGGAAAAGTGTATTGGATGCGGTACCTGTGACAAAGTGTGTCCAGTGTACGCCATCGAAATGAAAGACCGTAAGGCGATCATTGATTCGAATTTATGTACAGGATGCGGTAACTGTGAACAGCGCTGTCCGATTTCCGTCATCGAACTGGTAAAAAGAGATGAACCCATTTACCTTAAAGTAGATGTTGCTTCGGTAGATCAGGATGCGATGAAAGCGATTTGCCTTAAAGCGAAGTTCAATCCGGAGCAAATTGTGTGTTACTGCACAGAGACAAGGGCAGATGAAGTGGCTGCGGCAATTTTAAAAGGCGCCGATACGCCTGAAAAAGTATCGCAAATGACGGGTATTCGAACAGGATGCGGTGTGGAATGCATCCAACCAATACTGAGAATGCTTGATGCGGCGGGTATCGTTCCCGAAAAGCCGAGAGGATGGCAATGGTACGGCAAAACACCGACGATTTGGGATATACCTGAGGAAATTCGTGAAAAATATAATGCACGCGGCTTCTACTTTGCAGAAGATGAAGCACTGCTGGATGCTATCTCAAAAATTAAGCCGGAAGGAGAATGATCATGAAAAAGCCGATTATCCCCATAGAAGCACGTGCCTCGCAATACGGCGTTAAACCTGAGCTCGTCAAGAAACGCATGTACGAATATGACAATATGACATCGCTTATGATCAAAGATCTGTTTGAAGATACGCCGGATGTTATTTTTCCAAGTGATAAAGGGGCAGAAGTCGTCAAAGAAGCGGCTTACAAAGCACTTGAAAATGTAGATATGTCCTTTATCAAAGCGGGCGATTCCGTTAATATCTGTTGTTCTCATCATGGCTTTACAATGGTTGGCGGGCAGCCTTATGCAGAGCTCATCAAAGCGCTTCGCGATGTTATTTCAGCGCGAACGGGGACAGAGAACATCAGAATTCGTGCGGGTGTTGGCCTTAGATTTAGAGAGACAGAAGAATATATTAAACGCTATGCGCTGGATACCTATTTTAATGGCAAAGCCAAAGGGGTTGCGCCAATTGATGAGGGGATTCCAATTGAAACGGAAATTGGAACGCTGTATGGCCTTAAAGCTGTCTATGATGCAGACTGGATTATTCATTGTCATAACAGTGATGTTAGGGAAGTGCACTTTCACAGACAGGTTGACCGCGCCGTTAAACCATTTGGCATGTCCTATGCGCGCATTGAAACGCGCTCAACATACCATCAGAACTTGGGACCTCGTGCGGCAAACTTTGTTGCTCGCGCCATTTTTGGATCTGAGTTTGTTCAAAGCAAGTTTGCATTTGCGGCATTTCTCGAAATGTCTCCGGCCGGTGTCATTGGGGTTGATGCTGACAATGATTTAATGGCACTCAATGAGCGGATGATGATTTCCGGCTGTAAATATTACGGCAAGATTATGACGTTGCTGGGTGAAATTGATGAATGCATCGTTGGACTCGATTTTCCGTGTCCGGTACCATATGTGTTTGCCGCTGGTGTTATCTACGCTAACTTTGCAGGCGCCAACTGTGACCTGTTTGACCTCGACAATGCACTTGCACCTTATACCTGGTATACAGAAGCGTTTTACGGCAAAAATGCAAAGCCGATGACCGATATGATCCCACCAGTATTCCCGGCCATTAAAATGGTGGTTCACAACTATGCGTGGGGCGGTTATCCAAGTGCATTCTTCAGCAATCACATTCCGACCATTGTCGTTGGACGGGAACAGGCAGACCTCTTCAATAAGGATTCGCAAAACCTTGAATATATGGATTACACGCTGATTGCAGATACGCTTGATACGGCAATGGATTTTGCTTATAAACAAGCGAAAACGGATAAAGTCATTCTCTTTGACGGTGCTGTCGGCGGTGTGAATGTCAGTGAATCGCTGGCAAAACTGTTAATCGAAAAAGCACCGGAAGTCAATCGACGCGTCGATGAAGAACTATTGCCAAAGTGGCTCAAACAACGTGGCATCGATATTGAAAAACATATGTAAAGAATGCGCATGAAAATGGGCGCTTCAAAACGAGGAGGCATAAATGAGTAAAAAAAAGATTAAGGCGGCAATTGTCGGTCCCGGCAATATTGGTACAGACTTGATGTATAAGCTGCTCCAAAGTGATGTCATAGAAGTGGATACAGTGGTTGGCGTCGTTGAAGGCTCAACAGGGCTAAAACTCGCAGAAGAAAATGGAATCAATGCAACGGCAAAAGGCGTCGACGCCATTATCGGCAATAAGGAAATTGAAATCGTCTTTGAGGCAACCAGTGCAAAAGCGCATGAAATGAATGCACCGAAGTATAAAGCAGACGGTAAAATTGCAGTTGATTTAACCCCGGCAATGATTGGGCCATTTGTCGTACCGGCTGTTAATATGGATAAAATGGCATCAACCGACAACGTGAACATGGTGACATGCGGCGGGCAGGCGACTATTCCAATGGTTGCGGCGATCAACAGCGTTCAACCCGTCGCCTATGCTGAAATTGTTGCAACCATTGCAAGCCTTAGTGCAGGCATAGGCACACGCCAGAACATTGACGAATTTACAGAGACCACTTCTCGTGCTATTTGTGAAGTAGGCGGCGCCAAAGAAGGCAAGGCAATCATTATCTTAAATCCGGCTGAACCGCCAATTATCATGCGTGATACCGTATATGCCAGAGTGGAAAATCCGGATGAAGAAGCCATTACAAAAGCAGTTAAGGCGATGGAAGAAAAAGTGAGATCCTATGTGCCGGGATACCGAGTGAAAACCGGACCGATTTTCGATGGCGACCGCGTGACGGTTATGCTTGAAATTGAAGGCGCCGGTATGTATTTACCGAAGTATTCGGGCAATTTGGACATTATGACAGCGGCTGCAAAAGCGGTCGGTGAAAAAATAGCCCTTAATTTATTGAAAGAAAGAGGTGAGAGATGATGAAAAAGATTCGTTTAATTGACACAACCCTTAGAGATGGCATGCATGCCGTCAGTCATCAGTTCTCTACCGAAGATGTATCGGCAGTTGTAAAAGCACTGGACGATGCCGGTGTTGATACCATTGAAGTAAGCCATGGCGATGGCCTCGGCGGCTCTTCATTCCAATACGGTTTTTCAAAAGCAACGGAAGAAGCTTATCTGAAAGCGGCTGCCGGTGCCATGACAAACGCAAAACTCTGTGTATTGCTGCTCCCCGGTATCGGAACGCATAAAGAACTTGAGATGGCTGCAAACGCCGGTGCTAAAGTCGTGCGCGTTGCAACGCATGTGACGGAAGCGGACATTGGCGAGCAGCACATTAAAATTGCAAAATCACTTGGCATGGAGGCAATTGGCTTCTTGATGATGTCGCACATGGTAGACGTTGACAAGATCGTTGAACAGGCAAAATTGTTTGAGAGCTATGGTGCTGATGCCGTTTACGTTACAGACTCTGCCGGCGCGATGATCCCAACGCAAATCACAGAGCGCATTGCGGCGGTTAAAAAAGCCGTTAGCATCCCCGTTGGACACCATGCCCACGACAACATGGGACTTGCTATTGGCAACAGTATTGCCGCCATTCAAGCGGGGGCGGATATTGTGGACGGTACCTGTAGAGGTGCCGGCGCAGGTGCTGGCAATGCCATGACGGAAGTGCTCGTAGGTGTTCTCGATAAAATGGGTTATGCAACCGGCATCGATCTTTACAAAATAATGGATGCGGCAGACGATATTGTTATGCCAAGACTCCATCGACCGCCGATGATTACAAAAGAATCACTCAGCATTGGCTATGCGGGTGTTTATGGCAGCTTTCTGCTGCACGCTCTCAGAGCGGCTGATAAATTCAATGTCGATGCACGCGACATTCTCATTGAAATGGGACGCCGTAAAACTGTCGGCGGACAGGAAGATATGATTATCGATGTCGCATACGAACTGGCGAATCGTAAATAGACAAAGTGAGGAGTTCCTTATGGAGAGAGAGACGATTATCAAACTCGCAGCACTTTTAAAAGAAGCGGCTGAGACAAAATCACCCACCAAGGCCTTAACAGAATTGTATCCAAAAATCACCATTGAAGACGCCTACAAGATTCAATATGAAAATATTCAAAGTGCTGTGTTGGCCGGTCGGCAAATCGTCGGCAAAAAGATTGGTTTAACAAGCAAGGCAATGCAGAACATGCTGGGTGTCGGCAGCCCTGACTACGGCGTCTTAACCGACGATATGATTTTGGATGAAGAAACACCGGTCAGCCTTGACGGTTTTTTACAGCCAAAGATTGAAGCGGAGCTCGCCTTTATTCTCAAAGAAGATTTAAAAGGACCGGGTGTGACGCTTTCACGTGTATTGCAGGCGACAGAAGGTGTTATGGCGTCGTTTGAAATTATAGACAGCCGCATTGAGAACTGGAAAATAAAATTGCCGGATACCATTGCAGACAATGCTTCAAGCGGTGCGATAGTTCTGGGCAGCAAAATAGCGTCACTTGAAAATTTAGATTTAAAATATACGGGCCTCGTGTTTGAGAAAAATGGCGAAATTGTGGATACTGCTGCCGGCGCAGCTGTATTGGGACACCCGGCATATGCAGTTGCATGGCTGGCAAATGAGCTTGCGAAATATGATATTACACTGAAAAAAGGTGAAATCATCCTTGCAGGCGCTTTTACAAAAGCACTTGAAGCCAAAGCCGGCGACATCTTTGAAGCAACTTTTGACGGTATTGGCAAAGTTCGCGTTAAGTTTACGGCTTAAAAAGCGGTAAAGGCGAATAATCTGGAAGCTGCATCATGCAACCAAAGGGGGAGGCTATGGAGAAACGGCAAGGTACGATACAATCCGTTGACAGGGCATTGAGCATTATAGAACTGCTTTATGAACAGGATATGGAACTGGGCGTTACAGAAATCGCCGCGAGGAGCGGACTTCATAAGAGTACGGCATTTGGCTTGATTAGTACGCTGGATGCAAGAGGCTATATTACACAAAATCCTCAAACCGGCAAATATAAATTAGGGCTGAAATTTCTTGAGATCAGTTCAAAAATCGTTGACAGCATTGATGAAAGGCAGATAATCAGACCTTATTTGGAAGAACTTTCGAGGAAGTTTGGCGAGACTGTTCATTATGCTGTCGTCGATAATGACATGGTGGTTTATGTTGATAAAGTTGAGAGTCCGCGATCTCTCGTGATGAAATCCTATATTGGCAAACGAAATCCGCTTCACTGTACAGGGGTTGGCAAATGCATGCTAGCTTATATGGATGATGCTGTGCGAGACGAGATTATTGAAAGAGGGCTTGACAAGTATACGGAAAATACCATTACAGATCCGACACTATTGAGACGTGAACTGGATTTCATTAGACGCAACGGCTACAGCATTGATGATGAAGAAATAGAATTGGGGCTGAGATGTGTTGCGGCGCCGATACTGGATTTACGAGGAAATTTGATTGGTGGGATCAGTATTTCGGGTCCTGAAATGAGAATGAGCGAAGATCGCGTTCAGGCATTAATTGAAGCATTAAAACAGACGACAAAACGCGTTTCGAAAAATGTCGGCAAATTTCTAAATGTTCGTTAAATACGTTACCATCTCTTAAAATATTATTTCGGTTCATGCGAAATGATCCTAGCATGAACACGACAAAAATAGCGCTGTTTCCTTCGGCGCTATTTTTGTCGTTTACAAAATGTGATAGGCTGTTTTTTTGAGTGCAGCGTATATTTGCTTAGAGGCTCGATTGAAATATTTGCGCATGTGAAACATACTGCATCAACGATGTTGGCGATCTTTTAATGATGATGCCAATGTCGCTGATGCCGCTACCTGATGAAAATATGATCCGTATCATTGGCGATAAGCCATTCAACAGCTTCGATTGGTGATGCCATGTGATTTTCCAGCAATTTTCGAATGCCGTTTTCATCGCGTTCTGCCAGCAATTCGACTAATTTTAAATGATCATTACTGATTTTTTGATGTCTAGTCATTGGCGCTTTAACGAGGCTGTACATATAATAGGTAGCGCCAACGCTCCAATTGGACTGGTACATTTTTGTCAACTGTTCATTGTTCGCCAGCATGACGAAGAGTGTGTGAAATTTTGAATCGATTTCACTGGCTCGAGCGTACTCTGTTTCGCCAATGCTTGGAAATTCTTCCGCGAGCGCTCGCATTTTTGTGAGTGTGTCGGGAAAATAATCGAGGTTTTTAATCGCAAGCTTGATGGTAAACATCTCGATCATATAGCGAATCTCTAAGATGTTTTTGATTTTCTTAGGGCTGAGCTGTGCAACAAAAGTGCCTCTTCTTGGTGCAGATTCTGCCATACCTTCTGCAATCAGACGGTTGATGGCTTGTACAACAGGCGTTCTGCTGATGCCGAGAGAATCTGAGATTTCCTGTGTCACGAGTTTGTGACCAGGTGGATATGTACCGTTTTGAATTCTGGATCTTATTTCATCCAGTGCATAATCGAGTAAAGACGCCGGTTGTGACAAACGAATAACCTCCTTGGATTTTGAATTTATTGTGAATTCAAGCGTGCAGACACTTCGGCTTTGCGTAAAGCGCTGTCTGAACGCCTATATGCGGCTACAGACTATGTGTGAAAATAGGCTGTCTGTAGGACTGCTTTTTGATGAAATGCTTTTTTGCAATCGCATGATTGCACCGTTCGATAGATTAAACCTTTTATAAAGTCAGTAATTGATAAACAGGTTCATAAAACTAGGCGATCAGTAAAATCGTTTCATAAGTAAAAAGACACATAAATAAAAAGATACATAAGTAAAAGCATATATGAGTAAATAAGGAAACGATCAGTAATCAATCAGTAAATGAGCAAGCACATCGTTGTGTGTAAGCAATGGATCCTCATGAAGCGTAACGACAATTTAGGTGTTGATCGCTTCATGAGGTTTCCTCTTTTTATAATGATGACAAATTGCTGAGAAAAGCGTCAATCGCTTCGGCGCTTTTCTTTCCCGCCCCCATCGCTAAGATAACGGTTGCAGCGCCTGTAACGATATCACCGCCGGCAAAGACGCCGGGTCTCGATGTTTGACCAGTATTTTCATCTGCAACGATATTGCCTTTGGGCGTTAGATCAAGTCCGCTTGTCGACTGAGGGACGAGTGGATTAGGGCCTTGTCCGATTGCGACGACAACTGTATCGATTGGCATGGTAACAGTGTCACCGTGGATGGCAATCGGCTTGCGTCGGCCGGAAGCATCAGCTTCACCAAGTTCGTAGCGCTGAAGGATCATTTGGTTTAAATTGCCTGCTGCATCACCTTCATAGGCGATGGGACTGTTGAGCAACAGGAATTTTACCCCTTCTTCTGCAGCGTGTTCTATTTCTTCATGTCTGGCAGGCATTTCTGCCTCAGAACGTCTATAAACGATATAACTCTCTTCGGCACCAAGCCTTAGTGCGGTTCGTGCTGCATCCATCGCCACGTTGCCTGCACCGATGACGGCAACGCGTTTGCCGATTTTTATCGGGGTATGATAATTGACGTCGTATGCTTTCATCAAATTTGTTCGCGTTAGAAATTCGTTGGCGGCGTAGATTCCATTCAAGTTCTCGCCATCTATGCCCATGAAATTCGGCAGTCCTGCACCTGTGCCAATAAAGACAGCATCGAATCCGTCGTCGAGGAGTTCATCAACGCTGGATGATTTGCCAATAACGGCATTGACTTCAATTTTGACACCAAGGGATTTGATCATGTCAATTTCTTTTTGAACGATTGCTTTTGGCAGTCTAAACTCGGGGATCCCGTACATAAGGACGCCCCCCGGTGCATGGAGTGCTTCAAAAACAGTGACGTCATGTCCTCTTTTAGCGAGATCGGCAGCGGCTGTTAAGCCGGCAGGGCCTGCGCCAACGACGGCAACGCGTTTATGACTGACTGTTTCAGCGGTCCACGTCTTGGCTGGCTGCTTAAGATTCCAATCAGCGGTGTAACGTTCCAATCGACCGATGGCAACGGGTTCGCCTTTAATGCCAAGAATACATTGCGCCTCACATTGTGATTCCTGAGGGCAGACGCGTCCGCAAATAGCGGGTAAGTTATTCTTTCGCATCAGAACTTCAATTGCCGAAGACATGTCATCGGCGACAATTGCTTTTATAAAGCCCGGTATATCAACGCCGACAGGACAACCGCTCACACATTTTGGATTTTTACAGTCCAAACAGCGTGAGGCCTCTTCCTTTGCCATTTCTGCTGTATAGCCTAAAGCGACTTCGCTAAAATTGCTGCGTCTTCTTTCGGGATCTTGAACGGGCATTGCCATGCGGGTGCGTTTTAATGCTGACATAATCCGGCACCTCCGCACTTGCATTCATGCTGTTCAACCGCTTTTTTTTCATCCTCTTTATAAACAGCGGCACGGCGCATCGCCAAATCGAAATCGACGAGGTGACCATCAAATTCCGGCCCATCAACACATGCAAATTTCGTGTCAGTGCCAATTTGAACGCGACATCCACCGCACATGCCGGTACCGTCTACCATGATGGGATTTAAGCTGACCGTTGTTTTAATGTTAAAAGGGCGTGTTGTTTCTGAAACGGCTTTCATCATGACCATCGGGCCAATTGCCCAAAGATGATCAATGGATTCTTTTTGGATCACCTCTTGAAGAAGGTCGGTAACAAAGCCTTTGACACCGACACTGCCGTCGTCAGTGGCAATATAACAGACATCGCTGACAGACGCCATTTCTTTTTCCAAAAAAAGCAACTCTTCGTTTCGTGCACCAATGATGGCGATAACACGATTGCCGGCAGCTTTAAGCGCCTTTGCAATAGGATAAACAGGTGCGATACCAACACCGCCGCCGATACAGACAACCGTACCATACTGTTCAATTTCGGTTGGCATGCCAAGCGGTCCGACAACATCCAAAATTGTATTGCCTTCAGAAAGTGTCATCAGCGCCTGTGTTGAAAATCCCACAGCTTGAAAGACCAGTGTAATTGTACCTTTCTCTCGGTTATAATCGGCAATGGTCAGTGGAATGCGCTCAGCGAACTCATCCTGACGAACAATGATGAACTGTCCAGCGAGTGCTTTTGACGCGATTGAAGGTGCGTGAACGTCAATTTGAATGATTTGATTGCCTAAATTTTTTTTCTCGGTAATCTTATACAATAATTGCCTCCCTGATTATAAAATAGTTAGGCACCCATAGCAGTGATCATTGCTTAAATAAAGCAAGACCGGGTGCCAAACGATTGTAATTCAACACGGCAGGTTTTGTTATAAACTGTAATGCCGGCAAAGGGCAGAAATACTGCCGGTACAACAGACGGGACCGCTAGGGAACAACACAAGATTACAATTGAATTTTATCCAAAATAATGATATTATGCAATACAAAAATGGATTTGAAAAGTTCGTTAAAAACGTGACGAAAGCCTTTGGTTGCAATGGTTTGAAGGAGAAACTGCAGCAAAAATGTCCGATAATACCGCACGCCAATATCATCAGATGGATGTCTGCTGCATTTTATCGTCAAAAATGTATCCTCGCAGGGATCATATGACGAGGCAAATCGTTGATATTGATTGCCCGGCATTCACATTTTGCTTTGAATGACGTATACTGGTGGAAAGCATAGTGGCTTTATAAAAAACGTTATAACAGTAAATCAACAATGTGATGACATTATATGATGAGGAGAGAGAGGCGAAAATGAAAGTACTATTGGTGAATGGCAGTCCAAATGAAAAGGGATGTACTTACACGGCACTTACTGAGATTCAAGAGACTTTGACATCTGAAGGGATTGACAGCGAGATCTTTCAGCTTGGTAAAAAGCCGATTGCAGGTTGTATTGCATGCGGCAAGTGTTCGGGTACAGGGCAGTGTGTCTTTAATGACAAGGTTAACCAGTTTTTGGATTTGGCAGAGACGGCAGATGGATTCATATTCGGTTCACCTGTTCACTATGCAGCGGCGACAGGTGCGATTACTTCGTTTTTAGATCGTGTCTTTAGGACGGATTCCAGCGGTGGGAGAAATGCATTTTATCTGAAGCCGGGGGCGGCGATACTATCGGCCAGACGTGCGGGGACAGTCGCAGCACTAGATCAACTCAATAAATATTTTCTCATTTCTCAAATGCCCATCGTTTCTTCGCGATATTGGAACATGGTATACGGGAATAACCCTGAAGAAGTGAAACAAGATCTTGAAGGACTTCAAATGATGCGGATTCTCGCCAGAAATATGGCTTATATGTTAAAGTGTAAAGCAGCCGGTGAAGCGGCAGGCGTCAAAGTGCCAGAAGCAGAAGGGCGTGTTCGAACGAACTTTATAAAATAAGGCGAGGCGCACACTAAAGCAGGTTTATTCTGTAAATGCTGATATAGTATTCAGGAGGGATAATGGAAGATTATCAGTTTGTTCGCGGAACCGCATCTCTGGTGAGTGTTATTCAAATGCTTTCCATTGAGACATTTAGTGAAACGTTTGGCGATCAAAACCATGCAGCAGATTTGGCGCTGTTCTTAAAGAAAGCTTATGCAACTGAAAAACTGCTTCGCGAGCTTGCAGATTCAGATACGTTTTTTTACCTGCTTTACGTTGGCGAAGAAGCAGTCGGTTATTTGAAACTCAATGTGGATTCTGCACAGTCAGACATTCATGATCCTGCGGCTTTGGAGGTAGAACGCATTTATATGAAGCGTGCGTATCAAGGGCGTGGACTAGGACATTTGCTGATGAATAAAGCGATTGAAATTGCGAACGATCTTGAGAAATGTTACCTTTGGCTAGGTGTGTGGGAAAAGAATGAACATGCACTTGGTTATTATCGACATTATGATTTTTACCAGATTGGTATGCATGACTTTGTCGTCGGCAATGATGTACAGACAGATTTGCTCATGCGGAAAGATTTAGCATAGAATTTTTTAAAAGATGAATATGAGACAAGCCGCCGCAATCGTTTTGAATGATGTTGTGACGGCTTGAAACATTTAAAATGTCATGCGCTTTGTTTCGCCGGAAAAGGCACAAAAGTCAGCAGTTGCATTTTGAAGGTAGAATACTTCCATGAGCTGATCATCCACGTGATACATACTGCTGAGGACCTTTTCATTTGCCGTCATCATGGCAACACGTGCTTCGCGGCGCTCATCATGAATGGCTTCTGCTTCGAGACGAATCCAGGTGCCTTGGTACATACCGCTGATTTCAACCTTGGGGTGATGCTTCATTTGAGCAAAGACTTTCTTTTGATTATTGGTGACAATGTAAAGCTTACCGTCATATTCGGCGACGGCGCCAAACGGTCTGACGCGAGGTGTCTCACCATCCATCGTCGCCAAGTAAAAAGTGCCGCAGTTTTGCAGATACGTCAATACTTCTTTCATAAGCTTGTTCCCTTCTATATGTCATGATATAATAATTCACGTGTTTATTATAATTGGTAAGAACGATTATTCAAGTACGATATTTGACGATACTAGTATCGCAAATGATACTGTTGGGAATTGGTGGCTTGAGGATGCATGTTGGGATGCTTCTAGTAGCTGAAGGATCATGTGAAAAAATATTAAGAGGGAGGCTTATAAGGTGACGCCGATAGATTTATATGGGATATGTCCATTTGTAACGTCTCAAAAAGTATTGACGGGAAAATGGTCCATGTACATTATGTATTTGCTTCAGGACGGGCCAATACGGTTTAATGCGTTAAAGCGGAAAATGCCGGAAGAAATGACGCATACGACACTGTCGAGACAATTGAAATCCCTTGAACAAGAGGGGCTGGTTGTGAGAACAGCCTATACGCAGGTACCGCCAAAGGTAGAGTATGAACTCAGTGATATTGGCAGACAGTTTGAACCCGTTCTCAAGGCATTGGGCAATTGGGGCGAAGCGTATATTGAATACTTAAAAAAACAGTAGATCTAAGATCTGCTGTTTTTTAATAAAGGATACCATTTCCTTAAAGGATTAGCGTTTGTTTAACTTTAATGCTGTGTTGACAAAAACTTTGACGCCGCAGGCCAAGGCATCTTCATTTAAATTTAGAATGGGGCTGTGGAGTTCGCCACGGTCTTCACCCTCGGCGCCAACGCCGAGGAGAAAGATGACCCCCGGGATGACTTCCTGATAGTAAGAAAAATCTTCCGAACCGAGGTGCGGCATTTGAAGTTCTACAATGTGTTGTTCGCCGCCTAAAATTTCTGAGGCGGCATTTTTCAGCAGCTCGTTATAAGTGGGATCATTGTATACAGCCGGAAATCCTTCAATAAAATCGACATCCGCACTGCCGCCGAGTGCCATTGCCGCATGACTGCAAATGCGTTCAATGCGTTCACGATAAAGCAGTTTGTTTTGCCGATCAATGCAGCGTATCATCCCGGACATCTCCACTGTATCAGCGATGACGTTGTCTGCTTCGCCCCCCCTGATCTTGCAGATATCAAAGGTGGTGATGTCAAAAGGGCTGATACTGCTGGCCTTTATGGATTGTAGAGCCATCAGCATATTGGCAGCAATCATAATGGCATTGACGCCTTTTTCCGGTTCCGAAGAATGGGCGGCAATGCCGTGAACGTTGATGACGACAATATCATCCGTTGCAGAGAGGTAACCGCTTTTTATGCCGATGTTGCCAGCGGGAATTGCGGGCATAATGTGAAGCGCAAAAATAGCTTCGGCTTTTGGGTTTTCAAGGACATCGCCATCAATCATGCATTTGGCGCCGCCGTTGGCTTCTTCACCGGGCTGAAAAATGATTTTGATGATTCCCTTTAGTTCGTCTTTCATATCAGCCAGTATTTTAGCAGTACCGAGTAGAACGGCCATATGGGCATCGTGTCCGCAGGCGTGCATAATGCCGCAGCGCTTTGATTCGAATGAAAGGCCGGTCGCTTCAACCACGGGCAAAGCGTCCATGTCGGCGCGAAAAGCAATACAGGGTCCGCAATTGCCGGTATCAAGTGTTCCCAAAACACCGGTGCCGCCAATGCGCGTCTGCACATGATAACCGAATGATTCCAGCATTTCTGCAATATAGGCTGAGGTTTCGAATTCTTCAAAACTCAGTTCTGGATTTTCATGTAAATGTCTTCGCCATTTAATCATATCCGACTGTAAAGCTTCAATGCGATGGCTTAAATCACTTAATTGGTCCTTCATGAGATCTCCTTATAACATATTGTCCAGTCTGTTTAACAGGGCTTCAGTATTCTCTGAAGCGGCATATATTTTTCGAATGCCTTGAAGTGCGTATTCATGACGTTCTTTGCTGAGAGCGCCGATGGCATCGTCAATAATTTCTGTTGCATAGCCTAAGTCGGCGAGATCACGAACGGAAGAACTAACGCATTGGTCTGTATAAAAACCGACGACCAATACATTTTTCACGCCAAGATTTCTCAAGATTCGATCAATTGGTGTACCGACGTGTATACCTGAGCAGGTTTTTTTCAGAATGATTTCATCATCCAGCGGCTGCGCGACAGGTAGAAAGTTGCCTTCGCGCATACCGGGTGGATATTTCATACCAGCACAGGCGTGAAGTCTGCCGGTATCTGCTGCATCAGGAAGGTAAGCTTCGATTTTGATGTGTATTGGTCGAATACCTTTTTCGCGGCATTTTGTCAAGATTTTACCGATATTTTCAAGGGTGCCGCTGATATAGCTGTCGAGTTCTTCGAGAATTGGCTTTAGCATTTCTGGGTCAAAACCAAACTTTGGCCATGCTTCTTCATAATAATCCTTGGTTAAACAGTCTTGCACATCAATGAGTACCAATGCTGTCTCTTTAGCATCAAGTGGTACGGGTTTGTGAACCATGTCGCCGTAAGCGCCGTAATATTGTGCGGCAAATTCATTTAAATTCATAAATACCTCCATAATTAAGATGATACTTTTAATTAACGCAAATTGTGTGCCAACCCGATTGCGATCGCGGTCAATGATAAACGATAATTGCAATTGCAACTATTTGGGCTGTAGCATGCAATGGCGATGCGAAGAGTTCACTGTTTGAGGGTATCTCTTTTGCAAAAAATTGCAGCAATTTACCGCATGAAAGTGATATTAAGTCATTTGCTTTATTACATGAGAAAATATCATCACTCATTTTTTTATCCCTTCACCATGATATAGTCGGCCTTTGTGAGATGGCAACTCAAGAGATGCTGGTGAAGGATCAACGGAAGGCTATGATGCAATTGCCTTAAATACCTAATTTCTTACATTTGTAATAGAGTGTCCTAAGGGGGATGTCGAGGTCGTGAGCAGCACGGTTTTTATCGCCGCGGTGGCGTGCCAGAGCAGAAGAAATGCATTGTCGCTCAACATTTTCAATCGCATCGGAAAGCTTCGTTGGCACTGTGCCGGTCACAATGCTCGGATATGTTACAAGCGCTTGCGACGTTTGGACAAGATAGCGTTTTTCGAGGATTGTTGTTTCTTCCGGGAGGCGAATAAGCGCACGGGTCAGCACATTTTCAAGTTCTCTGACGTTTCCTCGCCAAGATTGCTTTTGCAGGTATTCAATTGCGGCAGGCGCAATTATTTTGACTTTTTTGGCATAAAGATCATTATATTGGTTAAGTAGATAGAGCAGCAGCGGTTCAATATCTTCAGGGCGTTCTCGAAGCGGCGGCAAATGGATAGGGATAACATTGAGGCGATAATATAAGTCTTCTCTGAAAAGGCCGTTTTCTACCATTGTTTCCAGTGGTTTGTTGGTAGCACTGATAATGCGAACGTCAACGGGTTCTGTTTCGGCACTGCCGACGCGCATGACTTCTTTTTCCTGCAGGACACGCAATAACTTGACTTGCATATTCGCGGAGATGTCGCCAATCTCATCTAAAAAGAGTGTGCCGCGGTGTGCTTCCTGAAACAAGCCTTTTCTGCCGCGTTTAAGTGCTCCGGTAAAAGCCCCTTCACTATAGCCGAAGAGTTCACTCTCCATTAAAGCTTCCGGAATTGAAGCGCAATTGACTTTGATGAATTTTTCATGTCGACGCATACTAGCGTTATGAATGGCATTGGCAAAGATTTCTTTTCCGGTACCGCTTTCACCGCGAATTAGAATAGTTGCGGTTGTCTTTGCAGCGCCTTGTGCAATTTTTTTGGTGTGCTGCAATGCAGGGCTGTTGCCAACGAAATCTTTAAAAGTGTATTTGGCTTGAATTTTACGTAATTTTTGATCGAGTTTATCCAATTCGCGTTTAAGGCGTGCAACATCTGAAACGTCATGGAAGACAGTGATACAGCCAAGCGACTGATCGTTGATAATGATATTTGAGGTGTCGGCAACGACATCGCTGCCCGAACGCCTTTGCATTATTTCAAATGCATTGTTTGTGTAGACTGTTTTTTGGTGATTGGATTCAATTTTAATGGCGAAGGACATCCCGTCGAGAACGGGGCGGATTTGATCGATAAGGGACTTAAGCGTGTGCAAGCGAACCTCCTTTCATAAGCGTTATAATCCACATCATAAGCATTCTTGTTTTCAAATGAAGTATTAGAATGCTAAATGCTAGTAAGATTGTGTTTTGCAATATATTGCAAAATGATCAAGGTGATCAAACGGAATGCAAAATATTGCAAAGCAATGGATGTTATCTATCATATCGCATTATTGCCATTCTGTCTGCATAAAATTCTAAATTTTCCGATAATTTCGTTTTTGTTTGGCGATGATTGCAATGTATGTTTTTTATTGCTATACTCATAAGCAACGTCGCCTTTTATTGACGGATGAACAACCAATATATGTTAAGGGAATAGAACAAAAGATCAAGCATAGCAAAAGCAGATTAATGATCGAACAGCAACACATTGATTCATACATAACTTAGATAGAAAGAATAAATTAAATAGAAAGAATAAATTAAAAAGAGGATAAAGACATGACCGCATTTGAAATGCCGATGGAAGTTATGCAGGATGTTTATCTCATCAAAATTCCATTGCCGGGCAATCCATTAAAAAATACAAATAGCTACTTTATTAAAGGCGAGCAGCGCAATCTGCTCATTGATACAGCATTTAACCGCAAAGAATGCTTGGAAGCGCTAAAGAGTGCCCTAGAAGTGCTTCAAGTGGATTTTAATAAAACGGATATTTTTTTAACGCATCTTCACAGTGATCACACGGGGCTGGCAGGTTCGATTGGCACACCTGAGACCGTTCGCTATATTGGTGCCAAGGATAAGGTTATTATGGACAAGCTCTTTAATGAAGATTATTGGGAAGAACTTGATGCACGCTATTACACATTGGGGTTTACCATGGAACAGCTTCATGACAACAGACAGAATAACCCCGCCGGTATTTATAATCCGGCCCCTATGAAGCTGACATCTGTCAATGATGGCGATCTTATTGATTTAGGTGATAAAGTGCTACAGTGCATTGAAACGCCGGGTCATACGCCAGGACATATGTGTCTGTATATGCAGACGGAGCAGGTGCTCTTTAGCGGCGATCATATTATCTTTGACATTACGCCCAATATCGCCATGTGGTCGCTAGAGGATCATTCGTTAGAGGACTATATGAAAAGTTTAGAAAAAATTCAAAACTTGTCAATTCGGCAAACATTCTCGGGTCACCGTAATGCACTGGGCGATTGTCATGCGCGCATTGATGCCCTGATGTCACATCACGCCGAAAGACTCGCTGAGGTACTTGCAATTTTAAAAACAGCATCCTCTGCAACGGTATATGAGGTTGCATCGCAAATGACGTGGTCAATACGTGCTAAAGACTGGTTGGATTTTCCAATGGCTCAGAAGTGGTTTGCCGTTAGCGAAGCGGGCAGTCATCTTGAGTTTCTGAGAGGCAGAGGGGTTGTAAGGCGAAAGATAATAGACGGATGGTATTACTACCAGCTGATAGAACGGAAATGACAATGATTAAGCAATATGTGCAATAAACTGAAAAAGCCGCCGTTGTTGATACGGCGGCTTTTTTATGGCGACTTAACGATTTATAGTTAAGTGATATGAATGTGGAGAAACTTTTGTGGAATAAAATTGATAACGGCTTCAAATTCCTGTAAAATATGAGTATGAATACGAATTGGTTTAAAGATGATTATTTCAACATTGCGTATAACCGCAGTCCATTATTGAGACTGTGCAGAGAAAGGACACCATATGAACTGTCATCGTTGCGGTCAGGAAATAAGCCGTTTTGCCAAGACTTGTAAATACTGCGGCGCTCCCGTTGTTAGGGCGGCAAATACGAGCGCTGATTATTATGCAACAAACACTGAGAATAACCGTTCGTCATCATTAGGCCGTCAAAGAGAGGCTGTTGATGCAGAAGAACGAGAACCAGAGCGATCAAGATCGCAGCAAACAAGACCGCAAACGCAAACAAAACCGCAAAGACAATCGAGACATACGAGGTCATCTGCGACAGATGTTTATAAAGTTCAGCGCAAGTGGAGCTGGGGCGCCTTTACATTCACTTGGATTTGGGGTCTATTCAATGGAACTTACATTGCGTTCTTGACACTGCTTCCGATGTTTGGCATTCTTTTTAAGATTTTTTTGGGTGTTAAGGGAAACACTTGGGCTTATCAAAATCGAAAATGGGAAAGCGATCAGCATTATGTTGATACGATGCATAAGTGGAACTTATTCGGTTTTATAGGATTCCTAGTGTGGTGTCTGATTATTGCAGGCTATGCTTTAATGATGTTTAATGGCGTCAGCGAAATACATCATTTTGAAACGACGGCGGTCACAGAAGTGCCTGCATATGAGGAAGCGTATGAAGATTGGGATTTATATGACGAAGGCAGCATGCGCAATGAAGATGCTTTTTTTGACAGTTACACCACTGAGGGGGTATTGATTAGCGATATCCTCATCTGGGGCTTTGATAACACGGCAATTAGTTTTATTGAGCCGGATTCTCTAGACGGAGGGACGGCGACGGTTCGCAGTGATATTGTCTATATGAATGTTCCAGCAGAGGCAACACTCGTCTTTGAACGCGAATCTGAAGATGTCTACCGTTGTACCGCTGTCTACTTAGATGATCTGCGATTGGATGAGGAAGCGCAAAAAACTTTTTTATCGGAGCTTTATGATGCCGTTCAATGGGATTATCCGGATACAGAATATGATTTGGATGAAGATGTGATGATTGAAAAGACACTGTGAGCATACGGTGTCGAGAGTATTTTAATAGAAATTGTGCATGGGCATGGTGTTGCGCTGTGCTAACGGTACGAACCAAAGGTGTCTGAGCAGTACAGATATTGCCGAACGATTTGTACAATGCTTTTAGATGATATAAAAAGGTATAGGCTGATATTG
The DNA here is from genome assembly GCF_018390735.1 of Fusibacter paucivorans. Lineage (GTDB taxonomy): Bacteria > Bacillota > Clostridia > Peptostreptococcales > Acidaminobacteraceae > Fusibacter > Fusibacter paucivorans. Next base: position 73,248 of record NZ_JAHBCL010000008.1, read on the forward strand.
GCTAAGTTACATGCGGGTGTTTGTCAGATTGATGACTGCACCCGTTTTTTGATGTGAATTAGGGAATCATTTTGTAGGTATTATAGATAAACTTGTCGGTAAATAAAACAGAAAAATGGGTATATTTAAGAAATCATTGCAATTTGTCGATAGCAGTCTTATATTACTGTCCCAAGCAATGGATGAGAGGAGGATGAGATGTCATCACACAAGGAGAATCTAACCCAGTTTGTCGAGGGGTTAATCAATAAAGAGGACGTACAAAAGCTTTATCAAACCTATGAAGCCGATATTCAGGTTATTACGCCTATGGAAGTCTTTGAAATGATGTCGGCACGAATGCGTGCCGGAGAGACGCCGCAGGCATTGCTGCCTTTTGTTGATAAACTAATCAACGTTTTTTACATGCCGTTAAAGGGTTTCCAGTGGCAGAGGCCGGCGCCGGATACATTTTTAAATTATCTCATGTTGGAAAATGATGCGTTGATCGGTATTTTAGAAGCCTTTAAAAATGTGATTAAGTCTAGTCATCTCATTGATGAAAAGCCGGCGATTGCAAAATTGCTGAAACAATGTTTTGCCTATGAAAGTCATCTTCAGAAATTGGAGAATATTTTATTTCCCTATTTAGAAAAGCGCAATAACCATTTTGAAGGTCTTAAAATTATGTGGACGCTGCACGATGAGACGCGTCGCATTATGAAGACGATGGATGCCAACGTTTCGAGGCTGGATACAAATGAGGCGCTGCTGAAAGTTCAGCTTGGACAGCTCTATTTTAAACTTTACGGTTTGGTTCAAAAGCAGGATTTGCTGCTTTTTCCGGCAGCGACCAGCTGCTTGAGTGACGCTGATTTTCTGGCAATGCACATGCAGAGTTTTGACTATGTTTTCCCATATATTTCACGTCCTGAAAAACCTGATATAGCACTTGAAACGCTTCTTTATGAGCATGGCGGCGTCGCTTATGAGTATCAAGAAATGCTGGGAGATGAAAAATTAATTCAGACCGAGACCGGTATTATGACGATAACGCAAATGATTCAAATGCTCAATCATTTACCGGTCGATATTACTTTTGTCGATGCAGAGGACAAGGTTGCTTTTTTTACAAAGCCGAAGAAGCGCATTTTCCCAAGATCCCCTGCGGTTATTGGAAGAGATGTTCGCAACTGTCATCCTGCCGAAAGTGTCCATGTCGTTGAGCGCATATTGGAGGACTTTAGAAATGGGGTGCGAGATCAGGAGACCTTTTGGATTCAAATGAAGGAAATGTTCATACTCATTCAGTATTTTGCTGTCCGCGATGAATCCGGGCAATATATGGGGACTTTGGAAGTCAGTCAAGAAATAGGTGAGATCCGTCGACTGACGGGTGAAAAGCGTTTATTGTCTTCATAATCATTCGCTTTTAGACATTATTCGCGCTATAATGGTTTGTATATAAGGTAATGACACAATTTACCCAGATCATTTCAATCTAAAGGTATTTGCAAACCTTTTTAAAAGAGCTTACAAAAATTGAAGACGTTAGCGTGAAAACGGGAGGTCGAAGACGTGACAGCAATTAATCGTGAATATCAATTGGTCTTTGAGACATTCGTCTCGGAGATGATGACGGCATACAATGTGCAGGGGATTGGCATTGTTGGATTTGACAGAGAAAACGTCCTGTACGAGTATATAAATGGCTACCGAGATGTTGAACAAAAATTGCCGATTACACGTGATACGATCTTTGGCATTGCCTCAATTTCAAAATCATTCACGACGCTTGCACTGATGCAGCTCGTTTCAAAAGGCGTTATTGATTTAGATGCCAAAATAAATCAGTATTTGCCTGAAATTGAATTATCCGCAGCGCACATGCCGACAATCCGACAGCTTTTGAGCCATGCCGGCGGTTTTTTGCCGCAGGAGCGTTTCTTGATGTGTGATGTCCTTAAAACGCTGGCAGCCAGCGACAGTGAAGAACCCGCCTTTCATCAGACGCTTGCAGATGAGGGACTCGCGATGATTGTTAAGCGGATTAATGCGATGCAGGATTTTACCGGAGCACCTGGTCAATACCACAGTTACAGCAATTATAGTTTTGGCCTTATTACGGGTTTAATCCAGCGATATGGCGGCGAAAAGCACTATTCAACCTATATGATGGAACATATTTTTAAACCGTTGGGTCTTGAACGCACATTTTTAGCATTTAATGAAACTAAAAAATGCAATAATATTACAAAGCTTTACGAAAATGTATTAGGGCATCTTAATGCCTTGACGGATTACCGTGACCAAGGGTTTGTTCTGTTAGGCGGCGGTGCGATTAAATCGACTTTGAATGATCTGATGACGTATACGCGCTTATATCTTAATGACGGTAAAATAAATGGACAGCCAATAATTGATTCAGCGCTTATTAAGGCAATGGCCCTACCGCATGTTTCGGTTAAACCTTATGAGGGCTATGGTTATGGCCTAGTATCCGGCAGGTTTTCTGAGATTGATTATGCCGGACATAGTGGCGGACTGACAGGTGTGTCAAGTTTTTTTGGTTTTTCAAAAACAACTGGGAAGGGGATCGTCGTCTTGTGCAACACGAGTGATGTTCCTGCCTCAGCGATTGGTATTGCGGCACTTAAACTGATTAACGATGTGATACCGGATTGGCAGCTGGCGCATTTTGACGGCATGCTGTGGACGCCGGCGATAATTGATGCCACGGTAGGTGTTTACAAAAGTGAGGAAGGTGCGCACATAGAGCTTCACCCAGGTGATGGCACCGTAATTTGGCATCAAGGTGATGACGTTTTACGTGTATTGCCGGTTTCAACAGACGCTGCCATAGTATACCATAAAAAAACATGGTCCTATGCCCCGATTATTCGAGATGCTGACGGCAGGGCAATTGCTCTATACAGCGGTTCTCGAATGGTTCGCAGGCAGGCGTAACAATGGTGGTGAAAAGGGGGAGCCCATGGAAAATTATTATGTAACGATGAAAGATATTGCAGATAAAATGCATTTGGTACATTTGACGCCAAGTATTGATCTGTCTGATATACGTGTTTTTCAAACAGATATCAACCGCCCAGCGCTGCAATTAACAGGTTTCTTTGACTATTTTGATTCGGAGCGCGTTCAGGTCATTGGCAAAGTGGAGTATACGTATTTGATGTCTTTGACGGAGACAAAACGAAAAGCGGTGCTTCAAAAACTGTTTGAATGCAAAATTCCGTGTCTGATATTAACGCGAACCCAGCTCCCTTTTCCTGAAATGCTGCAAGATGCGACGCGATTTGGTGTTCCAATTTTGCAGACGAGCCGAGCAACCTCCTATTTTAATTCAGAGCTCAATCGCTATTTAAAAGTAGAATTGGCACCGAGGGTTACCAAGCACGGTGTCCTTGTCGATGTCTATGGTGAGGGTGTTTTAATCATGGGTGAGAGCGGCATTGGTAAATCTGAAGTTGCACTGGAATTGATTAAGCGCGGTCATCGATTAGTTGCCGATGATGCAGTCGATATCAAAAAGGTTTCTGACGAAACGCTGCTGGGTTCATCACCTCAAATGATACGTCATTTCATTGAAGTGCGCGGCATTGGTATTGTAGATTGCAAAATGCTCTTTGGTGTTGAATCCGTCAAAGATATTCATCCGATTGATTTGTGCATTCAGCTTGAAGAGTGGCAGTCGAAGAAAGATTACGATAGACTTGGTTTAGAAGATCACACCATTGAAATTTTGGGCAATCAAGTTGTTAATCACATACTACCGGTGCGGCCGGGACGTAATATTGCAATTATCGTTGAAGCGACGGCACTGAATTCCAGACAGAAAAAGATGGGTTACAATGCGGCTGTAGAACTGGACAATCGCTTGAAAGATCATTTGTTGAAAGTAGCTGCTTCCCGAAAGACGGCATCTGAACCGGATCGAGCTATGATTCACGCAGGTGATACAGCCGATCAGGGACAGATTACGCAGGCGCAAATCAATTATCGTGATGAAGACAATTAAATGAATCAACTGATTAATGGGGCGTGCTTTTATCACTAGGTTGAAAAATGAAGCTGAAAATAATAGTGAAGAGATCGGCGCTCATCAGATATCATTGCTATAAATCACAAGGGTATCTTTTGCCCAATTGAAGAGTAAGCCGGCATAATAATCAAATGATGTTTCAGCTAAGTTAGGATTTTCTTTAAATGCCAAGTCCGTTTTAAGGATAAATAGATCTGCTGCATCGACCTGCGTACACAGTTCGGCCTTGTGGCGGATATAGGTGGAGGTGCGATTATAATAAATGGCCTGCAAGATGAAAATCGCAGACTTGTATTGCGATTGCAATGCGGCAGCTTTTTTTTGGTGTACCATATTGTGTCCGCATAAATGATATAAGTTGCAAACACCGATTTGGATTGCACGTTGAACATCCGCGCGCTTGATAAGCGGTTTTAAAAAATCCAGATCACCGTACAAAGGGGTCGTATCGTGATAGAACTGGAATAAGTCAGAGCGATCCCAGTTCAATAATGATTTTTGATCGGCAATAAAACCGCAGGCCTTTTCGGGATAGGACAGACAGGCTACCATGTCGTGATAGGCGCTTAAGTCAACGGGAGATACATCGTCAAGAATGACGACGATATCGACATCGCTCGCTTCTGTTGCCTCATTTCTGGCATAACTTCCCTGTAAGCCGACAAAACGGATTCGTTTATTAAAAAGTGCCTTTAAGTTATGTAAAAAAGCTTCTAGCCAAAGGTGGATATCAAATGTCATTTGTGCCTCCTTTTATAATAAACAGCCTCGTGCCTCGTACTATTTTATGATGCGTAAGATAACCTGTCAATGCCAATATAAATCTTGTTGGTGTTTCGTGAAGACGTCTGTTATAATGTTTAAAGCATGATTGGCAACTGACTGTGGCTAACAGAATGACTTGTCAAAAACATTGTAACGGATAATGAATACGAGGTAGACACATGACACTTGAAGCGGCAATGGCTTATATTAACCAATGGAACTATACACAGATGCCAAGGGGGCTGATGCGCATTGAGCGCCTTTTAGAAGCGCTTGGTAATCCTCATAGAGCGTTGAAATTTATACATGTCGCCGGTACGAACGGCAAGGGATCAACAGTGGCGTTTATCAGTCATATATTACAAGAAGCGGATTACTGTGTCGGCATGTATACATCACCGGGGTTAATGCGCTACCACGAAAGAATCAGCGTCAATGGGGAAGAAATTGGCGATGATGCGCTGATCGGCTATGTTGAAATAATTAAGCAGGCAATCGGATCGGCATTTGAAAATGAACCGTATGAACCGAATTTTTTTGAAATAACGCTGGCCATTGCAATGCTTCACTATCAGGCCTGCGGCTGTGATTTTGTCGTCCTTGAGGTAGGGCTTGGCGGCACGCTTGATGCAACGAATGTTATTGACGCACCGGAAGTCGCTGTGATCATGACCATCGATTTTGATCATATGGCACAATTGGGGAATACGCTTGGTGAAATAGCAAGGGAAAAGGCGGGGATTATTAAAATGGGATCTGCTGTTGTCGTCTATCCGCAGCAGGACGAGGCGGCGGCTGTTATTGATGCTAAATGCCGTGAACAACAGGTGGTAAAACATACTGTAGATTTACAGAGTCTGAAGCCTTTAGGGCATACCCTCACGGCTCAATCTTTCAACTATAAAGCCTATCAAGCCCTCAACATTACCATGCTCGGGAACCATCAAATAAAGAATGCGGCGACGGCGATTGAAGTGACAGAGGCTCTGCGGCAAAAGGGATACAGTATTTCTGATGCCGCAATGCGCGACGGATTGATGAGAACCAAATGGCCTGCACGTTTTGAATGTGTGCACACTGAACCAACCGTTATTGTAGATGCAGCTCACAACCCCGAAGGTGCGGCACTTTTGGCAGCAAATATAGAACAATATTTTCCGAAGCGCCGCGTCTTTTTTATTATGGGTGTTATGGCAGATAAAGCATATGAAGAACTTGTACAGCGTGTTCTGGGCGTGGCGACAACTTTTTACTGTATAACGACTTATAGCGATCGAGCGCTGCATGCAGAAGAACTTGCCGACTGCATTCGGTCTGCCGGCGGCAATGCCGTTGTTTGCAAGTCGCCTGTTGAAGCGCTGGAACGCGCTATGACAGATGCTGATAATGAAACTGTTATCTGTGCCTTTGGTTCATTTTATTATATCGGGCATATTCGTGCTTATTTCGGAAGGTAATTGACATGACGGCACACGAAGCGCTGATTGATATGTATAACCGTGGCAAGGTGCTTATCAGAATGTGATCGGCTAAGTTGTATGTTGTAAGAGATGTATTTCAAGTGCATCAAGTACGAGAAAATAGTCGGTCATTCTGTATAACAACCTGTTACTGAACGAAAAACAATACTGCATTTACTTGAAACCGACGAAACGACAAATTGCAAGCCGAAGAAATGATTATTACGGAATTAATCTGCGGATGACGAATAGCGGGGGTACTTATAAGGTTCCCTCGCTATTTAACTTTTGATGTGTTTTGAAATTACCTATATAATAAACTTAAAAGCGTTGATAAAAAATAGAAAATTAAGCGATAGAATGAGGGAATGGAGGTGTGACGGATGCCCTTTAAGATATTAGTTGTCGACGATGAGGCGGATATTGTTGGCTTGCTTAGAGATTATTTTGAAATAAACGGTTATGAAGTCCTAACAGCTTTTAACGGCTTGGAAGCGTTGAAGCAAGTCGAAAAACTTCCCGATTTGATATTGCTGGATATTAATTTGCCTGATATAGATGGGCTGCAAATCTGCACGAAAATACGGCGTTTTGTTTCCTGCCCAATTCTGTTCTTGACTGCCAGAGTAGAGGATGCCGATAAAATCACCGGTTTTGGGGTTGGTGGCGACGATTATATTGTGAAGCCGTTTTCCATCGAAGAGCTTGGGGCGCGGGTATCGGCGCACCTTCGCCGTGAAAGAAGGCAGCATGAAGCTTCTAGAAAGAAATTTACAGGCGATTTGGTGATTGATTACAATGCGAGATCCGTGTATTTTGAGAATGAGCGGATTCAGTTCGCCAAAAAGGAATTTGATATTACCGAATTACTTTCTATAAACAGCGGTCAGGTCTTTGATAAGGAACGCATTTACGAACGCGTGTGGGGGTGGGACTGTGAAGGCGACAGTGGCGTAGTTGCAGAGCATATCCGAAGAATCCGCGTAAAGCTATCGGCGGTTAGCAATAAAAAATATATTGAAACGGTTTGGGGAATAGGTTATAAATGGGTAGGTTAAAAAGAGCGTTTCAGAATCTGTCGCTTAAAAAGTCCTTTATGCTATACATGCTGCTATTCTTACTGCTGGCAACGGCACTCAGTTCCATCAGCATCAATTTGGCAGACAGTGTACGGAATCAAATCAATTCTACGTATGTGGACACGGATAATCAATATCTGTTGCAGAACAGTATGCGCAATGTTGTGATATTTGCATCTCCACCTGAGTACACGCCAAAAGATCAGACCATCGTCAAGATTTGCAATGCTATTCAGATCGGTTCAATCCCTGTGTTCTTTGGCGTTTGCATTGTCTTGGCGGCTTTGCTTTTCTATCGTAATAAGCTGAAGAAGCCCATTGAACTGCTGAATGAAGCCTCTGATAAAATAGCGGCGGCCGACTTGGATTTTCACCTTTTCTATGACAGTAATGATGAAATGGGCCAGCTTTGCGCCTCTTTTGAAACCATGCGTGGCGCACTGGACGAAAATAACCGTACGATGTGGCGCGCCATGGAGGAGCGTAAGCGGCTTAACGCCACCTTTTCCCACGATTTGCGAACGCCGCTTACAGTACTGCGTGGATATACTGACTTTTTAAAAAACTATCTGCCTCAGGGAAAGGTTTCCAAAGAAAAACTGTTGTCCACGATTTCTACCATGTCCGGGCACATTGACAGATTGGAAAAATACACATGTCAGATGAGTGAAATTCAAAAGCTGGAGGATATCACATTCAATCCGCAGAATGTGGAAATCCATACTCTTGTCCGCCAGTTTAAAAGCACAGCAGAGCTTCTTTCTCAGAATACTGAGCTGATCCTGAGCTTTGCAGATGAAACTAAAGGGAGCCACATGATGCTGGATACAGCCCTTATCATGCGAGTTTATGAAAATTTAATTTCCAATGCCATCCGGTACGCAAAAAGTACCGTCAGCGTTGACATAAAGAGTGCGGATAGAATGCTTCTCATTGACATTGCTGATGATGGGCAGGGCTTTTCGGAGGAAGATTTGCAAATGGCGCTGAAACCCTATTATCAGCGAAAGTCCGGTGGCGCTGAACTTCATTTTGGACTTGGTCTGTATATCAGTAAGATACTGTGTGAAAAACATGGAGGAATAATAATCATTGGAAACACACAAAGCCGCGGCGCTACGGTGGCGGCAAGTTTTATGGCTAAATGAAAATTGAGATAAAGTTGAAAGAAAATAGAAGTTTGCGTTTTACACTCTCCTTGTTATCAAAAATAAGGAGGGTGTTTTTATGTTATCTAAAGAAAGTGAGATTGTCCTCCGGGCAAACGGATTAATGAAATACTATGGGGCTGAGCCAAACCTTGTAAAAGCTCTGGACGGGATTGATTTAACTGTCTCTAAGGGTGAATTTGTGTCGGTTGTGGGAACATCCGGCAGCGGGAAAACGACGCTGCTGCATATGCTTGGTGGCCTCGACGCTCCAACTGCCGGCAGCGTTGAAGTTGGTGGTAAAGAACTGTCAAAGATGAATGACGAGGCGCTCGCTGTATTCCGGCGCAGAAACGTCGGCTTCATCTTCCAGAATTATAATTTGGTGCCCGTACTCAATGTCTATGAAAATATTACGCTTCCTGTTGAATTGGATGGTAAGACACCGGACCGGGCGTTTATAGACGAGGTTATACAAATGCTTGGCCTCACCAAAAAACTTCAAAATCTTCCAAACAACTTATCCGGCGGTCAGCAGCAGCGTGTTGCCATTGCTAGAGCGCTTTCGGCTAAACCAGCCGTCATTCTCGCGGATGAACCCACCGGAAATCTGGACAGCGGAACCAGCCGCGACGTTATGGCACTTCTGAAATCCACCAGCGAAAAATTCAATCAGACAATTGTGATGATTACCCACAATCAGGAGATTGCTCGGCTTGCAGACCGGAGCATCCATATCGAGGACGGCAGAATTGTCGCGTAGGAGATGAACTTGATGAAGCAGAAAAACAACATTGTAAAAAAACTGACTCGGCGCACGCTGGTGGCTAACCGCCCACGAAATAGAACGATCATAGCGGCCATTGTACTGACAACCCTGTTGCTTTCCTCCGTGTTCAGTGTCGGCATGAGTTATCTAGAATCTGTTCAGGCGCAGCAGGTGCGCTTAATGGGCACGACGGCACAGGTCGCGGTAACCCATGCCACGACGGAACAGGTGGAAAAGTTGCAAAATCTGTCTTATGTTCAATCCGTCGGTCTTCAGCACAATGTCGGTGCGTTGAAAATAACATCCGACATGAAAGATATGACAATCTCTCTGCACTGGTACGATCAGACGGAGTGGGAAACGTTTCGTAAGCCAGCTTATGCTAACGTCATGGGAAACTATCCGGAGCAGGAAAATGAAATCATGGTTCCGCTGTGGATTCTTCAGAACATGGGAATTGACAATCCGCAGATCGGCATGGAAATGCCACTGGCGTTTTACCTTGGCGATGAAAGAGGCGTTTCTCAAACAAAGACCTTTGTGCTGTCCGGATATTGCACGGATTATTCCCATATTCGCACAGGGAACATTGGTTCCATTTTGGTTTCAGAAACATTCGCAGAGCAAAGCGGAAATACTGTCGAAAAGGACGGAGCCGCTTCTGTTACTTATAACGACAGTAAAAATATTGATCGATACAACGAGCGGTTAAAGCAGGATTTGGTCATTACAGAAGATCAGCAGGTGAGGACTGTTCCGATGTATGACGCCTCCGGCAAGAGTGGCTTCATAACAGCACTTGCCTTTACGGCTGTGATTTTATTCCTGATGCTGACCGGCTATCTGCTGATCTATAATGTTTTTTATATTTCCGTATCAAAGGACATCCGTTTCTATGGCCTTCTAAAAATAGTTGGTACAGCTCCGCGGCAGCTGCGAAAAATGGTCATTGGGCAGGCACTTTTACTGGCAGCGATCGGAATCCCTGCTGGACTTGCTGTGGGGGCAGCCATGTCTTTTGCCGCTGTCCCCATGGCGCTCAACATGGCCAATCTCGAAACGGGCGTTATTGTTTCCTTTCATCCTGCTATTTTTATAGGCGCCGCCCTTTTTGCACTGATCACGACGGTGTTGGGAGCGGCCAAGTCCGCTCGGACTGCTGCAAAAATCTCTCCTGTGGAGGCTCTGCGCTACACGGGCGCACATAGCCGCAGGATACGGCAACACGGGACGAGCGGCGGAAGTCCTTTATGGATGGCATGGCGTAATATTTTTCGGGATCGCAAGCGCACGGCAATCGTTCTCCTGTCCCTCTTCTTGGGGATTACGACGTTTATGGTGGTGACCACTCTGGTTTCTAGCATGAACACGGATCATTATATTGCATCTTATGTTCAAAACGACTTTATTCTGAAGAACAATACGCTGGAATCCATCGCAACGGCTTACGGAAAAGCTGAAAAGCAAAAATTTGATGCGCCACTTCTTGCTAAGCTGAAGAATATAAGCGGGATCACCAACTTTCATACCACCAGTATAGAAAAGATGTGTATGACCTATGACTCTGCGAAATTATCCAAGCATATAAACTGGTTCTGTAAAAAATTCAATGTTGAGGAAGAACTAACGGATCAGCAAATTCAGGATAATTTCTGGGGCTATCTCATTGGGCTGGATAGCTCCTATATAGAAGCATTTAACCAGACCAGCGACATGACGATTGATGTCGATGCCTTCGAGGATGGCGATATCGCCCTGATCGGAACGAATGATCCGGAGCTTTATACAGATGTGACGGAAATGGATATTTTTATTTCTTCCGCAGGGACCAGCAAGCAATTTGCGCTTGGCGGCTTTGCACCGTTTGGATTTCAATATGCCGGAGGCGGCATGGCGCCGAACATTTACGTATCCGAAGCCGCGCTCCAGGCGCTTGTGTCCGTTCCAAAGATCTACAAAGTCAATATTGACGTGGAGGACGGACAGGAAGAACAGGCGCTCGAAGAAATTAAAACGCTTATGGATGGCGACAATGAGATTTCAAGAACGTCTAAGCTGGAACAGCAGGAAGCGATGATGGACGTCAAGCTGATGTTGTACATTCTGGGTGGTGGGATTGCACTGGTTCTTGCTTTCATAGGCGTTCTGAATTTTACCAACGTTATGGTGACGGGTGTCATGGCCCGTAAGCGGGAGCTTGCCATGCTGGAGAGCGTTGGTATGACGAAGCGGCAGATACGACAAATGCTGATCGCAGAGGGAGTGGGATACGGCGTTATTTCGATGCTGTCGATTGGAACGCTGGGAAGCGCTTTGACCTACGGGATTTTTACACTGTTTCGACAGCAGGCGGATTACGCCGTTTTCACCTTTCCGATTATACAGATGCTTGTTGCAGTTACGGTAGTACTGATCATGTGCATTGTCACACCTTGGCTAGCTTATCTTTTTCTTCATCACGATAGCCTTGTTGAAAGACTCCACAAAGCTGAGTGAATAAATTTTTTATGGAAGTATTCCGCACATTAGGTAAAAGGCAATATTCACATTCCTCCAGACTTGCGGGTTTGGAGGGATTTTCTATGCACATTCAAAATGCTAGGAGTCTCAGGCGACCGCGTACCGGATGGGCTAAAATATGCGGCGGTTAGAAAGCGCGGCAAACACTCCCCGTTTCGCAGTTATCGGAGGTACGAAAGTTGCGGTTGTTAAATAGAGTCTCTGATCACAGATGCTGCGGCATTGATTATAGATAAAACTTGTCAATAATGTAGACAATAATAGAATTGATTGCTATAATCAATTGACAATGATTATCATTCGTGATAATATTTTTGTGTAATTATTATCAATTAGTGCATAATACGGCATGTTCAATATCGAATGGGAGGCGACAATGGTAGGATTGTTTGCAAATGCATTTGGACTTAAAACGAGGTCAGAAAGACCGACATCATTGGAGAGCGCAGCTATTGGCGAAACCTATACAATCAATTCAATTGAGACGACAGATAGCGAAATGAAGCATTTTTTGTTCACACTTGGCTGTTTTGAAGGCGAGCGTGTAACGCTGGTATCTGTTTTATCTGATTTATATGTGATTTCAGTGAAAGATGCACGCTACAGCATCGATCGAGAACTGGCAAGTGCAATCGGTATTGATTAAGTCGGCAGGATTATTTTTTTAAATTATTAATGAGAATGATTATCGAAATCATCAAATCGCTTATTTTTTAAATCATTCTATGAGAACACTTGAAATGGAACTAGGAGGAAATTATGAAAATTGCATTGGCGGGAAATCCGAACAGTGGGAAAACGACGCTTTTCAATGCGTTGACTGGGAGCCAAGAGAAAGTAGGCAACTGGGCGGGGGTGACCATTGAGAAGAAATTTGGCACACTAAAATCGAAGTACAATCCGACGAAAGAAGCGATTGAAATTGTCGATTTGCCGGGTGCGTATTCAATGTCGCCTTTTACATCAGAAGAAAGTATTACACGTGCTTTTGTCGTGGATGAACATCCTGATGTCATTATCAATATTGTCGATGCAACCAATCTGAGCCGATCGCTCTTTTTTACAACGCAGTTATTGGACTTGGGCATTCCCGTTGTCGTCGCATTAAATAAAACGGATTTGCTGACGCGTGATCAGACGGTATTGGATATCAAAGGATTGACTAATCGCATGAAGTGTACATTTGTCAAGACGATTGCAACCAAGACACAGGAAAATGGGCTGGACGCGCTTATTAAAGAAGCAATGGCCAAAGGCGGCCAAAAGCAAGCAACGCCTTTTCAAGTGCCGGATGAAGCACTGAAAGCAGCTCAATATGATGCGAAGATTGCAGAAACGCAGGATCGCGCGCGTTATGATTTTGTTAAAGAAGTTGTTAGGAGTGTTGAAAAGAGACAGGTCGAAAACAGACGTGAAACAATGCAGGACAAAGTGGATCGAATCGTTGCGCATCGGTGGCTGGGCATTCCGATATTTGGCGCAGTCATGTGGCTGGTCTTTTCAGTTTCTCAAACCCATTTAGGACCATTCCTAGCAGATACATTTGTTGGTTGGATAGATGCTTTTTACGGTGTTGTTGAAGGCGCGATGGGAGACAGTGTTTCACCACTCTTATCATCGCTGCTGCTCGATGGCGTCATCGGTGGTGTTGGCGCAGTCGTCGGTTTCTTGCCGCTGATTATGGTGCTGTTCTTTATGCTGGCATTGCTTGAAGACTGTGGCTATATGGCACGTGTTGCCGTGGTCATGGATCGCTTTTTAAAACGCGTTGGCCTATCAGGTAAATCGATCATCCCAATGGTGATTGGAACAGGATGTGCGATTCCCGGTATTATGGCGACGCGTACCATTAAAAATGAAAGACAGCGTCGAACGACGGCGATGCTCACGCCATTTATGCCATGCGGCGCAAAACTGCCGGTAATCGCATTGTTCTCAGGTGCTTTTTTCAGTGATGCGGCATGGGTGGGGACAACCATGTACTTTATGGGTATTGCACTTATTATTTTCGGTGCAATGATCGTCGTGAGAATTACAGGTGAGAAGAACAAACGGACTTATTTTATCATGGAATTACCGGAATATCGTTTTCCGAGTATAAAACGTGCAACACTGTCAATGCTGGATCGCGGAAAAGCGTTTATTATTAAAGCAGGAACGATTATTTTACTCTGTAACGCGCTTGTGCAGGTTATGCAGACGTTCAACTGGCAATTCCAAGTTGTTGAAGAAGGCATGGAAAGCACCAGTATTTTAGCATCAATTGCTTCACCGTTTGCGGTACTTTTGATTCCGCTTGGATTTGGTGCATGGCAGCTTGCAGCAGCTGCTATAACCGGCTTTATTGCAAAAGAGAATGTCGTTGGAACACTTGCAGTCGTCTACGGGATTACAAACTTTATTGATACCGATGCACTGGAACTCGTCAGCGGCAGCAGCAGTGTTGCTGAAATCATGGGATTGACATCGGCAGCTGCATTAGCGTATCTTGTCTTTAATCTGTTTACACCGCCTTGTTTTGCAGCAATTGGTGCAATGAATGCCGAAATGGAAAATAAAAAGTGGCTCTTTGGCGGCATTGCCTTTCAATTAGGAACGGGTTATGTGACTGCATTTATTGTTTATCAAGTAGGAACCTTGTTGACAACAGGTTCTGTTGGAACCGGTTTTATACCTGGCATCATTGTTGTCGGTGTCATGATCGTGGCTGTCATTGCAATGATGCGCCGCGGTGATCGCATGGCGGTGCCAAAACCGGAGGCTCATTTGGCCTAGGAGATAAAATGGCAAATATAATTGTCTTTGGTATTCTGGTTTTATTGTTTGGTTCGGCAATTGTCTATATTGTCAAAGCTAAGCGAAGCGGTGTAAAATGCATTGGCTGTCCGCACAGCGGCAAAAGCCAGTGCAGCTGTGACGACCAGGTTGTCAATTTTAAACTTTAAGGGTGTCCTGGCGAACCTCAATGTATTGGACACACATTGTATACAAAAATGTGTATGCAAAAATGTAAAAGGCCGTATGCAACGAAGAAATCGTTAGCATACGGCCTTCTTAATGCTTTAATATGAATGTCGTTATCAATATTATGTTTAATCATAAATCGCACACTGCGGACAATACCACCGTTCGACCATTTCCGTTTCAGCGCCTTCGATTTCCGTATGGTTTGTTGGATCTTCTCCTGGACAAGGTGCATCCGGAAATTCTGCTGTATTGACACAGTAATTGATCGGAACGACTCTGGTTATCATGGCTTCGCCGCATTCTGGACATTTGTGAGTTGACATGTCAAAGTCTCCTTTCTTTTATCGTTTTAAGGAATAACATTTAAATGATCGACTTGTATACAAGTAGAAAAACAAGTATATGCAAAATTTAAATGAAAAACGTTATCATTTACTTGGATATCTGATGACTATATACCCCTTTTCATGTATAGCAAACAGACATGTGTCAGAATGTTCATTGCATCTCAAAAGCGCTTACAGTAAAATGAGAGAAGGTAAGTCTACGAAAGGATATATGGAAATGATGAATGATATTGTATTGATTTCTCCGTTTGACGGGTTAAATGCAATGGCGAAAAAGTTAATCGAAACTGTACCCTATCAAGACGTTGAAGTCGTTGGCGGCGATTTGATGCAAGGTGTTCACGAGGCGCGAAAAGCTGTGTCACGAGGCGCGGAAGTGATTATTTCAAGGGGTGGCACATACTCAAAAATTCTTGAAATTGTGAATATTCCCGTTGTCGAAATAAAACTTACGGCTTTTGATGTATTTAACAGCTTTAAAGAAATAAGACATATTTCAGCCCCTATAGCCATCGTCGGTTATGAAAATGTCATTCAGGGATATGATATTATTGAAGACTTACTGACGGTGCAAAATATTGTTAAGCTAACCCTTGATGACACCGAATCGGTTGATTCGCAGATTAAAAAGCTAATGGCGCAAGGGATTGAAGTCTTTGTTGGTGATACAATTGTCAATTCGGTTGCTAAGAAGTATGGCTGTAAAAGCTATATGATCGAATCGGGCGAAACGGCTATTGCCAATGCCATTGACGAAGCGATACGCATTTTAAATGCTATAAAATCCGATCGAGAGCGCATGAAGCGCTATATGGCTGTTATTGATAATACCAGTATTGTAATAAACCTCACAAGTGAAATAACCGCGGCCCACTCCCTAAGGCTGCGGTTGTTTCTTTTTTGTCAGTGTATTTATTTCGCTTCTTGAGGCGCACGACGGTAATGCGTCAATTGTTCAAAGGCATAGGCGATAGCGATGAGTTCAGCTTCATCATAAGGCCTGCCTAAAAATTCAACGCCGATTGGAACGCCAATTGGTGCTTCTAAAGAAGGTGAAGAAAAACCTGCGGGGACAGTGACGGCAGGAAATCCGGAAATAGCACTCAAAACACCATTGCGATCCAGTTGACGTTCACCGACTTTACAGACGAGCCTTTGCTGATGGGGATAGACGAGTGCATCCAGTTTTAGCCGATCAAAAAGAGCCGTGAGCGATAAACGCAGCGCCTCTGATGTTGCTTTTCGTCGTGCAAAAGCTGCGGAATGCTGGTCGTAGCGAAGCGCTTCTTTAAGATGTGACTCTATATTGGGATGATATAGTTTCTTCTCAATAATTTCCGATAAGCTTTGAACGGTAGTGGCATCGCAATGTGCCTTTAAAAATGAATTGAGATCATCTTTGAATGCATAGAGATGAAGACTTACATTTTCAACAAGCCAATGAGCGTCAAACGGCATGGTGATTTCATTGTTCGTCGAAAGCTCATTTGAATGCACATCAACGGTTGATGCTGCCGACAATGAAGTGACGTCAATGCAAGTAACGCCGTTTATTTTTAGTAGTTCTAAGACAGATGCCATTTGAGCGTTGACGGCATCATGAATGGGTGCAGTCCCCCAAAAAGGTGTTAGAATGCCTATGCGTTTCCCGCTGAGACTAGCATGATGGATGGCGTTTTGGTAGACGGAAACACGCGACTGCATTCCACGAAAATCATCGGCGTTTCCGGCGATAATTGCCAATGTAACGGCGGCATCTGTGACTGTCCTGCAAATGGGACCGGCTGTATCCTGACAGCGTGCATAAGGAACAATACCTGCGTCATTGATAAGGCCGTGCGTTGGTCGAATGCCTACCAGCGCATTTGCGGAGGCGGGAGATCGGACAGAATTTACAGTATCCGTGCCAATGCCTAAGACGGCAAAATTAGAGGCAATCGCGGCGCCTGTTCCACCAGATGAACCGCCCGGTGTTCGGGAAAAGTCATAGGGATTATATGTTTGGCCTTTGATTGAACTGATGGTTTCACCCCATATTGCGAATTCGTGAAGATTGGTCTTGCCGAGTATAATGGCACCGGCACGCCGCAGTGCACGAATCAGTGGCGCATCTTCAGCAGGACGATAATTCTGAAGTGCGATAGAGCCGGCAGTTGTTGGCATACCGGCGGTTTCAATATTATCCTTAACGAGGACGGGAATGCCCATTAAAGGCGCTGTGATACCATTTTGACGTATTTTGGCATCACAGGCATCTGCTTCGGCAAGCGCCTGAGGGTTGATGGTGATGATGCTGTTAATAATGGCGTCATATTTGTCAATGCGATTAAGATACCACTGGATCAATGTACGGCAAGTGCAGAGACCGTCTTGGTAAGCGTTATGTATACGATCAATGGTTGCTTCTTCAAAAGAATGCATTGATTACCTCCTTTCATATTTTTATCTTATAGGATCAATACCGACAATGCAATGACTGTCTTTTCAAGGGCCAACATGGTATAATGACAAAAATGACCACGCTTTGAATAATATGCGAACACAGCTATAATCATACTGGATGAGGACATTGAGCTTCGATGAGGCATACCAATGTATCTCAGATGATGCGTGATGTGGATGAAATAATCATGAAAGCGAGGCACGCGTATGATGTACAGTGTGCGGCCACTGATAGAAAAGTATATCAATATTGAACCGGAAGCATACCTCGATATCGTTATTGAGCATTCTTATGATGGCATTTTTATTACCGATGGTGATGCCAATACGTTGACGATCAACGAAGCTTATGAGCGTATCACTGGTCTTTCCAGAAGTGAGATGCTAAATAGGAATATGCGCGATCTCGTTGCAGAAGGGTATATTTCTGAATCGGGGTCACTCAAAGCTATTGAAGCAAAACAAACCATATCGCTGAGCCAAACTTTTCGTACTGGCAAGAAGGCGCTGATTACCAGTAAGCCCGTTATGAATGAAACGGGTGATGTTATCGTCGTCATAACAAATGTCAGGGATATTACCGAATTGACAGAGGTCAAAGATCGCCTAGAAATGCAGGAACGATTGGCAGAAAAGTATTTGGCAGAAGCTGATGCACTTAAAAAGCAGCTGCTGGATACCTCTGATCTGATCGTCGAAGACAAAAAGATGATTGATGTGCTCTATACGGCGCAAAAAGTGGCCATGACGGATTTTACGGTGATGATTACCGGCGAAAGCGGTGTTGGCAAGGAAGTGTTGGCAAAGTTTCTGCATAACAACAGCCATCGAAGTGACGGTAATTTTATTAAAGTCAATTGTGGCGCCATTCCAGAAAACCTCATTGAATCAGAACTCTTCGGCTATGAAGGCGGCGCTTTTACAGGTGCCAGCACTGGCGGCAAACCAGGTCTTTTTGAAATTGCACACGGCGGGACGATTTTTTTGGATGAAATTGGCGAACTGCCTTATAATATGCAGGTTAAACTGCTAAGAGTGCTCCAAGAAGGCGAATTCACGAGAGTCGGCGGTGTTCTCCCTAAAAAGACGGATATACGCGTTGTGGCTGCAACGCATCGCAATCTTGAACAAATGGTGCAGTCGCATGTATTTCGAGAGGATTTGTATTATCGCCTCAATGTTATTCCGATTCTCGTACCGCCGCTTAGGGAACGACCAGAGGATATTCTGGCGCTGATCCGCTATTTTCTTGAAGCGATCAATACGAAGTATCACTGGCAGAAACGGTTTGGACGTGATGCATTGGATGCGATGCATGACTATTACTGGCCGGGGAATATTAGAGAATTAAAGAATGTCGTGGAACGCGTCGTTGCCATGAGTCGGGATGATGTGATTGCCTGTGATGATTTGCCCAATAAAATTGTCACGGCTAATCGCGAAAATGTCATGCGTTATTTAACCGATATCGTACCATTGGAAGAAGCCGTCATCGGCGTTGAAGAAGCATTGCTGTCGAAGGCGTTTGAAAAGTACGGCAATGTGAGAGGTGCTGCAAAAGCGCTGGGGATTGATGCGTCAACATTTGTTCGCAAACGTCAGCGCATTCAAAAATATCGGGCGACATCCGAAGGGGAGAAGGCCAGTCGTTAAGATGACTAACAAACGCTTGGTGCAATAATGCACCGATGTTTCGTGTTTGCAACAATACTTGAGTTGACTTGTTTTAAAGGAAAAAGTTCATATGGATAAATTGAAAATCAAATTTTGTTGCATAAGTGCAATCGAATTTGATTTTTTATATTTTTGAAGAAACGCTTAAAAGGAACTTATTTGAAGGGCTAATAGTGTTTGATAGTTTTGGCACGTGAATTGCATTAAAATTAAGCAGACAGAAGAAAGATTCAAATGTTTTCAGGATAAGTATAAGGAGGCCGTTATGGCAATTAAAACAAAGGAAGATTACATTGAAAGCTTAAGAAAGCTCAACACGAAGGTTTATATGTTTGGCGAGCTGGTTGAGAATCCAGTTGACCATCCGATTATCAGACCGTCGATCAACTCGGTGGCTATGACTTATGAGCTGGCAAATAACCCGGAATACGAGGATTTAATGACCGTAACGTCGCACTTGACGGGTGAAAAAATCAATCGTTTTTGCCATATTCACCAGAGTACCGAAGACCTTGTTAAAAAAGTGAAGATGCAGCGCCTCTTAGGACAGAAGACCGGTGCTTGTTTTCAAAGATGTGTTGGCATGGATGCGTTTAATGCCATCTACAGTACAACTTTTGAAGTCGATGAAAAATATGGTACAAAGTATCATGAACAGTTTAAAGCCTATATGAAAATGGTACAGGAGAACGATTGGACGGTTGATGGTGCGATGACAGATCCTAAAGGTGATCGGAGTTTATCGCCGAGCAAACAGGAAGATCCCGATTTGTTTATGCATGTTGTGGAGAGACGTCCTGATGGGATCGTCGTACGCGGTGCAAAAGCACATCAGACTGGATGCATCAACTCGCATGAGCATTTGATTATGCCGACGATTGCCATGGGGCCGGAAGACAAAGACTATGCGATTTCTTTTGCCGTTCCGACTGATACGGAAGGCGTTTTCATGATTTACGGCAGACAGTCATGCGATACGCGAAAACTCGAAGAAAATGCTTCACTGGATCTCGGGAACAGTGAGTTTGGGGGTCAGGAAGCACTCGTGGTATTCAACGATGTATTTGTACCAAATGATCGTATATTCTTAAATGGTGAGACCGATTTTGCTGGAATGCTGGTTGAAAGGTTTGCCGGTTATCACAGACAGAGTTACGGCGGCTGCAAGGTCGGGGTGGGCGATGTGCTCATTGGCGCGGCAGCTGTTGCGGCAGAATTTAATGGCGTACCAAAAGCTTCACATATTAAAGATAAACTTATTGAAATGATCCATCTAAATGAAACCCTTTACTGCAGCGGCATTGCCTGTTCATCAGAGGGGTATCCAACGGCATCGGGGAATTACCAGATTGACTTGCTGCTGGCAAATGTCTGTAAACAGAATGTTACGCGTTTTCCATATGAGATTACACGCCTTGCGGAAGATATTGCCGGGGGGCTTATGGTGACCATGCCATCTGAAAAAGATTTCAATGCGCCGGAGATCGGAGACATCTGTAAAAAATACTTTAAAGGCGTTGCCAGTGTTCCGACGATGGACCGTATGAAAATACTGAGACTGGTTGAAAATTTAACACTTGGTACAGCAGCGGTGGGATATCGTACAGAATCGCTCCACGGTGCGGGATCACCTCAAGCACAGCGTGTGATGATTTGGCGACAAGGCAATATCGAGCATAAAAAAGCATTGGCTAAAAAAATTGCGAAAGTTGAATCGTAAACGACAATATTTTCACTTGTAAAACTATGTTTTACAATGATTTTACAAAAGGTTGCAGCGCCGTGCGATGTGCTAAAATTGACATAAGTATACAAATCATGGTATAATGTCCCATACAATTAAATGTTGAAGTAAGGAATATGAGTAGTTTTGTCGTCGAGCAGGGATATGTTCTCGTGAATAGATCAATGTGAGGCGACATTGAGCGTCAAGTGCCTTTAACCACACAACAGGTGTATTATTGACGAAAGTATGACTGAAAAAACAAGGTTTTAGAACTGGGGTCTGCACAGGCTCAAATGGGAATGTGCTATACTATCATATGGTGGTATAATGTGAGTCATTTACGGCGAAGCTTAGACACTCTAACTCTATTGAAAAATAGGGTTGGGGTGTCTTTTTATTTAAATTAAAGACTTGAATGTCAAGTGCCTTTACGGATGGTCCAACCGTGAAAATATGAATGAGAAAATCTTATTAAAAATTGACCTCAGTGTACGGTATATCTTAAAACGAAAAAAACGCTAAGCTGACTGTGATTCACGTCGAATGGGCGACGCGAATCTTTTTGCATGTCAAGAATTGTTATTTGTCCCCATATAAAAAATACAGTAAAAAATAATAGAAAATAAAGGAGGTATTTATGGCGAAAGTCACAGTAAAGTCGCTTTATAAAATTTATGGACCAAGACCTCAAAAGGCACTTCCGCTCGTAAAACAGGGTATATCAAAAGATGAACTTCTGAAAAAGACGGGAAATGGTATTGGCATAAACGACGCTAGTTTTGATGTACAAGAAGGTGAGATCTTTGTCGTCATGGGATTATCAGGCAGTGGTAAATCGACGCTGATCAGGTGTCTTAATCGATTAATCGAACCGACTGCCGGTGAAATTCACATTGATGGTCAAAATATTGTTGGATGTTCCGACGATGTTTTGCTGCAAGTCAGACGCAAGAAAGTGGCAATGGTGTTTCAGCATTTTGCGCTCTTTCCACATCGAACAGTAGCAGAGAATGTCGCTTATGGACTTGAAGTTCAAAAAGTGCCGCCAGAAGAAAGAATTAAAAAAGCATATGAGGCACTTGAAATGGTGGGACTGAGCGGCTACGAAGAATCTTTTCCAAGTGAACTCAGCGGCGGTATGCAACAGCGTGTAGGTCTTGCAAGAGCTTTGGCGACAGAAGCGGATATCTTATTGATGGATGAAGCATTTAGTGCGTTGGACCCGCTTATCCGGACAGAAATGCAGGATGAACTCATTGCACTTCAAGAACGAATGAAAAAGACAATCATTTTTATTACCCATGATTTAGATGAGGCGCTTAAAATCGGTGATCGCATTGCAATTATGAAAGAAGGCGTCGTCGTCCAAATCGGAACGCCGGAAGAAATTCTAGATCATCCAGCAGATGATTATGTTCGAGCATTTATCAAAGATGTCAATCGTGCAAAAGTGCTGACTGCCTCTGCCGTCATGAAAAAACCCGATGGTGTCGTTACGCTCAAAGACGGTATTCGCGTCGCCATGCGGAAAATGGAAGAAGTGGGGATATCCAGTATCTTTGTCGTTGACAAGGCCCGAATTTTGCAGGGGATTGTTACCATTGATGATGCTATTGATGCACTGAAGCGCGGCGAGACATCATTGCAGGCTATTATAAATAATGATATTGAAACCACAGATGGCGATACGCCGCTGCTTGATCTCATGCCGATAGCGATCAAAACGAAATACCCGATTGCAGTCATTAACGATTCGAATAAACTCTTGGGCATTATTGTCAGGGTATCAGTACTCGCTGGTATTTTAGGAGAGGAGGCTGAAAGTAATGATTAGACTGCCATTAGGTGAATATTTTGAAGCATTTATTGATTTGTTAAAAGATAATTTTGATCCATTCTTTAAGGGCATGAAAAAAGGTGTGCTCTCAATTATTGATCACATTGAGGATTTCTTGCATTTTATACCGTGGTGGCTGTTGATTATTCTGGTAGCTATATTGGCATGGCGATTATCAGGTAAGAAACTAGGCATTCTGTCTGCAATTGGACTTTACATTATCTACTCGATCGATCTCTGGTCTGAAATGATTGATACGCTGTCACTGGTGTTTAGTGCGACGTTTTTGGCGCTGGTCATCGGCATCCCACTTGGTATTTGGATGGCGAAAAAGGATATGGTCGAGCGCATTGTTAAGCCAATCCTCGATTTCATGCAGACGATGCCTGCGTTTGTCTATTTGATTCCCTCCGTTATATTCTTTGGACTCGGGAAGATGCCAGGCGCTATTGCGACGATTATTTTTGCAATGCCGCCGGTGGTGCGCTTGACCAATTTAGGAATCCGCCAAGTACCGGAAGATGTTGTGGAAGCGGCAACCTCGTTTGGTTCCACTTCAGGTCAGATGCTTTTAAAAGTACAGATACCACTAGCGATGCCGACGATACTTGCTGGTGTCAATCAAACCATAATGCTCTCACTTTCAATGGTCGTTATATCGGCTATGATTGGTGCCAGAGGGCTTGGTGAAGTCGTCTTAAGCGGTGTCACGCAAATGCAGATCGGCGATGGTTTTGAAGGCGGGATTGCCGTTGTTATACTCGCCATCGTACTTGACCGTATTACACAAGCTGTTGGAACGCGAACGAACGCTAAAAAAACGTCATAAGAAAGTGCTGGAACATGTAAAGTGTACTGCAAAGCCAGTTGACATGAGCGTTCAGCAACAAGCTTCATAAAATTATCGGTAAATCACTTACCATAGATCAACCAACGTATTTAATAAGGAGGTAACATGAGAAAAGGAAATATGAAATGGGTAGCATTGATATTAACACTCTTATTGAGTTTAATGATGCTGGCTGGCTGTTCAGAGACTGCACCAGAAACCAGTGGCAGCACTAGCGGCAGTGAATCCGAGGCGGCATCATCAGATGATCAGTCGACAGATGAAACACCTGATACTGAAAAGGGGACGGTAAAGCTCGTTTATGTTAACTGGTCTGAAGGCGTTGCGATGACTAATCTGGCAAAAGCCATTCTCGAAGACAAAATGGGATACACTGTTGAAATAACAATGGCCGATGTTGCACCGATCTTTACATCACTGGCCAATGGTGACCAAGATGCATTTATGGATGCATGGCTCCCAACAACTCATGCAAGTTACATGGATGAATACGGTGATGATTTAGATGATTTGGGCAATAACTTTGAAGATGCCAAAATTGGCTTAGTCGTACCATCTTACGTTGCCATTAATAGTCTTGATGAACTTAATGATGTTGCAGATGATTTTAATCATGAACTCATTGGGATTGATTCAGGCGCTGGTATTATGAAGGCGACTGATGCTGCTATTGAAGCTTACGGTTTGGATTACGAATTGATACCAGGTAGTGGTCCGGCGATGACAGCAGCACTTGCTACGGCGATTGAAGATAACGAAGCAATTGCTGTAACAGGCTGGGCGCCACACTGGAAATTTGCACGATGGGATCTTAAATTCTTAGAAGATCCACAAGGTGTCTACGGTGGTTCGGAAAACATTCATACCATAACACGTAAAGGTTTTAGCGATGATATGCCGGATGTAGCTGCATTCTTGACGAATTTCTATATGGACGGTCAACAACTCGGTGACTTAATGGGCGCCATTGCAGACAGTGATGATGATCCTGTCGATGTTGCAAGAGTTTGGATGGCAGACAATGAAGAACTTATAAATTCGTGGATTCCTGCAGAATAACCAGCGACGAGAGAATATAATCAAAAAAAATAAAACAGCAATTCGTCATTGAATGATAGCATTCTTTGTCGGATTGCTTTTTTTTTGCAGAAAATGGGATTAAAAATATTTTTTTAACGCCAAGACAAGTTAAATGCTATGTTTTAATGTATGACTATTCGTACAATGATGTTGTAGTGAAGCGGTTTTAGTGTTACGCTAGGTTCAAATAGCATGATGGGAGGTTAACAAATGGCTAAAATTGGGGTTGTCTGGCATTATATCAAATATGAGGAATACTTTCGAATCATTGCAGAATCCATAGGAGAAACGATCTATTTCAAACTCGGCAATCTATATGATGGCATACGAGCGGCTAAAGCACTCATTGAAGAAGCAGACGTCGAGGTTATTATTGCTCGAGGCTACACGGGAGAATTGATAAGAGAATCTGTAGAAATCCCCGTTGTCGTTATGGAAAACTCTAACTTTGACTTGATCAATGCTGTTCACAAAGCGCATGAACTTGGGGAAAAGATTGCATTTGTGGATTATCAGCGTAATAAACAGTTTTATGATTTTGAACTGATTAAGCGATTGCTCGATATTGATTTTGACTATTTTACCTTTAATGAAATTCATGAAATCGAAGGTAAGACGCATGAGATTGCAAAAAAAGGATATGATGTCGTCATTGGTACGGGATCCTGTGTCTTTCGAAATGCCTTTAAATCTGGGATAGACAGTGTGTTGCTAGAAACAAGCCGTGAGGATTTTATTTCAGCGATTAACCGCGCAAAGGCAACGGTGGAAATCAGACGCCGCGAGACAGAGAAAAATAAATGGATGAAGGCGATCTACGACAATGCTAAAGAAGGTTATATGCTGGTGACAGGTGAAGGCAAAATAACGGTTTTCAATGAAATCATGTCTGAAATTTTTAATGTGGAAAGTGAATCGATTATTGGTAAAGAGATGTCTGAAGCGATGAAGGTTGCCACAGATATCCGTAAGGTTTATGCCAAGACGGCGATTAGTGGTGAACTCATCGATGTTAATCGAAACCGTGTCATTGTCAATCGATTTCCCATTGATGAAGAAGACCAGACGGATTGTGTATTGATCAATTTACAAAAAGCGTCGAATATTCATGACTTGGATGCAAAACTGCGTCATGATTATGTGAAAAAGGGGTTTGTATCCAAAACACACTTTGATGATATAATCACGAAAAATACAGAAATGCTGGAACTCATTCAAAAGGCAAAGCTCTATGCCAAATCAAAATCCAATATCCTAATCTATGGCGAAAGCGGTACGGGGAAAGAATTGTTTGCCCAGAGTATTCATCGTGAAAGTACATGTGCTGCAGGACCTTTCGTTGCGATAAACTGTGCCTCTCTACCTGAAAATCTTTTGGAGAGTGAGCTCTTTGGCTATGAAGAAGGGGCTTTTACCGGTGCCCGAAAAGGCGGCAAGCTCGGTATATTTGAACTGGCACACAAGGGCACGATTTTTTTAGATGAAATTGGCGAAATGAGTATTCAGCTACAGTCGCGGTTTTTACGCGTGCTGCAGGAGCGGGAAGTTATCCGGTTAGGCGGTGATCGCGTCATTCCAGTTGATGTGCGCATTATTTGCGCGACGAATAAAAATCTCTTTAACCTCGTCGTCGATGGCAAGTTTAGAGAGGATCTCTATTATCGCATTAACATTTTAAAATTGAGCGTGCCGCCGCTTCGGCAACGAAAAGATGATATCTGGTGTATTTTTAAGTATTTTTTAAATCACAAAGGCTATGTCAACACAGATGAGCTTGCTTTTTTGGAGCCGTTGATGATTCGCTATGACTGGCCGGGAAACGTGCGAGAGCTTCAGGCTTTTGGGGAAAGACTGATGGCGATGCGCGATTCGCTCGATGCAGTAACGGCAAAGGCACTTTTCAGCGAATGCGTTCACGACGGTGATTCTGATGACAGGCGCTATAAGCGACTTGACGATAAAGTGATACAAATCAATCTTGCGTCGATGAATGAAATGGAAAATCAGATCATACAGCTTCTTTATGAGCACCTTGGTGGCGATAAAGACGAAATGGCAAACATCCTCAATATTTCAAAGACGACACTTTGGCGTAAACTTAAAGAAATTAACTAATCCAATTTCATCCAAGTGATTTCATTTTGAAATTCAAATTTAAATTTGCAATAAAAATATTGCAAATTTTTTTTGCTAAGAGTTTAGTAAATTGAGGATTTTCAATGTCTTGAGAGATTTTAAAAAAGATGGCACGGGTTTTGCTTTATATATAAGCAACGAAATTAAAGGAGGTTCTAAATGAACAAGAGGGTTAATGGTTATAAGCGTTTTTGGGGACTAGTACTGATAATTTGCATGATCGTATCCTTGACGGCATGCAGCGGAAGCAAAACACAGACGAATGCACAGACTGACACGGGCAGTGAGACGAACAGTGAGACGATGACATCAACTGAAACAGCGCCGGAAACGATCAAGCTGAAAGTGGCAGATATTTATCCAGGAACGCATTATGTGCCGGCCAACAGTTTAATGGTATGGACAGAGCGCGTGACGGAACTGACGAATAATCAAGTTCAGTTCGATATTTATCCTTCACAGCAAATGGGCAGCAGTGCTGATATGCTGGATATCATGAGCAAGGGCATCGCAGATATTGGCTATGTACCATTTCCGTACTTTAGCAGCAGAATGCCGTTGATCACAGGCGCAGGCGCTATTTCGGGTACATGGGCAAACTGTAGTACAGGCAATCCCGCTGTATGGTCAGTAGCGACAGCATCGCCGGTTCTTGAAAATGATTTTCTAAGCAATGACATCAGGCCGATCCTGCCTTTTGCCAATCAGACCTTTCAGCTATTAACGAATAAAGTGCTCGTTACTTCATTGGATGAAATTAAAGGATTAAAAATAAGGAGCAGCGGTGGCGTCATGGATAAGATTATCACGTCGCTCGGCGCCATCCCCGTTCAAATTCCGGTGACAGAACTCTATGAAGCCATGGCGCGTGGAACAGTTGACGGCACACTGATTTCATGTATCGCAGCGGATTCAAATAAGATCAACGAAGCGTCGAAATACGTGACGACAGGTGTTAATGTTTCCGGCGGTGTCTTTGGCTATGTCATCAATGAAGACGTTTGGCAGTCATTGCCGCAAAATGTTCGGGATGCTATGAATCAGGCGAGTACAGAGGCATTGACGCAACTTGGCGAAACAATGGATAAATTAGAGTTGGAAGCGTTGGAGGCCTTTAAAAGCGGAGGGCTCGAAGTTCATGAATTATCGCAGGATGAACAGAAAAAATGGATACTGGCTCAGGCAAATGTTGAAGCGGACTGGATCAGTGATATGGATGGCAAAGGACTACCCGGTGCGCAAGTACTGCAAAGTCTAAGAGATCATATTGAGCCTTAAGGAGTGTGTCATGAAAAGAATTTTCGAAAAATTGGATGACATTATTATTAAGATCAGCAGTGCCATTCTTTTCATTATGATGATTTGGGTATTTTCTGATGCAGTTGGGCGGTATGTCTTTAATCACCCGCTACCGGGAACACTGGAAATAACAGAAGAGTATTTGATGGTTTGTATTGTTTTTTTATCTATCAGTTATGCACAAAAGCACAAGGCGCATGTACGTGTTGATTTGTTTATCCACTATATTCCCGAGCACATCTTAAAAGTGACAGATGTAATCATGCAGCTCTTCATGCTCTTTTATGCCGTGCTGCTGACAAGGCAAGCTTTTGCGCAGGCGCTATGGTGTATTGAAGTCAACAGCACGTCGAGAGGATCGTTGGGGTATCCGTTGGCACCGGCCTATTTCTTGATGGGGTTGGGACTGTTGATGACATCGGTGAGAATACTCTTTGAGCTCGTTGAAGGTGCAAGGGTCATCAAAGGAGGGCAATCGTGATCATCGGATTGATTTTATTACTCATATTTTTATTTCTTGGCATGCCGATCGGATTTTGTCTGGGGGCAGCAGGCATCATCGGACTAACATATGTCCAAGGGTTTGATTTAGCTGTCAATATATTGATGACGACACCATTTAGAAGTGTTGCAAGTTATACCCTTGTGACGATACCGCTATTTGTTCTAATGGCTGAATTTCTCGATGTAACGGGATTGGCGAAGAAGTCTTATATTGCCGCGTATAAATGGATTGGTCATCTTCGAGGCGGTCTAGGAATTGCTACCATTATCGGCGGTGCCGCATTTGGTGCATGTTCGGGGTCGAGTTCGGCATCAACAGCAACATTTGGTGCCATCGCCATTCCGGAAATGAAAAAATGCAATTACAGTGATGAACTAAGCGCTGGAACGGTTGCCATTGCCGGTACGCTTGCGGCGATTATTCCGCCGAGCATATTGCTGGTCGTCTATGGATCACAAGCCAATGTTTCAATCGGTAAAGTTTTAATCGCAGGGATTATACCAGGGGCTATGATGGCTTTACTCTATGCTTTTGGGGTTTGGCTCATTGTCAAGATTTGGCCGAAACATGCCCCGCCGGTTGAACCCTATAGCTGGTCTGAGCGCTTTAAAGCACTGTGGGATATTTGGCCAATGGTGATTATAGCGCTTATGATTTTAATTTTTCTCTATTCCGGCATTACCACACCGACGGAGACTGCCGCTTTTGGTGCGATTGTGACACTGTTGTTAGGCATATTGACAAAGTCAATTACATTACCAGAGGTGATTCAATCATTAAAAAATACGTTGAAGACGACGGCGATGATGTTTACCATCATCATTGGCGCTCAGATTTTCACATACTATTTGACGCTGACGGGGTTGACGCAAGCTGCGATTACAGCGATCAGCGGACTTGATGTTTCAAATGCGGTTATTATGCTGCTCATCGTCATCGTCTACTTGTTCTTAGGCATGTTCCTGCCATCTATGGGAACGATGCTGCTGACATTGCCATTGGTACTGCCGCTTATGATTGAGATGGGTTATGATCCTATCTGGTTTGGTGTTGTCTTGGTAATGTTGCTCGAGGTTGGTCTTATTACACCGCCCGTCGGATTAAATTGTTTTATCGCCAGCGGCACTAGTGGGATTCCATTATCAAAAGTTTTTAAAGGAGCGATGCCGCTTTTGGCTATGGCGATGTTTGGTATTTTTCTGATGATCATGTTTCCTCAAATTGTACTGTGGTTACCGACAATGATGAAATAAAATTAAAGGAGAAACAACATATGATAAAAAAATTAGATCACATGACTTTTGCGGTGCATGATCGCGCAACAGTAGGTGCGCGGATTGAAAAAGTTTACGGCGGCAATTTTCTGATGACTGTTAAGAGTGAACCGAAGCAGTACGTCTGTGACATGTATATGATTGAAGGTGACATCATACTGGGGCTCTTGGAGCCGACCTCACCAGATAGCTTTGTTGCTAAACATCTTGAGAAATTCGGCGAAAGCCTACAGCATATTGGTGTCGATGTGGACAATTTGGACAATGCCATTCAGATATTCGATGAGAATGCCATTAAGTATGGCCTTTACGAAGAAGTTGAAAACATACGTCGTGAAGTGATCGTTTCGCCAAAATATACATTTGGTACTGTTATGCAGGTGATGGAGTGGTTTGATGACTATAAGACAAAGTCATCAGAAGAACGTATGCGCATTGTATGGAATGAAATTGAAGGAGCTGACAATGAGTAATCAGCAATTGATGAAACATTTGATGGCGCCTGACAGCATTGCCGTTTTAGGTGCCTCTAATCGCCCTGAAAGTATTGGCGGCAGACCAATTAAGTTTTTAAAGGATTATGGTTTCAAGGGCGCAGTTTATCCAATCAATCCAAAATATGAAACCATACAAGGGCTGCCGTGTTACAAGGACATCAGCAGCATTCCCCAAAAAGCTGATTTATTGATCATCATCACGAAGCCCAATAGCATCCTGCAGGCAATGCGTGATGCAAAAGCTCGGAAAATTCCAGCCGTTATGATTATAACGTCAGGGTTTTCCGAGTCGGGTGATGATGGCAAAAAGCTTGAAGAGGCACTCGTTACGTATGCCAGAGATAATGAGATGCTCGTCATGGGCCCCAATTGTCAGGGATTTGTCAATTTTGACAAGAAAGTGACGGCAACTTTTACGGGTGCTTTGAGTCGCGGGAATCTGCAGCAGGGCAACATTTGTCTTATATCTCAGAGCGGCGCCATGAGCGGCATGCTCTATGCTATGGCCGTGGATCTCGGCATTGGTTTTTCTTATCTGATCAGCGGCGGCAACGAATCTATTGTTACCACATCGCATTTTATTGACTATGCGGTGGATGATGATCGAACAGATGCTATTTGCGTTTACATGGAAGGGATTAAAGATGCGCCGCTATTGAAAGCTGCGGCTAGAAAAGCAGTTGAACAAGACAAACCCATTGTTGCGATGAAAGTGGGAAAATCGGAAGCTGGCAGCAAGGCGGCGTCTTCTCACACCGGTGCATTAGCATCCTCTGATGCCATCGTGGACAGCTTTATGAAACAATCTGGCATTTTGCGTGTTGAAACGACAGATGATCTCTTTGACGCGATGAAAGTGTTCTCAAATGGCAAACGATCTGATGGTAATCGCATAGGTGTCGTGTCAATCTCCGGAGGTGCTGGCGTCGTCATGGCAGATGCCTGTGAAAAATATCAGATGACACTGCCAAAACTCTCGGGAGAGACCGAAAAAGAACTCAGTGCAAATATCCCCGCATTTGGTTCACCGCATAATCCAGTCGATTTAACGGCACAGGTTTTAACAGCTTATGAGAAATTCTATCATTGTATTGAAACGGTTGCAGCAGATGAAAGCGTAGATGCAGTGGTCATATTCATCGGTTTACTGGAGCATTTGAAAGATAATCTCTTAAAGGCGATTGAAGATCTGAATGCTGTAACGCAGAAACCAATTTTGGTAACTTGGCTTGCGGCGACGCCTGAAATAAAATCATGGTTCTATGAAAAGAAAATACCGCTCTTTGAAGATTCGGATCGCTGCATATTTGGCGCTTCGCTGCTTTGGCGCTATACAGCACTAAAGCGGGAAGTCATGTTGCCAATAGAAAGAACCGGTGATGATTTGACTGCGTCAGTGCATGAAATGTACAAAGGCATAAATGGATTTTTAAATGAATGGGACTCAAAACAGATGATTGCTGCAGCAGGCGTGATGACTGATTCGCCAATCGTTGCAGCGGATGCAGCCGCACTGGCATCAATTGCGGAAAAGTTAAATTACCCAGTTGCCGTAAAAGTATTATCGCAGTCAATTTTGCACAAGTCAGATATTGGCGGTGTCGTACTAAATGTTGGCGATAAAACGGCATTATTAAATGCTTATACCTCTATTCTCGACAATGTTGAGGCAAATGGTTTGGCTTCAGCTTTTGAGGGGGTTATTGTCTCACCAATGCGGCCAAAAGGAACGGAGATGATCGTTGGTATTAAAAAGGATCCGCATCTTGGGACAGCTGTTGTATTGGGGATGGGCGGCACGATGGTAGAGATCTTGAAGGATTCGGTTATGCAGCTTATTCCCATCGATAAACGTAATGCAGTCAAAATGATTGATTCCCTTAAAAGTAGAAAAATGCTGTATGGCTATCGGGACATTGCGCGAAAGGATATTGATGCATTAGCGGCGATTATTGTCCGCGTCAGCGACTTATGTATGGCACGTCCGGATATTCAAGAAATGGACATCAACCCGATCTTTGTCTACGATGAAGGACAGGGGGCGGTCGCCCTTGATGCTTTGATTAAACTGGAGGTTTAAAATGCGTGATTCAAAATTGTTAATGGATGCTCTGGCTAGATTTATAAAGCCTTTGACCATGCCGGTGGCAGTGATGCGACCGACTGATAAAACGGCAATCACTGACAAATTCATTCAGCCCAGCGTGAAGTTTGAACGGAAACTCGCGCTTTGTCAAGGGGTTGCAGCAGCACGGCGATATGGCTGGACACTGCTGTTTGAAGAAGCTGATCACGGATGCCCGGCATCATATGCTTATTTGGGTTTTAAAGAATCAGCTTATTTTAAAGAAGGTGGCATTGTCTATCCTGGTTATGCCAACGATATGGCCATTGCAAAAAAAATTGAACAGGGCAATAGTTTCTTTGAGGTGCCGCCAACCTATTTATTGATGGGAGCACTTGAAAAGGTCGATTTTGAACCGGAACTTGTGCTTGTCTATGGGAACTCCGCACAGATTGCGCGCATTGCACAGGGCATTAATTATTATTATGGCGACGGTGTCAAGAGTACGACTTTTGGACGTGCAGCTTGTGCCTCTTACATTGTGAAAGCGCTTAAGTGCAATGAGCCGCTCATTGTCATTCCAAGCGGCGGCGAGCGTATTTTCGCCAGCACACAGGATGATGAACTCATTGTTGCGATTCCTAGAGCCTACTTTTTAGATACGGCTAAAGGGATTGAGCGTGTTCATAAAGAAGGGCTTTCCAGATTCCCGACGATCTTCCATGGCGTGCTGAGCACACCGGACTTCCCGGCGAAATATTGGGAGGTTATCAATGACGGCAGATAAGGCAATTTTAAAACAGTATGGTACAAAACATGTTTCGGCAGATGAGGCGGTGGCCTGTGTCAAATCTGGTGACTGGATTGAATTTGGTTTTTTTGCCAATCTGCCGCTGACGCTGGATGTGGCATTGGCAAAGCGGATACGAGATCAGAGGCTGTTCGACATTAAACTTCGCGGCGGCGTGTTGATGCAAAGGCTTCAATCATTGGAAAGTGACAATGCAATATGGTATTCCTATCATTTTGGCGGTCTCGAGAGAGCATTGGCAAAAGAGGGTAAAGCCTATCACATTCCGATAAAGTATTCTGAAGTGCCAGTTTACTTGAGAGAGAATCTGACGACAAATGTGGTGATGATACAGACAACACCAATGGATGAAGAAGGCTATTTTAACTTTGGTGTCACTTTTTCACACTTTAAGGCGGCCATTGAAAAGGCAGATACTGTCATTGTTGAAATCAATACCAACCTTCCCAAAGTACACGGCGGCTTTGATCACGCTGTTCACATTGATGATGTCCACTACATTGTCGAAGGTGGGAATAATCCGATCTTTGAATTGCCAAGTGCTTCACCAAGTGAAACTGATTTAAAGATTGCAAGTTATGTCATGCCGGAAATCAATGATGGCGCGTGCTTACAACTCGGCATTGGTGGGCTTCCCAATGCGCTTGGCAAGCTCATTGCAAAGTCGGAACTAAAGGACCTAAGCGTTCACAGCGAAATGTTGGCAGATGCATTTGTCGACTTGGTCGAAGCGGGAAAGATCACAGGCAAGTACAAGGAACTGGATAACGGCAAAATTGTGTTCACTTTTGCGGCAGGCTCACAGAAACTATATGATTTTATGCATGATAATCCTATGCTGGCGGCATATCCTGTTGACTATGTCAACAATGTGCTCGTCACATCAAAGATCAATCACTTTATCTCGATCAACGGGGCTTTGGAAATTGATTTGACAGGGCAAGTATGCTCTGAATCCATGGGGTATAAACAGTTTACCGGTGCCGGTGGTCAGCTCGATTTTGTTGAAGGTGCCTACCTTTCAGAGGGAGGAAAAACATTTATTTGCTTGCCGGCGACCTTTAAAAATAAATCGGGTGTGCTTCATTCGAGAATTAATCCGATGCTGACACCCGGCGCTGTTGTGACAACCCCCAGAAACGCCGTTCAGTATGTGGTAACAGAGTATGGATGTATTAATCTTAAGGGATTGTCGACAAGAGAACGTGCAGAAAAATTAGCCAGTATTGCACACCCGGATTTTCGAGACGGTTTAAAAAAGGCTGCAGAGAAGATGGGATTATAGAAACATAGTATTATTAAGATGACTAAGGAAGAAAGCATCGCCGCAGGCGGTGCTTTCTGCTTGCAAAGCGATTGCTAACATAAAAAGCCGGCGTCTCCATCAAAGGGATGGAGAGCTGGCTTTTATGAAGCTGTGCTTTAATGATTCATAAGCTTTGTTGTTGAAAACTGATTACAAATACTTTTCGAGCTCTTTTGCAGAGGGAACACGACCGTAGAATTTAACGACTTCATCGACGACGAGTGCTGGTGTCTGCATAACGCCGTATGCCATGATTGCTTTGAAATCCTCTACCTTTTCGACTGTAGCATCAATGCCCATTGCATCAACCGCCGCTTTGACATTTGCTTCGAGCTTTTTGCAATTGGCGCATCCTGAACCCAATACTTTAATAATCATAATTGCCTCCTAAAAATAATTTAAAAAGTTGATATTCTAAAATTTGAAAGAAAAAGATGTTTTTACACCCAATAAATGTTAGTGGGAGCTGTGTAGTTTCCTAAAAATTAATGGTTTAGCTTAAGTAATCAATAAGTAGCCAAATGCGTTAAAGGTAAATCCGATGATCAGAATGCCAACTGTGACAATTCCGGCGAATATTACGAGCAGTTTTGTTTTAACCACATTTTTAAGCAGGATCATTGACGGCAGTGACAAGGCTGTGACGGCCATCATAAAAGCGAGTGCTGTTCCGATGCCAACGCCTTTAAGGACGAGTGCTTCTGCGATCGGCAATGTACCGAAGATATCAGCATACATTGGAACACCGACAATGGTTGCCAGTGGTACGGAATACCATTTATCCTGTCCGAGTACAGCAGAGATGACGCTTGCCGGAATCCAGTTGTGGATAGCGGCGCCAATACCGACGCCAATTAAGATATAGAGCCATACTTTCTTAATGATATCAAGTACCTGTTGTTTTGCAAAGGCTAATCGATCGGCCGTGGTAAGTGACTCTTCCGGTAAATCGACGAGTTTATTGCTGAATACAAAAGGCTCCACATATTTCTCCAGTTTAGCTTTGCTGATAATTGTGCCGCCAATAACAGCCAGCACAAGCCCTACAACAACGTAAGCAAGTGCGATACGCCAGTTGAAAATGCTCGCCAGCAGCAGGACGGATGCAAGATCCACAAGCGGTGAGGAAATGAGAAATGAAAAAGTGACCCCGATGGGAAGGCCGGCGCTGGTGAAGCCGATAAACAGCGGAATTGATGAACATGAACAAAATGGTGTGACTGTTCCAAGCAGGGCACCGAGAATATTGGCAGTAATGCCGTTAAATCTTCCGAGTATTTCCCTTGTTCGCTCTGGTGGGAAGAAGCTTTGAATATAGGAGATTGCAAAAATAAGGACTGATAATAAAATAAATATCTTGATGACGTCGTAAAGATAGAAATGAACACTGCCGCCGAGTCGTGAATGAATATCCAATCCAAATACGCCGGTGACGAGTTTTTCTATCAGATTGGACAGCCAATTCATTTTGAGGACTTCATCATTAAGCCATTGAAATATAAACATCCTTCTAAATCCTTTCCTGTCAAATTAATAATTTTACCTATTAATAATTTGGTACATTAATCTGACATTGGTTTAAATATTGTTCTTTAGCGTCAAGGCGCTGGTAATCGGTTTCAAACATTGCATATTGATCAATATCATCACTCAATGTGGTCAGTACTTGCATCAGCAATGGATTTTCTCTTTTTAAGGCATAGAATACAAA
Organism: Fusibacter paucivorans; assembly: GCF_018390735.1. Classification (GTDB taxonomy): domain Bacteria; phylum Bacillota; class Clostridia; order Peptostreptococcales; family Acidaminobacteraceae; genus Fusibacter; species Fusibacter paucivorans. The sequence goes on from NZ_JAHBCL010000008.1 coordinate 109,555, forward strand.
TTTTTCACGCCTCTCATCTTCAACGAGGCCTAGATCGCGCAATTTTGCCAGATTCTTTGAAATGCGCGGTTGAGGAACCTCTAAGATGCCAACGAGTTCGCAGACGCATAGGGGTTCCCGATACAGAAGCATTAAGATGCGTAGTCTGGTTTCATCGGATAACAGTTTGAAAACGCTTGTTGGTTGTTGCATAAAATAACCTCACAGTTAAAATAGGGGATCAATAACGAATTCTCATATACTCATATGGGAATGTGTAAATTTTACAATGAATTCTTTTCAATGTCAAGGTCTGATGAGAATCTTTTTAAAAGGAAGTGTGGTGAGAGGATCAACGCGTTGATGAAACGGATTTTTGGCTATAGTGCAGGCAAAAGTCTTTAAAACACAATAATGATTTTGTGAGGTATTTGTGTTTATGAAAGGCGATTCTAAATGTGCGGTTAAATTGAACGCCACGAACGGTAAAGGCAGCCAATTTGTTTGATTCAACGTAATCTGCAACGGCGCGTTCTGAGATAACGGTAAGGCCCAAGTTGAGTGCAACGGCATTTTTGATTGTGTCAGCATTATTGCAGGTCCAGGATGTCTGCCAAGGCTGCTGTGCAGCACGCATGGTATCTTCAAACTTTTTCCTTGTGCCGCTTCCGATTTCACGGAGAATAAAATTTTCGCCGTCTAGCTTTTCAGGTGACAAATTCTGTTTTCCGGCGAAAGGATGGTCAGGGGAACAGATGAAGACTAAATGATCAGACATAAAGGGCAATTCTAAGAGATCGGAAGTTGTGATCTCGCCTTCAATTAAACCAATATCCAACTGATCGTTCATGAGCAGCTGTTCAATGGCTGCTGTATTGTCTTCTGTGATGGTGATATTAATATTGGGGTATGCCTTTTGAAAAGAGACGATAAGTATTGGTAGAACACATGTTGCAACAGTTACGCTGGCACCGATTCGTATCGCTGCATTTTGTTCATAGGCTTTCATTTCAGCTTCAATATCTTCATAAAGTCTTAAGACATGACGCGCATAGCTGAGTAGGCTTTCGCCGGCTGATGTCAAATAAAGTTTACGAGAAAGCCTTTCGAAAAAACGGACGCCATACTGGCTTTCGAGTTCTTGTATCGCTTGGCTGACTGCCGACTGTGAAATGTAAAGCGTCTTTGCGGCCAATGTCATGTTCATGTTGTCACAAACTGCCGTGAAAATTTGAAAGTGCCTGCGTGTCATAGGATCCTCCTGTTATAAAACTGTGTGATGCATACAATAGCGTACAGAACTGTACTTTGATAACCAAAATAGTAAGAAATCAATGAAGTAAATAGAGTTCAATAAGTAAAAGATTATTAAAACAATAAGATAATAATATTATACTTATTTGTATTGGTAAAGTATAATAAGAAAATCAAATGGCAAAATGAGTGAGTAAATGAGTGTGTCAGTCATATGGCAGGCTTCATCAAAATCGTTATCAATAAGGAGGCAAGATTTGGAGATAATCAGAAAAAGGAGTCCCGGTATTTTATTGGCATTTATAATTGCCGCTATTGCATGGCAACTTGGGAAATGGGCGCCAATTGTCGGCAGTCCTGTTTTTGGCATTTTAATCGGCATGATAATTGCGACGTGGCAGCGTCCGAAATACTTTGATGCAGGGATTAATTATACATCGAAAAAGCTTCTCAAGCTTGCTATAATTCTCATTGGTTTTAATATGAATCTCGTCCATGTGCTCGCAGTAGGCAGACAGACGCTGGTGTTAATGTTCTTTACGCTTTCTGCAACGTTTTTAACAGCTTATTTAGCAGGGCGATGGCTTAAAATTGAACGTAATGCCAATATTCTCATTGGGGTTGGTACGGCGATCTGCGGCGGATCGGCAATTGCGGCAACAGCACCTGTTATTGATGCCGATGATAGTGAAGTCGCCAGTGCCATTTCGACGATCTTTCTCTTTAATGTAATTGCAGCTTTTGCTTTCCCGGCGATGGGGCACTTTTTTGGGATGACGGATCACTTTTTCGGCTTATGGGCGGGAACGGCTATCAACGATACATCTTCAGTAGTTGCAGCGGGCTATGCCTACAGCAGTACAGCGGGCGATTTGGCTGTTATTGTAAAATTAACGCGCACATTGATGATTATCCCTGTGACATTGGTGCTTGCGATTTACCAATCAAAAAAAGACGCAGCAAGTCACAAAATCAGTGTTAAAGGTATCGAAACGGAGATGCACAGCGGCAGTTATCATCTTGTATCAATTTTTCCTTGGTTTGTACTGGGGTTTTTAGCTGCGGCATTTCTCAATACGGTGGTTGAACCCATGTGGGAGGGATGGATTCCGGCAGCGCATCAATTGGCGGTTCTTGGTAAATTCATGATTGTCATGGCGATGGCAGCCATCGGTCTCAATACACATTTGGGCAAGCTCGTACGAAATGGCATCAGACCATTGATACTAGGCTTTACAACCTGGGTAGTTCTAGCCGTAGTGTCTATCTTAGTGCAGGTGACTTTGCAGTTCTAATCATTTGTTTTACCTGACCTCTTATGACTTTTAATACAGATTTTAATAACAGATGAGAGATATAAAAAACGGGGCAATTGTTTTTAAAGCAATCGCCCCGTTTTTATATGGTAAGAACGAGGGGGATTAGGTGCTGCAAGAGGTGTTGGCATTTGCTGTGTAAATGGCGGCGTTTTTGCGAAATGAATTTCCGAATTGATTGTAATTGTTTCAAGAGCAGCTTTGTTTGCATTTTCTTCGAAATGATCATTAGAGCGTTTATCGGCATTGTGATGATCATGCTTGTCAGGATGTGCTAAAAGGAAGCCGCTGGTGAGTGCAGTAAAAGGTGCGACAGTAACGAGACCGATACTGCCGATCACAGTATGGAGGATTTCTGAAGAGATATATTTAAGATTTAAAATATTGATAAGTGGTGTTCCCTGTGCCATAAAGACCATCAAAAGCGATATGAATCCACCTGAATAAGCCAGCAGCAACGTCGTGGTCATCGTTCCCATGATGGCACGGCCGATGGCAAAACCGGATTGAATTAGTTTTCGACGGCTCAAATCAGGTGCTGAAATAATGAGTTCGTGCATAGCGGAAGTAATATCCACAGAGACATCCATCATGGCACCAGAGCTGGCAATAAAGATGCTGGCGATGAAGATTTGCGTTAAATCCAAATAAGCATAGCCGGCATACATCAAGCTTTCGGCATAGGGCATGACAGCACCGTGAATATTGAAGGCGCCAACTAAATACATCGCAATAAAAGCAGTCAGCAGCGTCCCTAGTGACGAACCGAGAATGGCAGAAAGGGATCGTGTATCGAGGCCGTATACTAATAAGATGATAAGGGATGTCAAAGCGAGCGTACAGCCGAGACCAATGAGAATGGGATTAAAGCCGTTGAGAAAAGCAGGAACGAGTATCTTCCAGATGACGAGAACAGTCATCATAAAGGAAATAATCGATCTAAAACCCGTCCACCCCGCAAACGCGATCAGCAATATGATAAATGCGGCGACGAGGACGATGGTTTTGGTCAAGCGATAATGATCCACGAGATTGATATAATGAATGCCATCATCGGTGTAGTCTATAACAGCAAGGGCTTTATCACCTGGCACGTAGAGTTTGTCTTGTTCCAATGATCCGAGCATCAGGTTGACGGCGGGCGCTGTTTGTCCTTTATACTGCCCGCCAAGTACTTCAACGCTGCAATTTTGTTCGCCTTGCTTTACGAGGCCGATCTGATGAACGCTGTCATTATCGACGGTGAGAATTGACACGGGGACACGTTCGGTGTTTGGAAAGATTTTTTGTGTATACTGAGATGGTAAAAGCCAGAGCATTATACACAGGATAAGTGTAATAATCGTTGGAACAGCAATATGGTATTGTGCACGAATCATAGAATGCGCACTCCTTTCAGCAGAATGAGATAAAGAATAACTTGGTAAATTCATGCGATTAAACGCAAGCGACAGATTTAGATCGATTTTTATGGATGACTTTTTACAGCAGTTTTTTTATTAAGAAAAAGCAAAAGGAAGTTGGACACTTCCTTTTGCCATATTCATAAGAAGATGCTGTTTAGATAGTTGCATTGTCATGTCAATTCATAAAAGCGTCTTTCTCTGTGAGGGCGTTTATTTGACGTGTGTCAGTGTCGCCATTTTTGTAAAGAGATCCGTATTGTCATAAGCGCCTGAAAATAATGAAGCACCAACGCCTTCGGCATAAACAGCTGTTGGCAGGCCAGTATGAGAATATGAAGTCCAGCCTATTCCCGACTTATTGTTAAGCAAGTGTGTAATCGTGACAGAAAGGGGTTCATAGCCACCGTAGAGCAAGTAATCTTCTTCTGAAAGATTACGCGCATCTGGATCAATCATACTGAGTGTATACGCTTTTTCTAACTTGCTGAGTTCTAAATCACTGAGAACCATGTTTGGATACGCTGTTGCAGAAGCATTTACCTCTGTAACCAGACCAAAATTATCTTGGATGTCGAGGAGGACGGTATCAAAGCTTGCACTTTGCGCACGGAATGTATCTACTTTTTCATTATATGCTTCAAATGACATTGTTTGTGCATCAAGTTGGTTGAGATAGGTGCTGTATTTGGTACCTGCATAGCCAATGGTCAGACCGCCGGTTTCATGGTCGCCGGTTACGATGATGAGTGTTTCATCTGGGTATTTGTTATAGAATTTGATTGCTTCTTGAACAGCTTCATCAAAGGCGATGGTATCATCAATGGATGCTTTTGCGTCATTGGCATGACAAGCCCAGTCAATTTTACCGCCTTCAACCATCATAAAGAACCCTCTGTCATTATTCAGAACATCGATTCCCTTACGCGTAAAGTCTGCCAGTGAAAGGTCGCCGCTTTTACGATCAAGTTCATATGGCAATGCACCGCCAACTAATGTTGGATTGATTGCAATGACTTTATCATTGGTTTTGCTGAGGTTCAAAATGCTTTTGGTATCATTGTATACTTTGTAGCCGCTGTCTTTTGCGACTTCTAGTACTTCTTTTTGATCGCCATTTTTACCGGTGCTGACCAACAGACCGCCACCGCCAAAGTAATCAAAGCCGCTATCAATCATTTCAAGGCCAATTTCATAATAATTGCTTCTCGTCGGTTGGTGTGCATAAAATGCAGCTGGCGTTGCATGGTTTAATGGTACAGATGAGATAATACCGATTTTGTAGCCAAACTGTTTTTTCAATTTTTCTGCGATCGTTTCATAAGCAATCGTTTTTTGCTCATCCATGTTGATAACGCCGCTGAGTGTTTTAAAGCCAGTTGAAATAGAGGTTGCCGTCGAAGCGGAATCTGGACAGAATGAAGTTGAATCAAATGTCGTTGCATTGCCGGCGACTGAGAAATTCATAAATGCCAATGGATCATTTTCCACTTTTTTGCCTTCATAAGCGACGGCACCAAGATAATCACTTGCCGCTGTCAGCTGAGGGAAAGTCATACCGTCTCCGATAAACAAGAAGACGTATTTCGGCGCATCGCCTTGCCAAGTGCTGCTTTCCGTAGAGGCAACGCTAGGTGACGAAATCTGTGAGGCAAAGACTAAGCCTGAAACGACGAGTGTCAGTGCCATAAATGCTGTTAACAAGCGTTTTAATTTTGTTTTCATGAGTTCCTCCAAATTTATTATGATATAGCAGTTGTACTCATGATAATCATTTTACGTTAAATGGAAATGTGAAGGTTGTAAAAAAAATGTTATGAGAATGTCAAATGTGGCAAAGTTGAAACAGACAAGAAAATTTTGATATGCTTGACATTGTTTGCCGTTGAGGTAATGAAATTGTTAATATTGCGACAAGTGGGTATAAATAGAAAGATACAAAAACACGTCGTGGGCGTTTAAAGGAGGACGTTATGAAGGTAGGAATCATATTATACTCACAAACAGGCAATACCAGATCCGTTGCAAATCGTCTCGAAACGGCTCTCGCCAACGCAGGACATGATGTTATGTTGATGGAGGTTATGGTTAGCGGCAATGCGCCTCATCTCGAAATTGTTGAGAAGCCTGACCCGTCGCCATTTGATCTTGTCATTTTTGGTGGACCGGTCCAGGGGTTCAACATTAGTCTCCCAATGAAGCAGTACTTGACAACAATGCCCAATATAACGGGTAAGCGCTTTATTTGTTTTGCAACGCAGCAGCTTCCATTTAAGTGGATGGGCGGGGAGCGGTCGATCCGAAGTATGCGTGAGATTGTCGAAGAGAAGGGTGGTCATTTTGTTGGACACGGTGTTATCAACTGGTCTCGAACAGATCGTGAAGCCAGAATAGAGCGCATGCTGGCGCATATGATGCGGATGCTGGAAATTGATTTAATGGATTAAATGCGGTGTAATGGAATGATTACATTATGCTTATGATTAAAAGACGCTGCCGAAATATCGGCAACGTCTTTTTGATTGGAATACTCTGTTGATTGAATGTGAATACTGCTTCTAGGGAAAGCATTTCATAGCCTCTAATCTGCTTACATATTTCAGATTTTACACTGAAGATCGTCTATGGATACATTTGATTTGTGATTTAGAGATAAGTGGCCGTCATCATTTTTTTACGCGTATAGAATTCAACACCGTCTTTACCATTGGCGTGAAGATCACCATAAAATGAACTTTTGTAGCCGGAGAATGGGAAGAATGCCATTGGTGCCGGTACGCCCAGGTTAATGCCCAGCATGCCTGCATCAATAGTGTCGCGGAATTCTCTCACCGCATTAGCGCTGTTTGTGAAAAGACAGGCGCCATTGGCAAACGCAGACTGATTAGTAATGGCAATCGCCTCGGTTAATGTCTCTGCTCTGACAATGGATAAGACTGGTGCAAAAATCTCATCTGTCCATATTTTCATTCCCGGCTTGACATCATCAAAAATTGTTGCCCCTAGGAAGTATCCGACACCTTTGCATGCATCGTCCAAACGACCATCTCTAACCAGTGTTGCGCCCTCTTGAATGCCTGTTTCGATATAGTTAAGGGTTTTGGCTTTATGCGCTTCCCGAATGACTGGTCCCAAGAAAACACCATCATCAAGACCGTTGCCGATCACGATGGCATCAGCCGCTGTTTTGAGTGCTGCGACGAGTTCATCGGCAACGGTACCAACTGCGACGACAACGGAGCAGGCCATGCAGCGTTCACCGGCAGAACCAAATGCAGCACCAATAATATTTTTGACTGCATTTTGCAGGTTAGCATCTGGGAGCACAATGGTGTGATTTTTTGCACCCGCAAGCGCCTGAACGCGTTTGCCGTTTGCGGCAGCGGTTTTATAGATGTATTCTGCAACAGGCTGAGAGCCGACGAAAGAGACGGCTTTAACATCCGGATGTTCTAAAATGCCGTTGACGACATCGTGAGCACCGTGAACAATATTGAAAACACCATCTGGGAATCCAGCTTCCTTTGTGAGTTCGGCGAGTCTGTTGGCAAGCAGCGGTGTCCGTTCGGAAGGTTTTAAAATAAATGTGTTGCCACAGGCGACGGCGAGCGGAAACATCCAGCACGGAACCATCATTGGGAAGTTAAAAGGCGTAATGCCGCCAATGACGCCGATTGGATAGCGCCACATACCAGATTCGACATTAGTGGCAATATCGGGAAGCTGGGAGCCCATCATCAGCGTGGGCGCACCGCAGGCAAATTCGACGCATTCGATGCCGCGTTGAACTTCACCCATGGCTTCTCCGACGCTTTTGCCGTTTTCTTTTGTAATTAAGATTGCGAGTTCTTCCCAGTGTTCGACGAGCAGTTGCTGGTATTTAAAGAGGATACGCGCTCGGCGCGGCACTGCTGTCTTTGACCATGCTGGAAAGGCATTTTTTGCTGCTGTGACTGCTTTTTCAAAATCAGTTCTATTTGAAATGGGGACGTGAATAAGGACTTCACCAGTTGCAGGATTTGGGACCACTTCTGTTTTGTCGGATTCAGCAGCGATCCATTCGCCGTTAATATAATTTTTGGATATGTTCATTTTTATCACCTCATCAGTAGATTGGATTATCGTTTGGAATGTCGCTATTTGGCAGCATAATCGTAGTGGTAACATGTTCTATAGAGCTCAATGATTTCCGCATGCGTTGGAACGACAGGATTATAATTAGGGCTGCCGCTTGCCAACGCATCAGTTGCCATTTTATCAAGTACTTCATTAAATTTTGCTTCATCAATGCCCCAGCCTTTTAAATTTGGAATATTGAGATCGTGACAAAGTCCCTTGATAACGGCAATGGCATGATCGGCCCAATCGCTGTCACTGTTGCAGGCAGCATCAGGATCAATTAATCTGCCAATAACGGCTAATTGCGGCGTTGCGGCCTCTTTGCTGAACGACAGACAGGCGGGCAGCAGCATGGCATTTGATATGCCGTGCGGGACGTGAAACAATGCGCCAATGGGTCTGGACATCCCATGAATTAACGTTACTGAAGCGTTGGAAAAGGCTACACCCGCCTGCATTGCTGCGAGAGACATTTTTTCGCGGGCATCAACATCGTCGCCATGCTCATAGACGCGTTTAATGTTTTTAGTAATGAGCTCAATCGCTGAAAGTGCGAAAGAATCGGTCATAGGGTGGGCACTTTTTGAAAAATAAGCTTCAATGGCGTGGCACAGTGCATCAAGGCCGGTTGCCGAGGTAACATTTTTAGGTGTTGTCAATGTAAGGAACGGGTCAACAATTGACATTCGCGGTAAAAAAGCACTTTGCTTAATCATCATTTTGACATCTTTTTCAAGGTTTGTGATGACAGCGACATTGGTTACCTCTGAACCGGTGCCGGCAGTGGTTGGTATGGCAATCACGGGCAGCGGTACGGTTTCTGCAATGCGTTTGCCGCCCATGAACTCGCCAATATACCCCTTGTTGGTGGCGACGACGGAAACGGCTTTTGCGGTGTCGATACAGCTGCCGCCGCCAATGGCGACAATGATATCGCAAGATTCAGCTTCACAAATGCGAAGGGCATCCTGTACAAAGGCATCAGAAGGCTCGCTGTTGGCATCTAAATAGTAGGCACATGAAATGCCTTTCGCGTTCAGCAAGACGGTACATTTTTCCACATAGCCTACTTTTTCCATAATTCGATCACTGACAATCAGCGCTTTTTGCCCCAATGAAGCAGCCAATTCACCCAGTTGACTCAGAGAATCACGGCCATAAAGCAGTTTTTGCGGCATTTCAAAGTTTGAAAAAGATTGCATCTTCATTCCCCCTTAGATTATTTACATCAAATGTGTAACCGTTGTAGGATTGCAGCACTAGAGACAGTAAACACAGTATAAATCTCTTTGCGTAAACCGTTCAACGGTCATTGAGCACGTCGACGAAACGACGTATTGAATGTTCTCAGGTGCGCCACCTGCTTTATAACATTGCAAAGATGATGCCAAATAGAAAGTTTATACGAAAAAAAGCAGTTAATAGCTATCACGTCGTTGGAAAGACTGGTTCGACGTGCAGCGCAAAGATATAGGAGAAGAAGTGTTGTAATGCAATGCATAAGGGCATTGCTTCGAAATGTTCAAAAAATCATACATATCTTAACGGATACTGTTTTTATTTTCGAACAGTTTCAAAAATGTAACAGTGAACACATCGTTTTTTGGTTTTTACTGGAAAAAAAGAAGGTGCTTTGAAAACGCACCTTCTTTACTGTAGATTATGTTTTTTCATTTTCATATAAAGGGTTGAACGCTGAATGTTCAATAATCTGGCAGCTGCGGCTTTATTACCGCTCGTCTGCTTCAAAGTTTCTAAGATCAACAGTTTTTCCTGCTGATCCATTACGGCTTTAATATTGCTTTCGACTTCATCGACACTGAGCTGATGTGCAGCTGCGACTTTGTGTCTTATGTTTTTGGGGAGATCTTCAGGTGATATCTCTGCCTGTTCTGTTAGACAGACCAGCATTTCACATAGGTTGATGATCTCACGAACATTGCCGTGCCAATTGTAGGCCTGAAGGATGAGCATGGCGGCTTTCGAGACTTTTTTTTCAGCGATTCCAAAGGCAGAACTGTATTGATGAATAAAATGATTAATCAATTTTGGAATATCTTCAGTTCGTTCTCTGAGTGGTGGCAAATGCAGGCGAATAATATTGATTCGATAATACAGGTCTTCCCGAAATTGACCGGATTCTACCATAGATTCCATGTCGCGGTTTGTTGCGGCGATAATTCGGACGTTAATTTTTTTCCGATTGGTGCCGCCGACGCGTTCGACAACGCGTTCTTGGAGGACGCGAAGAATTTTTGCCTGCATGAGGAGCGGCATGTCGCCGATTTCGTCTAAAAAGATCGTACCGTTGTCAGCCTGTTCAAAACGGCCGGGTTTACCACCGCGTCGTGCATCGGTGAAAGCGCCCTCTTCATAACCAAAGAGTTCTGTTTCAAGCAGGTTTTCAGGAATGGCGGCACAGTTGACACTGATGAGCGGGCCATCTGAAAAAGCGCTCATGTCGTGGATTGCTTGAGCAAAAACTTCTTTTCCCGTACCGCTTTCACCGGTGATCAAAACAGTGGCGGGTGTTACTGCCGCTTTTTTTGCAAGGCGCTTTGCGCTGAGCATTGCCGCACTGGTGCCGATAATTTTGTTGAGATGATAGAGATCGCGCTCTGAAAAGACAAATTCATTTTCGCTCGGTTTTTGTCTGGCATCATGGACGCGTCCCAAAATATGATAAAGCTGTGTAACATCCTGAAAAATGAGCATACCAATTGCGCCGACAACTTTCTTGCCATTAAAAATTGGGATACGATGGACGATCATATCGTGTCCTTGAATGCGCTGAATAAAACCTCGTTCTTCAGTGCCGTTTTTGACAACAATGTGAAGTCTTGTGTTTTCGATAACCTCTCGAACATCTTTGCCGATAATGGCATCCCGGCTCTTGCCGACAAATCGACAGTAAGCTTCGTTGAATTCGATGATTTTACAAGTTTGATCAATGACGACAACGCCTTCGTAGGCCGAATTGAGGACGAGTTTTAAGATTTCCACATGATCAATTGTATCGCGAAAGTACTGTAGGTAGAAGGCGTTAGCTTTTAGAATATCAGTACGAGTGATAATGCCGAGCAGTTTTTTATCAGAATCGACGACGGGCAGACAGCCGTCGCGCATTTGAATGGCTTTGTCAATTTTGTCTTTCGGCGATATCGTCGCAAATTCAGTTTCCATAACATATGACACAGGTGTTTCAAGGTTGCAGCTTTTAAAAAAAGCTTGGATCAGTGTTGATTTGGTAATTAATCCGAGCAGCGTACGTTGGTCAGAGACAACGGGAACGCTGTAAATATGATGTGCATTGAGTAAATCTGTCGCTTCTTTAAGTGTCTGATACGGATGGACAACATAGGGCTCGGGTGTCATCCATTTTTCTACGGGGGTATCGATATGCAAATGATCGAAGGGCAAGTGATCAAATGCCTCGTAGTTCAGCATGGCGGCCTCCTTCTAACACACGTCAAATGTTTGAATTTTTATTACAAACATTATAGCATTACTATATGTGATAAATCAAAAAATAATTTTTCAATCATTTGCATTACAACCCCTCTGGTTGTTGAAATAAGGAAAACTCACGCTGTTCCATTTATCTTTTCAATGACATTTTAAACGTTGCAATTTATACTAAGTATCAAAAAGAGTTATATATAATAAAATAATACTAATGTGTATACCAAACGCACAGCGATTACATACCGAATTCGTGCGGATGAATTACTGGTAATATCTTCATGGCTGTTAGTCATGATATAATGAGATATAGTTTTTAAAACAATCGGGAGATGTTGAAAATGACCTTATTAAATTTTGAAATATTTAACATGGTAGTTCGCTGTCAAAGTTTTCAGAAAGCGGCAGAGCATTTAAATTTAACGCCTTCAGCCGTTAGTCATGCCATTACAAAGTTCGAAACAGAAATTGGTCTCAAACTTTTTGTACGGCATCGCAGCGGTGTTGAACTGACAGATGCCGGTTATATTTTATTGCCGTATATTCGTACGGTTATTAACGACGTGGCTCAGCTTGAACAAGTCGTGTCGCGAATTAAGGGGCTTGAGACGGGCTGTGTAAAAGTGGGCATGTTTAACAGCGTATGCGTGAACTGGATTCCAAATATCATTAAAGGGTATGCTAATGCACACCCCAATATTGATATTCAGATTTTTCAAGGTGGTTATGAGGATGTAGCAGCATGGATTGAAAATGCAACGATTGACATGGGGTTTGTTTCGTTATCAAGTGATTATCCGTTTGAAATTCAGCCGCTCTACAGAGATCCGCTTGTATGCATTGTGCCAAAGGGCTTTCAGTGCAAGTCGCCGGGCATTGTGACAATAGAAGATTTAAAAGAACAGTATCTCGTCCATCAGAGCGAGGGCAATGATGCGGAGACGAGCAATTATTTGAAATGCCATGATGTATCGGTGTCGGCACCGTTCCAAATTGAAGATGATCAATCACTGCTTGCGATTGTAGAAAGCGGTCTTGGGATTTGTCTTGTTCCCGAACTCGTCATTAAAAACGGCAATCACAATGTGGATGCTTATCCTATTTCACCAGAAGCCTATCGCGTTATTGGTCTTGCAGCGAGAGATGAAAAGAGTCTTTCACCTGTTGCAAGAAGCTTTTATGACTTTGTTTTACAATATATGAAGGCAGAAGGCATCTATAATGTATGATGAAAAAAATTCATCTTAAAGTTGATTAAAATTAATTTTACTTAATATAAAAAATGTAATACACTAATCTCATAATAGAGATAAAGACAGTACTATCAAGAAATTTACGTGGAGGTACACATGGCAAAGTATCAATTTGCAAAGCGCGTTGAAGGCATTCAGCCATCGGCGATTAAGGAACTTCTGGCGCTTGGCGCCGACCCTGAAGTGATCTCCTTTGGCGGCGGTTATCCTGACCCGGATTTATTTCCGCTGGATAAGCTAAGCGGTGTTTATCAGGAAGTGATTTTAGAAGAAGGAAAACAAGCGCTTCAATACTCGACAACAGAGGGGTTGCCGGCATTGCGCGAAAAAATAATTAAGCGGATGGCCCATATCGGTATTGAGTGCACAATGGATGAAGTGATGATGATTTCAGGTGGACAGCAAGGGTTGGACTTGGTGTCAAAGCTCTTTATCAACGAAGGGGATGCCATTATATGTGAGAGTCCAACCTTTTTAGGAGCTTTGCTGTCTTTTAAGCCATATGGTCCGAAATTTGTTTCTGTTCCGCTTGAAGCCGATGGTATATCTATTGACCATTTGGAAGCCGCATTGAAAGAAAATCCCAATACAAAGTTTATTTATACAATACCGGAATTTCAAAATCCAACTGGCGTCACGATGTCGCTTGAAAAGCGCAAAGCACTGCTGTCGCTGGCAAGTCAGCACAATGTGCTGATTTTAGAGGATAGTCCTTATCGTGAACTGCGTTATGAAGGTGATGTTTTGCCTTCTATTAAAAGTCTTGATACAGAAGGGCGCGTTATTCACTTAGGCAGTTTTTCAAAAATACTATGTCCCGGTTTGCGACTGGGCTGGGTGGTTGCACCTGCGGAGGTCATTGGCAAAATCAGCATGTTAAAACTGGCTTCTGATACGCAGAACTCCACGCTGAACATGCATGCCGTCAATCGATTTATGGACAAATACGATATTGATTCACATATTGAAGTACTAAAGCAAACGTACAAACGTAAAAAGGATTTGATGGTTGAAAACATGCGGACAAGTTTTCCGGATGCCGTTCAGTACACGAATCCTGAAGGGGGTCTATTCTCGTGGATTACATTTCCAGAGCGCGTAGACACCGTTAAACTGATGCGTGAAACCCTGGCAGAGGCCAAAGTTGCCTATGTTCCGGGGCTGTCATTTTTCCCCACTAAAGTTGAGAATAATCACTGCCGTATCAACTATTCCTATATGCCGGATGAAAAAATTGAATTTGGCATTCAGGCGATTGGCCGTATTGTTCAAAATTACTTTAAGTAACCGTTATGTGAAGGTTGCAGCTCACATAACGTCTCTGGCGCCTTTGAGGCGCTTTTTTTAATGCAATTGTTGAAGAAGCATACTTTTCAATTGTATGCAAATGCGTTATAATGCTACTGAAACGCTGTAAACGAGATTAATGTGTTGCCATAACGATGCCGTTAAGGCGATTGAGTGACATGAAAATCGGCGGGTTCGTTGTTATTTTCCCTATAGAAGAAATAGAGGTGAGGTATGTACCAAATTGTTCATATGTGTATCCGCGTAATGGATTTAGAAAAATCGTTGGCTTTTTACCGCGACGCGTTTGGCTTTGAAGAGACGCGCCGAAAAGAATTTCCAGAAGATGCATTTTCTCTGGTCTTTATATCGGATGCCGACCGCAATTTTGAAATTGAATTAACCTATAATTATAATCCTGAAAAGCCTTATGAACTCGGCAATGGCTACTCTCATTTGGGGATCGTTGTTGAAGATCTCGAAGCAAGTCATGCACGCCATCAGGCGATGGGTTATGAAGTGACGAAATTAATGGGGCTGCCTAATCAGGCACCAAGATTTTATTTTATTGATGACCCTGACGGCTATAGCATTGAGGTTATCAGAAAATAGCGACGATGAACCGCGCTGTTGTAAAAATATAAACTATTCAAGTACAAATACTGAGTAAAGAAAATTAAATCGATTGTAAAATCAATAAAAATGCTTTGACACAAGGACTGTCTCTTCAGAGGGACAGTCTTTTTTAATAGGGAGTGCTGTACTTTTAAATGCTGATTGACGATGCGTTAAAAAGTGTATAAAATAAAACTACCAATGGTAGTTTTTGAAGGAGAAAGTTGATTATGAGACATCAGTATTTAACAGAATCACGTATTTTATCTGTAACACTGGCGATGATCGAATCAAATAATGGTACACAGCATTTGAATCTCAGAGCGATTGCGCGGGCGCTAACATGTGCGCATCAAAGTATTTACCGCTATTATGCAAATTATGATTTGCTGTTGGAAGCAGTGGCGGCCTATGGTGTTGGAAAGATGCGAACAGAATTGGCAGAACGGATACAGCCGGCGATTAATCTCTGGGATGCGATGCAGATTATCTTCGTGTATTTTATGGCACATGAGGGACTATTTCGTTTTTTATGGCTTGAAAAACATGCTTTTACTGAAAAACGCGTTTTAGGTATAGAAGGGAATCCTTCGGAATGGCTGAGGTCGTTATTAAAGACCGTAAAGACACCTGCAAATGAAGCAGTGCTTATAAAACAGCTAGATATTGCACATACTTATATGATAGGACGCCTTGCAAAATATTTCAATCATACGGATCGGCAGCAGTCGTCAGCGGAATTACTGAAAGAAGCGGGAGAAGCTCTAAGGATGATCGTTATTATTGAAATGGGAGAGGAGGATATATGATAAAAGACAGGCAATATAATATTGGATTGGTTAGCATCATGGCATTGCTCACATGTCTGACAATTGGAGCGGCATTTATAGGAGAAAGCACACAAGATTTGCAGACATTTGTTTCGCTGCGAGGTGAAACCGTTTTGCTATACGGTAAAGGCATTTACGCTAAAGAAGCAGTTGATTATGCACTGCAGGCGATTGCGCAGGATATTGTAACACTATTGGTGGGAATTCCCATGTTGGTTTATGGTGCTGTTTCTAAATCGCTTAGAGGGCGTGCTGTATTAGTAGGAGGACTAGCTTATTTTTTATATACGTATGTTTCTTACTGCTTTTTACTTCAATACAATCAGCTTTTTCTCGTTTATGTTTCACTCATGTCTTTGAGTTTTTTTGGACTTTGGCACAATCTGCCCTATCTTAAAGGAGAGCTGGTAAAGACCATGCTGGAACCTGTACTTAACAGAAAGTCCTATATCATATTTCAATGGCTGCTGGCACTGATGCTGTCTGCAATGTGGCTTGCACGCATTATCCCCACTTTTTGGGGAGATTTCAGCAAAATTCAGTTAGCACATTATAACACAGCTGTCATTCAGGTTCTTGATCTTGGCATTATTGTACCGCTTGCTTGTATTTCTGGGTACTATTTATGGCGAAAAACACCGACGGGTTACTTGTTAACGCTCATACTGATGATTAAGGGGGCGGCACTTGGCACGGCGCTCTTAGCGATGATTGTAATGCTTATTTTAAAGGGGAGTGCTGTCAGTATTGTGGAATGTATTGTTTTTACCGTTATGATTGGCAGTATTGATCTGTTGGCCATCCGGCTATTTATGAAATTGCCTGCATGAGCAGCGTCATGGCGTGAAAGACGCCGTTTTGATCGAAAACATTGATTATTCAGTGTTTATAGAAAGAATTTATCATTTGCTGAATAGGATTATTTGCATCTGTAAGATGACTGCGGTATAATGCATATAATTTTACCTGAAGTGATCTTTGTTTGGAAAAACGATCGTTTGATGATGGATGATGGCAGTCAAAGAATGGCGAATTGACACGTGATAACGATAAGCTGACATATGAAGACGACGATAAGCCGTAGGAGGTGATGAATGATGCAAGAAGCTGTAAACAGAATGACAATCGCAGCATTTAAGGATCAATTTATGGTAACAAAAGCGTATCCCAACGGTGATGCTTGGGATGCCATTGCAAAGAAGCCGCTTGTAATCCATACACCGTATGGTACTTTTACACCGCGCTTCAAGCGTGAGGAATCGCGTCAGAAGTTTTCAAAATCAATTTCATTTCACCAATCAGGAGCGTTGAAAAGCATTGTGCCACAAGAACAAACAAGCGTCATGACGCCTATTGGCATGTATCCAGCTGAACTCGTAACGTTTCACAAAAACGGTATGGTATACCGTGTTTTTCCATTAAACGGTCAGATCGATGGTTTTTGGACAGAAGCAGACGAGGCGAAATTGGCAGAAGCTTATGACTTTGATCTCCAAATTGGAACATTTACAGCAAAAATTATTTCAATACAGTTTTATGATAATGGTGCACTAAAAGGTGTTCTGCTTTGGCCCGGCGAAGTGATTGAGATTATGACCCCTCAGGGATTGATGCCATGCCGCATAGGGTTTAACCTTTATCCAGACGGTTCATTAAAATCTTTTGAACCGGCGAAACCCGTTTCAATACAGTCAGTAATAGGAGTGATCAGTGCCTTTGATTACGAAGCGTTAGGTATTCATGCTGACAGCAACGCAGTCGTTTTTTCGCAAGAAGGCGAACTGATCAGTGTTTTAACGCCGCTGACGACTATTGTCGCATCGCAAGGCGGGCAGATACGCCGGATTGCACCGAGGACGACCGTTAATCCGGTTGATGGTGAAAGTCTTATGGTTGTTGCAATAAAAATTGAATTTGATACGGAGACTGTCAAGATTAATGGTGAGCGATTTAGTCGAAATGAGACAATGTTGAAAACCCATACGATGACAGTGTTGGGCGCTTCTTCGAAAAGTGCAGAAAAAGTCATTTTTAACATTACCTAGATAAGGGGTATATCATGGATCATGAGAGATTAGAGGCATCAGAGATTTCTGAAAACATGATCGAATGGACGCGCAATTGATGCCCCCTGCCGACAGCGGGAACAAGAGCTGATTTTAACTTTATGACGGTGATACGCATCACATATATTGGGAAAATTCTAGCGTCATATCACTAAGAATAGAAGATTATTCGTATTTTGTCAGATACAATCATTGAATATTTCAATCAATAGTATTGATAGCCTTGAAGGCGTGACCATTACAGTTGTTGAGGCGAACAAAATTGATAGGAAAGAGCTGAAAATTCAGAAAAATCAAATTTTTACTTGACGATTTTCTATACGCTGTATACAATGTACCTAATATTTTTAATCAAATAGGATTTAAATAATAAGGCCAATAGCGCAAATGTTGAATGGGCAACATCAAATAAGAATAGTTATCGCAGCAGGGCATTGCAGCATATTAAATACCGTGCTCAAGAAAAGAAACTAAAAAATGAATAGTACATTAATTAAAAGGATAACTTACGTAGGTTATCTTTTTTGCATTTAAGCATCATTGCATCAGCGTTTGTAAACCAGCTTTAAATGATCGCGTACAAATTGACCATACAAAAGCAGGAGGTGTTCCTCCAAAAATCAAAAGGCAAAAAATAGAAAACGATCGCCATTAAAAAAAGATGACAAGGAGGTATTGAAGATGGGAAAACAACAATCCAGTGTATTGGAAGAACGTCAGGACTTTATTATTTACAACAAGAAAAACACAAAGAAACAGGCAACCTTTCAATGTGACCAGCAGAGTACCTCTGGTGCAGTGAGTCAGCGTGCCTGCGTCTACTGCGGGGCAAGAGTTGTACTCAATCCGATCACAGATGCCGTACACATTATTCATGGCCCCATTGGCTGTGCAAGCTATACATGGGATATACGCGGCAGTTTGAGCAGTGACAAAGAGTTCTATCGAAACAGCTTTTCAACAGATCTCAGAGAACGCGACATTATCTTTGGCGGTGAAAAGAAACTTTCAGCAGCAATTGATGAGATCATGGCAACGCATGATCCAAAAGTGATTTTTGTCTATGCGACATGTGTCGTGGGTGTTATTGGCGATGATCTCGGCGCAGTGGCCAGACAGGCAGAGGCCAAATATGGCATTCGCGTTATTCCCGTTCAATCATCTGGATTTGCAGGTAATAAATCCAGTGGTTACAAAGCGGCGTGTGACGCTATACTGGATCTTATGTCGTCTGCTGATTCAACGAGACCGCCGGTGACAGCGAAAGATCCAAAGGCATTTAATTTCCTTGGTGATTTTAATCTCGCAGGGGAAACCTGGCTCGTCAAACGCTATTTTGAAGAAATGGGTGTCAAGATGATTACGGCAATTACAGGTGATTCGACCTGTGAGGCACTTCAAAATGCCCCAAATGCTTCGTTTAACATCGTTCAATGTGCAGGGTCCATGCATTATTTGGCGAATCATATGAAAGAGACCTATGGGATACCATTTGCGAAAATAAGCTTTTACGGCATTGAAGATATTGTGGATTCACTTAGAACCATCGCAGCACTTACCAGAGATGATGACGTTATTCGGCGTACAGAGGCGCTTATACAGCGTGAAGCTGAAAAAACGGCATTTGCATTGAATGCTTATAAAAAGCGCATTGCCGGCAAAACGGTAGCCATTTATGTTGGCGGAGGCTTTAAAGCCATTTCACTGATTAAGCAGTTTAACGATCTCGGTCTAAAATCTGTAATGGTTGGTACGCAAACAGGACAGAAGGATGAATACGAAGTGATTCAGGATTTAGCAGAAGAGGGAACGGTTATCTTAGATGATGCCAATCCAACGGAACTCGAAAACTTTATCAAGGAAAAAGGTGCCGATTTACTGGTTGGCGGTGTCAAGGAACGACCGCTGGCCTATAAGTTAGGTGTTGCATTTATTGATCACAATCATGAGCGGAAACATCCGCTATGTGGATTTGAGGGCGCGTTAAATTTTGCAAAAGAAGTGGATCTTACCTTGAACAGCCCTGTTTGGCAATATCTCAAACAGTCAGATAAAT
The DNA here is from genome assembly GCF_018390735.1 of Fusibacter paucivorans. Classification (GTDB taxonomy): domain Bacteria; phylum Bacillota; class Clostridia; order Peptostreptococcales; family Acidaminobacteraceae; genus Fusibacter; species Fusibacter paucivorans. The sequence goes on from NZ_JAHBCL010000008.1 coordinate 129,195, forward strand.
CAGATGCAGACCATGGGAATATTAAGTCAATTGAGCCAATTGAGAAATTCGCATAGGCGATATGACTGCAAATAAAACATGACGAGTAAGCGATGCAATTTTTTTAGCTGAAAATCTAAACGAAGTATGAACAAAAAGAGGAGGGCATGATGAATAGAAACTACGTAAATTTAAACACGAATCCATGTAAAATGTGCATGCCCATTGGCGGATGCCTCGCATTAAAGGGAATCGAACAGACCATGGTAATGATGCATGGTTCACAAGGGTGTTCGACCTATATGAGACGGCATATTTCAACGCATTACAATGAGCCTGTTGATATTGCATCATCTGCACTCAATGAAAAAGAAACGGTTTACGGCGGAGAGAAAAACCTGAAAAAAGGGCTTGCCAATGTGATTAAGATGTATGAACCAAAAGTTATCGGTGTTTTAACCACTTGTCTGGCTGAAACCATTGGTGAAGACATTCGCGCCATTTCAGAATCGTTTAAGACGGAGAACAACGTCAGTGATCTCGATATTGTAACCATCGCGACTCCTGGTTATGGTGCATCACAGTATGAAGGGTATTTTGCAGCGCTTAAAGCGCTGGTAACCTATTTTGCAAAAGACGCAAACCCCAGCAGTCACATCAATGTCATAACGACGCTGATGACACCTGCCGATCAAAGACTGCTTAAAGAAATGCTAAGTGATTTTGGCCTCTCGTTCGTGTTGTTGCCGGATATTTCAGAAACGCTGGATGCGCCGTATGAAACACAATACCATAAAATTCCCAAAGACGGTACGAAACGGGAAGACATCGCCAAAATGGGCGGGGCGATAGCGACCATTGAAATTGGTCAACTGGTATACGATGAAATATCACCGGGATATGCGCTTTACGCAACGCATGGCGTTCCGATGCATAGGTTGCCAATGCCCATTGGCATTACGCAGACGGATGCATTGCTCGATCTCTTGTCAAAACTCTCGGGAAACGCTATTCCTGAAAAATACGTCAAACAGCGCGGCAGAATGCTTGACGCTATGGTTGATTCCCATAAGTACAACGGGGAGGGGCGCGCTGCAATTTTTGGCGATCCTGAAATCGTTTTGGCGACGACAGCACTTTGCGCAGAAAATGGCATTAAGCCAGAAATTATTGCCACGGGCACGCAAAGCAAAACGTTTAAGCAATTCGTGGAGACACTGTCATTTAGCGGTAAGGAATCAGCGGCAATCTTAGACGACACTGATTTTGATACCATTCAAAAACTGGTTCGCGAAAGGGGTGTTAATCTGCTCATTGGCAATTCAGATGGCAAATTCGTCATGGAAAAAGAAGGGGTACCGCTGGTGCGTATAGGATTTCCCATTCACGATCAAGTGGGCGCGCAGCGCAAGTGCTACATTGGCTACGAAGGGAGCCTGCGCTTTTTAGATGATTTGACCAATACTATTTTAGACCATAAACACATGCATTATCGCAGAAATGTGATTAATACTTATTTTAAACCGACCGAGGCGGTCGAGAAAGGAGCAATTGACTATGATGCATAAATCACTGTTTGAAATGTCAAAACTAGATTTTGATCTGCCTGCCAATACAACGGCAGACGTCGCAGAAAAGACACTGAAACATCCTTGTTTCAACGGGAACGCAAAAGAATATGCCAGAATGCATTTGCCGATTGCACCGCGCTGTAACATCAAATGCAATTACTGCAATCGAAAATTTGATTGTGCCAATGAGAGCAGGCCGGGTGTTGCCAGCGAAATTATGTCGCCTCAGCGAGCGCTCAGTCGTTTTTTAGAGGTGAAGCAGCAATACGAAAAGCTGTCGGTTATTGGCATTGCTGGGCCGGGTGATGCACTTGCGAATTATAAAAATACGCGGGAAACTTTAATGTTGATTCGCGAACATGATTCAGAAGTTGCTTTTTGTATCTCAACGAATGGTCTCATGCTGTATGAATATGCAGATGCGCTTCATGAACTTGGTGTTTCGCATGTAACAGTAACCATGAATGCACTCGATCCTGAGATTGGCGCCATTATTTACGATCACATTCGCTATAAAGGCGAGATACACAGAGGCGTAGCCGCTGCGAAAATATTGATAGAGAAACAGTTATTAGGTATAAAAAAAGCCGCTGATCTCGGCATGCTCGTCAAAATCAATACCGTTGCGATTACGGGTGTCAACGACCATCACATCGTAGAAGTTGTCAAAAAAGCAACTGAACTCGGCGCAGCACTTTCAAATATTATTCCGCTGATTCCCGTTGTTGGAACCGCATTTGAAGAGAATACCCCAATTGATGATGAAGCACTTGGCGTATTGCGAACAGAAGCGGGGAAATACCTTTCACAAATGCTTCACTGCCGCCAGTGTCGTGCGGATGCCGTTGGCAGACTGGGTGATTCAGGCGATAAGGGGCATGCGGGAGGTTGCCGAAAACTAAACGTGGGATAAACTGAATAACGTGATATGAGGAGGTAAGATCATGAAACAAACGATGGGCAATAAAGGAAGTCGTATCCAGGGTCACTATCGCCTATTGATTATTTTGACACTCATGATGACATTACTCGCTTCCGGATGCAGCACAAAAAATACAGAGACAAGTGCTGCATTGGCTGGGACAACGGCTGGGTCAACGACGCAGACAGAAACTTCGACTTCTGAGACAGCTGAACCTGCAGCGGCGGCAGAGGCTGAAACAGAGCCGGCGTCGGTAGAAAAGACAGAAATAATCGTTATGGCTGCAGCGAGTTTAACAGAAATGTTTACAGAAGTTGAAGGTATCTATGAAGCAGAACATCCGGATATCGATCTGCTCTTTAGCTTTGCCGGAAGTCAATCATTGGCAACACAAATTCAAGAGGGGGTTGAAGCAGATGTCTTTGCATCGGCCAATAAAAAGTACATGACTTTGCTGGAAGATGAATCCTTTGTCGAATCGAGCGATGCTGCGCTTTTTGCAAAAAACAAATTGGCAGTCATTGCCGGAAAATCTGTAACAGCGCTTGACAGCTATGATGATTTAGATGATGGCGGCTACAAAATCGTCATCGCCGATGAAACGGTTCCCGTAGGAAAATATACAGTGACTTTCCTGTCAAATGTAGAAGCGTCAATACCGGGATTTACAGATGCTTTTAATGCTCAGGTCGTCTCAAAAGAGACGAATGTAAAGCTTGTTGCCTCTAAGGTTGAATTGGGTGAGGCGGACTGTGGAATCGTTTACACAACCGATTTGACAGCAGCAAATAAAGATGTACTCAATATCATTGACATTCCCAACGACGTCAACGTCATTGCAGAATACCCTATTGCCAAATTAAAGGATTCGGCACATCCGGAATTAGCACAGTCCTTTGTCGATTACATGCTTTCTGAAGAGGGCAAGGCAGTGCTTGTGAAATACGGTTTTAGTATTGAAGGGTTATAGCACATTTACGCAATAGACGTATGATAGTAGCGTTGACAAAGATGGTGGGGGATAAGGCCATCTTTGTCAACTGTTGAAGGGAGGTTGCGATGGATAATAGCGTATCTCAAGTTCTCAGCAAGACGAAGCGATCGCGCCAAAAGCCGAAAAGCATGCTGAACGGCGCCATTACCATACTGATTGCAATTAATGTCATGGCAATTATCCTTGTAATTCTCTCACTTTTTATAAAAACATCACCAGCGGCCATTCAGTCGATGATTACATCCTTTAAAGTGAAAAGTGCCATTAGCATCAGTGTATGCTCAATTATCTTGTCGTTGGGGATCGTCATGCTCTTGGGAACACCGATTGCGTATGGACTGAGCCAGAAAAAAGGCGGTTTTTATGCATTGATTGAAGGTGTTTTTTCAATTCCAATTGTACTGCCGCCTTCTGTGACGGGACTTGCGCTGCTGATGACTTACGGTAGACGAGGGCTAATTGGAACATGGCTTAATGAATTAGGCGTTACATTGCCGTTTAGTTTTATTGCGATTGTCATTGTTCAGGTATTTGTGACAATGCCGTATTATATACAGATTGTTAAAAATGGTTTTGCCAATGTTGATAAAAGCATTGCAGAGGCGGCGAGGACTTTTGGTGCTTCTGAGCTTGAAGTGCTGCTCTTGATTTATATGCCGATGACTTTCAAGGCAATGCTTTCAGCACTTATTCTCTGTGCATTCAGAGCGGCTGGTGAATTTGGCGCTACGATTATGTTTGCCGGCAATCTCGAAGGAAAGACCCAGACGATTACAACGCGGATTTATACACTTTATCAAATGGATTTGACACAATCTGTCAGTCTGGCCGTTGTTCAAATTGTGGTCTTTATATTGCCGTTGCTGTTTTTAAAGATAAAACTGGACTAGTGTGTTCATGCCATATTTTGGTACAAGCGAACCATCGGGCAGATCAATGAGACAATTGCATCATAAACATAAAAAGGGAGGCGGCGCAATGCAAAAGCTTTATATTGTCGATACGACGCTGAGAGACGGCGAACAGGCGCCGGGTGTTGCCTTTACGAGGGCGGAAAAAATTGAGATTGCAAAGGGCCTTGATTTATTAGGCGTTGATATGATTGAAGTAGGGATCGCCGCACTAGGTGAAGATGAGATTGATGCGATCAGAGCTATCCAACAAATGGATCGGAATGCAGCATTGCTCATTTGGAATCGTATGCATTTGAAGGATATTGATATGTCTCTTCAAACTGGGGTTGAGAATGTGCATATTACAGTACCTGGATCTGATATTCACATTGATAAGAAACTGGGACTTTCCCGTGAAACGGTGATTCAACGCATGCAGTCAACCATAGCCTACGCGCGTTCACACGGACTACATGTCTCAGTCGGTGCGGAGGATGCTTCTCGCGCTGATTTTAACTTTTTGAAAGCACTTTATCAGTCGGCCGAGGCAGCAGGTGCTGAACGCGTTCGTTATGCTGATACTGTCGGCATTTTAAACCCTTTTGATACGCATGCACAAATCAGTGCACTCATCGATGTGTTGAGCGTGCCGATAGATTTTCACGGTCATAATGATCTCGGCATGGGAACGGCCAATGCATTTGCGGCATTTAAAGCGGGTGCGGCATGGATTAGCTGCAGTGTCAACGGGCTGGGTGAACGTGCCGGGAATACACCGCTGGAAGAAATCGTTGCTGCAATAACTTTCGACGGTAGTGTAACGTCTAGAATTGATAAAAAGCGGTTAAATGCTATTTCTTCATTAGTGGCAAAGTATTCTGGTAAGGCGATCTGCGATTTAAAACCAATTGTTGGTAAACAGATTTTCTCACATGAATCAGGAATCCACGTTGATGGCCTTATAAAGGATTCAAGTGTTTATGAAGCGGTTTTGCCGGAAGATTACGGCAGAGCACGTGAAATCGTCCTCGGAAAGTTTTCAGGTCGGCGTGCCGTTCGCTATCAGCTCAAATTATGGGGAGTTGAAATCGATGATTTGAAAGCGCAGGAAATTGTAAATATTATTCGAAAAGCCAGCTATGAGCAAAAGCTCGATCGTGTTCAGATGGATGCAATGATTCGAAAACTGTCAATGTGTGTTCAATAGCCAATATGATGGCATGGGCTGATACCCGTTATTCGAATGCATTAATACGACTTTTGTCAAGACCTTTCCTTGGTTAAAGGAAACGAAAAAATGCATATTTAAATCGACTTATACCAAACAGGCATTCACAAGAAACGTTATTTATGCTAAAATAACACTGTGAATGTACGCGGGTGTAGCTTAGTGGTAGAGTTCTGGCTTCCCAAGCCAGCTGTGTGGGTTCGATTCCCATCACCCGCTCCATAATCAGATTTTACGGGCATCTCGAAGGAGGTGCTTTTTTGATATTAACGACAGGTCTACGCTAGTGGATGGTGGTAACATGTTAGATTTATTAACCGTATATTTTTTTGCAGCCACAGTACTGACAGCTTTTGCTTCTGCCTACTTGTATGCGCGCGGCAAAGCAAAACAAGCGATACCGGTATTAGCACTCAGTATGAGTATTTGCTTTTATGTCTTTGGCTACAATATTGAATTGCATATGAATACAATTCAGACAAAGCTGTTTTGGAATTATTTTCAGTATATTGGCATTCCCTTTGTTTCTGCATTTTGGCTTCTGACGGCGCTAATATATACACATCGACTGAAACGTCATAAATGGCTTAAATACGCATATGTCTTTGGGATTCCGCTGTTGACATTCATATTTCGCTTTACCAATGCATGGCATCATTTGTACTTTACACATTACTGGTTGGTAGAAGATAGTGGGATATTTTTCTTGGCTAAGGGCAAAGGGCCTTGGTTTTATGTTCAGAGTCTGCATTCGATGTCCATGGTGCTTATGGCGCTCATCATTTATATTATCAGTTATAAAAGGCGTGAAAAGTTTGAGGGAAACAGTGTCTCTTACATGCTCGGTGCGTCGTTGATTGCCTGTGGTGGACTCATTGTGAATATTTTAGGGCTGGGGCTGGATGAAATTGATCATATGGTCGTTTTTTTGCCGCTGACGATCCCCGTAGTGCTTATGGCGGTTATTAAAGAAAACTTTTGGGAAATTCGGACGCGTGTGCGCGATATGATCTTTGAAGACAATGCCGACGCATTGGTCCTTTTTAACAAGGCAAGGCTTGTTGTCGATTTTAACTGGGAAGCACAGCGTTTGTTTAAGACGCAGAATATTGTGCTTAAAACAGGTGAAACACATATTCAGCAATTACAGAAAACGCCGTTTGCGCCCATTGCAGATTCTCTGCTTCAGGAAAGTGAACACCGCGCTATTATTGCGCTGCATTATGCTGAGGAGATGCATTACTATGAATTTAAGCTATTGACCCTTAATAAGCATCGCCTCGAAACAGAATCCTTTCTCTTGTCGCTGCAAAACGTGACAGAACGTGAGCGTTTTCAACAAATGCTTCAATTTCAGGCATCAACGGATTCACTCAGTGGTTTGCTTAATCGAAGAGCTTTTTTTGAGCGCGTTGGCCAGTGTGGCTACTTGATATCAGATGACAGAATGGATGTACCAATGGTTGCTATCAACAGTTTGTCTAATTCAGTGTCGAATTTTGATGGTATGACAGGCCAAGCGCAAACACAGAAACGTTGCTATTTATTAATGCTGGATATTGATCATTTTAAGCGAATTAACGATACGTATGGTCACGCCGTAGGCGATATTGTTATTACGGAGATTGGCAAAATACTAAAAAGTTATTTTCATTCGGCTGACGTTGTCGGAAGAATCGGCGGAGAAGAGTTTGCCGTTTTCTATGCTGCCATTGAGCACGAAAAGCTGTTGCAGCTTATTACAGCGTTTATGGATGCACTAAAGCATATTGAATCCGCTTCGCTGCCATCTGTATCCGCTTCGATTGGCGTTGCGGAGACGGATGGTAAACGACCGGTAGAAATACTGATGAAAGAAGCCGATAAAGCACTTTATTATGCAAAAGAAACTGGGCGCAATAAAGCGGTCTTTTACAATGCGATTGCTAAAAGCATTTAAACTTTAAATGGTCTATTTAATAAGAATTCAGTATCTTAAAGATACCTTGTTTCCAAACTGTGCGTACTTGTCATCTCTGCAATAGCATAGTATGATGGAACAAATAGATTTCAATGGATTGCTTTATCCGACATAACCAAAGGAGATTAATGATGCGATATGAAGGCGCTGTCTATCGTCCGCCGAGTGAAGCGAGGAGTTTAATCATTCAGACGACGATTGGATGTTCTCACAACCAATGTACCTTTTGCTATATGTATAAGGAGAAAAAATTCAGAGTTCGAAAGATGGAAGCAATACTCGCTGATTTACAGGACGTTAAAGCACAATACGGCGATATTACCAATAATTTTTTTCTGGCAGATGGGAATGCGCTCTGTTTAGGAACTGACAAGCTGATCACGATATTAAAAACGATTAAAACGCTTTTTCCAAGCAGTGGGCGTATTGGCATTTATGCGGCACCAAAAGATATTTTGAACAAGACACCTGAAGATTTGTCGCTTTTGAAAGCCAATGGCATTGAAATTGCTTATCTTGGCATAGAATCCGGCAGCGATAAAGTCTTGAAAGATGTAAATAAAGGGGTCACACAACAGGAAATGGTTGAAGCCGGACAAAAGTTAAAGGCTTCAGGCATTAAGCTTTCTACAATGGTCATTTCAGGTTTAGGCGGCAGTGCAGATTGGGAATTGCATGCTGAAGAATCGGCGAAAGTGGTTAATGCCATACAACCGGATTATTTGGCACTGCTCACGTTGTTGACGCCAGAGGGAACCCCGCTCTATGACAGTATTCAAAATGGCACTTTTAAATTGCTGGATCCTACGGACGTGCTTGTTGAAACAAGACGAATGCTTGAGAAAATTGAACTGAATGACTGCGTTTTTAGAAGCAATCACGTGTCGAATTATCTGTCGCTGGCAGGTCACTTTCCGGAAGATAAGCCAAAATTACTGGATGCGATAGACCATTCACTTGGCGATCAGCGCCATTTAAGAGATGAATGGATGCGGCAATTATAATTTTTATGATGAAAATGGGCACATTGGGGTAGTATATAAATACCGCTAATGTGTCTTTATTTTTATATAAAATGAGACTTTCATGAATAAAGCAAGAACATTGGGTTTGAGGCATAACATCGCAGCTGTAACGGAGGGGTTATGAAAAATAGGGGGAAGGGACAGACGAGTTTGTCCCGATGGATTTGGCTTTCATTTTTTAAAATAGCATTGTTACCGCTCGTCGTCATAGGCGTCGTTTTTGTCATAATCTATTTTATGACGAATATGTGGAGTCTGAGAACTTTTACTGCCTATATGGATGAAAGTATTGCCAATGAAACCATTATCATTGCCGATTCTGAATCGGGGACGATTTCAGAGCAGCTCGACAGTATTACAGAATCGGTTGATTTATATGCAAAACAATTACAAAGGGCTTATGAAGGGCCGATAAAACTTGCAGCTGAAGATGCGTCGAGACTCAAATGGCGTGATGATGGCATCTATTATACAGAATCGGATTCAAAAACTGGCGGCGCTGCAGTATTTTACAGCGGTTATGTGCCGGTAGGCGAGCTGGAAAAGGACAAGACTGCAAAACTTTTGACGACGCAGTACTTGATGAAGGATATGCAGCAGTCAAATCCATTGATTGCATCGATCTATATCAATACATTTGATTCACTCAATATTATCTATCCTTACTTTGACGTGCTGTCACAATACCCGCTCTATATGGATATTCCAAGTTATAACTTTTATTATGAAGCGGATGAAGCGCATAATCCGGAACGCAAAACGGTTTGGACAGATTCTTACCTCGATCCCGCAGGTCATGGCTGGATGACATCAGCAATCAAACCAATTTACCGAAACGGCAAACTGGAAGGTGTTGCAGGCATTGATATTACAATCAACACAATTGTTCAGCGCGTCCTCAATCTCTCAATCCCTTATGGCGGGTACTGTATGCTCGTCGGAAGCGACGGCATGCTTCTCGCAATACCAGCCGCTGGAGAAGCGGATTGGGGTGTGAATGAATTAACCGATCATCATTATCAAGAGGCAATTTTACAGGATACTTTTAAGCCGGATGCGTTTAATTTGCTTCAGCGTTCAGATATTACAGATTTTACGAAAACATTGTTTGAAGAAGAATCTGGCGCTACACGGCTTATGCTGTCAGGGGATAATCATGAAGTCGCTTGGTCAACCATTGATGGAATCGACTGGAAACTGTTGATTGTATTGCCAACCGCCAATATCTATTCAGATGCCGATCGCATCCGAAGTCAAATTACAGAAACTGGGATCCTGATCATTGCAGGCTTTTTGGTAATCTATATTATCTACTATAGTGTACTTTTCAGAAGAGCCTACCATATTACAGAAGAGATTGGAACGCCGCTGCGAGAAATTAACGATGTGGTGCTCAAAATTGGAGAAGGTGAATATTTCCATTCATCGCCTGTCTATATGGTAACTGAGTTGGCAGAAACTTCAGAAGGTATAGTCAGAATGGGCGAGCATCTAGGCGAAGCGAATGAACAGCTCATGTCGACGCAGCGACAGCTTCTTCAGAGTCAGCGAGACCTTGAAGCATTGGTTGTTGCGCTTGAAGATATTGTGATTGAGTGTGACGCAGATGGCAGCATTCTCAATCTTTGGTCAGATAAAATGAGCTTGCTTCAAGAATATGAAAAAGATGAAAGGGGCTATACCATCAATACGTTTTTTGGTCGTGAAATAGGTGAGCGCATCACGAATCAGTTTCTGAAAGTAGCGCGGGAAGGAACGGCTAGTCAGATTGAGTTTAAGTTAAGAGATCACGATGGCGAGCACTGGTATCAGGCAAAGATTGCACAAATTGCAAAAGCTTCAAACGCTTTTGCCGTGAGCGCACGGGAAGTTACCGAAAGAATAATGATGGAACAGAGCGTCATTGCTTCGAAAGAAATTGCTGAAAAGGCAAATCTTTCAAAGACAGAGTTTATTTCTCAGCTCAGTAATGAGCTTAGAACGTCGCTAAATGCCGTGTTGGGCTTTGCACAGGTTCTGAAATATGATGAGGAATCCCTAGATCAAAACCAATTGGAAGCGGTATCGGAAATCATTAATGCCGGAACACACTTGCTGTCGCAGACCAATATGATTTTTAATTACAGCCGTGTTGAGGGCGGCGTGATTGACTTAAATATCGAATCAATCAAGATGGCAGATCTGTTTGAGGAAATCAATTCCATTGTACGGCATCTATCGAGTCAAACGAGTGTACAGGTTAAAATCAAGGCATCAGCATGTTCTGAACGCCAAATACTGGCGGATCGACTCAGATTAAAACAAATCCTCATTAACTTATTGAGCAATGCGATTAATTATAATAGACCCGACGGTGAGGTTAATGTCTATTGTGAAGTGCACGATACATTGATGCGTTTTCATGTCGTCGATACAGGCTACGGCATTCCTGAAACTGAAATTGAGAATATTTTTAAACCGTTTTACCGAATACAGCAAAAGGGCAATACAACGGATGGGAGCGGGATTGGCCTTTCCGTCTCGAAAGAACTCATTGAGGCAATGTCGGGAGAGATGGGAGCTGAAAGCACCATTGATGAAGGCAGTCATTTCTGGTTTGACTTAAAGTTAAGTGATTTATAGTAAAAAGGCGTTTGCACTGGTGAGATAACCCGTGCAAACGCCTTTTATTTTATGATTTCGTAAGAGCATGCTTAACCATTTAGAATAAAATGATAAAAGATGCAGCAGCATATCACTGAGAGAAACTATTTTGCGAGGCTTTCCCCCATCATAACTCCCATGGCACTGGCCATCATAAGACCACGTGTCCAACCGCTGGCATCACCCAGAGCATACAAGCCATTAACGCTGGTTTCAAACTGTTTGGTCAGTGTCAGCTTATTGGAATAAAACTTGATTTCCGGTCCGTACAACAAGGTTTCGCCAGAAGCAAACCCTGGCACAACTTTATCTAGCGCTTCAATAAAATTGAGAATATTCGTCATCGTTCGATAGGGCATCGCAGATGTCAGATCACCAGCAACAGCATCTTTTAGTGTTGGCACAACATTGGAGCGTTCCAGTTCTTTTTGCCATGTTCGCTTGCCATTGAGAATATCTTCATAACGCTGAACGATGATTTGACCGTCGCCGAGCATATTCATAAGGTGTGACACCATCTTACCGTATTTGGTTGGTTCATTGAAAGGTTCTGAAAAATGATGTGAACTCAGGATGGCGAGGTTGGTATTGTTCGACTTTTTATCTTTATAAGAGTGACCGTTAACGATGGCAATGCCCTCATCGTAGTTTTCCTGTGAGACATAGCCGCCCGGATTTTGGCAAAAAGTTCGGACTTTATCTTTATAGGGCTTTGGATAGCCAATAAGTTTTGATTCATATAAGACTTCATTGATGCTTTCCATAACTTCATTGCGCACTTCAACGCGTACGCCGAGGTCTATATAGCCTGATCGCTGACTGATTTGATGCTTTTTGCACATTTCAAAAAGCCAGTCAGATCCCTTTCGACCACCGGCAATGACGACTTTATCAGCCGTGTAAGTCGTTTCAGGCCCCTTTTTAAAAGCATCAGAGGTGATAACGCCCTTTATGGCGTTGTTATCAATAATAAGATCGTCGACAACTGTATGAAAATGGATAGTAACGCCGTTCTCGACGAGATAATTTTGAATCTTTAAATAAATAGCCTGTGCTTTTTCTGTTCCGAGATGGCGAATCGGGCAGTCCACCAGTTTGAGATCGGCAATAATGGCTTTGCGGCGAATTTCTTTAATGGCTTCTGTATCTTCAACGCCTTCGACTTTTTCATCGGCGCCAAATTCGAGGTAAACGCCGTCGGTATAATCAATATAATTTTGAACATGTGCAGCGCCAACGAGTTCGGGCAGATCCCCGCCGACGTCAGTATTCAATGAGAGCTTGCCGTCGGAAAATGCACCGGCACCTGAAAAACCGGTTGTGATGTGGCAATAGGGTTTGCAGTTGACACAGATTCCCGTTTGGTCTTTTGGACAGTGTCGCTTTTCAATGCGTGCACCCATTTCCAAAATACCTATTTTCCCTTGATACTGCTTTCGAATTAGCTCAAAAGCTGTAAAAATCCCTGATGGTCCGGCACCTACGATCAGGATATCATAATGACTCATGTTAACCTCCGTCAGTAAAAGATGCGCCCCATTTATAGTCTAACATTTACGGTGTTAGGTAGAAACTCTTGACCCATATTGCCAAATTATATAAATGAACGATTATTATAAAATTCCATAAAATATTCGACTACAACAAGTATTTTATATGTCAATGCAGAAAAAATCAATGAAAAATCGATGAAAATGATGAAATTTAATGCTAAAGGTGGTAGACTAATGCCAGAATAATCTTTATTTTGGGGAGGTGGTGTCGATTAAAAAATATATCTATATAGCCATTGGCGGCGCTGTTGGTGCCGTTATAAGGGTTGCCGTCAAGAGTATCCCATTTGCAGCGCCCGGTGGTATTGCCATCTTTAATACATTGCTCGTGAATCTCGTGGGGAGTTTTGCACTGGCACTCTTCTTGGGATTGGCATTGGAAGTCCTCAATTTGGATGCCGAACTGCGTATGGGAATTGGTACGGGCTTTATGGGTGGTTTAACGACTTTCTCGACACTTTGTAAAGAGGGGAATCTACTCTTTATGGCAATGAAGCCGCAGATTGCCTTAGGTTACCTAACGGGATCCATTGTTTTGGGGCTGTTCTGTGCTTTGGCGGGAACCACTGTCGCAAGGCGATGGATTGTTCACCGTGAGGTGGGACTATGAGCTTGATATGGGTGGCTGTTGGCGGTGCTTTTGGCAGTATCAGCCGCTTTCAGATGGGAAAGATCATTGCAGAAAATACCACAGATCGTTTTCCTTTCGGGACATTTTGCGTGAATATTCTAGGCGCTTTTTTATTGGGGATTGTAAGCAATGCGCAATTAGGCGGGGCGGCATATGCACTGTTTGGCGATGGTTTTTTAGGTGCCTTTACTACTTTTTCGACTTTTATGTTTGACGGCTTTAACTTATTTGAAGACAATGAGCTGCTGAATGCCGTTGCCTATATGATCCTGACAGTGATTCTAGGTGTTATCAGTTACCATTTGGGCTATTGGGTGATGACGCATTAGCGATTGATCTCATTGCTATATAAATCGACCATGAGCATGAAAGGGGGCGAGAAAAGATGAATTTTAATGAAAAGTGCAGAATTCTAAAAGTGTACATCAGTGAAGATTCAAAATACCAAGGTCATAATCTGTATCATGCCATTGTTCAGAAAATGCACGAAATGGATATGGCGGGCGTCACCGTAACACGAGGCATTGAAGGTTATGGGCAAGGGAAGCGAATCCACAGTGCCAGAGTATTGGAGCTCTCATTAAAATTGCCAGTCATTGTTGAAATCATTGACACTGTCAATAAAATTGAACAGGCGATCCCCGTACTTGAAAACATGGTAAACGAAGGATTGATACTGACGACAGAAGTTGATGTGATCAAATACGGTAAAGAATCAAAACACGCTGAACCTTAACGAATGGGATGAATCAAGCAATGCAAAAAATGTGAGCGTTGTTTAAAAAGACCGCTGTCATTTTAGCACGAAACCAGATAGATAAAATAGTACCTTATATTGTCATCCTACAAGATTTAGGATAAACTGTGTATAAACATAAAAAAATTGTAATATTCATATCATTTGCATGGAGGATAATCAATGTATTCGGATAAAATGTACGAACTCGGCAGCAAGAGCTCTGTGATTAGAGAAATATTTGAATTTGGACTTAAACGCAAAGCGGAAATTGGCGATGAAAACGTCTATGATTTTAGCATTGGCAATCCAAATGTACCTGCGCCGGATTGTGTAAAAGAAGCGATTGTCTCACTTTTGGAAAATGAAACGTCAACCTATGTCCATGGCTATACATCAGCTCAGGGCGATATGAAAGTAAGAGAAGCAATTGCCGCATCGCTGAACGAACGTTTTGATACGCAGTTCAAGGCGACGAATCTTTATATGACCGTGGGTGCGGCAGCGTCTATAAGCCTTTGCATTAAGGCAACTGTTACAGCTGAAACAGATGAGTTTATTACCTTCGCACCATTTTTCACAGAATACAAAGTTTGGACGGAAGCAGCAGGGGCGAAGCTGAAAGTGGTGCCGGCCAATTTAGAGACTTTCCAAATCGACTTTGAGAAGTTTGAAGCCATCCTGTCACCTCAGACAAAAGGTGTTATCGTCAATTCGCCGAATAACCCTTCAGGCGTAGTCTATAGTGAAGCAACGATTTTAAAACTTTGTGAGATTCTCAAGCAAAAATCAGAAGCGTATGGTCATCCGATTTATCTTATTGCCGATGAACCATACCGCGAAATCGTTTACGGAGATCTCGAAGTACCATTTTTGACAAAATATTACGACAATACTTTTGTCTGTTACTCATACAGCAAAACCTTATCCTTGCCAGGTGAGCGTATTGGCTATGTACTCGTTCCGGATGCCATGGCAGATTCTAAAAAAATCTATGCGGCCATTTGCGGCGCTGGGCGTGCACTGGGTTATGTCTGTGCACCGAGTCTATTCCAGAAAGTCGTTATGAAATGTATTGGTCAGACATCTGATATTAGCATTTATAAGAAAAATCGCGATTTGATCTATGAAGGATTGACGGCACTCGGTTATGACTGCGTTATGCCGCAAGGTGCATTTTATTTATTTGTAAAGGCACTGGAAGAAGATGCAAACAAATTCTGTGAACGTGCACGCGATTATGATCTGCTTATTGTGCCAAGCGATGACTTTGGTGTCAAGGGGTATGTTCGCATTTCGTACTGTGTCAGTACAGCACAGATTGAAAAGTCTTTGCCAGCATTTGCAAAGCTGGCAGAATCTTATCGCTAAAGCATGCGATACAGTGGTCTAGAGCCAATAGCACGCTGAAAAAGTTTATAAAAGTAATCCAAACAGCATTTGACGATTTAATCGTGTGGATGCTGTTTTTTTGGTGTGCCCGGTATGGGCGTAATCTAACGGGTGAGAGTCCCTAACACACCCTGGTAGTGGGAAGTGTATAGCTTAAGGCAAGGGTGTCCTTGGCGACGAGGAATCTGAAGAAAGCCGGCG
>NZ_JAHBCL010000088.1 GCF_018390735.1 Fusibacter paucivorans
CCTCATTCAGTTCCAGTTCAAGTCTTCTCATGATTTCACGCACGAGCTTCAACGCGTGATTGGCATCCTTCTTGTTCTTGCAGATGATGACACTGTCATCGGCAAACCTAACGAGCTTGCCAAGATGTTTGCCATGGCGTTCCCATACCTTGTCCATGTAGTTGAGATAAATGTTCGACAGGAGAGGTGAGATGACGCCGCCTTGCGGACTACCTTCTTCACTTGTCTCGTATCGTCCGCCCACCATGACCCCCGCCTTTAGCCACAGGCATATCAGCTTCAAGATGCGTCGGTCATTAATGCGTTCCTGCACCAATTTCATGAGTTTCTCGTGCTTGATGTTGTCGAAATATCCTTTGATATCCGCATCTACCACCCAATACCCCTTGTTGTTGCAGGCTTTCCTGACCACTTCCAAAGCCATATGTTGACTCCGTTTTGGTCTGAAGCCGTAGGAACATTCATGGAAATCTGCCTCAAATATGGGTTCTATAACAATCTTGGTTGCCATCTGTACGATCTTGTCTTTAATTGTCGGTAGACCCAGAGGTCGTTCTTTTCCATTATCCTTCGGTATGTTCACGCGTTTTGCGGGGGATGGTCGGTAGTCGCCATCTTTCAATAGCTGTGCAATTTCTTCGAGAAATCGTTCCACCCCATATATCTCGACATCAGTTAATGTGACGAGGTCAATACCACCAGCACCTTTGCTTGCTCTGACTCTTTTCCATGCTTCCTGTAGGACATCCATTCGATAAACTTTGTCGAACAGCGCATGGAATTTGCGTTTGTTGTTCTGCTTGGCAGATCGATATAGTTTTCTTTGAAGTTGTCGAACTTTTTCTTTGGTGTTGTTAGCCTTTTGAGCATTCACTCGCTCTTACCTCCTCTGAAAACATGGTTGAAGCAGGGTTCCTTTCCTAAGCGAGGTTGTGTTGTCCCCGCCATCATCGGTACTATGAACCCCTCTGACTCCCTCATGACGACAATACCATTTCGTCTCAAACTTATAGGTATGCCCTTTACGGCTTTGCCGTGTCAAGTAGGGTCTCTCCAGTTCCGAACGCTACTTTCGATACATGTCGCCACCTCTATACCGGAGGGTTCTTAGGCACTGTCTCCAAGTTCGTTGTACCTTCCATGGTCTTCACCTGTGCGCCAGGGTTCGACTCCCTCTTTCCCACGATGTGGGCTTTTATTAACGATACGGCAGTGTTCACATGATGTTACGACCTATATCTTTGCCGACCTATACAATAGGCTATCATCCCGCTCAGCACCCCGCATTACTGCGACGCACCGGGACTGGCTACATGGCTCCTTGGCGATTACCATGGCTGGACTTTCACCAGCAAGCAACGTCCAGCTTTGCTGGACGCACGCACACCAT
>NZ_JAHBCL010000089.1 GCF_018390735.1 Fusibacter paucivorans
CAGCAGCAAAAAAGCGTCATTGTTATCTTAACTATTTATACAATGGAGTCATTGACAGATTCACGATCAGAATTGGTTAAGTTGTGCAATGCCAGAAGTTTAGGTTAAGAGTCTAGGGTGTCGCCGCCACTCAGCTCACAATTAGAAGCGCAGTGACAAGCGCTAAGTGGCGTCTAAAAAGGGTTAGGTTCAACATGGATTCATTCTGACTGATATTAAAACCGGAAAAGGCAACATCCGTTAACACGCCGATTCCCAACATTTCCTTTGGCATCACAGTTGCGGTGGCGATAATGAAGGCGGGTGTATGGAATGAAAGAACATACTTTCATGAGAGAGGCAACTATGCTGCCAATCTCCGTAGATTTTCATGAGGTTGGTACTGTTGAGATAGATGAAGAAGAAATTGAAGTAGAAATTGCAGTATGAAAGCGGAGCTCAGAAACGTCGGGAATCGCGGGAACGTTAACTAAAAGTTTTAATGCTGATGGTAGAAAAATAAAAAACCAGCAAAGCTGGTCATGTTAGTGAAATGTGACATGAAGTTTAGTATCTAAAGCGGTTGCGATTTTATTAAGAAATTCAATACTTGGATTGTATGATCCATTTTCTAATCGAGATATCGCAGATTGTTTTGTACCAACTAATTCTGCTAAATCCTTTTGAGAGAGTCCTTTTTCAAGGCGAAGACGAATAAGCTCTTTCTTAATTTCATAAATTGGTCCCAATGCTTCATATTCATTTTTAAATTCTTCATTTTCCATCATAATTTTTTTAGCATCTTCAAATTTCATGGTTATCATTCCTTTCAAGGTAATCATTCATATAAGTTACTGCTCGATCCAATTCTTTTTTAGGTGTTTTCTGTGTCTTTTTTAGAAAACCATTTAGCATAATGATTTTAGAATTTTTAACAGTGAAATAAAAAACTCTATAATTATTTGTGGAATGTTTCACCCTTAGTTCCCAAAGACCATTAGTATCACTGAGTTTTTTTATATAAGGCATACCAAGGGACAATCCGAATTCTTGCAACATGTCAATTTCTTTATAAATTTTAGCGGCATCCTTTTTGGGGATTGAATTAAGGAAATCAAAAAGAGGCGAGTGGTTATTATTAGAGTAAAATTCAATTATAAACAATGGCAGTTACCTCCGCACTTAAATTATATAACATATGCGTTATAATTTCAATGTGAATTAAGCATTAAAACCTTCAGTTAAACCAGCTAATTCTTGTCAAGTATCTGATCAAAAATAGTATTCCGGCTGAATTTAGGGCATGCTAAACAAACCTGTAAATATCAGGTCAAAAAATGATAAAATTATATTATCAGAACTT
>NZ_JAHBCL010000090.1 GCF_018390735.1 Fusibacter paucivorans
TTGCCTGTTGTCCGTAAATCGTTCATGGTACCCTTTCTATAAATAGTGAAAGGAGACTTAGCATGAACAAAAAACAGACCCCTGATGATGTCGCAGCTGTAAGGCTTAGAATGATCACGCCATTATTGGACGAGCACCTTGATACCAGTCAGCTTATTGAGCTCAAGAAAAAAATCAGTGAAGATAATAATCTCTCTTACAGAAGTATTTCCAGATACCTTGAAGCCTATACACGTGATGGTTTTGTAGGACTCAAGCCAAAAACCGGCTATACACGAGAAAGCAAGACCTTGCCTGACAACTTTGGAGAAATTGTTGAACACGCCATTATTCTACGTAGGGAATGCCCTACGAGAAGTGTAACAGATATCATCCGCATCCTTGAACTAGAAGAAATCATTAAACCCGGCACCGTACACAGGAGCACACTTCAGCGCCACTTGCAGTCAAAAGGCTTTGGCGCTTCCCAAGTGAAACTCTATGCTAAAAAAGGTGCCGCCTCAAGGCGATTTGCCAAAGAACACCGCGGCATGCTTTATCAGGGCGATATCAAATATGGACCGTATCTGCCCATTGGCAAAGACGGTACCATGAAGCAAGTATACCTATCAGTCTTCATTGATGATGCGACCAGATATATCGTAGCTGCAAAATTCTATGATAACCAGAAAGTAGACATCATAGAGGACAGCCTTAGATCAGCCATCATGGCCTTTGGAAAACCGGATAAACTTTATGTCGATAACGGTAAGCAATACCGAAGTGAATGGCTACAAAAGGCCTGTAATCGACTCGGCATCCGTTTGCTTTTCGCGAAACCTTACCATCCAGAAGGAAAAGGCAAAGTTGAGGCTTTTAACAGACGCATGGATGCATTTCTCGCGGAAGCTGCCTTGAGCAAGCCTAAAACACTTGAAGCACTCAATGATGCTTTGAATCTTTGGATTGAAGGATACTATCATCAAAACGCACATTCATCTCTAGATGGTTTGTCGCCTAAAATCGCTTTCGAAAAAGACAAACGTGCGTTACGATTTGTAAATGCGGCGGATCTCACTGAAGCCTTTCTTCATACTGAAACTCGAAAGGTCGATAAGACTGGTTGCATCAGCTTCGATGGCAAAGCATACGATGTTGGCACAAAACTAATCGGCCGCAGCGTCGAGGTCAAATATGATCCGACTTGGAAAACTGAAGTTGAAATCCACCACAAGGACTTTGAACCATTCAAAGCCGGCATTCAGGAAATTGGCCCGA
>NZ_JAHBCL010000091.1 GCF_018390735.1 Fusibacter paucivorans
GCAATAATCATTTTAGTTTTTCCGGACCCACGTCTTTGGGTAAGTCATTTATTATGGAAGCATTTATAAAATATTTGATATTTGAACATAATTTTACAGAAAATATGGTAATCCTTGTGCCAACAAGAGCTCTAATAAATCAAGTAACAAATAAGATGAAAGAGGAGCTCTTGGATGTAACTGGGGGTAACTTTAATAACATCAAATATAAAGTGCTGTCCCATCCTGTTATACCTAGATTACTTGAGGATTCAAAGGCTAGGTATATTTTTGTATTCACACCAGAAAGATTGATTTCATATTTATCAAAAAATGATAACCCAAAAGTCGATTATATGTTTATTGACGAAGCACATAAAATGGTCTCAAATAAGGATTCGCGGGGACCATTGTTCTATCATGCGATATTGCAAGCTGAAAGAAAAAGTGTTAAGCTCTTTTTCGCTTCCCCAAATGTACCGAATGTAGATGTTTTTTTGCAATTATTTGAGAAAAGTACAGAAGAAACAATGGCGGTAAAGGAATCTCCGGTTGCTCAGAATAGATATTTTTTGGATGTTTACAACCATAAATTAACTATGTTTTCAGATTTAGGAAAAGATTATAGTGAAGCAATTAATGCAGAATATCACGGATTTGATTTTAATCAGTGGTTATATAAATTAGGTGAAGGAGATAAAAATATTATTTATTGCAATTCAACAAAAGATACTATAGATTATGCCATTTCGTTTGCTCAATTATTACCAGATAAAAATAACGATCAGATAGATGAATTAATTGAGTTGATAAAAGAGCATGTACATCGAGATTACTATTTGATTGATTGCTTAAAAAAGGGTGTCGGATATCATTTTGGGAGGTTACCACAAAGAGTACGAGAAAGAATTGAAGTATTGTTTTCAGAAAAAATAATTGATTATCTTTTTTGTACTTCGACATTATTAGAAGGTGTCAATTTACCGGCTAAAAATATTTTTATCTTAAACAATGCTATTGGACTTACAAAGTTTACGGATATTGATTTCTGGAATTTGGCTGGTAGGGCAGGACGGTTAACCAAAGAGTTATCAGGAAATATTATATGTACTAAGATTATTGATAAAAGAAACCGTTGGGATAATCCGACGAAGGACCTTGAAGTTGTTAGAAGTAAAGAAATTAAAAAAATACAACCATATGTTATCAAGGGCCAAAAGAAATTTTACGCCAATATAGGACGATCGCTTGAGGGAAAAGATTTCACCAGAAAGACTG
>NZ_JAHBCL010000092.1 GCF_018390735.1 Fusibacter paucivorans
CTTATCCATGAACTGAGGGTTGATTTTCCGATTTTGAGTTCTTTTGCTACTTCCTCGCCTGTTTTGCCAGATGAATAGTAATAATTGACAGCATCTTGTTTAAATTCTTTTGAAAATTGCTCTTGATTTTTTGTTCCCATGAGCCTTCTCCTTTTGAATTGGGTTTATTATATCTTGTATTCTAAAAAGACTCAACTTTACTTGTCCTATTTTTATACTATCATCACTATTTTTCTATTACTATTATCGTAATGAACTATAAATAAATTTTTCTCTCTAACAACTTGAATTATTACTGTATCTATTAAGGAATAGTATGAAATTCCCAATATTATTGTAATAATAAATAATATACTAATTACAATTACTTTTGTAGTAATAGTTTCAGATTTCCAATTACTTTGATTAGAAATAATAATTAATGATGTATAAAAAAATATTGAGTAAATAGCAGATACTAAAATTGAAGATATCATCTGATAACGCTTTAATGAATCACGAATTTCTTTAATTTTTTCCTTATTTACTTTAAAATAAATAAAGTACATATTATAAAAGACTAACGGTACAATAAAAATATATATCCAATTACTATTTATTCTATCTTGGATTATTTCAAAAGATAAAATTCCAATACAAACAGATGTACTTAATAAAGTAATTATCACATGTGATGAAAAATAATTTCGTTCATAATACACTGTGCTTAACCTTTTCTTTTTGTTTTTTACTCTGTTTTTCAAAAAATTAACTGTCTGTACTATTATTGGTGCTACTGCAATCAACTGTAATACATTATTTAAATTCATAATTATATCCTTTAAAATATTTTAGCTAACGTTCCCACGATTCACGGATGTTCCTCTCTTTTTCGCAAAGCGGAAAAAGTGGCGCAAAACTTGCTACTCTTAGTATATTCGTTACTTATCAGTAATATCCTTCCAGTTTCCATAAAAAAATTCATTCCTCTGTAAGTTTTGTGACATCAAGAGGAATGTTGGGAATCGGCGTGTTCGTATAATTGAAACATACCAGTTTGATCGAGGTATGTTTTTTTTGGTATATATCTCCTATCAAACTAGGCGTAGAACGATCGACGTGTAGAGCCTCGAGCTTGTCGCATAAACTGTTCACGCTAACATTTTGTATGTATATCTCGATTAAGCTGGTTGGGCTTTTAGCCCGCATCACCGCACGAACCTGAGAAACGGCATTTTG
>NZ_JAHBCL010000093.1 GCF_018390735.1 Fusibacter paucivorans
AGCAATTTTCAAAAGAATTTAAACAAGATGCTGTCAATTATTACTATTCATCTGGCAAAACAGGCGAGGAAGTAGCAAAAGAACTCAAAATCGGAAAATCAACCCTCAGTTCATGGATAAGGAATGCCAAAAATCACGAAGGACTTATTGAACATAGAGGCTCGGGCAATTTTTCGTCAGATGCTGAAAAAGAAAATGCACGCCTGCGCAAAGAGCTTCGAGATGCAAAGGATGCAATCGAAATATTAAAAAAAGCAATGAGCATATTGAACGATTAACAGAAACACTTTACCCAATCATCAAAGAAAAATCTAAGAAACGCACCTTTTCTGTTAACAATGTGCTCAAATATCTTGGCGTTTCAACATCTGGATACTATAGTTTCAAAAATCGAAAGGCATCTCGCGCGAAACTTCGCAAAAGAGCCGTATCGACAAAGATCAAAGAAATATATAATGCTTCTTATCAGATTTATGGTGCGCCTAAGATTACAAAATTGCTCAATGAGCAAGGGATAAAAATCGCTGAAAAAACAGTTGGGAATTACATGCGCGATGAAGGTATTAAGGCCATATGGGTTCGTCCATACACTAAAACCACCATTGATCCTGACTTTGACGACAAGCTTAAAAATATACTGGATAGGCAATTTCGTCCTGCAGCACCGAATGCCGTTTGGACAACTGATATCACCTACGTCTATACCTTGAAGGGCTTTGTATATTTAACATCTGTAATGGACCTTTATTCTCGAAAAATCATCGGGTGGCATGTTTCCGATAGACTAACGACAGATGGTGTCATATCTGCAATTGAAAACGCTAAAGCATCTAGAAAATCAAAGAGACCAACCATCATTCACAGCGACAGGGGTGTCCAATTTGTATCCAAAGATTATAAGAAAGCAACACCAGCCAGAGATTATATCCGGAGTTATTCGCACAAAGGTACACCTTGGGACAATGCACCGATTGAATCTTTCCACGCACTCATAAAACGCGAATGGCTTAACCGATATGTCATTAAAGATCTTCATCATGCACATAAACTGATATTCCATTATATTGAAACGTTTTATAATACCACCAGAATACATTCGCATTGCGGTATGATATCACCCTACGATTATGAACTTGAATTTGTCAGTTAGTAATCATAAAAGTTGTTTAAAGATTCTACGTTTAAGTTGTCCTTTTTCTTGACAGAAGACCA
>NZ_JAHBCL010000094.1 GCF_018390735.1 Fusibacter paucivorans
CTTTTCTGACAAATACAAAACTGTTAATGCATAAACTTGGGAAGCGCCGTATACGAGACCCGTACGTACGGTGCTGTGGGAGGTCGGGAAAGTTATTTAACTTTCTCTCCTACCCGATTGCCAGGCATGGCACTAATCTAACTGGTGCAAGTCCAGTCACGGGTATTTACCGCCAAGTGTAGTGAACCACAAGTTGGTGCCAGTAATGGTATGGATGAAGGAAGTGGTGTAACGAAGTTCTTGAGCCTACGAACAGAAACTTGATAAGGCGATTAGGTGGGTGAGGTTGCAAGACAAACTTAAGCCCAAAAGGTAAACGTAAACCGAAGTTGTAAATCAAGAGGTTGTGGAATGAAAGATTAGTGTCTTACCCTGGGAGACCCTACCCACATATCAAAGAGATAAATCTCTTTAAGATATGGTCGAAAAAGGTTTGGGGAGGGAGTCAGATGAAGTCATAGTAGGCATAACAGCTGAAGGACTGAAGCGATTTATAGTACAAATCGCTACTTATAAAATAATACATTAGCCAGAAATCAGATGAATAAGAAGAGTAGGAACGTAACCGAGGGATATTATTTATATCGGAAGGGGCGATGTGTAGGAATCTTATAGTAGAAAGAGGAGTAACAACAATGGAATTAATGGAAGTGATATTAACAAAGGAAAATCTAAACCGAGCCTATAAAAAGGTAGTTGCTAATAAAGGTGCAAGCGGGATAGATGAAATTACTGTGGAAGAATTGGGAAGCTATATCAAAGAAAATCAGGAAGCTATTATCAATTCGCTTAGAAACAGGACTTATTTACCAAAACCTGTACGAAGAGTATATATACCGAAAGATAATGGTAAGAAAAGACCTTTAGGAATACCAACTGCATTAGACAGAACAATTCAGCAAGCAGTAGCACAGCCAATATCAGACATCTACGAAAAGATATTTAGTGAATACAGTTATGGATTTCGTCCTAACAGAAGTTGTCACGACGCAATCAAACAAGCATTAGAATACTTAAACAGTGGAAATGAATGGGTGTTTTAGCCCACGTGATTTGACTTTGCCTTGCTCTTTGTCTTTGTCAATGCCACGATGAAATAGATCACTTGTTTTGCCGTAGTCATTTGTTACAATACATGTAGCATATATGTATTG
>NZ_JAHBCL010000095.1 GCF_018390735.1 Fusibacter paucivorans
ATGAGCCCAATGCTCTTTAACATATTCTCTATGGTTGCCGCTGCTTGCGCATAGGTGTAATTTCCTTTCGGATCAAGCTGTTGATTGCCAATGCCGTTCATGATCTTTGCATTGACAATGCGGCTGGCATCAGAGGACGCCCACGCACTTACTTCATTAAGATCTACAAACATTTCTGATTCAATCGTCGGTGATGTCTCCAGCATCTCAAATACATCCAGTGCCTGTGCAAGCATGACCATCGCCTCTTCTCTTGTCAATGCGGCCATATCTCTAATCGTGCCGTCTTCATAGCCATTAGCAATCCCATAGGTTTTCGCAATGGTAACTGAATCTGCGTATGCCATGCTCATGTCAGGATAAAGCGTCATATCTGCCGCGCCATTTCGGTAAAGTCCCATTGCTCTAACGATGTAGTCGATGAATGCGCCTCTTGTCGCAAGTGCATCCGGCTCAAAGGTTTCTGGATCGGCTATCACCATTCTTGAGGCCATATTATTAATGGCCTTTTCTGCCCAGTGACCTTTGGCGCTGCTCACCTCTATCGGGTGATAAACCACTGAGTAACTTGAATTCGTGATGGAACTGAGCTCCGCATAGTAAATCCCATCAATCAATATGACTCTTGTCGGTATGTGACTAAAGGTACCGTCTTCATTATAGACCACGCCTGTTGTCACTTTCGACGGATCAATGCCTTCAGGCAGTGCGATACGCCTTTCAACATACCCGCTAAATCTAGATATTTCTACGGTTTGCTTTTCACCGGTTGCTGTCTGCGCCGTCGCTTCTACTTTGAAAGAAACCGGTGGGAATACCACTTCCAAGTTTTGATTCTCTGCTTCACGGACAATGGCTTCTGAAGCAGCGCTGTCAAGTTTATCAATGGTGACGCTAACCATAATGTCTTTGAGTGCCGCTTCATTAACATTGAGTGCACTTGCAATATTACTGATCTGCACTTCTTTAGCCGGCAGGATATAATCAACATTATTGGTCTGGATCGTCAGTTTAAACTGATTATTCTCCATGTTCTTGACAATATCACCAGTTAAGTTGGTATTGACTTTATTCGCCGTTTTATTGGTGATCGGTACGACGACGACGTTTTCT
>NZ_JAHBCL010000096.1 GCF_018390735.1 Fusibacter paucivorans
CCTCTGACAATAGGTCTGATGTAAGGCTGTGAGATGCTAACGATCCGGTTGTCTACAGAATGCGTTCTCGACTCATACATGTAGCGCTGCTGCTCGTATAGTTTTCGTATGACCTGCAATTCCCTCTGCTGGCGTCTCGTGAGAAGCTCAGCTCTCGAAGGATCTTCAAGATAAGTCTCTACATGTTCCAGATCCCGTTTGACATAACCAAGTTGTTTTCGGATCGCTTTTTGAATAGCTTTACTTCGTTTCTTGCGCTGCTTTTCGATTGAAAGATAATCCTTACGGGCGCGATTGCGATAGGTTCTTGGCTTTGCCATTGCAGAGATATCCGGCGCGTGTAGTACGTCAATCATGTCTTCGAGTTTTTCTCGCGCTTCATTCAGTAGACGCAGGTCCGTTGGAAAACGGATATCGCTTGGCGCACAGGTCGCATCGAGGATAAGTTTGCCTTGCTTTGGAATATCATCAAAGCTGATTTGAACATCCTCAGCAATTGGTTCAGTTGGGCCAGAGCCGTTGTCCTTATGATCATCATCGTTATCGCGATTTTCTGAAGCTGCTGCTTCAAGTTCTTTCATGGCAATGATGTTGTTGATTTCCAAGAGAATATCTGGTGTGAAACGCTTTCTGAAATGCGTGATCAGTGATGCATCAAAAGGTTGTCTATCATCTTCAAAGCGGTCAAAGCCAAGGAAATACTGAAGATATGGGTTCTCCATAATCTGAAGCGGCACTTCAGCGTCAACCAGTTTTAGTTTGGTTTGAATAATCAGTGTACCAAGGGCGACTCGAACAGAGAGTGCTTTTTCTCCTCTGGTAGGAGACTTGAAGTTTTGAGCATAGGCATCCTCAAAATCTGACCAAGGAATCAACTCAGCCAGTTTAACCCAGCGATTATTTCGGTTAAGTTTACCGCCGAAAGGGAGAAAGAAATCATCGGCTATTTTGATTTGGTTGGTCTTTCTGATATACATGAGGCGCCTCCATCTGCAAGGTTTTTGTGGAAGAAATGTTAAAATCCTTGCATTTATTATATCAAAAAAGCGTTTCAA
>NZ_JAHBCL010000009.1 GCF_018390735.1 Fusibacter paucivorans
CCGCTCAGCACCCCGCATTACTGCGACGCACCGGGACTGGCTACATGGCTCCTTGGCGATTACCATGGCTGGACTTTCACCAGCAAGCAACGTCCAGCTTTGCTGGACGCACGCACACCATAAAAAATACGCGCTGTCACTTTTTTGATGACGTCGCGTATTTTGTCATTACTCATTTATTGGTTCAATTGTTTTTTACCATGTTGATCATGGCTTTCGTATAGTACTCAATAACGGCATCCGATGCTTTGATCCCCATGACGGCATGTGTGTGAATAATGCCGTCAATCGTTGCAATCAGCACATAACCAATCGCTGAAACATCCAGTGACTTCGCCCCGTCTACGCCATCTGAGAAAACTTGTTCAAGATCTTTATAGAAGCCCGCAAACCGTCGCTGTGCATATTGTTGAAGTTTTGGCGCCCGAGTCACAATCGACCAGAATTCAAATGAAAATTTAGCATTCATCACTTCTGTTTCATCATCCAACGCTTTAATAACCGTCTTAATATAAACTTTTAAAAATGTTTCAAAATCACTTTTTGACGCCAGTTCAGCAATGAGCGCCTGACGCTTTGCCAGCTGAATTTCCGCAATGTCAAAGAAGACATCTTCTTTGCTTGGAAAGTAATGATAGATTCCCCCTTTGCTCACACCGCTGAGTTTTACGATATCATCCATCGTCGTCGCATCATAACCTTTTTCAGAAAAGACTTTAAACGCACATGCAATAATATGATCTCGTTTTGCCTTTAACTTCTCTTCACTAATCTTCGGCATAACAACCCCCTATCCCGACCAGTCGTTTTGATGCCATTATAATGAAATGATGCATGACATGAAATGGAAATTCTTATGATATCCCTATAGAAATGTACGACATTATATTTTAAATTGGTTAACTTCATGGTTTATACGATTCCCACGCTTCTCACCTACATTTTTATGCGGTATAATGAGTAGAATGAAAGCGAGGATGACCATGCAATTTCTACAAGGACTCTTATTGGCCAGTTCATCAATTCTATACGTTTTTTTTGCATACTATGCCTTTAGACATCGAGAAGTTCCCGGCGCCATAAGCTTGGGATATCTGATGCTCGCAACTGTTATCTGGTCTGTCGGCGCTTATTTTGAAATTTTTGCATCCTCGATTGAGCAGATGATCTTTTGGCGAAATGTTCAGCAAATAGGCGTCTTTGGCGTTCCGATGCTCACCTTGAGCTTCGCCATTAAATATACACTGAATCGAGCACTTTCGAAAATACACCGTTTTCTCTTCGTCTTTCCTGCAGTGATCAATCTGCTGATTTTTACCAATGGATACCATCATTTGATGCGAAGCGGCTACGACATTGTCGAAAATGCTATTTTCGGCAAAGAACTCGTCGTGCACGCAACTGCATTTGATACGATGCTCGTTGGAATCAACTTTGTTATTCCACTGCTTGCTGTGGCGCTTTTTTTCGATTTTCGACAAAAAATCGGCGTTGCTTATAAGCGACAGGTAACGCTCCTCATGATCAGCACGCTGTATACGTTTCTCGTAACCGCTTTAAAAATGTCTGTTCTATCATCAATCGGTATTTATATCAGCATGTCTGTTCTCTACATTCCAAGTGCTATTTTATTCTTTTTCAGTCTTTTTCGGTTTGATTATTTCAATCTGGCGCCGATAGCCTATAATAAAGTATTTGATGTCATACACGAAGGCGTTGTCGTTATCAACAAACGCATGCGAATCGTCGATATCAATCCTTTTGCCACTGCATTGATTGCATCGGAAGATAAAATAGCCGTTGGGAAAGATATCAACGCCTGTCTCAAAGCCAGTTTTCAGTTCGAGCTGGCAGCACTATCCGGGCAAATGACAACTTACAACCTCTCATGCGGCGATAATCGCATGATCGATATGACTTATCATCCTATTATCGCATCAGAGAATATCGTTGGTGCCGTGTTGCTGCTCGCCGATGTCACCGGACAAAAGGAGTATGAGAAATTTCTAATTGAACGCGCCTATCAAGATGGCTTAACAGGACTATTAAACCGCTTTGGATTAAATTATTTTCATGACAAACACGAAGGCTACCAGTCTTTAATCGTCTGCGTCCTCGACTTAGACCACTTTAAGTCGATTAACGATCAATATGGTCATTTAAATGGCGATACCGTGCTCATTCAATTTTCCGACATGCTGCGTGAGACATTTACCGATCATTGCGAAGTCGCGAGAATCGGCGGCGAAGAATTTGCACTCTATCTATACGACCAAACACTTGAAAATGCTTTCGAACGTGCGGATACCTTTAGAAAGCGTATTGATAATCACGTTGTCTTCACCGAAGACGGCAATGCCATTCACTTTACAGTCAGTATCGGCATCAGTATTTCCGTCAATGCCAATGAACCGTTAAAACTAATCATTGCACGTGCTGATGAGGCGCTCTATGCCGCAAAAAATGCAAATCGCAACCGCGTAATGCTCTATGAAACCAATATTGCCAACCATTGACACAAATCAATTTCCTTACCCATGAGAAGCGAGGTATAAATGGATTCAACTCTTTCCAACAAAAACGCGTTTGGACGTTTTAAATTTATCGGCATTACACTTTTAGGGCTCATTATGTTCCTCTATAAATGGCCGCAGCTTGATCAAACACTTTTTCTTTACATTATTTCAGCGACACAGTCGTTAACACAGCCGATTATCAAACATATTTTGTCACTGTTCTTACTGATCAACGGGTTAGGTGCATTACTTGTCACTGGTTTTAAGGCGCCTTATTTCGACCAGCATCCCCTTTTTAAGCGGGCCTTTACTTGTTCCAAAACGCGTTTAGCCGTTAACCTGCTGGCGCCATTAATCGTTTTAAGCAGCTTTTTCCCGCAGTTCGCGTTTCTCAATGATCTCAGCGCTGATGTTGTCACCATGTGCACGACAGTCTTTGTCTTTCTAACGGTTTCAAAATTATTGCTTCCCATGGTTAGTGAATTTGGCTTAGCAGAATTTATCGAAGTGTACCTGACACCCTTGATGCGTCCTATCTTCAAATTGCCCGGGGCAGCTGTTATGCCCGTTATAACGTCTTCATTCGTCAGTGTTACCGTTGCAATCATGCTCTTGACTGATCAATTCTACAAAGGGTACTACACGCGTCGCGAAACGCTGTTTATCACAACTTGTCTAACATTGCCCGCAATGCCTGTGACAATACTCTTATGCGATCTTGACGGCATTTCATCTCGCTGGGGGCTCTTTTATCTCCTTATTGTCTTTATTGCGCTGTTGCTTAGTATCGTGCTCATTAGAATACCGCCTTTGTCCACAAAAGATAATCACTATTACGCGGTAAAACCTGCCAGCAATTCTAACGATGGTCAAATACGTAAGAGCACTTTTAACAATGCCATGGACACTGCTGCCGCTAAAGCACTTTCACCGCACGATACACCGCTTAAGAATCTTCGCGATGTGCTCTTAAACATGACTTCTTTTATGCCATTTATTATCGTTATCGGTACTTTTTCGATGTTCCTCATCTATAAAACACCGCTAATCACATGGTTAACCAAGCCCTACGCACTTTATATGGGATTGTTCGGCATTCAAGAGGCGCACACCATCGCACCGGCACTTTTCTTAAATACCGTTGATGTTATTTTGCCGCCAGTCGTTCTCAAGAATATCGCCTCTGAAACGGCGCGCTTCACAGCACAGCTTATCTTTATTACGCAAATGACGTATATGGCACCTTTTCTGCTAACCATGGGCATTGATACATTGACAAAACCGATTGAAATCTTCAAGATTGCCATTCTTCGAATTATATTAATCGTTCCGATGGCCGCGCTTGCTGTACACTTCTTCTTGCATTAGCAAAAATCATTATGGCGGCTTCAATGCGCTTCGAATAATTGACATATAAAAACCGAGCATCCTTTAGATGACTCGGTTTTTTATTTGACATTACACACGCAGCACTTTTTCTATAAAGACGCGCGTTAGTTCCGGATCAAATTGTGACCCAGCACACCGCAGCAATTCATCTATCGCAGCTTCATGTGACATTGCCTTTCGAAAAGTGCGATCATTCGTCATCGCATCATAGGCATCTGCAATGGCAATAATACGGGCATTTAGCGGTATTTCAAGCCCTTTCAAGCCACTTGGATACCCACTGCCGTCCCAAAACTCATGATGTGCACGCACATATTCTGCAATGCCGTAAAACTCTTTTGATGTATTAAGCAAGCGATAACCTGTTTCAGGGTGCTGCCTAATTTGATTCCAGTCCGTCAGTGTTAAGGCGCTCTTTTTATTCAGCAGGATTTCATCTATCGCTATTTTGCCAATATCGTGCAACTCTCCAGCAACTTTAAGTTTCTGACATTCACCCTCTGAAAAGCCGAGCACCCGTCCGAGCTTGGTACAGTATTCACCGACGCGCTTTGAATGTGCTTCTTCTTCAACACTCTTCATCGCCAGCGCAGACGAAATTGATTTGATAATGTCATTGCGTTTACTGCCGCCGTAGTATATTTTACTTTGATACATGCGATCTTCTGCCTGTTTAAGACATTCAAAGATATCCTGTTCCTGATTCTTTTTAATATCCCATCCAAAAGATACAGAGATTTCAATGCCCATAATTTGTTCGTGTCTGAACGCCTGTGTCACCTGTTTTGTATAGTGATTAATGAAAAGCTGTTCTGTTCGAGGCATGATAATAACAAATTCATCGCCTCCGATTCTCGAAATAACATCGTCCGAACGCTTATAACGCGAAAGTGTATTGGCAACCTTTGTAATCAACTCATCCCCAGCACGATGGCCAAAGGCATCGTTGACAATCTTAAGCCCATTGACATCAATAAAGAGAATCGCCAGCGGCCACGCGCTATTAATGTCAAGTTTGCGAAGCACATCTTCAAAATAGCGGCGATTATACAGCCCGGAAAGCTGATCGTGATAACTTAAATATTCGATTTCACGCTGTTTCTCCTGTTTGTAGCGATGGTCTCTGAAAACAATAACAACGCCGGACAGTTTGCCATTTTCGTCAAAGATCGGCGACGCAGTATCTTCAATGACTATTTTATCACCTGATTTGGTCAACATCACTGTGTGGTTGGCCAAATGCAATATTTTTTGACTCTTGATTACCTGATCGACTGGACTTTCCAGTACTTCGTGCGTCAATTCGCTTTCTAATACGATATATTGGTTAAACGGTTTGCCAATGATTTCATCCATCAACCAACCCGACAACTGAACAGCAATTGGATTCATAAAGGTAATCAGTCCCTTAGAATCCGTCGTAATAACACCATCCCCAATAGCATTGAGCGTAAAATAAAACTGATTTTCTGTTCGATAGAGTGTATCATACTGACGTTTCATAAATGCCAAACGCTCATTGATGAGATAATGCACAGCCAACACTGTCATCATAAAGACAAGCATCGTTAGAATCAGTCCAATTTCAAAAATCCAGTTGGTTGTGAAGGGCTTTTTAAACCGCATCACATAAGCGTAGAGCACCGCCGTTGCAACAATGAAGCCCAACAGCATATCCCGGCGTGCATGAAAGAGACTCATCACTATAAAAGTGGCTGCCATACACCAGATTGCAGGACCAATGTAATCGTAAAATGCTGCCCCCATATAAATCAACAACCCGCAATAGACGATAATGCTCATAATTCGTCTGAGCTGATCTTCCTTAATTTTTAACAGTGCGATTTCCAGTACCCCAAAAGCGAGCAGCATCAAACTTTCAAATGCAACAAACATCTGTGGTTCCTCTAAAAACAATACCCGAACCGAATAATTTGCAATCGCACCAATTGTGAGCGATGAAAGAATGACGAAAGAAATCAGCACTTGTTCCAGTCTCTGACGGTTTTCCTCGCCTCGATAGCGTCCCAAATCCTTCATAAAAGCTTTTATTTTCTGAAACATTGATAATATTCTCCCCAATATGAGTATTCACAATAATATTCACACATGAATTATACCACAATTGCCGCATAGCGAAAGCGCAAAATCATAACCGTTTAATACATTTCAGGATTGACATCGGCTCTAATCCATCATACAATATAGTTAAATAAATAACAATCTTGTCCTGAGGTCATTTGTCCAAAGGATCGGATCAAATTTTTGCAACCCTACTGTCATGAATTTATTCTGGACAGAATGTGTTTATTTTTTATGCAAAAATGATGGGAAGGAGCCCCTCGTCGTGAAACGCAATGATACCACTTCGGCCGAATGGTCAGAATCTTGCCGAACAGAAAATGATGCTCTGGGCGCAGCAGTTCTGCCGTCAAAAGCACTTTATGGCATTCACACACATCGCGCAAGAAATAATTTTAATCTTACGGAACGCACTCTCTCACCAAGTCTTATACACGCTATCCTCCAAGTCAAAAAAGCATGTGCCGAAGCCAATGTTGAAACCGGTGATCTGTCGTCAACCATCGGCGCTGCCATTATCTCAGCTGCCGATAAAGCACTTGATGTCTTCGAAAAAAAGAATGAATCCTTGCCGTTGAACCCTGATGAGCAGGAGATATATGAAGCACTTCAAACACACCCGCTCCAAGGCGGTGCAGGTACTTCAGTCAACATGAACGTCAATGAAGTCCTCGCCAATCTCGCACTGGCAAGGCTCAACAAAAACGCAGGAGACTACGACAGTCTGCACCCGGTTAATCACGTCAATATGAGTCAATCTACCAATGATGTCTATCCAACGGCATTAAAAATCGCCCTAATCCGTAAAGTACGGAAACTTTCCGATGCGCTCGCACAGCTTCAAAGCGCATTGCAGCGCTTAGAAACAGAACATGCCAACGTCATCAAGTTGGGACGAACACAGCTAATGGATGCCGTTCCCATTACGTTTGGTCAAGTTTTTGGCGCCTATGCGCGCGCCATCAGCCGTGACCGCTGGCGCATCTATAAGGCTGAGGAAAGGCTAAGGGAAATAAACCTCGGCGGTACAGCTGTCGGCACCGGACTCAACGCCTCTCTGGATTTTATCTATCTCGTAACAGAACGTTTACAGCGTATTACCGGCCTCGGAATCGCTCGTGCAGATCTCTTGGTTGATGCCACTCAAAATGCCGATGTCTATGTTGAAGTCTCGGGACTTTTAAAAGCACTAGCCACTAATTTAATGAAAATCGCCAACGATCTAAGACTCATGAACGCCGGTCCCAGAGGCGGTTTCGCTGAAATATCTCTGGAAGCGCACCAAGCGGGTTCATCCATTATGCCGGGGAAAGTCAACCCGGTGCTCTGTGAAATGGTCAACCAAGTATGCTTCCGCGTTTTTGGCGCAGATGTTGCCATAACTGCCGCTGCCGCAGGCGGACAATTTGAGCTCAATCCTTTTTTGCCCCTCATTGGCGATGAACTGTTTACCGCTTTTGATCTACTGGAGGCTTCAGTCGAAAAATTCACACAGGGCGTTATTGAAACGCTGTCTGTCAATCGTGCGCACTGTCAGGAGACCGTGGCTAAATCGACCTCACTTGCAGCTGCTTTTATCGATGTCCTCGGCTATGATGAAGCAAGTGCCATTGCCAAGCGCGCTCATGAATCCGGCGCAAATATTCGCAACGTTTTACGCAACGAAACACTGCTTTCAGACGAAGCCATTGATGAACGACTCACCGTTCAAAACTTGACGCATCCAAAGCGTTAAAACTTTTGATATGACTGCAAAACATAACACCAATCGCCGATGTTTTTCTACTAAAAGCTCTAACAGAATAATCTAACAGCAAGGCTAAATCGCAAGCCTTCACAGAAAGGATCACTTATGAATCAAACGCCTCAAGGCAATCGCATTCACATTGCTTTTTTCGGCAAGACAAATGCCGGCAAATCATCATTAATCAATGCCATTACCGAACAGAATATCGCACTGGTATCTGAGATTTCAGGAACGACGACGGATCCCGTCTACAAAGCAATGGAAATACTGCCGCTAGGCCCCGTCATGATGATTGACACAGCTGGTCTCAGTGATGACACGGCACTTGGAACACTGCGCGAACAAAAAACACTCGATGTTCTCAATAAGACCGATTGTGCACTCATCGTTCTCGATGCAACAGATGCAGATACTTCGTTTACCTTTGAAAAAAAGCTGACCGAGACAATCAAGCAAAAGAAGCTGCCCCTCATTGGCATATTCAATAAAACAGATCTCTTGAAGGATCATCCCCCTGAAACAATTGTCCAATACTGTGAAACGCTTTCAAGAGATTTTAACATCCCTTTTATACCGGTTTCTGCTAATACCGGCAAGGGCATAGACCAAGTTAAAAAGCAGTTGGCTGCTTTAATGCCGCACGATGAAGATCGATTTAAAATTGTTGGCGATCTCATTCATCCGGGCGATTTCGTCGTTCTCGTGACACCAATAGACAAAGCCGCACCAAAAGGACGTCTCATACTGCCGCAGCAGCAAACGATTCGAGATATTCTAGAAAGCGACGCCATTGCTATCGTCACCAAAGAACACGAACTCCGCGAGACGCTCTCGTCGCTGGGCAAAAAACCATCACTGGTGATCACAGATTCTCAGGCCTTTTTAAAAGTCGGTGCTGACACGCCAACGGACATTCCAATGACATCATTTTCAATTTTATTCGCGCGCTATAAGGGCGATTTAAACAGCCTCGTCGCCGGAGCTGCGGCGATACGCAATCTTCAGGACGGCGACAGAGTGCTCATCGCCGAAGGGTGTACACATCATAAACAATCAGACGATATCGGCACAGTCAAAATTCCAAGATGGATTCGCCAGCTGACAGGTAAGGAGATTATTTTTGAGCATACGTCGGGCGTCTCGTTTACAGATGATTTAAAAGCCTATAAACTCGTCGTCCACTGCGGCGGCTGTATGCTCAATCAGCGCGCAATGCAGCATCGCATTGAAACGGCTGTTAAATACCAAGTACCAATCGTCAACTACGGTGTTCTCATCGCCTACGTACACGGCATTCTCGATCGTGCGTTGGAACCATTCCCAATGGCAAAGCGAACATGGGATAAATACAAGGAGGTATAGTTATGACGCACCGCATTGGCATTATCAGTATTATTATTGAAAATGCTTCACAAATCGATCGTGTTAATCACTTGCTGACAGAACACGCATCCATCATTGCCGGACGAATGGGACTCCCCAATCCAAACGGACGCAAAATTAACGTAATTGCCATTATCGTCGACGGCACGAATGACGACATCGGCAATCTCTCCGGTAAACTGGGCCGTTTAGAAGGCGTCAACGTTAAGTCTGCCGTTTCAAAGCAAAGTTATCCTGCACTATAATTCGACGATGGCACAGAGCGCTCATTGTTTAAACCCAGCCATATAATGTCATCAATTCAAAATATGTTTCAAAATATGTTCTTATACATGACCTCAAATAGGAAGGCGCTGCAAATCTAAGAAATTAGATAAGCAACGCCTTCTTTTTGTCTAAGACAAGTTGACGCCTTTAACAGCGCTCCAGCAAAGGGAAATCTAGTCTGTTTATTTTGTCATCGCAGCAACATAATACCATTTCAAGTCATTTAATGTCGCCTGATCAAACTGCGCAAAGTTATCATTAAATGTTTTCGCAAGTTTTTCTGCCTTTGCTTTTGCCTCCACCATATATTGTTTCATTAGGGCATTGTGATCAAGCGCTTTGCTTTTAAAAACATCGGATGCGCTGTCTGCAATGCTGGCATCAATGCCAAACTGCTTCACAATGGTATCATCTTCGACAAAGTCTTTATGCGTCCACAGGCCAGAAGTCATGTGCATCTGATATTCTTGAAGGAATAAATGACCGTTATCTGCTATAAACAATATTGCATCTGCAATAAAATCAACGGCCTCCGGTGACATCGCATAGTGAAAATTCACCCTGACCCATCCCGGTTTTAAAGCATTGATACCGCTTTTGATAATTTCACGATATTTACTTGAAACTTCAGACGCAATGTGCAGCAGCTCATGACCATAAGGTCCTGCACATGCACAGCCAGCTCTCGACTGTATGCCAAAGAGATCATTCAATAATTTGGCAATAAACTTGTGATGCAAGTAACCGTCTTCATATCGAATGTTGAATGACAGGATACTGACTCGCTTTGAAGGGTCCTTACTGCCTAATATTTCAACGCGATCATTTTTCATCAACTTATACATCACGCGGCTAATGTAGTCGTGTTCAATCTTTTCAATTTGTTCAATACCAATTTTTTCTTTCACTTCCAATGCCAGTGAAGCCTTAAAAATTTGCAGTATTCCCGGCGTTCCAGCTCTTTCACGCTCTTCGACGACTTTTGAAAAATCATAGCCTGATACGCTGACATAATCGACGGTTCCGCCGCCGGCGATCGTCGGCTTATTATAAATATCATACAGACGGCTGTTCAACACCAGCAGACCGCTAGATGCAGGCCCGCCGATAAATTTATGCATTGACAGGTAAATGGCATCAAAATAGGATTCATCATCCTTTTTCATATTGATGTCGACATATGGGCCGCTGGCTGCAAAATCAAAACAAGCATACCCGCCGTGAGCATGCATAATCTTAGCAATTTCGTACACAGGCGACTTTATACCCGTTACATTGGAAGCCGCTGAAAACGAGCCGATTTTAAGCCTGCCCTTATATGCCGGAGAAGATACTTTTTCTTCCAAATCTTTCAGATCAAATTCGCCAAGGGGTGTTAAGCCAATAATGACGACTTCCGCAATACTCTCTCGCCACATCAAGTCATTTGAATGATGTTCATAAGAGCTGATAAAGACGACAGGACGGTTTTCAATTTTTGACTTGTCAATGTTGACATATCGAGTAAGTCCCGGTGCATAATAAAGACCGAAGATGGAAATCAGCTTGTGTATGGCTCCAGTTGCACCTGTACCAACAGCAAAAATATTATAGTCGTCTGCATTGAGCATCTTTTTCATTTTCTCTTCAGCTTTGTGAACGAGTGCGGTCATTACTTTTCCCGTTTCACTATCTTCAGTATGAGAATTGGCATACATCTCCTGAAGGGTAATCATGTACTTTTCAATAAATTTCAGTGTTTTCCCCGAAGCCGTATAATCGGCATACGTGACGAATCGTTCCCCATAAGATGTTTTAAACGTCGCCTCGCTGCCAATCACCTCTTTCCTCAACTCATTAACTGTCCATTGCATCTTTGTTCATCCTCTCCTTATGCTTAAATTTGAAAACTACAATATTTGCGAATGATTAATATAAGGTTCCAAAATGCTTAATCGCGTTTTGGCTTGGTCACCAAGTTTTAGTGCAAGCTTCGTACAAATAATTTCAATGAGAAACATTGGCGCAACATCAGAATTAAAATAGCTCATGCTTTCAACATCCACAATGAGCAGTTCATCCGCATATTGTGAAAATGGCGCCGTGGCACGATCTGTTACAAGAATAACTTTGGCGTTGCGCTCTTTTGCCAGAATAATAAACTGTCGTGTATAGATGTGGTAGCGATTAAAACTAAACACCACGATACAGTCATTCTGGGTCATATCAATCAGCTTTTCAATATTGTCAACTTCTTCACCGACGACTTGTGTGACATTGCTCACCAACAGTTTTAACAGATAAGCAAATTTATTAGCGATATCAACGGTTCCTCGAATACCGTTAATATAGCGTCTTTCAGATGCGGCGATCATTTCCACAACGCGGTCTATTTTGTCAGCACTGTTTTTAGCAATAATACTCGTTAAGTTATATGACGTCATTTCATACAGCTTTTTAACAATCGTTTCTTCAAAATCCGAATCTGCCTTACCTGAAGCAATATGCTGCACAGGCGGCAGTTCAAATTTATCCGTCGATTCCGCCTGAACTGCAACAAAGTCCTGCAATTCTTTCTGCAAATCGACAAATGAGTTATAGCCGATCGCTTTTGCCATTCGATTAACCGATGTATTACTCGTATCAAGTTCCTTTGCAAGATCGCTGGCAGTCATAAAACAAGCCTTACTCACGTTGTAGAGAATATATTCAGCGATCTCACTTTCTTTTTTCGTCAATTTTGATTTGACGATGCATTCCTTCAATGTGTTCAAATCTGTCATAAAATCTCCCAATTTAAATCGTATTTATTGATTAATCCCTTGTTTTTTTAACCTCATCATCTTTTGCTTTATGTATTACTGGGGATTAAAATGGATAAATCGTTAAATTTTAAACATCAACTTAATTTTTGTTTTAGTTTTAAACATTAACTTTTTTTTATAGTTTACATCGAAACACACGAGAGAGCAATACGTTTTCCGAAAATTCTATCTTTTTATTCTATAGCAGCCAATAATTCGCTTTCACCAAAAAAAGATGATCTCATCGATTCAATGAAATCATCTTTTATCTTAGCTATTGTCTATCCACACAGCATGTTATTGCGTTTTTATATTTTAGATCAGATTGTATCGATCAACTCTGTGTTATCTTAATCTTAATCTTAATCTTCATCCTTCAATCGCTTTGCTTCATACTGTCTTAGCAGTTTAATAAAGGCTTCCGGCACTTGAGCCAACTTATCAGGTGTTTCAACATACGATATTCTAAACTGTGTGCTGCCGGGATTGATTTCGCCGTCTGCAATATCGTAAAAGCCGCTCATTGGTGCAGCGAGAAGCGTTGTCATTACGCCGTCAATTTCAACAGCCCCCTCGCTGGCACAATATTGTACAAATGCTCGAGCATCAAAACCAGATGCTACAATATTTCTGACATCAATCACGGAATAAATGGAAGCATCAGGACTTGATACAATAAGCTCTGGTTCCATTTCTTTAAGGCAATTGTATACTTTGACAATCTGTCCACCATAATAAGCCCGCATCTCTTTGCACCAACTGGTGATTTGCGCCTTGCTCTCGTGCGCCAGCGCACCGAAGATATATTGGCCAATCGCATTCGCACAAAGATTTGCCGTATATTCAGCAACACTTCTATCATGAAACAATGCATTATCCGTAATTACTGCTCCAATGCGCAAACCGCATGCATTCCATACTTTCGAAGCCGTTTCAATGCTGATTCTACGTCCTTTGATCCCAGGAACGCGCGCTTCTGAAAGGCCCCATATGCTGACGAGCGGCTTAGAATCATCATAATATAGCTCTCGATAAGCTTCATCGCTAATCATCCACATGTTATATTTGACACATAATTTTGCAAGTGCCTCCAGCGTGTCATAATCATAGAGTTGACCAGTGGGATTATCATAGGGAATCACCAGCAACGCGCCTGGCTGATGTTTTTCAATCATTGCTTCAATGGCGTCCATATTGGGCAGATTAAACTTCCCGTCTTCCTCCAGCGTTCGCTTCACAGTCACTGTCTTTCGGCCTATTCGCTCTGAGAAAGAAATATAGTTTGTATAAGCGGGATCAATCATCATTAATGGCTTATCTCCGGTTGCAGGCTCACCGCATACCCCGACGATCACGAGCTCCATCCCCGCCGAACCGCCATCTGTCACTTGAACAAACAACTCATCCGTGTCAAAGCCTTCACAGTGCAGAATATTTTTAAAAGCATCCCGACACTCTGCCGTTCCCGCCGTTGTCGTATAGCGGATAGCGCCATTTTCAAAAGGACTGCCGGCGGCACCCAGATCAAAAAGCCGCTTTTGCATCGCAGGATTCGTCGGCAGTGATACATTGCCGATGCCAACGTTGATAACAGCTTCCGGTTTTACTTCCCGCGCTTCATATTTCATTTGCGCCACGCGTACAGCAGAAGGCTTTCTAGATTCAAAGTGTTTTGAAACCATTGGTTTATTCATCATACATCTCCTCAACATGACTATTCATATTAGGTTCATGAAAACGTCACCCTATTATTTAGCAATATCTTCAATTTCTACACTATGTGTTTTCATACAAACACACAGGTTGAAAACGCATAAAACACGTATAATCCCACACAAAAATGCATATATAGTGAAAAACGTTCAATTTATTGCATAATTATACCATTCATCTTATTCCATTCCTATTATAACCAGAAACTGCCTGCTTGTAAAACATTCTTTTCCAAAACTTAGGACAGAGTATCCACAATCACGACAGCACGCGCCGTCTCCCTCTTTTGCACATGATGTAATTTTGCAGATGCTGTCTTCAACTTTCACGATCCTAAAGCGATATACATTACTTATTTCGATAATAACTGTGTGCACAATAAAGCGCTCCGGCAGGATTGTGCGCCAACACGCGGTCTTTTGCTACAAGTGTCGTTACCATTGCATCAGAATGCTTATAAAACAATGAATCGTGGCCGACACACAAACCGATAATAATATTGAGTTCTGTTTTCATTTCATTTAAATAGAGGGCTTGAGCAATGGGGTTGCACATGGTTTCATAGGTTCCGGGACGTACCTTTTGAGAATCTTCAAGTCCCATATGTTCCTTTGGAATACCGCCTGTCTTGCAAATGACACTGTGTACCTCAAAGCCCTCTTTGCGAAGCATGCTTTCGTACGTTTTTGCTTCTTGTTTCAAGCCAAGGCAAAAAGCTATTCCCAAACGCTTATAACCCATCTTTTTACTAAAATTAAT
Source organism: Fusibacter paucivorans (assembly GCF_018390735.1). Lineage (GTDB taxonomy): Bacteria > Bacillota > Clostridia > Peptostreptococcales > Acidaminobacteraceae > Fusibacter > Fusibacter paucivorans. The sequence goes on from NZ_JAHBCL010000009.1 coordinate 14,640, forward strand.
GGTTTCACGAACGCGCGGCCACTCACAGTAACCTTCTGATTCTATTTCAGCACTTGCTTTATAAAATGATTTCATACCTTCTTTTTCGTAGAGTTCAAGACTTTTTGACAGTGTTGATTGATCACGCATTGGACAATTCGCCGGCATATCGGATTTATCTTCATTCAGACAGCTGGTCTTTGCACACACGGCACAAGTATACGGCATTTTTTCCTCCATTTCAAAGCACATTCCATTGTCACACTGCACGGCATCCAATTGCAGTTCATTTAGATACTGCTGAAAGCGCTGTTATTGCAGTTGTTATCATCATTTTTGCAACCTGATTATAACGCTAATAACCTATACTGTCAAATATGAAAACGGTGCCAAAACCATCCCAAAATCACGCCATAATTATTCCAAAATCTGAACGCGCATCCCATCTTGGATTTGGTCTACACCTCTGGCAATCCACACTTTATCCGTTGGCAGATCCCTAACCTCAATACGGTCGCCCGCTATACTGCCAAGCTCAACCGGCACTCTGACTGCCGTTGAATCCTCAATATAGAAAGCATACTGATCTTCACCAATATATTTAATTGCGGAAAGCGGCAGTGTCATTGCCGTTCGCGGCGCTTCCAAGAAGTCAATTTCGCAGGCAATGCCGTCTAGGAGCATCTCGTCCACATTCAAAAGCGTTAACGTCACATCATACATTTTCGTTATTTCATTTTGAAGAAAACTAAGCGTCTCAACATCGGCATCATAAACATCACCATCAATCGTCACAACACTTTTCTCAATTGTGTCAAGGCGTTTGAGCTGATCAAATGTCAACGCCGTTTCGATGAGCATGCCGTCAGTCTGTATCACCTGAACAGCTGTTTGTGATGAAACGCGTTCACCTGCATTTAATTCAAAGTCATTGACAATTCCTTCAACAGGGCTTTTTACCGTATAATCTGTAATCCCCGCACTTAAGATTCGAACTTGTTCTCTATAAGCAGTGGCCGCATTATCATACTGTTTCGATAAAGATGAAACTTGTGATTGCGCTGACGTCCTGGCTGAATCCGTCGCAGCACCGACAGCATGAAGCGCTTCAATATCAGCCAGTTGCTTTTCCGCATCTTTAAGCTGTATTGATAAGTTATCCCGCGTCGTTTTCAAACTGGAAACGGTTGCTTCATAATTGGCTTTCGCTGTGGAATCATCTAATCGATAGAGTATATCACCCGCTTCAACATAGGCCCCATTTTTTACAAAGACCTCTTTAATCGTACCGCCAAGTGCAGGGGTCACCGAAAGTACATTGGCGGGCCTTACAGCACCAATTGTTTTAAAGCCATCCGTAAAAACAGTTGTTTCCGCTGCTGTCGATGTTACGACAATCTGATTTTCTACTGAATTCGCATCTGTCGAATCACTTTGACATGCTGTTAGACTAACCGTCAACAGCACCAGCCATCCCATAAGCTTTAAATTATACTTCATCATGCGCCTCCTTTTTATCTGAACGACGCTCAATCAAGTGATAAGTCACCGGAATAAAATAGAGCGTCATAACCGTCGTCACAAGCAGTCCAAAGACAAGTGTAAAACTAAATTGTGCATAGTAAACTTCTCGGAACGCCAACGGCAGTACGCCGCCAATCGTCGTCATCGTCGTTGCCAGCACCGGATTAAACCGTATCTTCCCGGCTTCCACAACCGCTTCATCTAGACTCACACCTTCCCGTCTCAAACCATTCATAAAATCAATGAGCACAATTGCATCGTTCACGGCAATCCCCACAAGGGCAATCAATCCCATAAAAGCATAAAAGCCAAATTCATTGCCCGTGATGACCAGTCCGGAAAACACCCCAATAAAGGCCATCGGCACAGTCGTGAGTATGGCAAAAGGCTGCTTCACAGATTTAAATTGAACCGTTAAGATGACAAAGACCAGCAGAACGGCGAGAATCATTGATCGCATCAAATCTTTAAAACTATCCTGAATCTGTGCGACTTCTCCAGAGAGCTTGACTTTAACGCCATCCGGCATTTGAATCGCCGAAATTTTCACATCTAGATCATTTGTAATTTCAGAGGCATTGTAACCTTCCATGACATCAGCTGTCACAGTAATAATCCTTTCACCGTCCTGATGTGCAATGGCAGAAACGCCTTGCTCAAAATGATAGGATGCAACCGCCGAAAGCGGCAGTTTCGTCCCGTTTTGCAATGTGACATACATCGTGTCGAGGTTGACAGCATCTGTTTTATGAATTGCTTCATCAAGTACGCGCACATCAATCAGCGTCTGTCCTTCTTTAAGTGTCGTGGCAATCGCGCCGTTCAATGCTCGGTTCAACTGCCTTGCAATATCACTGACAGACAAACCATATTGATTCGCCGCAATGGGATCAATCTTCATGACCGTTCGCGGCCCGCTGTCCGTAACAGAAACAGCAGCATTATAAACGCCGTCAATTTCCCTTAAAATAGATACATATTGATCGGCAACCCCTTTACCGGCTTCATAATCATTTGCCAAGAGTTCTATTGCAATAGGTTTGCCAGATGGCGGTCCGCCTTGTGCAGCTACAGTTACTTCAATTTTGGCATCTGGAATCGCTGCAAAAGCGCGCTCCAGCCGTTTAAGTACCGTAAAACCGTCTTCTGTCATGAACGATTTATCATAAAATGTTACATTAATCGTCGCTGTATCCGCTGCCGCCACACCGCCAATTGCCGTATTAAACACGGCAACTGCCGGCTCTTCAATTAAAATGCGCTCGACTTCAGCGGTCACGACTCCCGTTTCATCAAGCGTCATACCGCCCGGGGTATCAACTGTGACAGTCAGACTACTCGGCTCAGACTGTGGAAAGAAATTGACTTTTAAAATGCCAAGCGGTATAAAAGCGGCTGTGCCAACAAGTATAATAATCCCAACACCAATGAGTGAAAGCTGACGCAAAGGTGAACCAATGAACCATGAGAGCACCTTTTCGTACCACTTCACAAGCCGCGATGTGTCCATAGAGGTACTGCCTAAATGCCAAAGCTTCAACGCCATTAAGCTTCCAAAAAAAGCTGATGCCGCAATGGGAAGCCATTTGGCTCCCTCCGGATCATAAAAAGCTATAAAACTCATCAGCATCATAAAAGCCAGTGCCAGCATTTTTTTGATGCGTCCTGCATCAATCATCGCCGGACGTCGTTTTGACCTTTTTAACATCACCAAGTAAATGGATGGCGTTACTGTAATTGAAATAAGCAGTGATGACAGCAGTGTTAAAATAATCGTTCTTGGAATCGTATTAACAAAGGCACCGAGAATCCCCGGCAATATTGAAAGTGGGAAAAATGCCGCAACGGTTGTCAGCGTTGATGCGAGTATGGGGAGCGCCACCTGAGTCACACCGTCAAGTGCCGCCCGATAAGGTGTATAGCCCATCCGGTACAGTCGATCCATGTTTTCCATGACAATAATAGCATTGTCCACCAGCAGCCCCAGTGCCACGATTAGGCCCAAAATAGCAAAAGTATTTAGTGATATCCCAAGGTAACTTAAAAGTCCCAATGTCAAAAGCAGCGATAACGGCATGGTAATCGCGACAATAAGTGATTCTTTAAGGCCGATAAACAGAAACAGCACCATAATGACGACCATCAAACCAGAACCGGCACTCAATTGTATGTTGCTTAAATCACGTTTGACGTTTACAGCATTGTCATAGACAATTTCCACTGCAACATCTTTAGGATACAGTCTACCGCGTCCCGCTTCAATCATCGCTTTGATATCTGCACTAGTTCCAATGACATCGGCGCCCTTTTTCCGATAGACCGTCATCGATACACTTTCTTTGGCCGTCTCACTGTTGTCAGCCTTAAAATACGTACGGTTCGTCAGCCGCTGTGATTTGATGTCATAATGAATATCTGCTAATTCGCCAAGATAGACCGACTGACCGCCGTTTCCCGAAACAATGACATTTTTCATGGCTTCCAGATCTGTGATTCGGTTATCAATGCTGACGGTTGTCACTTGACCGCCGCGTTCAATGGTGCCCACCGGCAAATCAACATTGCTGCCGGCCAGTGCATTCATCACCTGATCGAATGTAAAACCGCTGTTGATCAGTTTCTTTTCATCCACGACGACATGAATTTCCTCAGTGACATCCCCTGATAAGGTTACATCATCCACGGCGGGCATCGCAGTAACTTCATCAGCAATATCCGATGCTATTTGCGATAGGGTTGAAATGCGATAGGGGCCACTAACGCTGAATGTCATTAACGGCAATTCACTCGTTTTAAAAATAACAGCATCCGGCTGCTCAGCTCCGTCGGGCAAATCAACTTCACCCAGAAGACTGTCTGCCTCGAGCTCCTTTTTCTGAATATCCACGCCTTCCAGAAACGTAATGACGACATAAGAAAGACCTTCCGACGACTGCGATGTCATTTCATCGACTTCATCCATTCCCGACAATGCCGTTTCAATGGGATCAGTCACAAGCTGCTCGACATCTAATGCGCCGGCACCCGGATAAGGCGTTTGAATCATCAGTGTTGGAAAGACGATTTCCGGCAGTGATTCCTTTGGCAGCAAATAGGCACTGCTAATCCCGAGTACTAGGAGCAATATGATAAACAAATAGGTCATATGTGTGTGATGAATAAAATAGCCAGCTATTCTACTGAGCAAGTGTGACTTTCTCTGCTCAACGATTTCAATTGATTGATCTCGATCATTTTCTTGATTATTCACATTACGCATAAATACCTCTTTTCAATGTAGACAATTTATAAATCGCTTCTTCCATGCTTTCTGCATATAAGTCCGCTTCTTTTTTAACTGTATCTGCCATTAGTGATTCCAGTGCCTGTCCGCTCACAAGAATAAGCGGCTGTAATCCATTCGGCATTAATCGAATCGCATTGATCAACTCATGAACGCCATTGAGATGCTGAGGCATCGTGCACGATATTCCCAGTACGTGAGGTTCCCATTTAGTAACAGCTGCAACAACTTCGGCAATTGCCGTTTGACTTCCGAGATAATAAGTCGTCCACCCCGCCTGCATCAATTCATGATGCATCATCCGAAGCCCCATGTCATGCATCTCCTGCGGCGCCGTTACACCGATAAAAGTCGTAAATCCTGCTTTTTTAAATGGATGGCGCTTTGCATAGAGCTGCTGCATACCTAAATGAATGGCTTCCGTCATAAAATGTTCTTGAAAAACATCAATTTCACCGTTTGCCCATAATCCGCCGATACGGTATAAAACGACTTTGAGAATACGTTCGCAAATCATCGCAGTCGTGATTTCATAATAATGCAGCATGGCAATGAAATGAACAATATCCGCAAGGTGGCCATTCAAAAGATAAATCATGAGTTTTTCCACTTGAACGCTATAGAATACGTCGGGATTAGTTTTTAATATTTTAGATTGTTCGCGATGGAGCATTTGCATATCTGCTGCAATCTCATCTTCCGTCACCAATTCATGCATCGCTATATCAAAGATAAGCGCCATTTTTTGGAGTAATTTTATAGAAGGCATGCGTGCACCGCTTTCATAATTCGCAACCGCCGGCTGTGTAATCGACAAAGCATGCGCCAATTGAACCTGACTTAATCCTTTTTGTTTTCGCAAGTATTTCAGCTGTTCTGAAAATGTCATACTGCTCTCCCATCCTATATGCTTTCATCGCAATTTTATACAAAATCATATGCAACGCTTATAGATGACGTTATTTTAATGCGTATTCATTTAGCGACTGATTATTTAATCTAATGGATACCCATTTTCATCACAGCCTATCACGGATTTAAAAAAATATCACACTTTGTGATATTTAATCAACTCTTGACGACATTTGCTGAAATTTTGTTGTATTAGAAAAGACCTTGTCATTTTTGACAAGGTCTTTCATCATCGCAGCAATGCTTTTGTAAATTGCCGCATTATTTTTTCAGTATAGCATCATGTTCGATACGATATCATGAACAAACATGCATTATTCCGTTTATGAAAGCGCTTCCAATTTTTCAGCCGTATTCTCAAACCAGCTGCCTTTAAAGAGTTCAATCATACCTTTATCACAGATTTTTGCAAAAGCCGGATCAATTGGCAGCTTTTCTAAAATCGGCAGTGCATACTGGCTTGCCATTTGTTCTAAATTCGATTCGCCGAATATTTGATGTTTTTCGCCGCAGTTGCCGCATTCAAAATACGACATGTTTTCGACGACACCTAAGATAGGAATCGACATATGATTGGCCATGTTGACAGCCTTTTCCACAATCATTCCGACCAATGCCTGCGGTGAAGTGACGACAATAATACCATCTACTTTAATTGATTGGAAAACCGTCAGCGGTACATCACCCGTTCCCGGCGGCATATCGATAAACATGTAGTCAACATCTTCCCAAATAACTTCTGACCAGAACTGTTTTACCATATTTGCAATAATCGGGCCGCGCCATACAACCGGATCATTCTCATTTTCAAGCAGCAAATTAATACTCATAATGTCAATGCCCGTTTTGGTCGAAAGCGGATAAATGCCTTCTGGTGTTCCGAGCGCTTTCTCTTTAATGCCAAAAGCTTTTGGAATAGAGGGTCCTGTAATATCCGCATCTAAAATAGCGGCTTTGTGACCCCGGCGCTGCATGGTTACAGCAAGCATTGACGTTACCAAGCTTTTACCGACGCCCCCCTTACCGCTGACGACACCGATCACCTTTTTGACACGACTCGCCTGATGCAGCGGCGCCGAAAAATCATGCGGCTTGCTTTCTCTTGAATCGCAATTCTCTGTACACGAATCACATTGATGTGAACAATTTTCACTCATTAATATCACCCACTTTAAAATATTGGGCATATGCCCCATAAAAACATTATACGCCACTGCCAAGCAAAGTCAACCCATAAATCGCTTTCGTTCAATCTTGCGGCAATGTCGAAACAAAGGCCGTCTCATTCGATCAGACAATCCCTTTTAAGCATGTCATTCCCTCTTGAGACCATCGCCTGTATTTACAATTCCAGCAGACACCCACAACGGCATCAATACATTCTTCTTCCATATCTTTTACAAATGCTCGGCAAGCCTTTTTCGGCGCTTGCAGCTGATACGTTTTTAGTACTTGGTAATCAAAACGCTCAACAAAGCCCGCGCCCATCTGTGTCTGCCTAATCACGCGCTTGTCCAGTGCAACATAACCTTGAGGTGTTTCATCAACGAGCAAGGTAAAACGATGATCTTTTAAAATCACCTTGGTAGGCTGATAAATGAGAATTTCTGCATTTTCAGGCACGACTTTACCCATTGTCGTCTCAGTCACTTCAATATCATAATCAGCTTGAAGCGCTTTAACTGTAAATCGTTGATTTTCGACGCGCTTCAACAGTCCTTTCGCCTCACCGTGATTGCCGGAAAGTCTCAATCCAATGCCGGCCATAGCACCAATGATTCCATCACCAGTGCCGCCGTGTTCGGAAAGATGTATTCCCAAATAGTATGCGAGATCATATGCTTCCTGTTTCGTAAGCACTTCTGTCGTCGCACGCTGTCCATAATGAATCAGCATGTTTTTTTCATTAATCGTAGGATTGCCAATCATACAAAATCCAGGATCTGAACCTGCGGCCCTGAATTTTCGAATGATGTCGATACCAATATCCTGTATTAAACGCATCGAACATCTTGGCGCTTCTCCTTCAAGACACATGGAGCTATTGTGCGAAGTATACGGAATCGCTTCATGAATCAGCAATTGGTGCCTAGTGATATGATGACATTTTCCAATGCCCTGCGCCGCAATTTCACGTTTAATCCTTTCAACCAGCTCACCCGTTCCAATAGAATCAACATTGTCCGTATCGTCTAAGCACAGAAAGAACTTCATAGCTGTCCCTCCTCGTAATTCTTAGGCAACCGCATCGTTTCACCACGCATGATGGCTTGATACATGTCCTCTGTCAAATTGAATTCAAACAGTGTATCATAAAATTGATGAACCTCTCCTTGCAGATCAACGTCGACAAAACGATCCGGATATAAATCATTTGCCACCCATAAAATCGCCAGCGGGGTTTCTATAGATGTTTTATGACCCCAGCGGCTTATGCCAATAGGCATTTGTTTCACGTCCTGATTTTTCACAGCATCAATAAACTGCCACTGTGGATTCGTCAGTATATAATTGGGAACACCGCTTTCATTACAATAAATAACCGCGGGATTCCAAAGAATAATCTCCTCTAAATTTGTATAATATTTATCACCGTCTTTTTCAAGATCAGCACCTAGTGAAACATTGATGCCGCCTGCAACTTTCATCCAATCTGCCGGCAGCGTATCACTGGCGACAGTACAGTTCGCCTCATTGATCGAATGATAAACACGTACTTTTTCTTCCTCAGAAAGTGTTTCTAACTGTGTTTCAACCAATGCGATGATGCGATCGTAAAAAGTCGTATACGCCTCTGCCTCCGCTTCGGCATCCAACAGTTTCCCCAGCATCGTCACAATCTCTTTTTCCTCTGTCATATTTTGAAAGTCAACGACGAAATACGGAATGCCGAATTTATCCAGTTGTTCTGTCTGTTTATCGTCATGATAAATACTCATGGATATTAGTGCGACATCAATGGATTGATCCAGCAACGTTTCCATGTTGATTTGACCGCTGGACACCGCCATTACAGCATCGCCAATCGTCGGCACTAATTCATTTAACAAAACATCTCGCTTTAGACCATTATTAACCGCCACAATATGATCGCCGCGATCAAGCATGCTTACCATATGACCGGACACAGCATACAGTGCTGCAATATGATCTGGATTCTTTGGCAGAGACAGTGTTCTGCCGGCACTATCTGTAACAGTTACCATTGCAGGATCATCAGCAGTTTGTGTTTTGGGTGCAGTCGCACATCCTGATACTGCCAATAGGACGATTAGTCCCAGTATTGTAATTTTTGTTTTCATTTAGATGCCCCTTTCCGTACGAATGGGCACAATATGAGATTGCGGCTTTACAGCCCCATCCGCTGTAAAACTCAGAATCTGTGTTCCCAATCGATAAACACGTCTGATGTTATCAACAGTCAGAACGGCTTCTGGCGCCCCTTCTGAAACGACAGCTCCTGCTTCGAGCAGAACCGCCCGCGTTTTCACGCCCCTTTGTGCAAAGTAAAAAGCATGATTGGGATCATGCGTCGACATGACGATGCCATGTGAAGATGACAGCATCATGTCGCTGATATGTTCAAGCACCATCATTTCATTTTTTAAATCAAGTGATGCCGTTGGTTCATCAAGCAGCTGAAAAACGGCACCTTGAACAAGTCCGCGGGCAATGCGTACCAATTGCTTTTCACCTCCGCTGAGCGTATGATACATCTGATCGGCAAGATGCTGAATATCCAGTGCCTCCAGAACCGCCAATACCAGTGCATGGTCTTTATCGCCAGGCACATCAAAACGCCCTAGATAAGGCGTTCGCCCCATCAACACGACTTCTCTTGCGGCAAAAGGAAAATTGACCTCATCTTTTTGCGGCATGTAAGCAATACGCCGCGCGCGTTCAGTATCGCGCATTTTACTAACGGGAATGCCTTCAATTTCAATGTATCCATCAAAATCGTCTTCAAACCCGCTGATACAGTTAAGCATTGTTGTCTTGCCGCTGCCGTTCGGCCCTAATAGACACACGAGCTCTCCCTGTTTCAACGTAGTCGAAACATCATTCAATATGGTTTGCTTCCCATACTGAAAGCATAAATTTTTGATACTCAGCGTCATACGCTTTCCCCCTACCAGTTTTTCCCCTTTGTCTTCCTTAAGAGGAATACGTAAAACGGTGCACCTACAAGCGCTGTGATAATACCAATGGGCATCTCAGCAGATGAAATACTCCTGGCAAATATATCTACAATAACCAGAAAGCCGCCGCCAAGCGCAAATGAAAGCGGCAGCAGTGAACGATAATCCGATCCGATAAGCATTCGAATCATATGCGGCATTACAAGTCCAATCCATCCAATCGTACCTGAAACAGCTACCGCAGCCGCTGTCATAAGGGCACTGCACGCAATGAGAATCCCCTTCGTTTGACGAATATTAACCCCCAGTGAAAAAGCTTCCAAATCACCTAGTGATAAAACATTCATGCGCCAGCGCATCAAATAGATAACCAGAAAGCTGACGACAATCGGCAAAAGTGCAATCATCAGCTCTCGATAACCTGTATTCGCCAAACTTCCCATCAACCAAAAAACAATCCCAGGCAATTCATCATAAGGATCGGCTATGTATTTACCGAAAGAAACAAGCGCTGAAAATACCGATGATACAATGACACCACCCAATACAAGCATAATGGTGGGCGTCGACCGATAAGCAGACGCAATGTGATAACTCATCCATACAGCGAGTAACCCAAATGAAAATGCCAATAGAATAACGACTTCATAACGGCCATTAAAAAAGATAAAGCCTAGCACTGCACCAAAACTAGCACCATTGCTCACGCCCAACATCCCCGCATCAACTAATGGATTTCTGAAGATTCCCTGCAACACAGCGCCGCTGACAGCCAGTGCACCACCAACGAAAAAGCCTAAAATCGCACGCGGCAAACGAATCTGAAAGATAATGCCGGCCACGACATCCTGAACATCATAGTGTCCGGTCGTTAATACCTGCCATATTCGCTGAATCGCTTCTTGAAATGTGATGGGATAACGTCCTAGAAATAGTGCTGCGAGCATTGCTGCAAAAGGCAGCAATGCAATGCAGACACTTACAATTCGCAAACGTTTTTTATGATGATTTGTCAAGTTATTTTGATTTGACAACCCAAACAACCCCCACGACTACGATTAAGCCAACGACGACAACGAGAATCGTATTTCTTGAAATACCACCGCTTTGATCTTCCACGGTATCATTCGACGGTTCAGCTGCCTCACTTTCGTCAGGTGCATCAGCATCTGTTGCTTCACTGGCGGCAGTATCATTGGAATCCGATGCAGAAACCTCAGTGGTCTCAGGGCTACTCTCGCCGCTCTCAGCTGACGCTTCAGGTGCTGTCGCTTCAGGTGCTGTTTCTGCCGCCGCTTCATCGGCGACAATTGTAAAGGTTACTTGTGCATCTTCACCTAATGCACTGCCGTTTTTAGCCGTCAAATCTTTTGAAATATTAAGCGTATACGTTTCGCCTGGCGTCCATCCGCCGAACGGTCTGATTTCAATGGTATTTCGAATATCGCGATTGACTTGATCATCCCCAAAAAATGTGAGGAAATTAGCCGGTTCACCCGCCGAATCAACCATTGAAAAACAAGCGGCATTTGCATCTTTCACACTTAGGTTAACGACATTATTTGAAAAATTCAGGTAAATAATTTCGTCTACCCCAACGGCATCAAGTCCGTCTGCCACATCGACGGATTCCAGTGTCAGCGGATTGTCCCCGCCGCCTCCGCCACTGCCATTGCCGCCTTCAGCAAAAGATGCGATTCCAAGCATCAATAAACACACTAAAATAAGGCTGATGCTTTTTAGTGATCTAAACTGTTTCATACGAATGCCTCCACTCTTTATTTAACATTGTGATTGACGCTACAACCCAAAACAGAAACACATCGAGGTAAGTATCACATATGATACTACAGAAAAATCAAGATAGTATACCCCTTAACTGAGCATAAAAAAAGCACCGTCAGGCGGAGCTTGTGATTCGGGCAAAGCGGCTAAGTATTGATCACACGTTCCGTTTTGTCCCGTATTGATTTCGCCTATCCTCGAGTTTTTATGCAGCGCTGGATGCGCATTCATCACAATAAGATTATAGGCCTTTGTCCACTAACTGTCAAACAGTAACCTGCGCCATCTGCTTCGTTTCAAACGTTATTGCTTTCACCGGTTATCATTGACAAAAAGCAAATAGGCCCACATTTCAGAGCCTATCACATCATAGAATGCTTTTTTAAAGCGAAACCCATATGATTACAGATCATCTGCAATGTTTCGCTGCAAACCATTTCCCATGAATTGCTGCTGCGCTTCGGCCTGCTGTCTTTTCCTAATCTCAGCATTGTACGCGCCAGCAGAAATGGTTCCTTCAGAAAGCATTTTGCTCAATTCGTATTCAGAGTAATTCGACAAATCGGATGTATCATCTTCAGATGTTGTTCCCGTCACCGCAGATGTTGTTCCCGTCACCGCAGACGTGTCCATCGCCATAGCCATCGAGACGCCTTTTGCACTCAGTTCAAGCAAGTCACCGTCTGACAGCACCGTCACAGTTGACGTCCCATCCACCGCTGTGCTTGCAATCGCTGCGTTTTCTTCTGATATTGCTGTTGATAGTGATTCTTTATCAACTGCCGTTTTGTCATCACTATTTTGCCCCGCTTCTGTGTTTCTTTCAAGTTCTGCATTCATTTGATTTGCAGCTGTCGCCGAATTGAATTGATTAATCCCCGATAATGCTGTCATTATCAGCACCTCCTACTCATCATCAAGTTCTGTTCACGACCCCGCACGCTATCACGTTTCAATTAAAAAAAGGTGAGCACATTCTTTCTCTCTTGCGTTCACCTTCATTATACACAAAATTTTCACCGCCAAACCATTGAGCCTCTATATTGCCTCATTAGCGTGTATTTTGTCGCCCTTCCACATAACTGATCCCAGCCATGCCCAGCGTACCCACGACGGCAAAGGCACCAACCAGCCACCAAACACTATAAATATCCGTGTAATCGATGTATCGGCCAATGACTGCCGTTCCCAAGATCGCACCAATGGAAAAACTTAAATTCGTCACGGCATTAAAGCGTGCTCTAAAATTTTGTGGTGTATGATTGGTAATATAAACGCCAAAATTGACGGCATTAATAATCTCACCAAGCGTCCAAATGACTGTTGAAAGATAAAAAAGCGGCAAATATCGAATCAAGCCAATCATGCCAAATCCCAACACATAGGTCAAACCGCTGAAAGCCATATTGGTTATCGGCCTGAATTGCTGAGAAAAACGCGTCGCCGCAATAGTGAGGAGAATAACCGTAATCGCATTTAAGCTCATCAGCGATCCAAAAATAGGCGCGCCGCTTTCACCATAGAGCGCCTCCATCATGAGCGGCAGCGAAAAACCGGTCTGTACATAACTCGCACTGAAAAAGATATTAAATACCAAAAATACCAGGAGCAGTGGTCGTTTTATCAAGACTGTAAAAATATTGCCTTCCTCGTGCTTTTCAGCTTCTGAATGGGCAATTGTCTCCTTCTCATCCGGCATGGATTCAGAAACCAGTCGACTAACCAGAACGACGGCGACAAACGATGTAATCGCATCACCCAAAAAAATCATAAACAACATATGGTTAAAGAGAAACCCCGCAACAATTGGTCCAAGTGCCACGCCAATATTAATCCCCAAATAAGAAAGCGAAAAGCCGCGCTGGCGATCTTCCGGCGGCAGGACATCCGCTAGAATGGCGCCAATAATCGGGCGAACAGCGCCATTAAAAAAAGCGGATGCCATAATAAGACCAATCATCACGGGTTGATCATACACAAATGTACAAATAAACAGCGAAATACCTGCCAACGCCTGTGCAACTAAATACGTTCGCTTGCGTCCCCAGTGATCGGCCGCCTTTCCGCCAATGAAGCTCCCTGGAATCGCAACAAGTGTTGTCATCATGACAATGGTACCGGTATAGGTGATACTATAGTTAAACTGCGACGTTAGAAAAAATGTCAGAAAAGGTCTGACAAAATCACCAAAGCGATTGATAATCTGCGCGATAAAAATCACATAAACCGCTTGAGGGAGCCCTCTATAGGTGTCAAAGCGCTTCAATATCCCCATTTCATCACCCCTTGAAAATAATATAGTAATACCTTACCATCAGGGTTATGAGAAGTCACGTAGAATCACTTTGATCGGATATTAAGTTAACGTCACATTTAGCGGATACCGGACTGTCTTCAACTAGCGGAAAAGCGCTTCCCGAATTCAGAACAATTCGCTTCGCCTATATTGTCGGGTTCGCCATTGATCATCAGTCCCGTTTCAAATAGTTTTGCCCCAATGTGTTCGACATCTTCTTCCCAAACACGCATCCATTCGCCATCACCCCAGCCATATGAGCCAAATAGTGCCACTTTTTTACCGCTGAGCTTTGCTTTGACCGATTCATAGAAAGGTTCAAACTCTGTTTCTTCCAGTACCTCATCCCCCATTGACGGACAACCGAGGGCAATGTGTTCATATGATTCCAGTGCTATTGAGGCATCTTCCGAAATATTGACAACAACGGGTTCTGCGCCGGCTTCACGAACCCCCTTTGCTATAGCATCGGCCATTAATGCCGTATTTCCCGTGCCGGACCAGTAAAGTATTGCAATCTTTTCCATCTTACACTCCTTGTTATGCTGATTTAATAATTTCAGTCAACTTCGTGCCATGCTGCAAATGTCGCAACAATTCATCACGAACAGCGGTAAAAGTATTGAAGCGCTGTTTTGCATCGTCGACATCACCATATACTTTCCAATAACCACAATATTTACAGTGCTTTCCCTTATGCTCAATAAAGCCTCTCACATCTGTCATTGGATAGCCAAGAAAAACGCCTACTTCATGCGGGAAATCTGTTTCTTTCCTCATGCGATGTTTTAAAATGGTTAGCTTTTCTGTGACTGAATGATCATTTGTATAGCCCCTTGATGCTAAAAAAGCGGACACTTCAGCATCTGCCAATACCATTTCAAGTCGCTTTTCATCATAGACGAGCGTTAGCGTTCGCTTTGAGCAAGACCGCATTTTCAGCATTTTAATCCCCCGCGACAGCAATGTTTCAGTTAATTCGCAGTCATCATCAGTCGTATTATCAGTTTCGTGAAGGATTAGATTGGACGGCTTCAGACCATAGAGCGTCGGTGCACAATAATAAGCTAAAAGAAAATCGATCTGCAAGAGCACCTCCATCAATTGAGAATTATTTTCATTTACAAGATAAATGATAATTCTTCTCAATTACTTTGTCAATCCCTTACTGTTATTTTTTCAACAATAAATAACACCGTTTCGATGAATTTCGACGCCATCAAATTTCGCCAATGACGCTTAACCGTTGAAACATCTCAAAAAGCATCATCTTCTTAATTTCAAAAAAGTCGACATTCACCCAATGGGATCATGCCGACTTTTCATTTCACTAAAATTCATTTTTATGCTGTGCAGGTAACTGCAAGTTTATGAAATCGCTTTTACTTCTTCAACAGCAGAAGCGTTTTTAACATCTTTATAGTTTAGATAACTGGCGCCAACGATGATGATAATCCCCACTGTGCTTAACAAATCTGGGTAAGTCCCCCATATGAACAATGCCAAAACGGCACTGAAAATAATATTGGCATAGGCATAGATCGACACTTCAGATGCCTTCGCATGATGGTAGGCACTCGTTAAAAACACTTGCCCACCCATTGCACTGAGTCCTGTCATGAGCAGAAAGATAAATTCACGAAGCGTAAGCCACTTAAAGTCCAAAATAGTTGGAATAAGCATCGCAACCGTTGAAAAAAAAGAAAAGAAAAATACCACTGTTGCCGGTTCCTCGTAAGTTCGAAGTTTACTGACAAAGGCATAGGCCATCCCTGCAAAAATTGAGGAAAGAAACACGACGAGTGTCGGGATCAGCACTTCTGGAGCCGACGGCTTTGAAACAATGATCACGCCTGCCAGTGCTATGATCATATAGATGACTTGCGAAGATCGAATTTTCTCTTTCAAAAGAAAGACGGCAAAAATCAATACCCAGAACTGTGAGAGCTTCTGAATAGTACTTGCCGTTGCAACATCCATACGCTCAAGTGCATAGAACATCGTGACGACGCCGCCAATACCACAAACACTCCTTCCAATAAGGAAAGGTAGACTTTTCAAGCTTCCCAGGGGCCTAACCTTATTTTTACGGACAATATAATAGGCAAAAAAAATTGAAAAGAAGTTTCGGAAAAAAACCTTTTCAAATATTGGCACATCGTTTCCTGCCAGTTTTACTGAAATACTCATAAGCGCGAAGAAAAATGCCGAAATGAGCATGTATATAATCGCACGTACTTTTTCTTTTTCCCCATTGTCGTCTTTTTTCATATCTGTTTCAATCTCTGAAACCATTTTCATCTGATTTTTCATCATAAATGCCTTTCTACTTCGATCGCGTCATCAAAAAAATATGGAACGCCCCGTTAAAAGCAAACGGGGCGATTCTTATTTGAAAATATACTCAAGTTTACTGTGGTGATTTGTCACTTCCGTCGCTGCAAGTTCTGCATTGCGCGATTTAATGGCATCTAAAATCCGACCATGTTCATCTAAAGTCGCTTGAATGCGACCTTCGCGATTTAATGACTGATATCTGGATATTCTCAATAAATCTTGAAAGTGCTTTAAAATCGATTCTAGCTGCGGACTGTTTAATGTTTGATAGATCGTTTCGTGAAAAGAAGTATTCAGATCGAAGACCTTATCCACGTCCGCCTTCTTCGTATAAAATGCCATCAGATCATAAATATCTTCCAGCTTTTCGACATCATCTGACGACATTCTATCAATTGCAAATCGAATCGCAACATCTTCAATACTCTGCCGCATTGCACATAAATCTTTAACGTCCTGATCTGAAATGCCGACAACCACAGCTCCTCGATTGGGAATACTGTCAATCAGCCCCTCTAGCTCTAATTGCTTTAGCGCTTCTCTAACCGGCGTCCTACTGATGTCCATCTCTTTCGCGATCTTGATCTCATTGAGCTTGTAACCCTTGGGATATAGACCATTGACGATATCATTCCTCAACTTTTGAAAAACGACATCTGAAAGAGAGCGCCCTTTTGCCTTTTCCGAATAGATGCTCATTGCACGTATCCTTTCATGTGAAAACGATTTGAGGCACCATCGCCTCATTTAATTGTATTTTTTCAAACACATTATTTCACATTGTTCGGGATTTTACAATGCCTAATTTTAAGTTGTATGCCTTTTTACTTTAAAATATTCACCTTTTTAAGAAATTCGATACTTTTTGCGAAAAGCAGTCGGCGTCATCTGATTATAATGCTTAAAAAAACGGCTGAAATAATTACTGTCTCTGAGTCCTGTTTGAAAGGCAATTTCCCCGACACTGAGCTCAGTTGTCAGCAACAACTGCCGCGCCTTAGCAATTCGCACTTGATTCAAAAAATCTATGGGCGTATAGTGCATAACACCCTTAAATAATCTCGAATAGTGAATCGCACTAACCTTTGTCATCTCTGCCAAAATATCCAGTGTAATGCGCTCCTGATAACGAAAAGTCATCAATGACACCGTAGGCTTTAACTGACTCAACGTATGCTTGTAAGTTTTATAGGCACCCTGATCGGGATACTTTGTCTTGACCTGTCTGAGCAATTCAACGAGCATCAGTCGGGTTGCGCTTTCTACGGCTTCGACATTGCCGGCTCGCCATCCCGCTTCAACGGTCATTAAAAAGGGCAACGCCCGCGTGCTGAGTACCGGATCCCTTTTCAGAAAATAACGACGCTGATGAAACATATGATTTAAAAATTTCTGCTGTATATCGGCTAGATTATCCGTCAGCGAAAACAAATCAATTTGATACAGCACAAAACTTACAGATGCTGTTATCCGCTCTGCACTATGCACCTCATTCGGATTGACGACGACAATATCGCCAGATTTGACGTGAACGGTTTCGTCAATAATCGTAAGCATCATCTCGCCTTCAAGCATGCGATAAAATTCCATCTGATGATGCCAGTGCGGCAAAAAAAGAATACCGGGCAACTCATTGGTCACTTGTTCAATTTTGATTGAAGCGTATCTCAGCTTACCTTCAATACTTATTTCGTACAAATCAATCTCCAAATGCTATTGATTTGTACATCATATCACAACCCGCAGCGTCTTGCTACTCAAAATTGAAAAAGGTTTTCATTCTCAAACACCTTCACTTCGATTAACGATCATAATCCCAATGGCAATCAACAACAGCGCAATCCATACGGCAGTCGTATCGAATATCCCGGCTTCTGCCAATAAAATATCTGAAAAAATGACACCAAAAATCGGCGTTGTAAAACCGAAGACTGCGACGCTAGAAACGGGATATGCCTTGAGCAGCAGGCTCCAAATCACATAGGCAATTGCGGAGACGCCGCTCAAATAGCCTAAAACCCCAATACTCTGCGCCGTCTGTAAGGTTACTGTACCGCCGAAGATATTACCGGCGGCAAGCATAACGATGCCACCAACAATAAATTGATAAGTCGCCAGCAATACAGGGCTTGAAGTTTTGCCAAACCGTTTCATGAGATTCGTTGAGATCGCATAAGAAATCGTCGCCATAAAAACCAAGCCCTCTCCTAACCAGTGCATCCCTGTGAGCATATTGAAATCATGCAAATGAACCCATAATATGCCAAAGAAGCCCAGCAAACAGCCGATCACTTTTGGTGCTGTCAATTTTTCATTGTGAAAAACCAGTGATGAAATCATCACGGCGACAAAGACATTGCCTCCTGCGATAATAGAGGCCCCCGTTCCGGAAGTTTTTGAAACACCAATGTAAAAAAAAGTATATTGCAGCACGGTTTGAAAAAGGCTGATCCATAAAATCGGCTGCCAGTCCTGTCGTTTTGGCAAACCTATTTTGCGAACCGTCATCACCCATAACAATGCACCTGCCAAAACAAACCTGAGCCCGGCATAATAAATATACTGCCACACACTGCCGTCTGTCATGCCCGAAAGCGCATATCCCCATTTCACAACGGGGAATGCACTCCCCCAAAGCGCACAGCAAAAGGATGCCAATACTGCCAAGATCCCCATGCGCTTTATCTCTGCTCTTTTGGAAGCCATTTACATCCTCCTAGACAATCAACTGAAGATTATCAATGCCCAAATAGGTTCCAAATTTATAGCCTGCACCTTCAATGCGTCCACAATGCTTAAATCCAAAATCCAAGTGAAATCGAATACTCCCCTCATTCGATGATGTAATGACAGAAACAATGGTGTGAATGGCTTCACACTGTCTTGCATATGCAATCACATGTGCCATAAGCTTTTTCCCAATACCGGTTCCCCGCAGAGTCTTCGTCACATAGATGGAGAGTTCGACCGTCGCCGCAAAAGCCTGATGCTCTCTATATCTGGAAAGTGCCGCAAATCCAACTGCCTTACCACCCTCATCATAGACAAAAATCTTGTGATAATCCTGATGCGCCTGATACCACGCCTGCATAACGGCATCTGTCTTCGGTTCAATATCAAAGACCACCGTGGTATTGAGAATAGCCTCATTGTAAATTTCCTTAATTGCCGGCAGATCACTTGCCATCACTTCTCTAATCATCACTTTCCTCCTGTTGCTTGCGAAATTGCATCATTCAAACTTAAATCCTTTTACGGCAATAGGCACTATTTTCCCAGTACGATCATTCAACTTCATCGTTGTGAAGGATCAACGAAAGGAATGATACAATATTTGCATGTCATATATTATGCATAAATACTATAACCCGTCCAAACTGTCACTGTCATTTGACAAGGACTATTTTTGAACATATTATTAGTATATATTTATATTAATTGATGAGAAAAAGAAAGTACAGCAACCATTTTCTATCATTTGTTATAAATAATATTTATAATAAATGATTCCTTACTGACCACGACCTTTCATTTCATTTGAAGACAGGAGCCATAAGATGACATTACAGCAATGCCGCTACGTTGTCGCCATTTCTGAACATAAGACCATTAACCGTGCAGCAAAGGCACTATTCGTTACACAGCCAACCATTTCAAAAGCGATTAGTGAATTGGAGCTCGAGTTGGGAATTCACATCCTCAACCGGAACAATAAAGGCATTACATTCACCGAAGCCGGACGCGACGTCCTTTTCTACGCCAGTATGCTGCTGGAACAGGCTTCCGCCATGTCTGCCCATTTCAAAGCGAAGCAAACACGTCAATTGCTTCAATTCAGCATTACTTCTCAGCACTATACTTTTGCCGTGGAAGCACTTGCAATTCTAGTGAAACGATTAGCAGCGCCGCAGTACTACGAAATCAATTTTCGTGAAGATAAGAGTACCACTGTTATTACCGACGTTGCAGACGGCATCAGCGAGCTCGGCATTATCGCTTTAACCGACAATAACCGCCTGTTTCTCGAACGGATCATGAAACGCAAAGCACTTTCATTTCATGCACTCGGCAGCACCATACAGCACGTTTATCTAAATGCCAAGCACCCGCTTGCAAAACAGTGCACCATTACGCTCGAAGCGTTAAAGCCTTACACGCGCTATACCTATAAAAAAGATGATCTTCCTCAAACTTTTACAGAAGAGGGCAATCATCTTAAATATGCCGAAAAAATTGTTTACTTAAATGATCGTGCCACCATGGATAAACTGTTGGCAGAAACCGACGGCTACAATATCGGCACAGGCTGCCTCGCCAGAGATCCTTATCAGCATCAGCTGCGCGTCATCCCACTCTTTGACGGCTGCGAGATGACCATCGGCTATGTAACACGTCGCGATGTGTCATTGCCGAATTATCTGTCCAATTATGTGAATGCACTTCAAGCAGCTGTTATTGAATCACTCCCAAGTGATATTACTCCGGTTGATACTGATTTAAAAAACTGAGAATTTCAGCCGGCGTATCCGCGAAGTACACACCGCCTGCATCTTCAAGCTGTTTACGATCGCGAAACCCCCACGTTACGAGAACACATGGTAAATTAGCGCGTTTTGCCGTCTCCAAATCCACCTCGGAATCGCCAATATACACAGCGCGCTCCCGATCGGCATCCAATGCTTGTATCGCCAGAAAAACCGAATCGGGATCCGGCTTCTTTCGATAAGCAGCCTGTTGACCAATGGCGACATCAATCATCGTTTCGAAATAAGCTTCATAAAGCGGCTTCACGGCTTCTTGATGCTTATTGGACACAATGGCCATTTTGTACCCATCCGCTTTTAACTTTTCCAACAGCTCGGCAATACCGGGATAAAGAACCGTTTTGTTTTGACAATTGTGATCATAATGCGCTTTATAAACAGACAGAACCTTTTGAACAACCGCATCATCAACACCATTGCCGATGCTTCGACGAATCAGCTGTTCTGCACCATTCCCGACAAACGTCCTAATCTCCTCCAAGGTTCGTACGGGAAATCCCTCTGCTGACAGTGCCGCATTGACGCTGTCTGCTAAATCCTCTAACGTATCCAAAAGCGTACCATCAAGGTCAAAGATTACCGTATTGATCCAACTCATTTCAATCTCCTCATTTTTAATAAACATCGCCGCTTAGACGTTGTTTCGTATGCTTGTTATTGGAATATTCTTCTTTCCGCGAGTTTATCACTTCATCTGCTGACAGCACTATTTAATAAAGTCCTTAAGTGCCGTTAAATGGCGATTAAAATCATTCTCCCCTTGCTGATAAAGCGCTTTTAGCTTTTCAACATCTTTTTCAAGACGATCTACTTTTACCAGTTCCTCCGGTCGAATGACGTAGACAGTTCCCTCTGCGGACATGCGTTCAATGAGCGCCAGCGTTTGATTATAACGTTCATGACGCTGCATCATGGCATCAACCAACTTAGGATAATGACGGTATTTCGCCTTGATCAAGTTTCGAAACGCCTGCGGCTTCTTTCGATAAGCTGCATCACGCGTCAATACAACCACATGTTTTTGGTTGCCGTCTCTTATGGATTTTTCCAGCGGAATTGGATCTGAAACCCCACCATCCAACAGCATTTTCCCTTGGACATCAACCATTGGCGCAATCATCGGCAGTGACGATGAGGCCTTGAGAATATCAAATCCCTGTTTAAAATCCTCTTTTTCAAAATAGACCGGCATCCCGGTTTGACAGTCCGTCGTCCCTACGATAAAACGACAATCTGCCGCTTCAAATGCCTGATAGTCAAAAGACACGTGCTG
This sequence comes from Fusibacter paucivorans, assembly GCF_018390735.1. GTDB lineage: Bacteria > Bacillota > Clostridia > Peptostreptococcales > Acidaminobacteraceae > Fusibacter > Fusibacter paucivorans. The sequence goes on from NZ_JAHBCL010000009.1 coordinate 36,712, forward strand.
ATTCGGAATTTCGTCAAAGATAAAATGCATTCCAAAGTATGATTTTTCTCTTAAAAGATTTCTAAGGCTCATATACCGCCAATCGTTGACATAAGCCGTATTGACAATAAAATTCCTTCCCTTTTGCTTTGCAATATATGATACGGCATTGCATGCGCCGGCCGAAACGCCGATCACATATGGAAACATCATTTGCTGTGCCAGCAAGCCATCCAGTACACCACATGTGTACAGCCCGCGCATACCGCCGCCTTCCAGTACCAGTCCAACATCGCTTCGCATGATGTCACCTCCCAGATGTAAATGTACTAACTGATTAAAAAAATTAATGCGATTGCTGCTCAAAAATTTGTTGTTAAAAGGTTGGTCTATTGTTTTATTTTTCCGTTAAAGTACCAATGATTTCAGGCTCTGCAAACAATGCCGTCGCCCCGCCGGTATGTAAAAATACCACATTTGAACCCGGTTCGATCTTACCGCTTTCCACATAGTCAATCAATCCCGAGAACGCCTTTCCTGAATAGACAGGATCTGTTAAGATGCCTTCTGCTCGTGCTAGTCGACGAATGGCTTCATTGCCCATTTCACTTGGTTTTTCATAACCGGGTGCATAATAATGATCATCTACAAAAATCGCATTTTCAGGCACTGCGTGGTCAATCCCTATATGTTCAAGTGCCATCGTCGCAAGCGATGCAACCGTTTTGCAGTAATCATCATTTTTAACCCCGACGGCGATACCGATAATTTTAGTTTCTTCCCCTAAGTAATGATTGGCACCGCTTAATCCCGCCAGCGTCCCGCCAGTGCCGGATGCCAAAAAGATATAGTCCATGTTCTGACCAATGGCACGCATTTGCTGCTGTATCTCCAAATACCCGCCGATGTAAGCACTGCTACCGACCGGTGTTGCCCCACCTGTTGGAATAACATAAGCTTTTCTGCCTTCTGATTCGAGTTCCGCCACTTTTTCTGCAGCAGCAACCCGCGAACGCTCAACGCCAATTGACATATCCTCGCCATTGGAAGGTTCTATATGAAGCTCAGCACCAAATATTTTATCCAGTAATAAATTGGCGCGCATCTCAGGCGAATCGTTTTCGACGAGATCCACTAAGTATAAGATCGGATGCAGACCGCAAATACGTGCAGCCGTCGCCGTTTGCATCGCATGGTTGGACTGCGTTGCACCAAAGGTGATCACCGTATCACACCCCTTCATCACCGCGTCACCCATTAAATATTCCAGTTTTCGAATTTTATTGCCGCCAAATGTATTGGCACCCGTAAAATCGTCGCGTTTTATATAAATGTTTACGCCGAGACTATTCGATAACTTATCCAGTCGATACAGCGGCGTTGGGAAAAAACCGAGCGGCTGATGAGGTTGTGCCGTTAATTTTTGATAAAGCAGTTCATTTTTTTTCATCATTATCCTCCAATTGTGCACAGCAGTATTTTGCCACTTGGCGTTATTTTCTATCATGCCATGTGATTCTGCCGCACTTATTAGTGCATTATCCGTGTTCTTAAATTATATCGCTTTAAGGGTTCACCTTCAATGCAAAGTGCGATACTATATTAAACATAATTAGGCATAAATATTAACGCCGCAACAACCAGCATCCCATTCTTGATAACAGCGCTGTCACAAGCAGCAATCACAAAGCTTAAAAACACCTGAAGCCATCGCTTTGATTACGCACGTTGACGACTCACTCATTATACAAGGAGGCTATATGAAAGTTCTCATCATTGGCAATGAAGCCCGTTATCGGCAGTATATGCCGCATGCAGACTATCTCCCCGCATTCGATATCGTATACCAGCCGCGTGATGCATCCCTCACGGATCTCTTAGCTGCGGGAAGCGATGCAGATGCCATTGCCGTCGATCCCACTGTACAGCTCCCTGAAGGCCTCATTAACAAGATGCCTCACTTAAAAATAATTCAATCAGAAGGCGTCGGTTATAATGGCATTGACATCGACACCGCCCATGATCGCGGTATCTACGTCTGTAATCAAAAAGGTGCCAATGCCCCAGCCGTCGCAGAGCAGACAATCCTGCTCATGCTTGCTTTGCTTAGGCAGTTCGTTCTTGGAGACCGTACCGTTCGAAACGGCGGTCAGCTCGCGATGAAAGAACGCCTCATGATTGAAGGAATCAGAGAAATGGCTGACTGCCGCGTTGGGTATATCGGTTTTGGCGATATTGCAAAAGCAACGACCGATCGCCTTAAGCCCTTTGGCTGCCAGCAATTTTATCACACGCCAAACCGCAAGGCGTCAGCCGTTGAAAAGCAATATGCTGTCGCCTATCTCACGCAAGATCAACTGATTGCAACCTGTGATTTTGTCGTGATACTCTGTCCGCTTAACGAATCGACACGTGGTATGGTCAACGCTTCTTTTTTGAGCAAAATGAAACCTGATGCATTTCTCATTAATACAGCCAGAGGGGAAATCGTTGATAATCAGGCCCTTTACGATGCCATTTTTTCAGAAACAATCGCCGGCGCCGGCCTGGATACAATTTCACCAATCCCCGTCCCCAAAGACCACATCCTTTTTAAACTGCCGTCGCCTTATGCCGATCGGCTCATTGTCTCGCCGCATATCGGCGGTGTTACCATGCGCTTTTTTCAAGACGCGCATCAGCGTAATTGGCTCAATATTTATAAAGCTTTGAACGGTGAAATGCCTGACAATATCGTCAATGGTCTTTAGTTTTCTAAAACCGCAAAACTGTATCACAATAAAAAAAACCGCTGTAAAGTCGCTACTGTGAAACGAGAACACTTAAACGTTTTCACACCCTTACAGCGGTTTTTAAATGAGGAAATTACATATCGCCTGTCGCTTTGTCTTGTCCGGCACCACGCCAGCCTTTGCCCATACCCATGCCTCTGCCGCCGCATCTTCTGCCGCGTCCAGAGCCACCTCGGGAAAATTGTCGACTGTCACTATTGCAGCTGCCCATTCCCTTTCCGGTCATCGGTCCTTCACCATTTGGTCCTGTTCCATCTCTTCTTGGCATATCATCACCTCCGTTTCGGTCATATGCTCTAAATAAAGTATAAGGCCTTTATGGGCATATGTCAATAACTTTTTTAAAAAAATTCCTTGTATCTTTTAACGGTTTATGTTATTCTAAAATTAGACCACATGGTCTATTCTGAAAAGGAGGCTTTTCATGTTGAAAAAAAATAAGTGGACCCTGCTCTTCACCTTTTTATCAATTGCGTTTATCATCGCTATGGCGCTATCGGATTCTCTGTTCGTCTGGGCTTTTGAACGACATCACAATGTACTCAGTTGGTATATTCGGCCGCTTTTTATGATGCCGTTTTGCTTCTTCGCCTATCGCCGAAATGGTGCCGGCATTGCCGTAACCATTTTTTTGCTGCTCACCAGTATGTTCTGGTTTCCAAAACCTGAGACGACTTCAGAAACAGTAGCCGCTTTTCTGGCTATGGAACAGCAATACCTTACCGCTCATTGGTCCCTTTCGAAAATAGCCGTCAGCATGCTGGTACCGATTACCATGTCTGCCCTCGCCTATGCATTCTGGCAGCGCAGCCTCAAAATAGGTCTGGTCATCGTTGTGCTCATCGCCTTCCTAAAAATTTTATGGAGTGTTGTCGAAGGCGGCAATTCCGGCTTATCCATCCTTGTCCCCGCATTGCTTGGCCTTGGCATCTGCATCATCGCCATACTAATTTTCATAAAGTTTCAGCGCCGTAACGACGATAAGGCGACACATTGATTCTAACCGCTTATCATGATATAATTTGATATTTCATAGACAAGATGATAAAACAGATCAAACGGGAGATTGCCATGGCAGCAAAATCATTTACAAAACGCGAACAGCTTATCGCAGCAGCACTTGCCGAATTTTCAACAACGGATTATGAAAGTGCTTCACTCAATCAAATTATTAAAACATCCGGCATTAGCAAAGGTGTCTTCTACTATCATTTTGAAAACAAAGAAGCACTCTATCTCGCACTGCTCGATGAAGCCAATCGCCAAAAATGGACATTTATCAATGCCCAAACCGAAAACAACGCTCCCATTTATGAAAATTTGGACCTCTTTGACCGATTTCTCTATCAAGCCAAAATGGGGATTGCTTTCGCCAATGAACATCCACAGTATCACTTGCTCTCTGTAAGGCTGACAAAAGAAAAGGGCAATCCCATCTACGAACGCGCCATTCACCATATCGGATCAGACGGCAACGCTGCACTCACCAAGCTCATTAACGAGGCCATTGCGCACGGCGAATTGCGTCCCGATTTTGACGAAGCGTTTATTCATCGATTGATTACCCATCTATTTCAAAGTTTTTATGATATTTTTGAAGCAGAACACACCAATGTGCTCCAAATACAATTAGAACACTATGTCGACTTTATGCGCAACGGCCTTTCTTCTCATTCATCCGGCTCATGATGATTATTCGCAAACAATGTATCCAGCAACACCGGCTTCGACATATAATAGCCTTGATACAGCTCCGCCTCAGCACCTTTAACAAAACGGTACTGCAATTCTGTCTCGACACCTTCCACGACAATGCGAATGCCAATTTCTTTTCCCATACGAATAATGGCTTTGATAATCTTGCCGTCATCGGTTTCCGGATAGTCTTTGATAAATAGCCTGTCAATCTTAAGCTCATCCGCATTGATTTCTTTTAAATAGGCCAGTGAAGAATAGCCGGATCCAAAATCGTCAATGGCTATTTCTATGCCCGCCAAATGCAGCTGCTCAATAATCATGTTGGCAACGGCAATATTATCCATCAATGTCGTTTCAATAATTTCAAAACAGAATTGATAATTTTGGAGTTCTGCATTTCGAATCATCTCAATCAGTTCCATCATGATCACGCTGTTGGTAAACTCAATACTGGACAAGTTAATTGAAATTCTCAAAGGTTCTCCATCAGACCGCCTCGGATTAAGACGTTCCAAATCATCAATCACTTTTTCGAGTACGCGCTTCCCAAGTCTCAAAATTTCTTTCGTATCTTCTAAAAGCGGTACAAACTTATTTGGCGATACGATGCCGAGCTCAGAACTCTGCCATCTGACGAGCGCCTCGACACCTTCTATTTCATTGGTCTCAAAATTTACCTGCGGCTGATAAAGAACATAGTACTCATCTTCATCAAAAGCGTGCAGCAGGGCTTTTCGGATACTCATATCTTCTTTAACATAATTGTATATCTGATCCGTATAGACCAGATAATTGCTGCGTTTCAGCTTAAGCAACGCTTCCAGCGCAATTAGTGCATTGCCGACAATCGTGCCGCCACGCGCATCATTATCGCCTCTGCACGCGACACCGGCGTGAAACTTGACACTGAAGCTACTGAGATTCATATCAAACAGCACTTTTCTTAAAAGCTGTTCCATCCGCTGTATTATTTCTGTGATGTGCTCTTCCGTATCCTTTTCAGAATCCGAGACTTCTGACGCCAGAACCATGAGGTTTGAATGTGGGATAATAAATGTGTTTTCCGGCATCATGGCATTGAGTATCGTACTGCTCTTTCGGACAAAATTGCCTTGTATCGACTGATTGGCCTCAAGCATCGCTCCCAGCCGATCTTTTACTTGAAGTGCAACAACCATGTATTTTGCACTTCCTTCAAACCGCTCGTCAAGATAGCTTCCCACGCGTTCAATTTCGTCATCTGTTATAAAAGAACTCGTAATATCCTTGTCGGCTGCTGACAGCTGTAGATTTGAGTTTAGCTTAGGATTGGCATAGATCCCAATATAATATCGAATTTCATTATGACGGTTTCGCACGGCTTTAATCAGTAAGTGCTTGCGTATCATATGCCCGCGCTTTGTCCGATTCCAGACGTTGCCGTCCCACAGATCCGTTTCCTCATCCTTCGAAAATGTGATGCGATTATCGCTAAAGAATTGCCGAATGGGTTTTCCAAGTATTTCAGCCAATGTGAAACCGAATATCTCTTCAAAAATACTGTTGCAATATTGAATCGTCAGCTTTTCATCTAAAATCACAATGCCGTCATGAGAATTATTGGAAATATATGCGGATACCAACAGCATCATGTTTTGCTGATTTTTCGTATTAAATAGAACCGCAAGGCTAAAGGTAAGAATAAAAACCAGAAGATCCAATGCTAAAAGAACCGTGTAAAAATGATTCAAGAACAGATTTTCATTTTCAAGCGCTTTTTGTATGTCGAGCGCCGTCATTAGATACCATGTATTTTCCGGAAAATCAAAAACATAGTGTTCTTCACTAAAAATAGGCAGTTCTTCATACATATAGAGGACATCATCCTCTACCCATGAAACGGTTTCTGCCTGTGAAGTTTGCTTGCGGTTTTCTATTGATGTCAAGATGGATTCGACACTAAATCCAAGTGTTGTTTGATACAAATCACTCATCCGTTCCAGGTTTTCACCTATAAACGACCAGTAGTTATTAGAATCCGCAAGACCAATATCAAACTGTTCTAAGTTAAGTTCTTTGTACTTGCCAATAATAGAAAAAAAACGATCGCCGTCAAAATTAAGCACCAAGATCCCCGCCTCATTGCCAAAACCGTCATAGACCTTTCTGGCAAATCGAATGGTCGGTTCATACGGCACGACAATAACACCGTTTTCAATATTGAGGTCAAAATCCGAAATGTACATTTCGCCTTCTCTCAAATCAAGCGCACTCTGATAGTAATAGCGATCCGCTTTATTTTGAAGGTCTTTCGGCGAGACGCGCTCCACTACTTCGTCCGCTTTCCTTCGGTTAACGCGCACCAATTCGTTGCCATCCATGTCTAGAATCCGTATTTGCGATAAACCATTTCGTCCGCCCGCATACCGATAGAACATATTCTCAAGTTCGTCGCGCGCCAGCTCAGATCGATCGGTGTCCAGATAATTCATCATCGAATACGATGTCTTTAACAAGCCCATGTCATCATATACCGTTTGAAAACTCTCTTTCATAAAGAGTTCACTGACTTTAAGCGCTGTATTTTGTTGATGGTTGTATTTAGCCATCATCTCACGATATGCGATATTATGAATGTATATAATTGCTGCATTTGCGATAAATGTCATCACGAGCGCCATTATGAGTATCATCCATTTAGAACGCTGTGAAAGCCCGTTTGATTTGTAAAAACTCTTCATAAGTTGCCTTTCTCAATATGTATTCGTCCCAGCTTGTCAGCCTCTTGGTCAGTAGACAGATTTAAAGGACTAACAACTAAATCTGTTGACGTTAATCATATGATGCGCCTATATTTGCTTTTATACCTTTTAGGGCGATTTTTACGCATTTTTCTATCCGTTGTCATCAACAAAATAAGGTCTAAAAACAATATCCCTGACTAAAATCTCAAGTGACTTTTCTGCCTTCTTTTGATTTCGAACCCTCGATTCGCATAGACATCAAAAACTGGATGCCGCTTCGTTAATGAAATATTAATCATGAAGGTAATTACCTCAATGAATAGAAAACGCTTACCTCTTCATGTGAGATAAGCGTTTTTGATCAACAGCAGCAATCCGTTTATGATTGCTGCTCAATTAACTGAACTCTTAAGCCATCCGGATCATTTGCAAAGATAAACTTAAGCGCCGGCATCGGCGAATAAACAGTCTCATCAAACGCATCACCCCGTTCGCGCAGCCGCGCCATTGTATCTGCTAACGAATCACAGGTAAAACCAATCGAAATAAACGGCATGTGTTCAATCGCTTCTTCTCCATGATGACACATAAGCTCCAATTCCGTTTTACTTTCACCATCTGTTAAAAAAGCGATCGTCACGCCATCTGTCGGTGAAAAGCGTCGTTCCAGTGTTAACCCGGCAATTTCTGTGTAAAAGGCCAATGACTTCTCTAAATCTTTAACCGTAATCGTCGTCCACGCATACCCCATAAATCCAGCCTCCTTCATGATGTTTTCTAATTTTTTAAGATCAATTGATGATTCTCTACCCTTCTATTTTATCACGCCTGCAAAAGGATGAATATTCACATTTGAAATTGAAACTTCATGCAAAATAATCAATATTTATTTCACAACTAAAATACTGCATGGTATACTGACATAAATGCTTAAACCAAAGGAGAAGGGTCATGTCATTTTTCACCAATATGATTAACTTACAGCTGATGCTCTTTTCTCTAATCGCAGTAGGCGTCTTGACGAAACGTATCGGCATCGTCGATCAGCATGCGCGCAAGGCGCTTTCAAATTTGCTGATTTTTATTATATTGCCATGCAGCATTGTTCAGTCCTTTATTGGTACTGACGATGTCAGCGCATCCTTTCTGATTAGTTGTATCCAGGCCATTGTCCTCTCAATGCTGATTCAGCTCTTTGCCATCAACATCAGCAAAGTAATCTTTGCAAAATTTGACGAAGGCAAGAAGAGCGTACTTTCATACGGCCTCATTACTTCCAATTCGAGTTTCATTGGCATTCCTATTGCCGAATCGCTCTATGGCAGCATGGGCGTGCTTTATACATCCATCTTTCAAATTCCGATCCGCATCACTATGTGGACAGCGGGGTTATCGCTCTTTACAGATGTCAAAAAACGCGATGCCTATCGCAAAGTAATCAAGCATCCGTGTATCATTGCCATCTTTGTTGGCTTTATCCTCATGCTTGCCCCCATTACACTGCCAACTTTTATGACGTCAGCAATTAAGCGAATTAGTCAGTGCAGTATCCCCGTTTCAATGATCGTCATCGGTGCCATTTTATCAGATGCCGATTTGAAAACGCTATTTTCTCCGGCAGTTCTCTTTTTTACAGCGATTCGACTCATCATCTTTCCCGTATCGGTCTATTTTGTACTCATGCCGTTTCATCTTGATCCCTTGCTCGTCAATATTTGCGTCATTATGACCGGGATGCCGGCTGGGAGTACAACCTCTATTCTAGCGGATACCTACAAGGGAGATTCCATGTTTGCCTCTCAAATCACCTTTGTTTCAACACTCTTTTCAATCTTTACCATTCCCATGCTCAGCCTGCTCTTTGCCTAATGGATGCAATCGGCAATCTAAAAAAGCACCTAAATCATCACGTCATCAGCCGCCTTGATAAACGATTTTATAACATTTATCAGGCGGCTGGTTTCGTAGATTGGAAAGGAGCTTTTTTTCATTAAAATATGATGTGTCATTTCCCCGATTTTAATCGGTAAATCCTTGCTTTTTCGCAATTGCCATGATGTCCTGCCGTTTGTCAATAACTGCCTGCAATTTTGCAACAACTTGGTCACTAAAACTGTCAACGCGTTTATTGGCATTTCTAAGATCATAATAGGTTTGCATTTCTTCATCATAATCGGCAATTTCTGTTAAATAACTGTCAAATGACTGGTAACTGTTTTCAAATATTTTAAGTGTATTGGCCATTCTGGGTTTTAGCTGCGGCGATTGGTTTGGATAACCCAAGCCAAGCCCGACGACAGGAAAAGTTAACGGCGGCAGCTTCAACAATTCGCATAATTTTTCAGCGTCGTTGAGAATGCTGCCGAGAAACATGGCGCCAAGTCCGATGCGCTCTGCCGCATTGACGACATTTTGCGCTGCAAGGCATGCATCTGTAACACCTTGGAAAAAACGATCCATATCAGATGCATAAAAAACTGAACCCGCTTTTTCCTTAGCAATTTGCGCATTGCGATGTTGATCTGCAATAAAGATAAGCAGTTCCGGCGCTCTCGCCACATACTTTTGATGACAGATTTCAGCAATCGACTGTTTCAGTTCAGGATCGGTAACACGAATAATCGAATACTGCTGCATGCCGTTGGAAGTTGCCGTCTGTCGGGCAACAGCCATCAGCTGATCAAATAGCGTTTCTGGAATAGGTTCTTGTTTGAATTGACGAATGGTGCGATGCTCGAGCTGCGATTGCAGGTTGTTCATATGTCATGCCTCCCTTACGATTTACAGATATCCTTTTCATACCCAATTGCACGAACGCTAAAAGCACCCTAAAGCCATTTACAACTTTTTTACATTTTAGCTTGTATCTTAGCTAAAGCTCTGCTATGATATTGAAATGCCGCCAAAGCGCAGCAGTATAAAATACCTATACCGCTGCGCCTTGAACGCACATGCACATCTTAATAAATTGCCATTTTAATTTTAAGGGAGGAAGTCATGTCCTATCTTTACTATCTTTTATCTTTTGTCGCCGGTACTGCTGTCGCCATTCAAGTCGGCATTAACAGTCAGCTTCGCCAAAGTATTGGCAATCCTGTCCTGTCATCATTAATAAGTTTTGCCGTTGGCACCCTCAGCCTTGCCGTTATTTTCTTTGCCTCTATTCTCAATAAGAGTTATGTTATTGATCGCCAAACGCTATTCACAGGCATGCCTTGGTGGCTTTTTACCGGCGGACTATTTGGCGCCTTTTATATCTTCATGTCCATTATCGCACCTCAGAAAATCGGTTTCGCCAATATGTTCAGCATGGTCATCTTCGGTCAAGTACTGCTCTCAATTCTCTTCGACCACTTTGGACTCTTCGGCAATGCTGTTCACGCATTAAATCCCATGCGCCTTATAGGACTCGTTCTCTTAATCGGCGGCGTCTATATTATTCAGAAATTTTAACACTGTCTAAATGTGGTCATTCGGAATAATTGTCAGCCTAATCACCATTCTAAAAATCTTCTTTTAGAATATAAAGCGCCATTGTCTTCTGCGTTGCCGCATCATAGTTGACAGAAAGATAAACATCACCGTATTGAAAGTGCATATCGCCGTCGCTGTCGCTGGTTGGCTCTCCAAATACGGTTTTAAAGGCATCAATTGTATCGCCGAGTACGACACCGTCCAAGTCGATCTCAGAAGAAGTTGTGAACACTTGACTAACGGTATTATCGTTAAACCAAACGCGTATCCCTTCGTTTTCAAATGCCAGACCGCCTTCATCCGTTTTCTCCGGCGTTTCATTTAGTGTTTCCGTCAACGTTTGTTCATCCATTCCCAAAAGGCTAATGTAGGTTTCAAATTTGTTATCCTTTGTTTCGATCGCTTCATGATCTGCATTAGCAGACGCTTCTTCTGCCGTTTCCCCTTCCGTCGCATCAGATTCTATGGGCCCTTCTGCTTCATCATCCTGTCCTGCTGCATTATCACTTTGTTCACTATTTGGCAAATTATTCTGAGGATCATCTTGACTTGTCGTATCTTTACATCCCGTTAATGCAACGGTGGCAAGCACACTGATTAAAAGCGTCAATAACAGCATTCTCAATCGCTGTCCTCTCAGCATACCCGTTTTATGGTTCAATGATTGTTTAAACATATGTGTCTCCTTTCAGCGGTGCCCTATTTGAGATAAATGACATAAGAAACATCCATTGCTTTCATGGCTTTCGTTTCTGCAATGCTCGTCAGCAACTTGTCACCGGATGGGCTCCATTTGACACCGTCCACGACATCGACAAATTCTCTGGAAACGAACAGGTCTGTCATCTTATTCAAATGAAGAATATGTAGGCCCGTTTTTTGTTCATCTTCTGATATGACGATATACGCCAATTTATCCTGCTGAGGCGACCATTCAATACCAAAAATCGCACTGCCTTCAGCCAACACTTCGTTTTCATCTCCTGTTAAGTTCATTCGAACGAGCGACACCGTCTCATTATCAATACGACGTTCAACCGCAAAGGCATCCCGATTAGGCGACAATTCAAATCCTAACACAGCATCGGCAATTGTCGAACGAATCCCTCGCGATAGGTCATATGCCTTAAGGGTTCGGTCTGTACCAACGTAATAGATATTGTCACCAACTTTCACTGCACGCTGCGTTTGCATACTACCGATACCATCCATATAATCCACTGTTTGATCTGCATTGATAATACAAACACCGTCTTTCCCATAGGGAACGATGACTTCATCATTGCTAAGCCATTCCGCCTTCCCATATCCCATTGGTACATCCACCGTTACTTTCGCCTTGCCATTCGCATCCGACATCTCACCCATCGTCATGCCATCGATAACTTTCGCGTAAAAAAGATGCTGTCTATCCGGTGAAATAATCGGCGCCCATATGTAGGCTGATGGTTCTGAAAGCTGTTTCAGCCTTGCGTCATTTAGCTGAAATGCATAAAGACTCTGCACGGTCTGAACAGCATTAAAAGCAACCACCGGTGAAATCGCCTCATTGGGTCTCGTCACCAAAACAGTATCATCATCAAGCCAGCCTTCACCACGCATTCCTTCATAACGCTCTATTTTCTGAAAGTCAAAACGATTGTTCAGCGTCATGTAAGTATCTGATGCTTCTGCATCATCCAGAGGTGTAAGCATCACGAGGGTTTCCTCACCCACTGAAACAGTTTTTCGATGATATGCATCTGATTGGCAGGCTGTCAGCAGACTGATGCTCATAGCGCTCAACACACCCGTCAATAAAAAAATTCGCCAAGATCGGTGCTTTATTGTCATTCGATTAAACTTAATCATCATCGTCTCCTAACGAAGTGATGCTATTAGCATACGCTTCAATCTTTTCATCACAATAAACAAATGTATCCACATTGTAAACAATATCAACTTCACTGCAAACGCATCCTTAATCACTTTGCTTGTTCCGACATTTTAAGCGATCGGCATCCGTACGGTAAATCGCGTTCCGCCGGTTACTTCATCTTCGACTGTAATCTGTCCACCCAGTTTTTCCACAAGCCCCTTAACCAGCGCCAATCCGATGCCGCTGCTTTCATCATCACCGGCACGGCTCTGATCAATGCGGTAAAAAGGCTCAAAGATCGCAGTTTTCTCTGATTCAGAAATGCCCACGCCCGTATCTGCGACTTCTAAACACGCCATCTGATCCATTTCAAAACAACGAATGGTTATCCTCCCGTTTGGCCGATTGTATTTAATCGCATTATCGAGGAGATTAATGGCGATTTGCATAACGGCTTCTCTATCAGCATAGACGCAAACCGGTTCAAATGCTTGTATCATCTCCAGCCCACGATGCTGTGCCTTTCCATGAACGTGCTGTACGGCAACTTCCAGACATTCGCCCAAGTTTAAGACCTCACACTTGAGCTGAAAATCATAATGCTCCATTGCCGTTAAACGCAATACGCGATTGACCATTTCTGAAAGCCGACTGACTTCCTTTTGAATATAAGCGGCAGCTTCACCGTGCAGTTCCCTATCGGATTCATACATTTGAATCAAGTCAGCGTAGGCCTTGATCACTGTCAACGGCGTTCTGAATTCATGTGTCACATTGCCAATGAAGCGTTTCTGATGCTGTCCCATTGCTTCCAAATCGTCAACAGCATGACGCAGCTTATCCTGTTCTGAATGCAGCGCGTTCATTTGCCTCGCTATGGTTTCACCCATATGCCAAATGGCCTCGCTGAGTTCACCAAGTTCATCCTTTCGTACCAGCCGCACCACCTCTTTCGGTCGACCAGCCTCAATAGCTGCCGCAGACGCTGTTAACTGTGCCAATCCTTTTGTCAGCGGATGACTAAAGACAATCGCCCCAACTAACGTTACGACAAAGACAATGCCTGCCATCGACATCAACCGTTTTGTCATCAGTCCGTAAAAAGCATTCATTGCCGATACATCGTCATCGTATCGCAAAACGCCGATTTGCTGATTCGTATTGCTGAGCGGTGTTAAAAAATGAACCGTATTACCGCGCTGTACATACACATTCTGCCCGTCCAGCGCATACGGCATCATTTTCTCAACGGCCACTGTCGGTAAATAAGACCTTGAGTCTGCGATAATTTCACCATCTCTATCGTAGAGGACAACCCGAAGCCCACTGATGAGATCAAATCGCTTTACCAGTGCTGCTGCCCTTGTATGGATAAAAGCCTGCGGATCGACGATGGACTCCATCAAATAAGTCTGCTTAATATAGTCATTCGCAATTTCACCGCGCTCCATAAGTGTGCGCTCGAACTCCTGTCGCTGATAATTCCGAATATTAAAGAGAACCAAGGCACTCAATGCCGTTATGGCAATCAGCAGAATCGTCGCTAAAAAGAACCCCGTTTTAAATTTGATGCTCTGCTTCACATCAACCTCCAATTTTATAGCCAACGCCATAAACCGTTTGGATTAAATGCTCATACGCCGTACCTAATTTCTTCCTAAGCCTTTGAACGTGAATATCAACTGTTCGGGTACCGCCTTCATAGGTCATCTCCCAAAGCATATCCAGTAGCATCTCGCGTTCATAAACCCTACCGGGGTGTGCGACCAATAACGCCAGCAGATCAAACTCTTTTGGCGTCAATGAAAGTATACGTCCATCAACTCGCGCTTCACGTCTGGACGGAATCACACAAATCGCGTCATATTGATACTGCACTGCGGTTGCTTCTTTTCCAAGCCGTCTAATCAGCGCTTTGACACGTGCCATCAATTCGCGCATATCGAACGGTTTTGTCAGATAATCGTCTGCACCAAAAGCCAGCCCCAGCACTTTATCGACAATATCATCTTTTGCTGTCAGTAATATAATCCCCGCGGACGAATTGCCCTCCATCGCTTTGCAAACCTCTAAACCACTGAGTTCAGGCATCATAATATCAAGAATTAGTATATCCGGTTTAAACTGCGCCGCCAGTGTCAGTGCTTCGCGCCCATTGCATGCCGTTTCTACCGTGTACCCCTCTCGTTTTAAGGCATAACTGACTGCACTGACAATACCGGCTTCATCATCTGCAATTAATATTTTTTCAGGCATGGTTCCCCCTTTTTTATTTTATGACAATTGCTCTTTAATGTGAATCAGCTTCTAAATGAGGCAATTTTAAGGCGATTATGCAAATTCCTTAAACATCACTTTTGCATCCTTCATTTATTTGTATCCTTCATTTAATTGTAACCGGTGACCCTCAGTAAATACTATCAATCAACCGCATCATTTTTCAGTTTTCATTGGATACTCTCTCCCATTATAAAAAGGAAATATAAACAAAATGTATCCAATCGTAAAAAAATACGGCAGTCGTAAAGAAAACGCTAAAGATTATGATGAGATTTTCCATCTTTTGATCCTTCAAGGCACATTAAAAACCGCGGGAACGCTTTTCGGTTCCCGCGGCTTCAGACATTTTCAGCCATTAATGGCCACGCTTTTTTTGCTTCTTTTTCACTTGTTTCTGTTCATATCGAGCCGCAGCTGTTAAAGCACTGCGTTCTTTGGCCGCTTTGCGCCGAACACATTTCTGCGCTTCATATTGCGCGGCAATAACTGCCTGAGCTTTGGAACGCACATCCTGATCAATCGTCTGCCGATGAATCGCGCGCTGCAATCGCTTGGGGTTTATCGTTTTCACCGCCGTGCCATCATCAACGCCTTCACTAAAAGTCAAATGCTTGTATTGATTCATTAAAAATACATAGACTTCAGCTGTACTCGGTTCAGCACCAAAGGTTACCTTACTCGCCTGAAAAGTCCCCTCAGTCCAGCGTTCAAAAACGCCGACCCAATAGGGTGATTCAAAAAAAACGGTTAACTGTCCTCTTAAAAAAATGCTCATATTCCCTCCTTATTTGAACGGCATTTTTTCAAGAATGGACAACCCAGGAGGGCAGGTTACTGACGGTTTTACAGCGCTCTATCATCTTTCTCCATAAACCGCATCCGGACTACCAACCGGATCGTGTTTTTATCCTGTACACGTACATTTTCAGTTTAACACATCTTATAGCGTCACATCAACCGAATTTAAGCCCTCGCTTTGACAGCATCAGCCTTATTGTCTTCTGTCCTTATCGTTGGCTGTACTGTCTTTTATTTGCCCTTTAACACCATCATTGCTACATCGTCGTTAAAGTGTGTCTCTTTCGATTTGTGAATCATATGAAAGGCATAGAGTACTTCGTCCAGAAAATCTTTTGGTGATTGCGTCCACATTGTTTGGAACTTTTCTGCTACTTTTTTGACCTCTGTCCACGCCGTTATATCCGATGCTTCACCGGAACAGAAAAGACCATCTGTATAGAGAAAAATGCTGTCGTCACTTTCAAAGGGGATCACTTCCGTTTCAAATGCAATATCATCAAAAATACCAACGATAAAGCCATTTTGTTCAATGGTCTGTATCACGTCTTCCGATGAAATATAAATAAGTGGATATGGCTGTCCGGCATTGGCATAGTAGAGTTTGCCATGATCAATAATCCCTACGAATGCCGTGAAGACAAAGTAATGATCTCTCCCTGCAAAATCAAAGTATTCAAAGATCGCTCGGTTCATATCTTCCAGAATTTCATGCGGCATATACGCTGTATGATCGACACACTTTCGGAACAGAATTTTAACCATGGACGATGCCATACCGGCTGCAATACCATGTCCCGTCACATCTGCGATCATAAAGTAGACGCGCCCATCTCTCTCAACGCAGTCAAAAAAATCGCCGCCAATCCCAAGTGATGGCTGATACTTAATATAGAGATCTATGTCTTCAAAACTATCCGACTTCGGCAGCATAATATTGGCAAAGACATTGGCATTTTTAAGTTCTTCCTGAATTTCCCGATTAAGCTCAAAAATAGTCCGGCTCTGCTCATACATAATCAGTGCGTTTTTTGCTTTGAGCGGCAAGATAATGTTCATATCATCCGGTGACAAAGGCTTCGTAAAGTAGTCCACTGCACCGCTTTTCAACGTGCTCTCTATCGAGGCAATCTCCCGAATGGAACTGTTGACGATAACCGGAATATCTCGGCTTCGTTCATGACTCTTAAGTTTTTTCAGCGTTTCATAGCCATCCATTTTCGGCATAATTAAATCCAGCATTATGAGGTCAATCTGCTTCTTTGAAACAATCTCTAAAACTTCTAACCCATTTGCCGCCTCTTCAAACGTTACATTTTGTAAACTTTGCGATAAAATTTCCTTAACCAGCATCCGATTCATATTAGCATCATCTGCAATGAGAATACAGTAACCCAAATCATCACCCCCGAATCAATCACTCATTTCAAAAAACTGATCGAGCTTCATCAGTTTAAACAACATCTGTACATCCGCATTGGCGCCAATAACTCTAAAATGTTTTTCCATACCCTTTGCACGTTTAAAAACACTGATAATAAAGGTAACACCTGTTGAATCAATATTGTCATTGCCTGCCAAGTCTAATATAAGTTCATTAAAATCATCGATCTCCGTAAAAATTTGTTCAACTTCTTTTTGATAAGCTGCAACGTTGTTGGCCGTTAAGCCATCCTTAATTGTCATTTTCAAATGATTCATTGCATCGCCTCCTTACTCAAATCCAACGTCGCAACGATGGTGTTTCCCGTTATATTTAGCTCAAATTCCAGCCGTCTAATCGTTTCTAATCCTCGTCGTCGGTCAGCGAGTGCATCAACGTCCGACTCGGTCTCATCCGCCGAATGTTTCAGACGCTCCAGTGTCTCATTGGCACAAATTGCATGATAGGTCTTGTCGTGCCTTGGCACTTTTTCTGCGACACCTGCATCAGAGGATGCTACATCCATGCAAATACCTGACCCCTCATCTCGAATTGTAAAAATAAACAGTTGATCTCTTGATTCGATTCTCAAAAAGACTTTTTTTTGCGGATCAAATGCATTGCCGTGTTCCACTGCATTATTTAACAGCTCTCTGAGTACAAAATTGATTTTAAAAAGCGTATGAGACATCCAGTCAATTTCTCTGGCTTTTAACAGCATCAGCGCTTCTTTCGCTTTTTCATCCACCAATTCGAATGTCGAGTGAAATGTCGTTTCATAAATCACCATAAAAAGCCTCCTATCAGGAAAAGAAATTATAGATCAGCGCCGTTAGCAATGTTGGCAGCAGAGCATATTGAAAAAGTTTGCCCGCAGAAATACCCGTTTCAAAAAAACGTTTTAGCACAGACTGACCAATAGGGTTTGGTGCATTGGCAATAATGGTAAGCCCCCCGCCAGTCAAAGCGCCTGATACGACAGCATAACGCATAGATGCTGGGAAATCCGGTACCAGCGTACTTAAATAAGTAATGGCGGCATTGTCATTAAAAGCCGTTAAAACCGTTGCTGCAATATTGAGATGCAAAGGGTTTAATCTTCCAAGTAACGGGGCAATCCACCAAGCTTGCAGCGTCCCATGAATCATAATGCCCGATAAAAAGAATGCGACAAGCAATGGAGACTTTAAATCCAACCTGTTTTGATAAAATTCAGTGACTTGATAAAAACCGAGAAAGAAAAGAAAACCCGCTAAGAAAAGGACTGGTGTCTCAGCATGAATCACTGTCCAAACGAGGAAAAACACATGGACACCCATAATCCAATAGGGAACTTGATCTTCCCGCTCATCCCAGTGTGAATCGTAGATTGTCGTCAAACCTGATGACTTTGTAAGTCCCGGGATGGACTTCGCCATTTCTTCCATTACAATCCCATCAAATTTTTCGTCGATGGCATTGCTGATATCATATTTTTCACACTCTTCAGGCGTCAGTTTTTCGTGAGCCAAATCCTTGATGTTTTCTTTCAGAATAATGCTGTATGCATTGAGTTCAGACGTAAAGTGAACGCGTTTATCCACCAGTTTTTCCAGTTCCGTAAAATTCTCTTCAAGTTCCTTTTGACTAATGAAACGCCGCTGTATATAACGTTTAAATTTTGCATTTTCGTAGGCTTCCTTCATATCTCCAAGTTCACCTCGAATCAATATGTAATAACTTGCCGTATTGGCAACCAGTGCCAGAAGTGTCTTCCAACCAAATGTGGTCAGCATAAAATTCATATCCCAAGACCAAGGCCCCGCTACCATCATCACCGGCGGCGATGCAAAATTGGTCAATGAACCGCCAATTGAGATGTTGACGAAGAGCAACGCCAGTGTCGCATATTTCAATCTTTTAGATGGCCCAAGACTATAAAACTTATCTGCAAGTAGCAACGCCGAAACAGCCATGGCAGCAGGTTCCGTGATAAATGCACCCAGAATACCCGATAAAAATAATATGAGTACCCACCATGTCTCAAGCGAATCGCCAATGATTCTGACAATGCGCCAAAGGACGAGTTCAAAGAGTTTAATAATCGGTCGCGAAGAGGCAATCACCATAATCACAATAACAAAGAGCGGTTCAATATATTCAAGCCCTTCGACATAGTGTACAAATGTCGACCAATCATAATAAGTCGCAATGGCAATAGCCAGAAAAACCGCCCAAAATCCAAAGACCACTTCTATTTCGCCCAATAAGTGAAAAAAACTGGCAGGGATCGAATGTGAGTGCTTATCGCGAAGACCTTCTTTAATCAGCAACTCATATTCATGCTCCAAACGATGCGCAAGTCCCGTAAAAAAACTGGTCAACAGTGTATGGGCGATGGCGAGTACAAAAATCACCAACGCAATGACATTAAAGGGTTCTACCGCAGCACGATGCGCCAATATATTAAAATAGCCGGTCATCGCTTGGTCTTCATAACTCAAATCTGATCTTGGGAAAACCGCCGCCTCTTCAGTACCGTTTGCAAACGCGGCCGACTGCAAAAAAAACAGTAAAAAAATGCCAATGACCATTAATAAAATCATTCGATGATGTCGAAAAAAACTCAATTTTTCATTTACTGTACACAACTTTTCATACATGGGAGCACCTCAAAAATGGGATATATCAAAAGGATACCCAGATCTCGGCAATACTATCATTTGCTTATACGAATAGTCCTCCAAACGGCAATATTAATCGCCTGTCAATTCCCCCAGAGACACTTTTACAGGTTTGGATCCTCTTTGCATGAAAAAACAGCCCCCTTGCGAAAGCTGTCTTTTCAGTGCCGTTCATGATGTCGTTTTACCATACGCCCTTACTGTTCCTTTCCTCTGTTATTGGAAATTTCGATTAACCCATGCATGACTGAAATCATTCACTTCTTTTTCAGCCTCCGCATGTGATACGCCGCAGCGTTTTTCAATAATACCAACCAAGCTTTCGAGATTAGCTTCGATCTCATCCAGATCATTATCTGTCAGCTCATCCCATCTCATTTTGACTTCTTCTTTCATTTCATCCCATTCAATTTCCAGTTGATTGCGATTCATGATAAAGCCTCCTTCATTTTTACTGATTTCGTCATTCTATGTATACCTATTTTGATAAATTTTAATCAATTTTATGTAAATCAATAAACGATTAATCAATCTCACCAAATACACTTAAAGTATTTGATGAAATTACTAAAAAACAAAAAAATAAAAGGCATTTAAGTTGTTTGATTGATTCAGATAACATTATGATTATCTTAAAATAATCAATTCTCTTAAACACCTATTTTCATCACTTTTCAATAATCGACATGAGAACAGCGCCTGCCGGATAGGCTTTCTGAAAAACCGCGTCATCCGGCATTGCTTCAAAATGTCCAAGCGTCTGCGTCCGATAAACTGTATACCAGTCATAGCCCGTCTCAACCATTGCTTCGCTTGCTAGCGGTTCACCTAAAGCAGGGATAATATCGAGACACGCGATTGCAACAAGATGACCATCAAGTCCCTTCAAGCCGCCGTTTTCAAAGGCTGCAAAACCATATTTCAGTGTTTCGCGCCCCAAATAAACGAGTTCGTCATAAGCATCACGATGCGTCTCAATATAATCGCCAGGTGCCGAACTGAGCGCCGGTGAAGATTCGATTTCGGCAATCAACGCTTCAATCCACACCTTTATCGCCTCCGGTGGCAATACCGCTTCAGCAATCGCCTGCTGATAACACGCAATCGCATTTGGAACTGTATACGATGTAAGCGGTATTGGATCTGCCACATTTTTATGAACGGTTCGCCATGTTTCAGCTTGTTCTGCTGTATTAGGCGTCCGGATCTCTATGAGTTCATATATTCCCTGTTCCGTCACTTGCAGTGTCATCAGCACCGGCGTTTCGATACGCTGCTGTTCAATCAGCCGCCCATCCTGTTTGGTAAAATCACATGCCATCGCCGCCGTATAAACCGTCACCGAATCGTTATTGCTGTCCGAAACAATCATCCCAAGCGGTGTGTAGGACGTCGTCTCAATCAACGCTTCGCTTTGACTTTCAGCAGCACCGCCGCCATTAAAACCTGTGTTCGAACGCAAGTACGCCGTCAGCGCATTTGTGATCACTTGATCCGGCAATGCATTATTCATCACATTGGCAAGATTTGCAAGTGAGCTTTCAGACTCACCAAACATTCGAATATCACGCTGAAATAAAGAATCTGCCCATTCACGGTCAAAAGTGTATGATCGCCCTTCATGCAGTGAATTGATTTCATACCGCACCCACGATGCATTGTCAATCAGCGCTAGCAATATCGCCGCATTTCGATTCAAAATCATCGAAGCACTGGGATCGCCAATGGCATCCTTATGATCACCCCATTGTTCGAGATAAGCATCGTCTTTTGTCGTCAGAGGTATCGTAACCCCATAAGGCAATTCAGAAGTTTGCAGCGCAACACCCCCATAGGTTAATGCCTCCGGCATTGAAAGACCGCTCAAAATACCGACGACTTTTGAATTGTCCCCAACATAAAGTGTACGATTGGCATAGAGCGTCTCAACGTCAACAGGTTCAATGAGCTCTAATACTGCTGATCGATCAGGCATCGCTGCCGGAGCTTCACGCTGTGTCACCAGCAATACGCCAACAGCACAAATGAAGCAGATGCCAATACTCGACCACACCAACAGGCGTTTTTGCTGTTTATATTTTAACACGCGTTTAATTCGCTGTTTAATATCGCCTTTGCCAAAGCCGACGCCCTGCGCGGTATGCATGGATGCCGTCTTGAGAATTGCCGTCGCATAAGCGGGCTTTATGCTTTCACCAAGATTTTCAATAACCGCCTCGTCACAGGCCATTTCCATATCCGCCTCAGAGACTCTATACGCCAGCCATACCAATGGATTAAACCAGTGAACGCTTACTGCCGCATAGCCAATGAGCCTAAAGAGCATATCTTTTCGCACGATATGCATTTTTTCATGCTGTAAAACAGTATGATTCGCCTGTAAATCAAAACCTAGCGGTACGTAAATCACAGGTTTTATGATTCCCATAACAAATGGCGTCTCAATACCAGGCAACGTATAAATCAATGCCTGATCTGCAACTTTTTCAGCATAGCGCAGCTGATGCTGCAATTGAATTGCCGAAGCAATCCCCTTTCCAAGTACTGCCAAAATACCTAGTACCCAAATAATAATCACCAAACGTTCCCACATAGCATCTGAATGTATCATGACACCATCTGGCACGACACGCCGCGTCACCGCATTGACCACGGGTGCCGTTACAGACAATCGCTGTGATTGTGCTACGACGCCATCAATTGCTGCCGCTGCTGTCTCGAATTCCCGATGACTTGATACCCCTATCGATTTTGCCCATTGACTGAAAGCCACGACCATCGAATGCATCGAGAACGGCCAAATCATGCGATAAAGCACTACTGACCAAAGCAGATAAACGTGTCGCTTATGCATGTTTCGAAACAGTATGCGCAAAGCAAAAACACAGCCAATGGCAATTGTTGTGTTCACACTCATCGTTAACAGTTTTGTTAATATTGTATCCATCATTGATCGCCATCCTTATAAGCTGCAATAAGTGCTTCAAGCGCTTCGATCTCCCGATCGCCAAGTTTCGAATGTTTCGCAAAAGCGGTGATAAATTTGGGCAGAGAACCCCCATAAGCATCATTAATAAACTGTTCTCCCCGTGCCGCCAGAAAAGCTTCCTTGGTCATCAAAACAACGACCACCCCGTCTTTATTTTGAAACAATCCTCGATCACACAATCTTTTTAACATGGTATATGTCGTCGTTCGTTTCCAATCAAATGTCGTTTTTGCTTCCTGTATGAGCACCCGCGTCGTTACCGGTGCCTGTTCCCAGATCATCTCTGCAAATTTCATTTCCATTTCACCTAGCTTTAACAATTCCACACCTTGCACCTCTTCTTTGTTAAATATCATCTTAACGCATTTCATTCGTTAAAATTTCAATGCTTTTTATCGCTTCATATGTTAATCAATTTACAACTTCAACGATTCAAATTAACTTAACCAATCTAATCGCTGCATCAAGCGTCGCATGCTGTCTAATATCATTAGACAACTATAGTCTAACGTCATTAGACAGCTTTGTCAATTGTTTTTTGATCTTGCTTATCTATTAAAGAAAAGTGTGCCGCTAATGCACTATAAAAAATTGCCGACAGGTTATCCCGTCGGCAATCTTAATATTCTAAATTCTATTCACTTCGTTAAGTACCGATTGTTCTTAAATCATTTTACATTCGGCCAATTGCGTCATTTGAAAATCTAATAAATTTACCTATTTGCTGTTCAGTGCCTTAATGCCGCGTTCGATTCGGCCAAGCGCTTCTTCGATCAATGATCGAGGACACGCCGCGTTGATGCGTTCAAAGCCTTCACCGCCGCTGCCAAAGATATAACCTTCATCAAGTGCCAGTTTCAGATCTCTTTGCATCCACTTTTCAAGTGAGCTTTGATCCATATTAAGCCCTCTAAAGTCGAGCCATGCCAGATAGGTTCCCTCTGGCTTTTTAAAGGTTACGCCCGGTAAACGCTCGTCTACAAACTTTTTGATAAAGTCCATATTGCCTTCAATGTATGCTAAAACAGCTTCCAGCCATGGTTCGCCTTTTGTATACGCCGCTTCCAGCGCCACAATCCCAAAGGTATTCGGATGACGAATCGCATTGTTTTCAAGCGTTACTTGATATTCCTTTCGCAGTTTATCGTTCGGAATAATAATATTCGATACTTGAAGCCCTGCGAGGTTAAATGTTTTAGATGGTGCCACACAGGTAATGCTGTTGTTGGCAAAAGATTCTGAAATGCTTGCAAACGGCGTATGCTGATGCCCGCTCATGATGAGGTCTGAGTGAATTTCATCTGCAACGACCAAGACATCATTTGCTAAACAAATTTCACCAAGGCGTTCCAGTTCTTCTTTTCGCCAGACACGCCCCACAGGATTGTGCGGGCTGCATAGAATCAGCATTCTAACACGAGGATCTTTTACTTTTGCTTCAAGATCTTCATAATCCATAACGTAGTCGCCGGCTTCTTCTTTCAACGGATTGAGCACAATGCCAGCACCGTTGTTATTAATGGCCATTGAGAACGGATAATAGACGGGATTTTGAATAATCACTTTATCGCCCGTTTTGCAGAACGTCTGAACTAAATAATTCACTGCGGGAACGACACCGGGTGTAAAGACGATCCACGATTTATCAAGCTGCCAGTTATTGCGGCGAGCATTCCAGTCAACAATCGCTTCATAATAGGATTCGTCAATGTCCGCATAACCATAGATTCCGTGTTCAGCTCTTTTTACCAACGCCTCTACAACGGGATCAGGACATTTAAAGTCCATATCCGCCACCCACATTGGCAGCATCTCTTCATCGCCAAACATCGTTTTTAAAACATTGGGTTCCCATTTTACTGAATTGGTATTTTTTCGATCAATAATTTTGTCAAATTGATACTGCATGTCGAAAAGCCTCCTTTGATTTAACGCATTTTTTCATACGTTTAATATAGTCGCACAACATTATGCGAATTTGAATACCTTTAAACCGTTTCGAGTCGATATACGTCTGGACGTCTATTCTTTAAGCTTGGCAACTCATCTCTCATACGGGTTACCATATCGAGATCTACGGTTGCAATCACCATGGCTTCTTCTTTTTCAATTTCCGCAATAATTTCGCCCCATGGGTTAATCATCAGGCTATGACCATAGGAATGAATGTTTTCGCGTTTCTCACCCGTTTGAGCTGATGCAATAATGTAACATCCGTTTTCGATGGCACGCGCTCTTAAAAGCGTTTCCCAATGTGCTTCACCAGTTGCATAGGCAAAGTTTGCAGGTACAAAGATGATTTCTGAGCCCTGCAGCGAAAGCAATCTGAAAAGTTCAGGAAATCTAAGATCATAACAGATGGTCAATCCCAAATGCCCAATTGACGTTTCAACGGAAACCACATCACCGCCCGCTTTATTGCGCGAAGATTCAAGTGCGGTTACTTTTCCCGGAATATCAACATCATATAGATGAATTTTTCGATAAATCGAAACCGTTTCACCTTCGGGATTCAACAACACCGTCGTGTTGTACGGCAAGCCTTCCGCTTGCCTTTCTCTGATGCTGCCGCAATGAATCCACATGCCGTACTTCTTTGCACATGCTTTCATAAATGTAATCGTTGGGCCATCCAATGGCTCGGAAGTATCTATGGTGCGATCCGCAGTCATGCGGTTCATGACTTCTGGCAATGCAATTAGGGCAACATCCTCAGATTTTGCCTTTGCAATAAACGCTTCAATACGTTTTAAATTATCATCACGGTCACCGCCCGTGTCCATTTGTATCATGCCGATTTTATATGTTCTCATAGCACTACCTTTCTATTATATACCAATCTTACGTCATCATGTATTGTTATTGATACTTGCGTCACATTATTGTCGGCCAGCCATTCACTGCTGGCCGACATTTTATAGCGTAGGTTTTTTATAGCTGATTGATTTCCTTAACATAATGGCAAGCGACGTAGTGACCTTCGGTCACAGCTTCAAAAACAGGTTCTTCTGTACGACATTTATCCTTAACATACGCACATCGTGATGCAAATCGACATCCCGGTTTCGGATTAACCGGTGATGAAATTTCACCTTTTAATAAGCTGCGCTCTTTTTTTGCCCCGACTTCTGCAATTGGCACTGCAGCCAGAAGCGCCTTGGTATACGGATGCAAACGATTTTTAAAGAGCTGTGATGACGATGTGTATTCCACCATCTTGCCCATGTACATCACGAGTATATCATCTGAAATATGCTTAACCACTGACAAATCGTGCGTAATAAATAGATAGGTCAGTCCCAGCTCATCCTGCAAATCCTGCATGAGATTTAAAATCTGCGCCTGAATAGATACATCCAGCGCCGATACGGGTTCATCGCAGACGATAAACTTCGGTTTAAGTGCCAGCGCACGGGCCACGCCAATCCGTTGTCGCCTCCCGCCATCGAGTTCATGTGGAAAGCAATTTGCCAAATCGGCTGAAAGCCCTACAATATCCATGAGCTCGAAAACCCTTTTCGTGAGTTTAGATCGATCTGTTTCAACCCGATTGATCACCAAAGGTTCTGAAATAGTCTGAAATACAGACATTCTGGGATTTAGCGACGAATAAGGATCTTGAAAAATCATTTGCATATTGGGTCTCAGCGCTTTTAATGCCGTTTTATCGATATTGGTAATATCTTCACCTTCGAAATAGATCTCGCCGCTGGTTTTAGGGAGCAAATGGACAATCGTTCTGCCAAGTGTCGATTTGCCGCAGCCTGATTCGCCCACAACGCCCAATGTCTTCTGTGTCTCAATTTTTAGGCTGACACCGTCCACAGCGTGAAGCATTCCATTCGGTGTTTTAAAATGCTTTTTTAGATTTTTAACTTCTAATAAAGTGCTCATGCCTGATCACCTCCACCGATATATTTATAACATTTTACGAGGTGGTTCTCACCAACGTCAATCACCACGGGTTCACTCTCGCGGCACCTTGGCATGACGTCCGGGCATCTATCGGCAAAATTGCATCCGACCGGCAGATTGGCCGGGTTTGGCATCTGTCCTTTAATCGGTTTAAGGCGCTTAACATCTTCATGAAACTTCGGAATAGAATCAAACAGGCCTCTTGTATACGGATGTTTTGTATCATTGTAAACCTGCTCAATGGTTCCGTATTCAACAATTTCGCCAGCATACATAATGGCAACAGTTTCGCACACCTCTGCAACGACGCCGAGGTCGTGTGTAATCATCAAAAGCGACGTATTAAATTCTTTTTGCAGTTTTTCCATCAAGTCGAGCACTTGCTCCTGAATGGTTACATCCAGTGCCGTCGTCGGCTCGTCAGCAATAAGCAGTTCCGGATTACATGCCAGCGAAATGGCGATGACAACGCGCTGCTTCATGCCGCCTGAAAATTGATGCGGAAAATCCTTGAGTCGATTACCGGGAATGCCCACCGTTTCCAGCATTTCCTGTGCTTTAATATAGGCTTCGTCCCGCGGCATCTTTTGGTGCAGTCTAATGACTTCGGCAATTTGATCGCCAACGGTCATAACGGGGTTGAGCGCCGTCATGGGATCTTGAAAGATCATGGATATTTTATTCCCTCGAACTGCACGCATATCTCTTTGTGACAGTTTTAGGAGATTTTGTCCACAATAGCAGATTTCGCCTTCGACGATTTTACCGGGTGGGTTGGGTATCAAATTGAGTATACTAAGCGCTGTCGTCGTCTTTCCCGCACCTGTTTCACCAATAAGCCCCAGCGCTTCACCTTTGTGAATCTTTAAATCAATGTGATTGACTGCTTCAACCACTTTGCCATCTGTACTGTATATGACTTTTAAATTTTTAATTTCTAATAACGTATCCCTCATAGCCTCCACCTACTGTTTTAATCTAGGATCGAGTGCATCTCGCAGACCGTCTCCAAATAAGTTGAAGGCAAACACGGTCGACATAATTGCGACACCTGGGAATGTGACAACCCACCAATAATCTCGAATATAAGCACGTCCGTTGGAAAGCATTGAGCCCCATTCAGCCATCGGCGGCTGGACACCAAGTCCCAAGAAACTGAGCGCCGCTGCTGAAAGGATTGCAATCGCAATACTCATTGTCGCTTGAACGATAATTGGCGCTAAACAGTTTGGCAAAATATGCCTTAAAATAATCCGCGCATCATTCGCCCCTATCGATCGTGCAGCCTCAATAAATTCTTGGTCTCTCAGTGACATAACCGAAGCGCGAACCAGCCGAGCATAGCCGGGCACTGAACTAATTCCCACGGCGATCATGACGTTGACAATCCCAGGGCCAAGTGTTGCTGCAATGGAAATTGCCAGCAAAATATTGGGAATGGCTAACATGACATCAATCAGCCGCATGATAATATTGTCCACGCGATTGCCGTAATAACCTGAAATCGCACCGAGAATGGTTCCAATACCGCTGGAGATCGTGACGGAAATTGCACCGACGAGCAACGACGTTCTGCTGCCGTAAACAATTCTCGAAAAGATATCTCTGCCGTATTCATCTGTGCCGAAGTAATGTTCTGCACTCGGTGCCATAAAACGCTGTCTGAGATCCTGTTCATCATAACTAAATGGTGAAACAATATCTGCAAAAATCGCTGACAGGATCAGTACAATGATAATCACCAAACCGAGGATTGCCGCTTTATTTCTTAGCAGGCGTACGAGGGCGTCTCGCATCATACCGCTGTTTCTGCTCTTTATCGCTACAGTTTTTTCACTCATCGCCTACCTCCCCCAGTCTTATTTTCTTACGAATACTATTGGTTGTAAATTGTGTTCTAATTCTTGGGTCGACGTATGCATAGAGCACGTCTACAATTAAGTTTACCACCGACATGACAATGGCAATAAACAAGACACCGCCCTGAACCAATGGATAGTTCCGCATATTAATCGCGTCTACCATTAGCTTACCAATGCCGGCTATGGAGAAAATGCTCTCTGTGAGTACTGCTCCGCCGAGCAGTCTCCCAAAAGAAAGACCGACTACGGTAATAATGGGGATCAGTGCATTTTTCAGTGCATGCCGCCATATAACAATGCGTTCGGACTGCCCTTTTGCCCGTGCTGTTCGGATATAGTCCTGACGAATAACCTCCAGCATACTGGAGCGCGTCATTCGCATAATCTGTGCCGCCGAACTCGTCCCAATGGTAACTGCCGGCAATATCCAGTGCATGGGCGTCGAGAAGCCGGATGGCGGCAACCAACCGAGCCATACGGAGAACACGATGATCAGCATCATTCCTTGCCAAAAGTTCGGCATCGAAACACCAATAAAGGAAATCGCCGTCGCAACATTATCTAAAATAGAATACTGCCGCGTGGCAGAGACAATGCCGACGGTAATACCAATGATAACAGATAAAATAACGCTCAATCCTGCGAGTTTAAATGTATTTGGAAAACGAACCAAAAGCTCATCTAAAACAGGCTGTTTTGTCGTATAAGAAGTGCCAAAGTCACCTTTTGTGACGATATTTTTCACATAATTAACGTATTGAACCAGAAATGGCTCATCGAGTTTAAGCTGCTCATGCATCATTTGAATATCTTCCTGTGTTGCCATGTCGCCTAAAATCATCACCGCAGGGTCACCCGGTGTGAAATAGCTCATGAAGAATACGACAAATGAAACGCCAAGCAATACTGGAATCATCATTAATATGCGCCTAAATAAAAACCTAAGCATAGTGTCCTTCTTTCAATATTTCTTTGGGTGTCATCGCAAATAACTATTCCGCTAAATACACGGCAGTCAAACGATGTCTCTAAATCATGGAGTTCATTATTAAGTTATTTTAAGTGATATTATTGTAAAATAATAGGGTTATGCTCCATTTTTGAAGTGTTTTACGCTGCAAAAGGGTGAAAAAAGAGTTGCGAAGCAATTTTAGTACTTTTACGCCTCGCAACACTTCTAACGCTTTCTTCGCAATTCGTTATTCTGTTACGGTAACAATTGACCAGTCTACCAATCCAAGCGGATCAGGTACAAAGTTTCCAATATTATTGGAAAGACCATAGATCGTTTTCGTATGTGCCAGTGGAATCGTGTATTTAATATCCCACAAGTAATCTTGAAGTTCATCGAGTACCACTTTACGATCTGCATCGTCATAAATTTGTCTAAATTCATTTAATGCACTGTCAATATAATCGTCATTTGGCTGAATGCGATCGCCAAAGGCTGAATCATAGATAATAAGAATATTGGATGGATGATTCGCATTCCCGGCACGGACAGAAATTTGATATTCATTGCCCTGTGCAAGGTAAGATGGTCTATCCATCGTAATAATATTAGCTGTAACGCCGACATCTTGCCACATACTTTGGATGATTTCGGCAATATCAAGGTATTCAGAACCTGGATCAACTTGGAACTCTAAAATTAAACCGTTTTCATAACCCGCTTCTGCTAAAAGTTGTTTTGCTTTTTCAGGGTTGTATTCAGTCGGTTCCATTTCTTTGAAGCCAATGGCATTTGTCGGCATAACACCATTTAACGCATCAGCTGACTCACCGTAAATAACGTCGACGAGCAGCGGCTTGTCAATGGCATAAGCCAGTGCTTGACGAATGCGTTTGTCTTTTAAAACTTCGTCTTTCATGCTCATGGTAAGCGTCGTATAGCGGTATGACGGCACCATGACGATATCGGCATTTTCCATATCGCGAACACGTGCGATGTCACTTGATGCAAGGTTTAACGCCACATCAACATCGCCTGTTTCAAGTTCAATCACGCGGTTGGAAGCTTCTGGTATAAATTTGTAAACAAGATTCGGCGTTTTTGCAACACCATTAAAATAACCGTCAAAAGCAACTAATTTAATTTGTGTTCCCGAAATCCATTCCGAAACCATGTAAGGACCTGTTCCGATAGGGTTTCTTGCAAATTCTGCTTCTCCCATTTCTTCAACTGCTTTTTTTGACACGATATTGCCACGGCCGCTGGTAATGGAATTAAAGAAAGCTTCATCAGGCATATTCAATGCAAACTCAATCGTGTAGTCATCGATTACTTTTGTATTTTCTATATCCAATGTTTTGAAGGTTGAAGCACTTTTTGGTGATTCCAGCGCACGTTTAAATGTAAAATAAACATCATCAGCTGTCATTTTTTCGCCATTTTGGAAGAGTACATCATCTCTTAAGTGAAAGCGAATATGTGTATCGTCTATATTCTCCCAAGATGTTGCCAAGACGGGTACATATTTTTCATCGATGTAATCAATCAAAGGATTAAAAATATTTTTTTCAATAACAAACCATGAAATCATGTTGGAATATTGCGGGTCCAACGTTGCCGGTTCTTCATGGTGTGCAATGACAAGTGTGTCTTTAAAAGTCGTTTCTGTCGTCGCTTCTGCTGAACTCGATGATGAAGATGATGAAGATGATGAAGATGATTCTGCCGGCGCTTCGGTTTTAGAACCGCCACAGCCACTGAGCACCATACTGATCACGAGTAAGCCAATGAGTAGTTTGTAAATCTTATTCATGTTTTTCTCCCCTTTTTAATCATAATATATTTGCTGACCTCGGTGCTGTGCACCTGAGCCAGGTTAGCCAACGGTTGTTGCCTTCTGTCTTTTATGATGTGTTTCCGGTATCCAATGGTACCTGAAAGCGCTTTTGTGTTTCACGTTAAATTAAAATCATACGGCTGACTTCTCTTTTGGCTCTATCTTTATTCAGCGTATGTTACGCGATGGTTTAAACTTTAGCATCGTTATCAATAATAGTCACTGACAAATGCTTCAAGTCGCTTAATGCAATTGGCAATAATCTTTTCGCCTTTTTCTGCAGTCGCTATTGTACCATCTCCAACAGTTCCGGTTTTCGTCTTTTCATCAATGGTAAAATACTGCAAAATATCCGGGAACTGATTTGCTTGATCTTCTGGTATTTCGAATTTGACCGCTGCATCCATATTCACGAGTTCTGGTCTTATATGCAACATGATTGACGTTGCACACTCGCTTGCATGTCCATGCGCCATGTATCCTTGATGTTCTAAAGCATCTCCGCTGTTAGCGCCTACAAAGCGCCACCAGTCAATCTGTGCTGTCTTGATCTCTGGATGGCTCAGCTTGTAAGCTTTGCAGATACTGCTCACCATCGGTACGTTCCCTGCATGTCCTGTAATAAAGAGGAACTTTGTAATGCCCCAGCTCCGCAGACTTTCACAAACATCTTCGAGATAACCTCTAAAATGTGCTTCGTCAACGGTAAGCGTTCCAGGAAATTTTGCGAGAACTCTGCTTTCGCCAACACTCATACTCGGTGCGATCAATGCACCCGTTGCCTCTGATAAACGTTTGGCAACTTCCTCTACGACGATAATATCGCTGCCTAAGGGCATATGCGGCCCATAAACTTCGACTGCACCTGTGGGAATAATCACCAGAGGTGATGATTTGACATATTCGTCAAATTCTGTCCAACTCATATCTCTTATTGTTGTTTTCATAAATGCCTCCATCATACTTGACGATGTTCTCAATAACCTCCTTTCATTTACAGAATGTTCACACTTTATGTTTTGTTTAATTATATGAAATTGCCATGTGCTTCTCAACTCATATTTCATATGATTGTCCTAGTACAATCTCGACTGTGCCGTATTTGTCTCAGCTGTCGCTGTTTTGAAAATAAAGAGAGAGGTCAAATACCTCTCCCATTCATGTTAATAACCTGATATTATGCCATAATCTTCCTAGTTTTTCGACATTGGCCTCAGCTGCTCAAACAGCTGCCGCGTTATTTGTGTGTTCTTTGCCGTATTCATCATTCTCTACAGCATCTTGAGGGTAATGTATTGCGCTTAATGACGTCGAGGATCTTCGGCACGGCATAATCAATGGTTTCATTGTCCATTTTGCTGACACTGAGCCTAATCACCTTGGTATTGGCAAATTCTTTGAGAAAGCAAACACGGATATCGACGAGCTTAATATGCATGGATTCAAGCGTTTCCATAATGGTATCAAATCGAGTCCCATTTTCAATATAGAGACAAAGAAAATAGCCGCCTTTTGGCTTACTGAACTGCATGCCTTCAAAAGTGTTGGCTTCAAGCGTTTTGATTAGATGCGACATGCGGCTGGCATAGAGCGCCTTCATTTTTTCTTTGTGAATCTTAAACAGTCCGCTCTTGATGTAGATGTCAAGACCTCCCTGTGAAATAATGGCGCTATTGCTATCGGCCCATTGCTTATAGTCATAAAACGTATCGACTAAAGACGTCGGCAAGACAATTGAAGAAAGTCTCAGTCCCGGGAAGAGAATCTTAGAAAAACTGTTGATATGCACCACGCGTTCATTGACATCATAGGAGAACATTGACAAATCCTTTGGCGATTCGATAAAATCTGCCATGCAGTCGTCTTCGACAATATAGACATTGTATTTTTCAGCCAGATAGAGCATGTCGAGGATTTCCTGTCGCGTATAAGAATAACCAATGGGATTATGAAATCTCGAGGATGTATAGAAAAACTTAATTTTATTTTTTTTATAAATCGTCTCCATTTCATTGAGATCAATGCCATTTAAGCCGCGATTGATTCCAATAACCGGCATAAAATTTAGTTCAAAGGCTTTTAAAGCGCCAAAGTAAGTGGGCTGTTCTGCAAGGATTGTTTTATTGCCATTTGGAAACGGCATCTTCGTCAATAAATCAATTGCCTGTTGGGCACCCGTTGTCATAAAAATATTACTGAGTTTAGCAAAAATCTGATCTTCCTCAAGCCGCAGCTTGATGGTCTGCAAAAGTGAAGGCAGCCCCCAAGCTTTTGTATAATAAAACTGATTTTCCTTATAGGAGTTAATCGCCTGTATCACGCAGTGCTGAAAGTCAGCATAGGGAAAACGTTCAATATTGGGATAACTGGTTGAGGCAAAGATCATATTTTCTTGATTTGCCGCATCCGATGCAGGATTTTCTATAACGTAATAGCCGCTTTGGGGCTTGGCATAGAGCAGATGTTGGCGCTCCAGTGTAACCAGTGCTTTTTGCACGGTTTCCTTGCCGCATTTAAACTGATCCGAAAGAACTCGGATGGAGGGAATGCGAGCCCCCGGCTTATAGTTTCCCTGTTCAATTTGTGTCTTGATATACTTGGTAATCGTCTCGTATTTATACATGTTTCCAACCCCCGCGCCTTTCAAATCCCTCACTGCGTTATGAGCACATTCCCGATGTCCCTTTCACATAAGTGTACTAGGACAATCCTATATTTATTATATTGTAAGCCTCCCCCGAATTCAATATAATTGGCTTAAATACAGAGTGCTTCACACACTTTATGTTTTTCACACGATTTATTTAAATGAAATAAACGCCGCCAACAGCGGCATCGTCATACATGCGGGCAATCCGCAATCACTATTTAAATATTGAGGTATTTTATGATGACATGGTCAGAAGCAATCGCCGCCAGGGCGATGAAAGTGGATCCGGCACTTATTGGGCACTATATTGAAGACGGATTCATGAACTTAAACATCAAACCCGTCGCAGATCATTTTAAACTCATTGGCCCGGCATTTCCCGTAACATTCAGCGGCCGTAATTCCGCAATGCTGTTTTATGCCCTGCGACGCGCACCAGAGGGGTCCGTCATCGTTGTCGACAGATGCGGAGATAATCAGTTCGCCTGCGTTGGCGAAGGCGTCACCCGTATTGCAAGTCAATTAAAGCTTGGCGGTATTGTCATTGATGGTCCGAGCACCGATACAATCGGTATTCGCAATTTTGACTTCCCCATCTTTTCCACTGGCATTTCGCCTGTGACGACAACAGGACGATTCGGCGAAGTTAACGGCGATTACAATGTTCCCATAACTTGCGGCGGCGTCACTATAAATCCCGGCGATATCATCTTTGGCGACTTAGATGGCATTATCGTCATTCCACCAGAACGTTTTTTAACACTTTTAGAACAGGCCGAAGCGGCGACTGCACGCGAAAAGGAAATGTTCGGCAAAATGTCAGAAACCGATTTTAGAAATAAGCCCTTTGACAGCGAAGTCAAAGTTGAAGCTTATTTTGAAGCAAGACAACAACAGAAAAATTCTGCAAAATAGCACTTATATTTTGAAACATACCTTCTATTTATCCTGTTTTAAGAAATCGCCGGTATCGGATTCTACCCCTTCTATATCCGAATACCGGCGATTGCTTTTTTTGCAGTCCTCTATCCGCTATACAATGTCGATATAGCTCAGCGGATTGCCAAGCGCTTCGATATACTTTACAAGTGCTGACGGTGCCATTAATACAGTCGCCGTATTGTCATTGGGATGAATGCCAACACGGTCAAACGCCAGAATTGCCTTATCGAGAACAATGATGACTTCATGGTTGCTGTCGTTGATAATCCCTAGCGGTGTCACCGCGCCTTTCAAAAGTCCCAGCTTATCCATTAAATCCGTTTCAGATGCAAAAGTGAGCGGTCTGCTCGCCAGTTTCGTTCTAAGTTCCTTTAGGTTCACCCTTTTTTCCTTTTGCAGCACAACCAGATAATAATGCCGTTTTTTATCATCTCTAATAAAGAGGTTTTTTACAATCGCATCGGCATCAGGCAAGTTTAGCTGCTCCATTTCTTCTATTGTATAAACAGCAGGGTGCTCAATGGCTTCATATGCGATCTGCATTGCGGTTAACGTTTGGTATACTTTTGACTGCTGTGAATCGTTCATATTTACGCCCTCTTTTCTGCTGCTCGGGTTTTTCTTCAATCATCCATACATTATCAAATTGATGGAGCCCTGCACTCAGATCGACCTTACCATCAAACGCTATCTTTTTATCAAACCTGCACTTGGCTCTAACCGTATCATCGGTATCAGATAATTGTATCACAAAGCTGGACTGGTGACGATACAGCTTTGCTGTGCATATAACCCGTTTCCTGAGGCAGATTTGAAAAACCGCATTCCATATTAAGCCAAACACCCCGCAGCATTGCCGCGGGGTGTTTGACTTATCATCATTTCATTGTTGCAAAAGTTTTTTAAAACTTGAAAAATTCACCTAATGCTTATTTTGTCACATCAACACTTTCCGGAAAAGCACTTTCAAGCACATAGTCAGGGATATCGTTGTCCCTGAGACTAACGGTCTCGAGATATGGCAGCGCTGTCAGTGCCGCAATGTCAACGAGATTGTTATCCGATAGATCAAGATCCTTTAAGTACCGAAGCTGTGCCAGTGGTGAAGCATCTGCAATGGCATTGCTGCCAAGTGAAAGCGTCGCCAAGTATTTTAAGCTGGCCAGTGATGAAATATCGGCAATGTCGTTTTTATCTAAATAGAGCGTTTCGAGGAATGTCAACGACTGAAGGCCTGAAACTGATGCAATGGCGTTTTCATAAAGGTTCAAAGTTCTAAGTCTGCTTAAGCTGTCAAGGCTTGAAAGCTCATGGATAGCATTTTTTGAAAGGCTCAGTGTTTCTAAACGGTCAAGTCCCGCCAGTGCCTTAAGATCTGAAATGTCATTGGAATCAGCCACCAGTGTTTTGAGTGATGTCATCGCGCCAATGCCATTCAGAGATGACAGATGGTTATCTCTCGCGAGCAACAGGCGCATCTCTGTCATCGCTGACAGAGGCTCAAGTGATGTAATGACATTTTCATTGAGCGTCAAAACCTCAAGCGATTTTAAATTTGTAAGCGCCGTTAGATCTGAGACGTCATTCTTACTGATGTCCAAGCTTTCAAGATGTCGGTAAGTACTTAGGACGCTAATATCCTTAATCGCGTTATCGCTGAGATTCAGCGATGTTAAATGATAGAGGGCATTGAGGCCGCTGATATCCTGGATACCGCACGACTTGAGTTCCAAGGTTTCAAGTGCTGAACACTGATTAATCGGTGCAATGTCAAACGGGCCTGCATCGCTGATTGAAAGCGTCTTGAGTTTTGAAAGTCCCGAGAGCACACTGAGATTTTCAACTTTAACACCATCGAGGTAGAGCGCTTCTAATTTTGACAATCGACGAAGCATCGAAAGATCTTTCACTTCTGTATGACCGAGATTTAATATTTTTAAATCTTTTAATGCCTCAATCCCCTTAAGCGATGAAATTTTCTTTCCCCACAAATTTAGATATTGAATATGTTTTAAATCCTGTTTTAATAAATCGCCTTCCCATTTGTCCGTCTCGTCTCTCAAAGCTCTCTCGAGAACAGGGTCTTCAATGACGACAACGTCTAGCCCTCTATTTTTAAACTGCTTGTACTCAGAAGATGTCTTGAGACGATCGCCGTCAATGGATACCCATTCGAGATTATCCATATCCGCAAACACTGCAAGTGATGCCAGTGGGTTACCGTCAAGGGACACCTGTTTGAGATTATCTAGATCTTTAAGCGGCGTCAAATCCGTTACCAAATTGTTGCAAAATGAAAGGGTTTCAATATCTTCAAACTTTTCAATGCCTTCCAGTGTATCCAGTGTATTGTCGTCGAGTTCCAAATTTGTCAGTGCCGTCAAATCAGCGATAACGGTTAAATCATCAATTTCATTGTCATTGGCGATAAGCGATGTCAATTTTGTTAAATCATCGAGCACTTGCAGTGAACCGATTTCATTTTCACTGATGGATAATTCCTGAAGTGTTTTGATTTGAGCAAGATCATCAAGATAGCGAATGTTATTATCATCCAGTGTCAGAATACGCAGTTTGGTTAATGCAGCAAGGGGTGCCAGCGATTCGATATCGTTGTGATCTGCTGTCAGTTCAGTTAAGTTAACCGCGTATTCCAGCCCTTCCAGACTGACAATGCCTTCGTTGGCAATATCGAGTTTTGTCAGTTTTGACAGCGTTGCTTCCGAAAGCTGAGCGGTTGTGATGTTGAGTGCTTCTGCTGTCAATTGTGCCAATACTTTATCTTCAAATATCGCAGCACCTGTTTTAGGCGTTTTAACTTCTGCTGCCGTACTCGCATCCGTTGTCGTTTCTTGATCTGTTTGCTGGCTAGCTTGCTGTTCGGTCTGTTGATCCGTTTGTTGATCTTGCGGGTCAGTTGTTACATTGGCATTCTCTGCCGACTTAACAGCTGACGTATCTGACGTTGTATTGTTCGCCGTCGTGCTCGCTTGTGCGCTGCCATAAACAATTTGACCTAAAAGCAAAACGCAAATGAGCATCATACTGAGTATTTTTCTAGATCGTCTCATTAAGAGCCTCCTTTGTAAATGATTTTTGCTTTTTAGCCATTTGCTGATATATGCCCATTGTTGTACAAAGGGTTACAATTGCCATCAGCACCAGCATCAAAATAGCATGCCACATATGCGGCCATTGAACACCTGAGATAAGTTCTCTGAGGCCGATAATGGAATACGTGAACGGCATGAACTTGCTAATCGCCTGAAAGAATGCCGGTTCGAGTTCAACTGGGAACGTTCCGTTTGCCGATGTCAGCTGCAATACCAAGAGTACCATCGATAAAAGTTTGCCGGCATTGCCCATCGTAAAGTTCAGTAATTGCTGAATTGCTACAAAACAAATGGAAAGCAGTATATTAAATGCATAAAATCCTAAAATGTTAACCGGTCTCAAGCCGATGAGCAGAATCACAGTGGATAAGGCAAGAGACTGCGCAACGCTAATGGATAAAAATGTCAAGTATTTGCCGAAGACATATTTCGCAGGTTCTTCAATGTAATCCTTTGGTCTTTTGAACTTTAACAGGACAAAAGTAACAAGCGAACCGACCCATAATGCCAATGAGTCAAAATATGGCGATAAGCTCTGGCCATAATTGTCTACCGGATAAACATCCTGATCATCCAACACAACGACTTCATCGGCATAAGCCTGAATGGCCTTCGCCGAAAATTTCGTACTTTCTGTTAAATCGGCAATCCCGCTTTCGAGACCATCATGCAATTGGACACTGCCTTCGTAAAGCTGATTAATGCCGTCTTCAACATCAGGCATCTGATCGGATAGCATCACGATGCCATCGTTAAGTGTTCCGGCAGCATCTGTGAGCTTTTGCATGCCGGATGCCAGTTCTTCGCCGCCGTCTGCAATTTCTGCAACACCGTTTGAAAGAGCGGGCATGCTTTCATATAGTTCTGTAATACCATCGTGTATATCTGTTTCAGCACTGTTAATTTTCAGCATACTGTTGGAGAGCGTCTCAGTTCCCGCGCTGAGGTTCTGAATACCATTTGAAAGCGCCGGTATTTTATCTTGGAAGGTTTCAAGTCCTTCTGTAAGCGAATCAGCACCTTCTTGTAACGTATCAAATCCCCCCATAAACTCGGGCAGCGATTCAACGTAAGCGCTTGTTCCCTCGCTTAAATCATTGGCCCCTCCGCTCAGTGCCGCTAAGCCTGTATCAAGCGATTTTAATCCTGAAAATACTTGTCCGTTAATTTCTTCAACGACGACCAGATTAATATAATCCCCAGATGCTGCTACAATGGCATCGGCATCATTTAACAATGATACCGCCGTCGTTAAATTCGTCCGACTAGCATTGCTCATCAAATAGACACCGCTTACCTGCGCATCTCTGACACTTTGAATACCACCATTTAATTTCGCTAAGCTGCCGCGAATTAGGTTTTCAAGTGTTGTCGTCTGCAATATGGCGGATAGCGCATCTGGATCACTGCCGTTTAATGTGCCGAACATAGTATCCATTCCCGCCATGACTGAGCCCAATCCACTTTGTATGGGTGGAAGTGTCGCCCCTGTATATTCTGTTGCAACAATGCCATAGGCCTGTGTCAGCTTCGTCGTCATGGTTGTCATTTTTGTATTTAAATCATTATAAATCGGCGCCATCAGTGCTTCTGACATTTTCATAGCATCAGTCAGCTCGCCACTGGCGCCTGCTGCACTGGCAAGACCCGCATCAATGGCTTCCGCACCGCCATCGATATCGACTGCTGCCGAAGCCAGTTTCCCGGCACCGCTTGCGAGATCATCAATCCCATCTGAAAGCTGCTGACTGCCGTCAGCCAATTGATCAACACCGTCTTGAAGCTGAGGTGCTGTATCGCCTAGAACGCTAACTGCATCATTGATCTGATGAATACCATCTTCAACATCCACAAGCTTGTCTTTAAAAATGCCACTGCCCTCAAAGAGTGTCTGTATCCC
This sequence comes from Fusibacter paucivorans, assembly GCF_018390735.1. Taxonomy (GTDB): domain Bacteria; phylum Bacillota; class Clostridia; order Peptostreptococcales; family Acidaminobacteraceae; genus Fusibacter; species Fusibacter paucivorans. The sequence continues at coordinate 76,560 of NZ_JAHBCL010000009.1, forward strand.
GTCCTGAAGTTCCGGTATCTGATCATTCAGTGTCAAGATCCCATCTTTCAGTGTCACCGCACCATCTGAAGCATCTGTCATTTTATCTACAAATGTTTCGCTGCCTTCTGATAAATCCGTTAACCCCGACGTTACTTTGGGCATTTGCAGCTTCAAAGTCAATAGACCATCATTGAGCTGAACAGCGCCGTTATCTGCTGAAATTAAACCATCTTGAACACTGGCAAGTCCATCTGTCAGCGATGCTGTCAGCGATGCCAATATTGACTGGTTAATTTCACTTTGAATGTTATCAGCTGCCTTTTTGCTGATCATACTGATAATAAAGTTTTTCTTGTCATTTGAAACGTATTCCAGTGACGGGTGTACGAGTTCACCATCCTCAATTTGATTAATGGACTTTGTAAAATCCTCGGGGATGGCAATCATCGCGTAATAGTCGCCTGCATCAACACCCGCAAGTGCCGTTTGGCGATCATCGACAAACACCCATTTAAAATCCGTGTTTGCCCGCAAATTTGCTTCTGTATCCCTGCCGATGTTTAAATAACCATCATCGGTTTCGACACCGATGTCAGCATTGACAAAAGCAATCGCTAGTTCTTCTGTTTTGCCGTAGGGATCCCAAAACGCGCCTAAGTAGATCCCGGCATAGATCAAAGGCACTAAAAGCATCCCGATAATAATCACCTTGATGTAAAGTTCCTTTTTAAAAATGCCATAATCTTCCTTTATGACGTCTAATACTTTCAATTCATCACCACCTATGTTGTACTGACTGGTCAGTATTATTTTAAGTGGCATCACTGCACTTGTCAAGAATTAATCATTTTTTCAAAAAAGCTGAAAAGCGCCTATTTTAGCCAAATAGACGCTTTTTTATATATCCGTTCATATTTATTTTACAAAATCAATACCTTGTTTATGATTATAGTTGCGACAAGATTTCCTCAATCATTGTTTCCGAAGCATGATCAATGGGTTCCTCTAAATTTAAGTAATAGACCGCTGTCGTCATCATGGCGCCAAAGTAATTAAAGGCTTTCAGACGCGTATTCGCTGCTTCAAAATAGCCATCTTCAACACAATTGATGATGTACGCTTCGATAAAATCCATGACTTCGTTCATTTTTTTCCGCAATTCGATCTGACGAATATCTTCGCCCCAGAGCTGGCTAATGATAATTTTAAACAAATTCCGTCGTTCAAAGACGAGGGTTAGAATAGCACGGGTAATAATTCTTAACTGCTGCATCGAATCTTCTGTTACTTTGATTTTTTCGAGTATTTCTTCCCGGATCATTGAAATGCCGCTGTCAATCATATCGTTAAAGATTGATTCCTTGCTCTCAAAATAATAATAAAGCGTTCCTTTTGCGACATTGGCTTCCTTGGCAATTTCATCCATGGTTGCAGGATGGTAACCTTTTTTGGATACGACTTCGATTGCAGCCATCAGTATATTGCTTTTTGTTTTATTCATCTCATCCCCCGTACTGCCCAACGATTTTGTATCCCCTAAAAAGCCATTCGAACACCCAGTTTGATCACTTCTAAAGCATTAAACGTGTTCGTTCCCACGTGATTGTGTTTCTCGGTTATAAACATACTTTCATGCTTATTATAGGGCAACTCTTTTTTTTTGGCAACTCTTTCCACGTGATCACTTACAAATTATGTTTAAATTTTCTTGGCAGAAGCAATGACATCAAAAAGCCGCTCCCAATTTTGGTTAGCGGCTTTTGCTAATTGAAAACACCCTGCTGCAATATCTCTACGACCTTTCGCATTGAGCTAAATCGCCTTTTTTCTTTTGTCGTGATACATCTCTTGATCAGCCGCTTTGATCTGATCATAAATTTGTCTGATCACGGGAACTTCTGCGATGCCGTATGAAAAGTCAATTTCAAATTCAAATGTCTGAATTGCCGACAGCAAGACTTTAATATGTTCAACGCGTTCTGTCACAACTGCCATATCTAGCTGCTTAAAAATAATAATAAATTCGTCACCGCCGTAGCGAATGACCAAATCATCTTCTTGAATCGATTGCTTAACCGTCTCGACAAAGGTCTTTAAAACGGCGTCGCCAATGGCGTGACCATATTGATCATTAATCGCTTTAAAGTGATCGAGATCCAGCATACAGAGAATACATGCATCATCCAAATGCTCTGAGACATACATTTCAAAATAAAGTCTCGAATACGCATCCGTCAAACTGTCACGATAGGCTCGGATCTTGTAGCCATCACGATCGGCTGATATCTTCTCAATTTGGCGCCTCGCATAAACGATAATGCTGAAGTGGACGAGCAAGAGCATAAGGCCATAACCGACGACGACATAGACAGCACTGCGCCGTGTAATCATTTCAACGCGCTTAAAGAGCTCCTTTTTTGACGCATAACTGTAAACCACTGTTTGATCGTCAATTTGAACGACTTGGTAATAATTGAAATCATCTTCATAGAGATTTTCATGCCCTACAACAAGATTCAAATCATTTCGTCTCTCTCCAATTTCAAAATGTACATTCCCTTGATTTAATAATGCTACGATATCGTTAAGGCAAAAACCCACGCGATCATACCCCATCGTTTTCCCATCCTCAATAATGGGGGATACGACTTCCAAACACGTTTTTCCTTCACGGTCTTCTAAATAATAGGCTAACGCCTCCTTGACAGTTGCCAGTGGAACCGTGTTGCCGACATAACCATCGTTTACAACTTCACAAAGCACGGTTTGATCGACAATGCGCTGTGCATACATAACATTTTCAAGCGCACCGACGCCGTCGGCATATTTATCCTGCGTAAACGTCTTTAATGCGTCAAAAGTAATGGCGCCATTCTGGTAGGCGACTAGTTCCTGTTTAATCATGGTACGACTGGATAAACTCCGTGTCCCTTGAATGCTTTTATTCATCGCCTCTTTCAGAGTCGCCGCTTTTGTCGACGATATTAGCTGAAAATTGTTTAACACGTTCGTTTCAACTTCTTCCTTCATCGGCTTGTAAATTCCAAATATACCGAGAACAAGGGATAGCGCCATAATAGCAATGAATACCGAACGCGTTCGGTTCATTAATTTTTTCATAATCGCCGTGTATCCTCCACTGTGTGACAAAGCTTCTGAGCACATGTCTTTTTAAAATTCTACCACGTTTTCTTCCGGAATGAATGCCCTATCTGAAATATTTCTAATATACCCATTTATCCGGCAACATACCGCATCCCACCAAATGACATTGTGCAAGCCCCACGTGTAAAGGACGCCCGAATCATCAGACGTCCTCACTTTTCAAATCATTTTAATTTTCAATCAATACTTTCACGCGTTTTATGGATACCGCAATGCGCCTCGACGATTAGCTTCAAAATTTCACTTGATCAAATAAATCACTTTTGTCAGTCCCATTCGTACGCTATCTTCGCAAACACATCTTTTAAGACATTGAACTATATACTGCGCTTCCGGCTTCGAAGATTTTTATACCAAACATTCATCGATTCAATTTCGCCCGATATATGGGTGTTGTTATAAAGTGTTCCACCAAACCGATACCCCGCTTTCGCAAAGGTTGCATTCATGGGAAGCGAAACCGCACGTGCAATGGTCGTCGCCGTCTGAATGCCGTTTGCTTTTAAGTAAACCTCCATTGCCTCCAACAGGTGCCGAGAGAGTTTAAGACCTCTAAAATCTGGATTTACTGCAAAATCAGTCATTTCCGCACTACGCGCCACCTTGTTGATATCACAGGAACTGACCGCAATCAATGCCCCGGCAGAAAAAATACCAAAATAAACGACATCATCACGCATGGTGCGTTCTATAAACTGATGATCGTGAATTGGGAATGGATATGAGGCAAACACGCGTTTGTAAAGCGTTACCATTTCATCAATGTCGCCCGTTTCGAGTATACGCATTTTATAATGCGATGACAGCGGTTTCAGTGCGACTTGTTTCATTTCTTTTAAGCGCTTTAAATGTGATTCGAGATACTGTCGATTGGCGACTTTTCGTCTTTCCGGGTCAGGATATTTTGCCATAAACAGGCTCTTGCGAACCCCTTCATAGTAGCCGGGAATTTCCGCCTCACGACGATAGCCTTTTGCCGTAAAGAGCTGTTCTGCCTCTGCCGGCACTTTGGCAATAATTTTTCCGTATGTTGTTTCCTGCATTAGGCGATCAATGGTTTTTAGTACGCGCTCACCTGACTTTTGCTTGTACTCCATCACATAAATGCGATCATTATGTTCACCGTATTGAATTTTACTTTCTCCAATCGCAAGTTCTCTATCTATGATCGGGTTCATTCGCTCACCACCTCCATTGGCATTAATGTAATGGTATCGTTGGTATCTCTTAAAAGACGATCGACGCCAATTGGATCGACGCGATGCTCCTTATGCGCTTTCGCATTGGTTTGACAGAAGCTGTCACATTGATGACGTTTATAATCCTGCGGCATTTCATAGGTTGTAATAACGCCCTCATAATTTCTCAAGATTACCTTATGGGCAGACCATGAAATAAGGTAATTAGGCATTACCGGAATTTTACCGCCGCCGCCGGGTGCATCAATGACGAAAGTCGGTACGGCAAATCCACTGGTATGTCCTCTCAAGCTCTCCATAATTTCAATGCCGGCACCAACATCTGTTCTAAAGTGTTCAAGTCCTTCAGAGAGGTCGCACTGATACAGATAATACGGTCTGACGCGATGTCGTGTCAGCTTTTGCACCAATTGTTTCATCAACACGGGACAATCGTTGATTCCTGCAAGCAAAACAGATTGATTACCTAAGGGAATACCTGCCTCTGAAAGTTTGTCCAGTGCGGCAACCGCTTCCGGCGTTATTTCCTGAGGATGATTAAAATGCGTATTGATCCATAAGTTCTTATGCTTTTTTAAAACATTCACAAGTTGATCTGTAATGCGAAATGGCAGTACGACAGGTGTCCGCGTACCGATTCGTATCACTTCTACATGTTTAATGCGGCTGAGTCTTTCCAGCAGATATGCAATGGTTTCGTTTTCCAATAAAAAAGGATCGCCGCCTGACAAAAGTACATCTCTAACTTCCGGATGATTTTCGATATAATCAAATGCCGCTTCATAATCCGATCTTTGAGGATTATAATCGGTATCGCCAACTTTTCGCTTTCGCGTACAGTGCCTGCAATACATCGCACAGACGTTACTAACATGAAAAAGTACGCGATCGGGATACCGATGGGTAATCCCTTCAACAGGGCTATCGGCGTCTTCATGTAAAGGGTCTTCAATATCTGCACGGCTGACATTGAGCTCTGCCGTCCGCGGAAATGCCTGCATAAAAACAGGATCATCTTCATAGTGCTTAGAATCAACCAATGACAAATAATAAGGTGTAATCGACAGTGGAAATTTTTCAATTGTCTCTGTTAGCGCCGTCTTTTGTGTTGCGTCAAATGTAATATCCAGCGCGCGTTCTACTTCCTCTATACGCGTAATGCGATTTTGAAGCTGCCAGCGCCAATCACGCCATTTTTGCTGTTTTGTCACTGATTTTAACGGCTTTGCCGCCAATTGTTTTGCCACAGCTTGTTTTGCGGATAATTGTTTTACACCTGCTTTTTTCATTGCAGGCTTTTTCAGTTCTCCTGTTGTTATCATGGTTCTTGCCACATCCTTTCTTCCATACATTGCATCTGCTGACGCAATTTCAGTAAAGTGAGCTTATTTTGCACTTATATAAGATTTGGACAACTGTCTCAAATCAATTTCCATTATTAAATATCAGCGCGAGCCTATCAGCAATTAAACGACATTATTTCAATATTTTTACATTTTCGAACGAACTATTGGACATCTGCTTTTAACGACTGTCAAAAACTTTTTCAAAAGTTTAAAAAAAGGGGCTCTGCGTCATTCATTTATGTAAGGAAATTGCATCATTTCCTCATGTACGCTTTGAATCGCACGCTGTTATCGTACGTTCTTATAGATTAAAAAACGCCCTAACTCATTTAAGAGTTAGAGCGTTTATACCTCGCTTACGCGTGTATTGCACCACTTTCATAGCACAGGTCATGACATCATATCCTAACCAAACCCCAGTTCTAAAACACGATTTTTCACAGTTGTTTTCTCCTTAGCGGTAAATTTATTATCGGGCACATGGCCTCGAAAACTCATAAACCGGATACTCACAGCTGTTACTTCACCTTGTGATAAAATTGTGTTTTTATTTAAATCATCCCTTAGCATTACGATCAGCCAAGGAGACACAAAACACACGAACTGCAACACAAAATGAACAGTGCGTTGCATTCGTCTAGCAATATTTTATCAAATTGCAAGTCTTCTGTCAAATCGTCATGAACTTTAGTCGTTACCTACTTGGTAACTGCTTATTAAATAACACTATAATCTTAATCAATCAACCGCCGCCAACAGGTGGGAACAATGCCAGCACATCCCCTTCTTCAAGTATTGCGTCCATCTTGGCACCTCTGCCGTTAATCATGATAATCGCAATGTCGTTCGCAGGCAGTTCCAAATGCTTAACGACTGCTTCGACTGTAACCGCTTCCGGCATGGTTAAATCAAAAATTTTGTCGTGATATGCCCGCAGTGTTGCGAACAGCTTCACTGTAATCGTCATGAAAGATCCTCCTCCCCGTCGGTTTTGGGCTTAATTTTAAAATTCGCTTCGCTATCCTGATTCTTGCCATAAAAACCCAAGGCAATGCGATAAGGCCCCGGACATCCCGGCGGCAAAAAGGCCATGCGATCCCCTGGGTGAATCATTGCACCTGTTTCATGGACAAAGCCGTTAATAAAAATCACTTCGACTTCATCCAACGGAATTTCCAGTTGTTTAGCGAGGTCGATACCGGAAATTGGCGCATCAATTTCCAAGATTAGCGGCATACATTTATACCGCTTTCGAATAAAGGCATCCAATTGTAAAAATCCGCGTATCTCAATCGTTCCACTACTCATGCCATGCTCCTTTTCGCCGTTATTCGAAAATCGCCGAACGTTTAAGTTCGGCGATTTATCGTTATCCATTCATTATAACATTCATGTTCAGCTTCACTACAAGCCCATAGCATCACACCCTTTTCGAGTACAATCCAAACGCTTGCAAATGATTCTGAAAGTGATTAAAGACTGTTTAGAAATTATAAACCTCGTCAATTTCTTCAGGTGTGAAATCCCAAACCACGTTGTGCGGTTCTATTGGTTCATATTCCATAAATTCAGGCAGTCTGTCATGTGCATTGGTAAAACCTGCACGCTTATTGAAATCACGCTCAACCTTTAATACGGACTCGCCGAGCTTATCAACGTCTTCTGCTGTGAGCTCAAGGCCGTACTGTGCATTGATCATGTCAATCAACGCTTGATAGCCGCCCGGATTATCAGCAATCCCAAAGTATACGAAAAGACACATGCCAGTGCTGTCTACGGCAGCGGTTCCGATCTGCATTGCTCTCGCATATTCAATCTGACCGTCTTTTTTCAGCGGATCAATATCAGCGCCGACTTTAAGGATGTTACCGGAAATGCAGTAGCCTGCCGTATGGTCTGCGCCCATTGGCGTCGTCGCATAGGTAAGGCCAATGCCTTTAACCGCTCTAGGGTCGTAAGCCGGAATCGCCTGATCTTTCACCACTGGTACTCGATAAAGACCGCAAAGTTTCCCGACAATGGCACAGCCACCTGCAATAATGCGCGCCAATGGTGTTGGTTTTGCCATATCTTTGACAATTTGAAGTACGCCTTCACCATCACCCCAAGGAATCAGACCACCTTCCATTGCAGTTGCAACGGCAACGGCGATTTCAATACTGTCAACGCCGACATCGTCCATGGCACGGTCAATATAGGCAATGGCGTCAAAGTCCTTAATGCCTGCATCGGCACCGAGACCCCAAACCGTTTCATATTCGAAACCACTGGTGATGTACTTGCCTTTTTTATCAGGATACCACTGTGAACAGCGGATGATACAGCCCGGGTGACAGCCGTGAGAAACCTTGCCGTCACCACCGCGCTCTGTAATCAGTGCATTCATGGTTTCACCTGAGAAGTTGTCATTGTAATCAATGCGGCCGGCTGTAAAGTTGTGTGCCGGTAAACCGCCTGCTTCATTGAGAATGTTGACGAGGACATCTGTCCCGTATGCTGCAAGCCCTTGTCCGGCTACCGGATGATCGAGAAGTGCTCTTGCAAAAATTTTTGCCGCTGCTCTGAATTTTTCAGGATCTGCAACCGGTACAGGCTTCGCCCCTGCATCGTCAATAATAATCGCCTTTACATTTTTTGATCCCATGACAGCGCCCAAACCGCCACGACCAGCACTACGAATATTGCTTTCCGGATCTTTAAAAGAAATATTTGCCGATGGAAGACGATGTTCGCCTGCCGGCCCAGCCAGTGCAATACCCACTTTTGCACCATATTTCTCGTTTAAAATTTGAATTGCTTCATAATTGCCGCACCCGCCTAAAATAGACTCAGGTGCTTCCTCGATGGAAACGCCGTTCATATCAATCTTTATAATATAGAATTTGTCGTCTGCCGGTTTACCCTCTACGACGAAAGCTTTAATGCCCATTTTCGCCATCTTTTGAGAGAAGAGACCCCCGGTGTTGCACTCTTTGATTGTACCGGTCAGAGGACTTTTCGCCCCAACAGAAAGTCTCCCTGAGTTCGGTGCAGAGGTGCCGCTGAGCAGCCCCGGCGCAAAGATGAGTTTGTTGTTCTTGCCTAATGCATGACAAGTTGGCTTCACTTCGTCGTTAACAAAGTTAGAAGTCAACGCACGTCCGCCGAGTCCCACGTATTTTTCTGGTAGTGGACCGGAAGTGACTTGCTGCGTCGTCATGTCGACACGGATAAATTGCTCCATAAAAAAACCGCCTCCCTTTTGAAATAGTTTGTCAATAAATGCTCATTTATTGACGTCGAAACAACAATAAACGCATGTTATCGCCAAATCCTTTCCAAATGACGGGAGGCAGTCTGGTTTCCCATTCTACCCATTGGTCAACGCTCTTAGCAAAAAACCTTAGAGCCATTAACTCGGACTGGTTGTATTTTAATTATACCACTTTTTATGCATCTTAAAAAGGCAAAGTTTAAATTTCTGATATAAAGACATTTGACTTATAAGCAAAACTTATAAGTTGTACTGTGCCATCTTTGCGCTAAGCTGCTGTTCAAAGTGCTGGACTATGCGAAGATCTGTAGACTGCTTCATTTCATCTGCTCGATGGTGCATTTCACCTCTGAGTGCATCACAGTCCTTGTTTAAATACATTTTAAGTTTCATCATTTGATTGTACTGAATATCTTTGCAATATTTGTACTTAATGAGTTTGGACGTCCCTATCGTAATGGCCGTAAGCAGTATGCTCACAAACGGCAGCACAATGCTCCCCCAATTCATTAAGTCCATCATACTACTTATGAAAACGAAATGGTTATGATCGTGATAAATACTATTTATGAAAAACGCTGACGATTTTTTAGGTTCGTCAGCGCTTCTGCTTTTTAATATTCTTTTAGAAAATTAGTATTTAACTGCTGTGTGTCCAGTACGATGTCAGGATGTTTTGAACCTCCTCTGGATTTTCTTCTAGTGCCTGCTGCCAGCTTATACCGTTTTCTGACGAATAAGCCGCCATGGCTTGGATTAACTGCGAAACGTTTTCGTTATACATGACGTTATTATTTGAAGCGATAATGGTGTCAACTTGATATGCCTCTCCGTCAAACCAGTTATCAATGGTAATGCTGTTGTTATCATTAAAGATTTCAATCACCAGATCATCACCATTTCTTTTGTAGATTTGATCCATATAGCTGGTGTCGGTGATGATTTTGTCTTCTGAAGCGGTGTCTGGTGTCGTTGCAGCCATACTCATCCTAGTGTTCATAATAATCCATTATCATTTGAGTTCTCTGCTACAAATTCAAATCTTATATTGTGAATAAAATCACTTAAGTACTGCTCATACGGAACTAATCCAAATGGCCTTTCAATTAAGATATAAAACGCTGCCGTCATCATCTCATTACGCTCAATTATATGCAGCAATTCTTGATAGAGTCTCACTTGAAAATCTTTGTATTCTCCGCTAAATAGATCCATAAAAATGTCTTTAAGTTTTTCCAGCTTGCAACTATCTTCTGATTCAATCATATCTTTATACAAGTCAAATAGCATTTCGGAAGAAACTGCATTAATAAGTTTCTTTTTACTTGCAACTGAAACAACTTCATAAAGCTCTTCAATAGAGAGTCCCCCCTCAATATAAAGAAATTCTAAAGACCCAACAGTCGAATTTTGTCTTCCATATGTTTCATTTGCTCTTGCTATAAACCAATCATCACAAATTAGAGTTACATTTTTCGTTCTGACAACTTCAATTGATTCAAAATCACTTACATCAACAATTTCATAAATGACATCATAAAATTCATTGTTGAAACTCGTCATAGGCAATTCTTCAAATTGATTTAAACACTTAAGCAAATCAGTCCAACACTTCCGATTAGCGTATTTATGTTCATCTGTAAACTCAACTACTCGTAATTGATTCTGGTCATTTAAAAAGGTAGTCCCTTTAATATTGATCGAATTGATAGCTTCGTTCAAGCCTCTTTTAATAAAATTCTTGATACCACTTGTGATAATTATCTTATTGTTTAAACGCTCTAACTTATCTAGGAGCTCAAAATTCTTAAGAACAAATATGGAGCTTAAAGACAAAACGTACTCTTTACTTTTCCCTTCAGCCGTTCTTGTTGTTGAATAAAGACAATATTTATCATTTCCCAATAAGAAATGAAAGATGCTTTTATATTTTTCGGGTGATTTTCCTGATAAATACATTAATGGCATTCCTGTTTCAATACCAAAATTATATTCCTCTAATTTTTTTTCTGTATGTTTCTTACTTTCAATCAATTGTTCTGTCATCTTCTCAATGGTTTCTTCAGCAGATCCTGCAGTAATCTTAAATAAGAAATTGTTATCCGTGTCAGCTCTCTTATCTTGAAGTTTTGAAAAGAAATATCTAAACAAATGAATATATGTCTCTACAATTTCTAAAACCTTATACTCTTTCCCATTATAAACAACCATCTCATTTGTATTTGCAAGGGCAATTAGCTCAAGAGCTTCATCACTTGTGCCACTATAATTATAACAATCAAATTTAAATTCTCCATTATTCGCAACATTAGAACCGGATGAGTGCAGACAGATTCGTACTTTTTTTCCCATCTTAGACGCTAAGGTTAATACGGTGTCATTGTTTGCTTTATCTAACTTCTGTTCTTGATAAATGCCCTTAAAACTATTCATACTAATTTGTACAAAAGCAGCCTCCTCTTTATCACTTATTTGATCACTCAGTTGAAAATAAGAATCGACCATTTGAGATTTTGCTTCATCCCAGCGCCCTTTGTACGCATAGTACTGAGATGCCATAATGCGGTGCGACAGCACATCTGATCCTAGTAATTTTTTTGCCTCTAGAAAGGCATCATCATTTAGCCCACCCCGAATGATCGCTTGAATATAGTTGTATTGATAAAAAATATCATTTCCTTCTAGTTCTTTATACTCTTTCAAAGTATTGAGCGAGGCCTCGCATCTTTCAGTTAAGAGTTCAATATAAAATTTTTTCTGAATCAAAAGAGGTAACTTTATTCCCAATGAGTAACACCCATACACCACATCTTTTAATTCATTAAATAGCGCATCTTCTGAATCTACCATCTCGTAAGATGCAATATATAATTTCAGCGCATCCTGATTATTATATATTTCGTCAGCAAGCAAGTCTCGCATGGCTTTATATTCCCTAAGATTAGCCAAAGTTCGTGCGAAAAAAAGTTTTTCATCAATTGTAAGCTTATCCGATATGCGATTTAATATTTCTATGAATGCAAGTTGCATTGCAATATCACCATATTTATGAGCTGTTTTAATCATAAGATTTACAACTATTGGTGGCTTATAGTGTATGCTTTCTAAACTACTAATCAATTCATTAATACTTGTATAATCATTTTTTCTATCAAGCAACATGATCTGATGATAAAGAATCGCGCCCTCATGATCATAACCGATGATATTGTTATCACTAAATATATGTTCAACGCTATCCCACTTTTCCATCTTACTATAACAATTTAACAGCCTTGCTCTATTTAAAGGCATTTCATTACGTATTTTATAATACAAATCAGCTGCAGTTGGGTAATCCATCAGTTGATAATGTATCTCAGCAATCACACTTAGCACTCTTTTGTTTTCTCTGAATTCTTCATCTATTCTTTCAAATTCGGTCAGCGCTTCATAGGAATTACTTATTCCAAGTGCCATCAAATAGCTAACCCAATAGTTTAATTTTACTTCTTTTGGAGCATTATGAATAAAGACTTCAACGGCTCTCATTTTCTCTGCAATCTCACCCGCTTTTTCTATGAGTTTCTCATTAACGTAAAATACTGGCTCTAAACTAGCACTAAATAATTTATATTCACACATCGTGCAATGATACTCTGCCTCAATTGTATTTTTTAGTTCTTTTGCTCTTAAAAAACTTTTTAAAGCCTCTTGATAATTTTCTCTACTTAATTCAATAATCCCCATTTGTATAAATGCTTTATACTCTGAAATAAACTCATTTTTCATATTACCAGCCTCGTCCAAGAGTATCTTCAGAACCTCCTCATAATTGCCATTACGAAGATGATAGCTTGATTGATAAAGCATTATTGCAACAGTGTTCACACCTTTCATTTTCATTGTTTTTAAGATTGAATCGACACCGTCATCATCATGTTTTAAATAAGCTAACCAGAATTCAATTCTATCAATATAGCCATTTGTAGGATTAATTATATTGATTTGTTCTTTAGTTTTTTCAAGCTCTTTATGCATATTCATGTTCACATAAATTATTGCCTTAAGATTTAATAATTCTATCTTCTGATCATTGTTCATTGAAACCGTGTAAATGGTATTCTCGATTAAGTCTAGCGATTCCTCAAAAATGCCTTTTTCGATTGATTCTGTATACAATTTTATTTTCTCATTCAGTAAAACATCATTATCCCTCGTTCTGTTCAGTTCATTGATGATATTTGTTTCACTTTTATTTATGTTCTCTGTTAATAAAGAAGCTATAGCTTTCTCGTTTATACTTAGTACAGTTTCTCTTAATTCTTCTATATAGCGTAATAGTGCAAGAAAATAATCTTTCATTAGATTAATATTGGTGACATTTGGGTAATCCCCATTTCTATTTTTATTAATATAAGCGGTTGCTTCATCGGCTAATTCCAATACAAAAGCCTCACGTGATAAGTTTTTAGATTTATAAGCCTTAAATATCACATCAAAAATTTTCGTTTTCGTGTCTTCAAAAGATAAAAATTCAACTAATTTCTGACTATCAATTTCCGTGTCTGCAAAATTCTCATTAAAAACTGCAACTTTACCCTGAATTGACTGCTTAAGCAATGAATCGCTTAAGTTCTTAAATTTATTTGAAATTAAATATTCTATTAAGCTTGGAATAATAATACTTCCAGTTATATAGTTCAAATAATTCATTAGCGCCTCCATAACAAAATGAAAATACTGGATAATGTTCCTTATTGGTATTATACATCTACGCACATACTTCTGCACAATTGAGATAAAGATAAAACGCCCATTTTTTGACGAAATAACCTCTAAAGCTTCAACCAAACGCATCCCATATCTTGATTGTTAGTATCAATTTGTTCATTTAGTAGCTCTTTCCAGCGATTACTTACCCTTTCAATTATATCCTCAATATTCACAAGGCGGATTAACAAGAACCTGTTTAACAAAACTAATTTAGAATGCTCACACACCACAAAAAATCAGAATAAGTGGTCATATTTATACTTTAAATTTTTATACTCAACGCACCCATATAAATCGCATTTATTGCTTTTGAAAACCTTTATAGTGATAGATCGATTCATTGTTACAACCCCAGTCCCTTCATCACATTGCAGATAAAATCCTGCACATTGGTGACAATGCCATTGGCCGATAGGCTGCCGCGGTCCGTAAGTTTGTTGACCATGAATTCTGAAATATCGACACAGTAAAAGTAGATTTCACGTACCGTACCGTCTTCGAGTACGCGGTATGACGGCGTCATGTTCCCCGTCGCAATGGTATGCAGCATTGTCGCCATGCAGATCACCGTTGTCGCCTTTCTAACGCGGTCTCGCATGGCATCCTGCGCTGCATAAGCATCGCAATAAACACCGGGCAGCGGCCCATCATCTCGAATAGAACCTGCGAGTACAAAAGGCACTTCGTGCTTGACGCAGTGATAGATAATGCCGTTGTCAATGGCTTCTGCCTCGATAAAGCGCTCAATGCTCCCGTGATGTCTAACACGATTGATTGTACTCAAATGGTTATAGTGCCCATTGGGCTGGCTTTCTTGTGTATAGATGTCCTGGCCTAAAGCCATCTTTTCCGATAAACCGTTATGAGACCTTGACAGCAAAGCAACACATGATAAAATCTTCTAATTGATAACAATTATCACTTAACCATATAAATTATATCACTTAGGAGGTGATATCATTGGCACGAATGAGAGGGCCAAGATTTAAAAAATGCAGACGACTCAATTTAAATGTCTGCGGTCATCCAAAAGCGATGAAACGCTCCGGCAACGGGCAGGCGCGTGATGCAAAAAAGCTCTCGCCTTATGGTGAACAGTTGCTTGAAAAACAAAGACTCCGCAGTTATTACGAAGTCATGGAAAAACAGTTTCGAAGGTATGTGAAAGCAGCAAAGCGTTCGCCTGCACTCACTGGCGAAAAATTAATCCGCGATCTCGAATGCCGACTCGACAATCTCGTTTACCGCATGAACTTCGCCAGTTCTATCCGTCAGGCTAGACAAATGGTCGTCCACGGTCATATCCAAGTGAATGGCCGAAAAGTGAACATCCCATCCTATGCGGTTGCAGTCGGCGATTTTATCTCGTTAAAACCAAGCGCTAGAAATGTTAGCCTTTTTAAAGAGAACGTCACCAACCGAATGAGGTATGCATTGCCTTACATCCATTACGATCCTGCAAACTTTACTGCAACACTGCACCGCGATCCTAATCGCGATGAAATCCCGATTCAAATTAACGACCATTTGGTCGTCGAGTACTATGCAACCATGATCTCTGCATAATTCAAAAGACTCTCCTCATAACAAACACATTGCTTTTTCCCGTTTG
The DNA here is from genome assembly GCF_018390735.1 of Fusibacter paucivorans. GTDB lineage: Bacteria > Bacillota > Clostridia > Peptostreptococcales > Acidaminobacteraceae > Fusibacter > Fusibacter paucivorans. Next base: position 91,872 of record NZ_JAHBCL010000009.1, read on the forward strand.
TCCATGAGGAGAGTCTTTATTTATTGGATATTGTCCGCTTACACATCAATTTAATGCCAGCGTTCGTATTATTTTAACCATCACGTTTTATGTCAACAGTAGTTTCACAGCGGCAATTGCCGTCATCCCCATGACAATATAGCGAAAGACGCGTTCATCAATACGTTTCAGTGTGAAAATACCAATAATGGCGCCAACGGCAACAGGGATGAGCATACTGAGTGCAAATCCGGCTGCTCGCCATGTGATATTGTGCCAGACGAATATTTGAAACGGCAATTTTGTAAGGTTTAACAAGAAAAAGAATAACGCATTGGTTCCCATATAGTCGCGCTTTTGATACCCCATGGCGAGAAAATAAATACTCATCACAGGCCCAGCTGCATTGCCGATCATTGACGTAAAACCCCCGAGTATACCCGCAAGTACTGCAACATAACCAGCATTGGAAATTTGTGTCCGCTCACCTTTTACTTCAAAATAGATAAGAATGCCCAAACAGACGATAACTGAACAGGCAATGGTCATGGCAAACTGTGCATCATTCATCAGCGCACCCAGCCACACGCCGAGCAAAACCCCGCATATCGTAAAGGGAAACAGTCTTTTAATCTTTTGCCAGTCCGCGTGTTTATAGTAAGTGCGAACAGCAAATAAATCCCCTGTAATCAGCATCATCAGCATGACGCCCGTTGATGCCCTGCCGCCAAAAACGCCGGCTAGAATAGGAACTGCCAGCAATGTTACCCCGCCAATTGCCGTCTTTGAAAAACCGATCAGCATTGCCGCCAAAATAATCAAGCTCCACTGAAGTGTCGTAAAATCAAAGCTCTGTAAAAATGTCATCGTATCTCCCCCAGTATCTGTTTTTACGTGCTTAATCGCCTCGATAATCTCGAAAATGATAGACGCGTTCATCCGATACGACAATTTGGCCATGCCAATCGACATCATACTCGCCTTTAATGTCACCATAAGGAGGGTTTCGTCGATTCAGCTGCCTTAGCAGGCGCATGATCCTAGGTCGATTATAACGCTGGATCACAATAAACGGCATGTTGAGTGCAATCGCGACCATCAACATACTGATGACACAATCATTGGCGACGACACTGATAAATGCCATCAAAATAATGCTCCAATGCGCCATTTCCGCTCGGCATGATTCTGTAACGTATTTTTCAAGATAAGCTCGATTTCTCGGTTCAATTTTCTTCTTTGAAAATGACTTGCTAAAAAAATCACTTAGTTCCGGCAATTGATGTTTCCATGCTTTCACTTTAAACAAACGCTGGTAAACATTGCCGCCGTCTTCCCATTTCTTCTCTCGGAAAGGCCAGCGGCGATAATCAAAATGCTTTTCGGGAACACCCAAAAAGACCAGTGTGCTGATGACAGATTCGATGAAAAGAACGAAGAGGCTGTTGATCAATAGTTTTAGTCGCATTCTTTGCCTCCATTAGTTGTTTACAATTATAGCCATGTAAATGTAAGTTGCCTTTAAAATACAATATATATGAAAACTCGTGCTATTCTGATGTTGGCTGTGCCGCCATCGCCGCAAGTACACTGCGACGTTTTGGAATCAAATAAAGCGGCACTATAAAACATCCCGATACGATAAGTCCGCCGGCAACATCCAGTATCGAATGCTGTTTAACAAACACCGTCGAGAGACAAATGAGTATCATCATCAGCGACGAAAGCCATTTGCCGCCTTTTTTTTGCGAAAAGGCCTCTGAATGATGCAGCGCTGCATCGACTGCCACAGCATTGATCACATGAATACTCGGAAAAACATTGGTCGGCGTATCAGACCAATAAATAAAGCGAACCAGCAATGACAGTGGGTCATTGTCCGTAATCGTCGGTCTTAATGCTTGTGCATTCGGGAAAAGCATATAAAATAGGTAGGCAATTGACATGCCGCCACCGATAAAGATCAATAATTTTAGATAATCGGCTCGGCTATGTTTCCCTGTAAACAGAACGCCGTAGGCAATATACGGAAACCACAGAATATAAGGTATAATAAAGATTTTTGAAAACGGGATAAGATCATCAATAAATGAATGCACCATATATTTCGGCACTAAATTGAATTCCAAGAGTTTAAACCACACCAGTAATGGCAATAACAATAGAACCCAGTAAAAATGCTTATTTTCTGATAAATACGTCTTTAGAGATCTCATCTGCCGCTCCCAATTGTCTAATTTTTAAAAGGCACTCCATAACGAAATTCCCAAAAGATCTTCGCCAAGCAGTGCCCCATGAACAATACTATTTTATCATATTGAAAAAAAATGGCAACGCTCATCCCTAAACTTTCACGTTGCAACACCAATTAAGAAAAAGACGCATTTAAGGCATCCCCACTGTCATCCAGTTGCACCATATCTCAGAGCATTTATGTTGCCATCATCTACTTTTATGTTGCCATAAATAGTCTATAAAGTCATCGTCATCATCAGAAAGCCGCAAAAATCCGCATTGTCAACCATCAGCATTGGATGCGCCTGCGCCTTTATGTCGTTGATCAGTTCCCGGTATTGATTATAAAATGCATACGTTGGCTTCGACGTATACTGAAAACCCGTCACCTCAAAATATTTTAGGATTCCCTTAACGGTAGTCGGTTTGACGAGCACTTCAACGGCTGGAAACTGGTAGAGTCCCAATACCGTTAGAATCGGCCACTTTGCAAGTTTATAACGTTCCAGCACTTCAATTTGCATCTCAAAACCCGCCGCCTGATCACCATATAAAAACGCCTTCATGCCATTGACCATCATCTCTTTTTCGGTGGCGGACATTACTTTTGCCGCATCTCTAAATTTAGCCTTTTCAAAGACGGAAACCAATGAAGAACGTGCAATGAGTTTAACATAGTCCTCAAAAATCTGATCGCTCTTTTCAAAAGCTTTTTCATAGAAGTGTTCTTCGACGAACTGTCGCATTTTTTCAACTTTGTGCTTTTTAGCAATTGCCTTCATTTCTTCTGATTCAAAACCGTCTGGATACAGGTTAAAAAAAATCTGTTCTGCATGTTTTAATTTTTCTACATTTACTTGAACGGCCATCTCCCCACCTCCACATACACTTTCTATAACCACCTTCAAAGTATCACAGATAGCACGACATCGCAAGTTTTCTATGCCCATTTTATCTTAAAGGTCTTACATACGTTAGATCATGCACACTGAAATATACATCATCATTTGCTTATATCAGCGCAAACACAGTTTTTCAGATAAAAATCGGCAAATGTCTTTAAGTGCCGCCGTCGCTTCCGGAAACATTGGTGCCATAATCGGAAATGCATGCACCATTTTCTCATGTATCTTTATTTCAGACGACCCGCCAGCGGCTAAAACACGTTCATGAAAATTAACGGTATCATCATAATGGATTTCATAGGTACCAATACACAAGTAGATTGGCGCCAGACCATCCAGCTCGCCAAAGATCGGCGATATGAACGGCGTCATCGGTTCCGTTTCTCCCATGTAAAATCCCTGCCAGACGTGCCATGAGTTATAAGGTGCGATGTCTTTTGGCGCATTTCTCTTAAAAGAATCGGCCAGCGATCTCAAATCGGTCACAGGCGAAATTGCTGCCGCACCTGCCGGCTGTGCCATACGAGCCGCTTTAATGCGCAGCAGTGTTACCAACGTTAGTGTTGCGCCGGCTGACTCACCTGCAATGACAATGTTATCCGGATGGTATCCATTCATTTCAACAAGCCACTTGTAAGCGCTCAGACAGTCATCTGTCGCAGCGGGATAAGGGTGCTCCGGCGCAAGTCGATAGTCAAATACGAGCGCTTTTGTACCGATTTCTTTAACAAATTTATAAACATGTGCACGGTGTGTGTGACATGACCCGGAAATGAAACCGCCGCCATGAATATATAATATGATTTTTTCTTCCGGAAGCGGCTGTGCTTTTAAAGCGATGATTTCACCGTACATGCCGTCAATATCAACCGGTGTTATCAGAGCATCAATCAGCCTTTTATTCATGCTGACTGACGCTTTGTCGATCCCCTCTCGAAAATCTGCTACCGAAAAGTGTTTGTCGATGACAGGACGCTTTAACTGTCCCTTAAGTAAATGGCGATGCCTAACAACGCCTAATATCAACTTGCTTCGAATACTCTGCATAATTGTTCTCCTCTACGTCTTATCCGGTGCAATGGCTTTCATAAACATTGCCACACTGTATTTGCACGCGGTGTCTATATCAAATTTTTCAGGTGCTGTGTAATATTGCTTCGTCATTTCAACAAATACAAATAAAAATAAATCGGCAATCATCCCGTCAGGCATCTCAAAATCAATGACACCTTCTGCGCGCCCTGATGTGATGATTTGTTCGATCAAAACACTGACGCCGCTGCCGCGCTCACCGGTTTCGCGATAACTGACGAGCATTCTCATGACATATACAATATAGTGTTCAAAAATAACAGGCTCCCTTAAAACCCCCGACATAAGCGCTTTCATATAATAGTCAACGCGTTCAGATGTTGAGGTCATCGCTTCAAATGCTTCACTGCGCACCGCATGCTGTTCCGCAAACATCATCTTCACATAATCTGCAAAAATAGCTTCTTTAACGGGATAATACTTGTAGAGTGTACGCTTTGTTATTTCGCACGCTTTTGCAATGCCCTCCATTGTCGTTTGATCATAGCCGCGTGATTTAACCATCTCCGTGGCGGTTTCAACAATACGGCAACTGAGTTGTTTTCGTTTTATTTCATTTTTTGTCATTTTCATAAGCAGCTCATTTCCTAACACACGCAGTCCCTGTTCTCACACTTTATTGCCATCTTTAGCCAAAAGGAAAAAATAGTTCACAAAAGTATACGTCGTATACCATTGTACATGTTTGATCTCCATTGTCAACATGATTTTACATGCTTTTAACATTTTTAAATACTAATACACTTGCGAATATCATTCAAAAATGATATATTAACGAACGTTAATTAACTAAATTTTAATGAAAGGATTCTTCTATGCCTACTCGAAAAGAACAATTTGATCATATGATTGCAGAAACTGATCATACGAAGGATAAACTCTTTTTCTCCGCAGTCTATCTCGCTTCTGTCAAAGGCTTTGCCAATGTCGGCATCAGAGAACTATGCTATTCTGTAAACGTTAAAGAAAGTGCCTTTTACAATCATTACAAAGGTAAAGCCCAGTTATTTGACCGCATTTTAAAACACTTTGACGACACGACGCACCAAGTCATCATGACGGATACTGAAATCAATAGTCATGTAGCAGCCGGCAGTGTTGAAGCATTTTTAAAAGCCAATATGGCTAAATTTAGTGCCCTAACTTCTAATCCGCTTTACCATACCATCCTTCAAATCGTATCGGCAGAAGCGTATACCCACCCCATCGCAGGCGACATAGCGAAAAAAAACCTCTACCATATTCGGCGAGGTTATACAGAAGCCGTTTTCGAAAAAATGATTGCCGCCGGGCATATGCCCCCCTGCGATGTCCAGCTGATAACGGCCGAATATTATTATGGACTAAAGGGAATGCTCGATGAATACTTGCTGCTTGAAAACTGGTCCGATTCAAAACTCGCAATTGAAAACCGCATTTTCTCGCATATTCATTTTTTTGCAGCACTCTTACAGCCGATAGCAGCAACACACTAAGTCTCATCAAAAATTGTTCGAAAGGAGATTGACGATGTGTCCCTCTATGTCAAATACGAAGGCAAAACTCTATTATTTTTCAGGAACCGGCAACTCTCTGGCTGTTGCAAAACAATTGGCCAAAGGCCTCCATGCAACATATTATTCCATGTCTGACACACAATCCGACGCATCGGCTTCATCGGAAACTGCTGAAATCATTGGATTCATTTTTCCAGTTTACAATCATTTAACGCCCTATATCGTCAAACGGTTTGTTCAGCAGTTAAAAATTTCAGAAAGCACTTACTGCTTTGCCGTCTGTACGTACGGTGATAGTCCCTGTGTTTCACTTCCCTATCTTCAAACACTGCTTGTAGAAAAAGCAGTTCCTCTGGCTGGCGGCTTTGGCATCCAGATGCCTTATAACTACATCAATCCATCCGGCGGTTTTCTTAGTATCTTTAAGCCCTTTACCTTGAGAATGCAATCAAACACTGTCAAATCCCAGCTGTTTTCTAACGGTGACAGAAAATGTGATGCCATCATCGACTACGTCAAAAACCGTAAATTCGGTACCATCGAAAGCGCCTATGACCGCACGGAACGCGTCGTTGATTTGTTAAATCTTCGCGAAACACTGCAAAAGTCTTTTTGGCTTCGCAAGGCAGGCTACTTAAAAAAAACACCGCTCTCCCATATGGCAAGCATCACGCTCATGGATCATGGCTTTCACAGCACAAAATCCTGTACAAGCTGTGGTACTTGTACACAAATATGCCCCGTTCATAATATCTCGCTCAGTGAGGGCATCCCTAAATGGCACCATCAGTGCGAACAATGTTTTGCCTGTCTCCAGTGGTGTCCCGTTCAGGCTATTCAGTTTGGAAGCGGTACCAAAGGTCAAGAACGTTACCATCACCCTAAAATCACATTAGCAGAAATGCTGCATTTGTCTTGAACATGATTGGAGGTTTACAATGCAAAATACGATTAAGTGGTTAAATTATATCATTATACCTGGTTTTTTAAGTACGATCGGCACTGGAATCTGGCTGGCATTTAGCGGCAAACCCTATGCTATCGCTCTTTTTACCATACATAAAATATTAGGGATTGCGACTGCGGCTCTGCTGCTGTTCGCTCTGCAAAAGCTTCACTCGGCACCGGTCACGCCCATTTTAATGCTCATTTTTATAATCGCCGCCATTGTGCTGGTCGGCACCGGTGCGGCGATGAGTATTCTTAAAATGCCGCCTCTCATCTTGCGAAGCATTCACATCTCGGCAACAATTGTAATGTTATTATCTGTTGCTCATATGTAAAATGCTCTAAGCGATTTCATTCATCATGAAAAAATCACGATTATGAAGTCACTTAGAGCATACAATATCTGCGATATAAGTTATAACCTATTGACACAGTTCTCGGTTACGCTTCGTCTTCTTCGTCATCCTCCGAATCAAACAATTCCTGAAACGCTTTTGATACCAGTTCATACTCTTCATCACTTACAATTTCTGTGAGTTCAATGGTTTCGTCTTCATATTCAATGAAACCATAGAGCAGTGCCAGCTCCTCTTCTGGGTGCAGCAGTGCAATGTACTCTTTATCATTGACCTCAAAAATATCAATGATTGGACATTCCAGTTCTTCACCGTTTTCAAGCTCCAGCGTCACCGTGTGCGCATGGTCGTGATCGTGATCATGGCCGCAGCCGCAAGTATTTTCATTATCTTTAAATTCAGTCATCTCATTACCTCGATTCTCATAATAATTGATTATACTACGCCAAACGAGGTTATGTCGATAGTTTAAACGTTAAATTTCTGTATTGTTGCCGTATGTCGCATGCAGCAGCAGTCTATATCATCTACGCAACAAGGGATGCTTTAAAATGACAGCATCATTCAAAAGCATCCCTTGTCTTGCGTTTCGGGGAAGATTACTTACTGGGATTCTTATTCTTCAAGTGTTTTCAAATAGTCTTCTTGAAATGCCTCCAAATAGGCGGTCGTCTCTTCAAAACTCATATAGTCACCAATGAGTGCATTTTTTTCTAAATATCCACTGATCCAGCCATCGCTCTCTGAAACCTTTTTCAGCGCTTCACTCCAATAGGCTGCCGCTTCATCTGACATTTCACCCGGTGCCACGACACTTCGCCATACGGGTACCTGTACATCGGCATAATCGCCTAATTCACTCAGTGTCGGCGCTTCACCTAAATTACCATCAAACCGTTCATCTGAAAGTGCCAGTATCGGAATAAGCGATTCTGATTCCACATATTGCTTTGATGCCGCCGGTTTTGCAATAACCATATCAATGTGGTTGCCGAGAATGGCCGTAATCGCTTCAGAAGTCGAATCATAAGCAATGTATTTAAGTAAATCGCCATCGACATTCAATTCTTTCAGAAGCGCTTCAAATGTTGCAACATCACTCCCTTTACTACCGCCGACAATGACTTCTTTGCCTGATTGTACAGTATCAATGATCTGATTGAAATTTTCATATTTTCCATCCGGTGTTACAAAGACCAGTTGTTTGTCTACAGCCATTAGCGCAAGTGTTTTGAAGTTTTCTAAACGGTTATCCGTATTGCTCAGCATATCCATACAATCACCGCTGTTCATACTCAAAAGTGTATGATCTGCTTTGTCGCCTTTGGTGTTTGCAACTTGATAACGGCCAACTTCACCATTGCCATCTGTCTTATTATTGACAAGGAATGTTTCGCTGCAAAGACCCTCTTTTGTCATGATATCTGTAATGGTTCTGCTAAAAATATCACTGCCGCCACCAGCGCTTGACGTTACAATAAATTCAACATTTTGACTAGGCGCCCACGCCGCTGCGTCATCGCTGTCAGAAGATGTCTCACTTGTCAACGATGCTTCCGACGGCGATGCTTTGTCGGCCTTCTCGCCATCATCATTGCCACATCCTACCAACACCATCAACACACACAAAACCATACTGATCACTAACATTTTCTTTTTCATAATACCCCTCCATTTTTTATGACATGTGAATCTTTTTGTGATTCGCTTGTCTAACCCATTTAATAATCGACCTGACAATTGGTGTCGCTACAATAGCTGCAAGACAGATCAGCAATACCAGCGAAATTGGCTTTTCGAAGAAGATCGAAACACTGCCGCCTGATATAATAAACGTCTTACGCATACTGCTTTCCAGCAAGGGCGATAACACAAATGCCAACAGCATCGGCGCCGTCGGATATTCATTTTTATAAAGTAAATAACCTAATATCCCTGCAAAGAACATAACCAAAACACCATACATTGAATTACTCGTGCTGTAAGAACCGACAATGCAAATCACTGTGATACACGGAATCATGTACTTTACTTTTACCGTTAAAATCTTTATCAGGAACGGGATTACCATGAGTGCGATTGCCAGTGTGATAATATTGGCAACAAATAGCGAGGCAATTAATCCCCACGCAAACTCTGACTCATTTTGAAACAACAGCGGTCCCGGTGTCAAACCCCACATAAGCAGGCCGCCGAGCAAAACGGCGCCGGTTCCCGACCCTGGAATACCAAGTGCCAAAAGCGGTGCAAAAGCGCCTGCCGCTGCGGCATTATTTGCTGCCTCACATGCAGCAACGCCTTCAAGTGCACCTGTTCCGAGTGGTTCCTTATTTTTAAACGCCTTTTGAACACCATAACCCATAAAGGCACCCGTCGTCGCACCCGCACCGGGTAATACGCCAACAAAAGTACCGAGAAAACCGGAACGAAGCGCCGGCGGCAGCAGCCTTTTGACATCAGATCGCGTGAGCATACTACCCTTGATGGTTAACCGTTTATTCATAAACTCGGACTCAACGACTTTATATCGATCCTTCATCAATTTCATAACTTGTGAAAAACCAACCGTTCCAATGACAAATGGGGTAAATGGAATACCGCCCAAGAGCCACATATTGCCGAATTCATAACGCGGACTTCCCGATAAAGTATCCATGCCAACACAGGCAATCAAAATACCCAGCATCGTAATCATAATCCCTTTCGTCGGATTCTCTCCTACGAGCCAGCTAATAGACGTCATGGCGATTAATAAAATTGCCGTCATCTCCGCAGGACCAAATTTCAAACCGACATTCGCTAACTGAGGTCCAATAAATGTTAGAATCAACATTCCTATTGTACCGCCTATAAATGAAGACAAGTTGGCTGTAAACAGGGCCTGACCCGGCCGTCCCTTCTGCGTCGCCATAGGATAGCCGTCCAACGCCGTCATAACAGCAGGATTATCCCCAGGAATATTCAGTAAAATTGCACTGAAACTGCCACCATACATATTGGCATAATAAAGTGATCCCAGCATGATAATTGCCGTGGTCGGATTAAACTTATACGTTAATGGCAACAACAGGGCTACGCCAGCTAAAGAACCAATACCGGGCATCGCGCCGACAACTAATCCCAATATGGCGCCAATGGCGACAACCAATACATTTTGAAGCGTCAATACGGTATGAAAACCGTCCAGCAACAGCATTAAATTATCCATTAGTGCAGCCACCCCCCTATTACTTCACCGATAATCCCTTTTGGAAATGGAACTTCCAGCCAAAGGACAAAGACCCCGATGACAATGGTTCCAATGACCAACAGCACTTTAAACGTTGTTAGCCACGTCTCTTTCTCAATTATTTTTAACCATAAGACGACATAGAGCAAGGCACTGGGAATAAGACCTATTAAAAATGAAGCGGCAATCAAAAGGGCTGCACCTAAAATGACGAGAAAATCTTCCGCTCGATATGTTGCCTTCGTTTCACTTTTTGACTGATACAATGCAAGAAGGCTTGCAATGATCATTATAATGCCCATAATTACCGGAAAAAAACCGGGCATTGGGCCATTTGAATCATCCCAAAATCCCAGATCGGTAATTCCCACGATCAAAAAAATAATCGCGAGTGTAATTGCCGCTAATGGGACGATTTGCTTTGAATTCAACTTAGACATGTTGTATCATTCTCCTATCCCTATCTTACTTTAATTGATCGATCCGTTATTGCCATCTTTGCCGCAATCTTGTAAGCATCCTCAAAAGTAGATGTTTTACAGATGCCTTTACCGGCAATATCATAAGCCGTGCCATGTGCCGGTGTTGTGATCGCATGCGGCAAGCCGGCGGATACGGTAACACAATGTGCAAATCCCTTCAATTTAATCGCAATCTGACCTTGATCATGGTACATGGTAACGACGCCGTCAAACTTTTCATTAAACGCGCGAATAAACAGCGTATCAGAGGGAAATGGCCCGATGAGCGGCATGCCCTTTTCTTTCGCAAGTGCCATTGCCGGCTGTATAATATCAATTTCTTCTCTGCCGCATGTACCATTATCGCCGCCATGTGGATTAAGTGCTGCCACTGCAACCACCGGCTGATCAATTCCAACGCGCTTCAAAGTATTGTAACCGAGTGTAACAGCATCCATAATACGTTCTTCATTGATATTTTTGCTGACCTCACAAAGCGGTATATGACTGGTAACGCGAATATTCCACAGCCCTTCCATCACATTCATTTCGCCATAATGTTCTTTGATGCCGTAATAATGGGCAAACAGTTCATGTTCACTTGGAAAATCATAACCGCCTTTTTTCATTGCCGCTTTGTTAAGCGGTGCAAAACAAAATCCTTCAATAAGGCCTTCGTTGCAGTAGCCAATGCAGTCTACCAGTCGATCCCCTTGCTCCTTGCCATTCACACCTGAGATAACACCAATCTTAAGATCTGCTGTATCCAGCGATTGAGTATCCACAAGTGTCAGCCCGTCATGCGCAACGGCTTCTCTCATATCTGTCGCTACATGGTAATCAAAATCGACTTTTGCAATACGCTTGCCCAGTTCTAAAACGCGCTGATCTCCCAAGATAATAGGCTTTGCATAGCGTTCCAAAAAACCATTTGCTGCAAGCTTTGCAACGATTTCCGGACCAATCCCAGCTGCATCCCCCATAGGTACCGCAATAATGGGTTTTTCATTTACCATACCGTTTTAACTCCTTTCATTTCCCTCTTTTTTTTGAAACCGCTTTTTCATGAGCGGCTTGATCCCACCTGCTTCTAAAATACTGAGTGCATGCTCACCGATGTGCTCACAATCAAATGTCTCACCAGTTGCCGCAATTTTTATGACAGACTGTGTTAAATCAACCGACAGGCTGTCTCCCGCCTTTAACTTTTCACTTAATCCCTTGCAAATGATCAAAGGCAATCCTAAATTTAGAGCATTTCGGTAAAAAATACGCGCAAACGAATCGGCAATAATGAGGCTTACGCCCAGATGCTTGAGCGCAATTGGCGCATGTTCCCTACTGGAACCACATCCAAAGTTTCGTCCGGCTACAATAATATCACCAGGGATAAAGTGTTTTGCAATTTCAGGTGAAACACCCTCTAAACAATGTGTCTTTATCTCTTCCGGGTTGACGAGTTCCAAGTATCGTCCCGGATAAATTTGGTCTGTATCAATGTTGTCTTTCAAAATAATGACAGCACCTTCTATTTGTGTTTTCATACCGTCTCCCTTCACACTTGCCTCGGATCGCTGATATAACCATTCTTCACGGATGCCGCGACAGTTGCAGGCGATGCTAAATAAATTTCAGCTGCTACGCTCCCCATTCTGCCGGGAAAGTTTCGATTGGAGGCTGTAATACAGACCTCACCCGGTGCCAATATGCCTTCATGTGCGCCCAGACACGGACCGCATCCGGGTGTTGAAATGGTCGCCCCTGCATCAATCAAATCTTGAATATAGCCGAGTTTCATACACGTTTGCAGCACTTCTTTTGAGGCTGGGATTACAACAAGCCTGACATAGCGATCGAGCTTATGCCCTTTTAATATTTTTGCAGCAATTGCAATATCCTCTACCCTTCCGCCTGTACAAGTCCCAATAAAACCTTGATTGACTTTAATTTGCGGCACTGCTTCAATGGCAACCACGTTGTCCACGCTGTGCGGCATGGCGATTTGAGGTGATAAATGTGTGATGTCAAAATGGTGCGTCTCACTGAAAGCAAAATCTTCATCTGAATAATGTACTTCAAAAGGAAACTGAGCGCGTTCGCCCACATACTTTAATACTGCATCATTTGGCTGCATATATGCTGTTTTTGCCCCCATTTCAACCGCCATATTGCAGATGACCATTCTGCCGGGAACATCCAATTGTTTGATATATGATCCTGAAAACTCAATCGCCTTGTACACGGCACCGTCTGCCTTTAATTTGCCTAGTATAGACAATACAACATCTTTCGGCAAAACATTTTTTGGTGGTGTTCCCTCAATTCTAATTTCAATAATTTCCGGAACCCTGAACCAGAGTTCACCCGTCATCATCACTGTCGCCATATCTGTCGCGCCAATGCCGGTGCCAAAGGCGCCAAATGCACCGTGTGTCGTCGTGTGGGAATCAGTTGCCACGACAATTGTCCCCGGACAGATGACACCATGTTCCGGCATCACTTGATGACACACCCCTTCATTAATGTCAAAATGATGTGTCAAATGATTCACTTTGGCAAAGTCTCTCATCTCCTGATGGATCGCAGCAGATTTAATCGTCGGTGCCGGTGCATAATGATCGAAGACGAATGTCAAACGATTTCGATCCCAAACCATTTCGCCACCCATTTCATCAAATGACTTGATGGTTTGCAAATATAAATCATTAATCTCTGCAAAATCCACTTTAGCACTAATGATTTCTCCTGCCTTTACAAACGTTCGCCCGCTTGCCTTCGCTAAAATTTTTTCAATTGCGTGCAATAAAATCACCTCTCGCTAAAATAATAATATCGAGACTGCTTTGAGCCTCGATATCTATTAGTGCAAAATCAATGCCAAGTCACCACACATGCATTGATCCGCTTATTTAGCCATTTTCGGGTAATTCTGATTGATTATATAACTGTTCGCGAACGTTTCGAAAGCGTTCACGAACAGTCCTGTAAGATTGATTTACTGTTTAAGTGTTTACTGTTTCGATCGCTCCTCTAAACAGTCCGGGTGCTCTTTCAGCCATTTCCACAATGTCGTTCGACCAATTCCCAGCGCTTTTGCCACTCTGGTTTTATTGTTGCCATATTGTTCAAAGGCTTCTTTAACGCTCGATTCCGTGAGTACTGTTTTCTCGAAACGAACGGTTTCAGTCTCTATGTCCAGCGTTTTATAGATCATCTCCGGAAAAATAACAGTTTCGTCAAAAGCAATCAAAAGCCTTTCAACGAAGTTTTTTAATTCTCTGATATTGCCGGGCCACGCATGGTGTCTCAAGACATCAAAGCATTGCTTGTCAAGTATAGGCATTTCACGCTGTAAACTTATGGTATAGTATTTTAAAAATTCTTTGATCAGTAATTCTACATCTCCAATGCGTTTTCTCACTGGCGGTATGGAAACTTTCAAAACACTGAGCCGATAATAAAGATCATTTCGGAATACGCCGTTTTCGATGAGTACATGCAAATCACGATTGGTCGCTGCAATAATACGCACATCAACCGGAATGATTTTATTGTCCCCGATGCGCATGATTTCCCTTTCCTGCAACACGCGAAGCAGTTTTGCCTGCGTCGTCAGCGACACCTCGGAGATTTCATCGAGAAAAATCGTACCGCCGTGGGCCATCTCAAATAAACCTTCTTTCCCCTCAGACGACGCTCCTGTAAAAGCACCCTTTACATAACCAAAGAGTTCGCTTTCAAGCAAACTATCCGTTAATGCTGCACAATTGACAGCGACAAAAGGCCCTTGCTTTCGATTGCTGTCGTTATGGATACTCTGAGCGAACATCTCTTTTCCCGTTCCCGTTTCACCGATAATGAGCACTGTGGAATCCGCTTTTGCAAAACGTTTGGAAATTTTTACAGCTTCGCAGATGGCATCGCTGGAACCTTTGATATCGTTAAAGCTATACTTTGCTTTATAGCCCTTTTTTACATAGAGTTTTCGAAGGTCTCGCTCCTTTTCATTGATTTCTGAAGAGCGCTCAATGGTAAATAGCGCACCAATGTCAATCGCTTGAATATGCTGTGTCTTTTTGTTGATGACGAGATGCTCACCGTTGCATTCTGCCAGAAAGTTGCCATCTGCACAATCACTGGGCATCGAGAGCAATTGGTAGACATCGGTGCCGATGACTTGTTCACGTTCTTTTTTCAATAGCGCCATTGCTTTAATATTCGCAATCTTAACCTCATTGGATTCGTTAACCGCAATAATGCCGATATACGTATTCTGAACGACCTCACGAATCAGATTGAGATTTCGAAGCGATTCGTCCTTAGCCTTTAAAATCTGTTGTCCCTGCCTGACGGCTGCAACAATCGAATCGACTTCAGACCGAATCATAAACGTTTTAACCGGAAAATTACACGCGACGTTGTCGACAATTCTGCCGCCGACGAGTGTTCGATAACCATCATTAATAGCGGCGCCAATCGCCATCGTCGCGTCCTCTTCCTTTTCGAGATAATAAGTCTTAATGTCGCAGTCAAAAATATCTGAAAGATTACGGCCTTCATACAGCATCGTCTTAAATACAATTAACGCTATATGCGGATCATGTTTTTGGGCACGAATAATCGCCTCTGCAATGTCATAGCTATTGACTTCAATATCAATGATCGGAATGGTTTCAAATGCTTTGTTCAAATAGTCAGATGTCCCGCCTCGACTAATCAGCACCTCGGCTCCATTGTTAATCATCGCTTTTGCCACTGGGATCGCCCCGCTTAAAAAACCATGCTGCACATCAATATCCGAAACTTTTTTCAGTATCTCCTTTGCCTCTTTATACAATGCTGGATAAGGTAAAATCATTCCGATTCGCGCCATTTGACTGCTCCTTCATTCTAAACTCAGCTTTTGATTACGCCATTCGTATATGCTGCAAACAAGCACACACTGCAAAAATAATGCAAGGCACTCAAAAAACGGACGCTTTAGGCGTGCTTCGTCATTTAGTGCCTCGGATTAATAGCTTTTATTATTTTATTATCAAATTGAAACAAATTCAATCTTTTTATGCGACTAGGTATTCTTTTATCACACTCATATCGTCGACAGCCATCGATCCAAAACCGCCTATTTACCGCCCATCTATTGATACCAACCAACTGGTGTGTCAGATAAGCTGATGTAAATCGTCTTGATTTGACTGTAGGCTTCCAGTGCCGATTTATCGTTGTCGCGTCCATAGCCGGACTTTTTAAATCCGCCAAATGGTGTACCGGATGGTGCTAAGTGGTATTCGTTAATCCAGAAGAGCCCGGTCTCAATAGCTGCTGCAATTTTAAGTCCCTTATAGATATCGCGTGTCCAACATGCACCTGCCAAGCCGTACTCGGAATCGTTTGCCATCTTAATCACGTCTTCATCACTGTCAAATGGAATGACCACCAGTACAGGACCGAAGATTTCCTCTTGAGCAATGCGCATCTCATTGGTGACATGTGTGAAGAGCGTCGGTTCAAAGTAGTAACCTTTGTCAAATGGCGCCTCCAACATGCGTTTGCCGCCATAGGCCAGCTTCGCACCTTCTGCTATGCCCGTTTCAACGTAATTTGAGACAACTTCAAGCTGCGCCTCACTTATCAACGTGCCCATTCGCGTTGCTTCATCAAGCGGATCGCCCACTTTGACTTTTTTAAAATGCGCAACGAGTGCCGCCACCGTTTCATCATAAATCGACTGGTGGACAAAGAGCCTTGATCCAGCATTGCAAACCTGTCCCTGACCGTAGAGAATCCCCATCGTCGCGCCTTCAATGGCCTTTGCCATCGGCGCATCCGGAAAAATAATATTCGCTGATTTCCCCCCGAGTTCCATGGACAGCGGTATTACAGAATCCGCTGCGCTTTTAGATATGCGCTTGCCAACTGCGGTTGAGCCTGTGAAAGCGATTTTCTGAACATCTGGATGCTGTACGAGATGCTCACCGACGACGCTACCGCGGCCTGTAACGATATTCAGAACCCCCGGCGGTAAAATGCCCTTTGTTAAATCTGCCAGTTCTAAAAGTGAAAGCGGCGTCAATTCCGCCGGTTTAATAACGACGCAGTTTCCCGCAGCAAGAGCCGGTGCCAATTTCCATCCAGCTAAGAGGAACGGAAAATTCCAAGGGATAATCTGTCCAACGACACCGTATGGCTCTCTTGAAATAAGCGTCATGTGTTCGCCGTCCTGTTTGGTATACGTCCCAGATTCACTTCGAATAACACCTGCAAAGTATTTAAACTGATCTGCAATGGCACGTATATCCTCAAGTGTCTCGACAATGGGCTTGCCGCTGTCGATGGTTTCGATATGGGCTAAGCGCGCTTCGTTTTCCAGGATACATTCACCGATGCGGAAGAGTATATCGCTTCTGCCTGCTGCCCCCAGTTGTTTCCACGACTGTTTTGCACGTTTGGCTGCCGCTACGGCAGCATCGACATCGGCTTCCGTGCCAGAGGCCACTGTGGCGATCACTTCGCCATTTGCCGGATTTTTTACCTGAATATACTGCTGCGCCGCCGGCTTTATAAATTGTCCGTCTATGAATAAATCAAATGTGCTAATTTCATCTTTCAAAGTATTGTACACCCCTTTCTAAATGATTGCTTTTGCCGTATGCTCGTGTTGCCGATTAGATTCATGCTTCACCTCAAATAATATGATCGCTTCCAAGCAATGCTACGGCGCCATTAAAGCGCTTTGATGACTTCTTTAAAAATTGCTAAGAAACGTTCATTTTCGGCAGTCGTTCCCACCGTTATCCGAAAGGCATCGGGGTAGCCCCAGCCTGTACACGGTCTTATAATCACGCCTTTCAAGAGTAATTGCTCTGAAAGCTGCGCCACGTCATATGGCGTTCTGCAAAAGATAAAATTTGCATGTGACGGCACACATTGAATCCCCAATGCATTCAGCGCTTCCATTAAGACTTCGCGATCTTTGACAATGGCATCCAGTGCCTGCTGGTATTCCTGCTGATCTTCTTTCAAGGTCGCAATCGCGCCTGCCAGACCGATGCGATTTGCATTAAACGGTTCCGCCACGGTTTCGATCACTTTTATCATCTCAGGACTCGCAATGGCATAGCCCACACGTGCGCCTGCCAGCGCATATGCCTTTGAAAAAGTTCGAACGATAATAATATTATGCCCATCTGCAATTTTATCAATCGCGTCAGGCAGTACGTGCTGTGCTGCAAATTCGGCATAAGCCTCATCCAGTACGAGCCATGTATGTGGATTCATCTGCGCTAATAAACGATCAAAATCATCTTTTGCAATAACTGTCCCCGTTGGGTTATTGGGATTGCATAACCAAATGAGCTTAGTCTTTGGCGTCATTTTCTGAATCATCGCCTCAATGTCAATGCGATAAGCCGAATCCAGCGGAACGCTAACAATCTTACCACCCATCAAATGGGTAATTTCCCGATAGAGGCCATAAGTTTGATCGGGCAGCAGTACTTCATCATCTTTTTCGATAAATGTTCGCGCCAATGTTTCCAGCATCCCGCCTGCACCATGAGACAATGCCAACTGCGACGGCGAAACATCATAAAGCTTTGCCAATTGTATTTTAAGGGTTTCATACGTTTTATCAGGATACATGAAGAGCTGATTGATTTCATCAATCATCGCTTGCTTGGCATGCTTGAACGGGCCGTAAGCATTTTCATTAGATCCCAGCTTGATAATCTCTTCAAGTCCATAAGCTTCTTTTACTTCATCAATGGTCATCCCGGCGATATAGGGATTGACGTTTTCAACTTCTTTTCGAATACCTTTTAGCAACATATCACCCTTCCCATTTTTCAACGTTGATTTCAATCACTGTTGGCGCCTGTTTTTTCAGGCTCTTTGTCAGTACGTCTAAAAGTTCTGTTTTATTGTGTACGCGAATCCCCTCTATTCCATAAGCAGCAGCCAGTGCTGTAAAGTCCGGATTTTGCTGATCGACTGCAATGAGCGTCTCAAAAGCCATTGCCTGTTCATTTCGTTTAATTTCACCATACCCCCCGTTATTCCATATGACAACCGGAAGCGGCAATTTTAGTGTACAGGCCACAGCGAGCTCCTGCATGGTAAATTGGAAACCGCCGTCGCCATTAAGCGCGATGATTGATTGATCCGGATCGGCGACTTTCGCACCGATGGCGGCGGGCATTGCATAACCGAGCGTCCCGAAGCCGACGGGATGCAAGAAACTTCGCGCCGTCTGAGCGTGGTATTCACTTAAGGCTATATAAGCCGCTGTTGTCATGTCAGCCACCAATACACCGTCTTCACCCAATGCACTTTCAGCCGCTTCAATAAAATCCATGGCAATGTGGTACGTCTTTGTATTGCCTGTAACAGCAGGCCCCGTTTGAATGGCCTCGTCCTTTAATGCCTTTACCGTCTCCTCAATGTCGCGACGCTTCGGCTGAACTTTTTCGAGCAATACTGCCGTCATTACTTTTGCATCACCTTTTAGTCCAAGGTCTGACGGTATATTCATGTAAAAAGCTTCTGAATCAATATCAATCTGAATGAGTTTTCCCTTAAGTGATAAATCCATTTCCCACAAATCTGTCGGTGCCAGTTGTGTTCCAATGGCAATCACCACATCCTGCTCCTCCAGAAAAGCGCGTATACCTGCAAATGGCAGTCGCGTTCCCATGCTAAGCGGATGAAAATCTGAAACGATCCCCTTCCCGGCGCATGTTTGAACCACAGGTGCCGACAGGTGAACTGCTAATTGATTGACTTCTTTGACTGCGCCGCATGCCCCGCCGCCAGCTATGATGGCCACATTATCACTGCTGTCAATGAGTGTAATCGCCTTTTCCAGTACGGCGTGGTCAACGGTTTGATATTCCTTGTATCGAAAAGGCGCTTGTTGATCTTTTGCTTTAATTGTATTGCCAAATTGTACATTTTCCGCTAAAATATCCAGTGGTACTTCTAAATGAACGGGCCCCGGCCTTCCAGATTGCGCAAGTGCATAAGCTTCATAAACAGCGTGTTCAATCTGATCTGCCGATGTAATCATCCTGCTCATCTTCGTAACAGACTGTGCCATAATCGTACTGTTTTTGAGTTCATGCAGAAAACCCGTACGCTGATTAACTATGGTTGTCGGAAGCTGGCTTGATATAACGACCATAGGAATCGAATCGTGGTAGGCCTGCCCCATTGGTGTCATGATATTGGTAAGTCCCGGCCCCGTAATGACGATTGCCGTACCCACCTTCCCCGAACGCCTTGCATAGCCGTCTGCCATAAAACCTGCACCACTCTCATTACGCGTTGCAATATGCCGTATATTACTTTTGGTCAATGCATCGTAAATTTTTAAATTGTGCACACCAGGAATGCCAAAAACCGTCTCAACGCCTGCATTTTGCAGTGCTTCGACGAGCAAAGCCGCACCTGTTGTCATCTGTTCTTTCATACATAACCTCCATCCATTACATTTTTCGTGTAAAACAAGCCAAATCGTTGTATGATTAAAGGACGCTTGTTCGTCATTCGTTATTTGTCATTTCATTTGTTGTTTCATAAAAACAATGTTTGAAAAAACGAAACAAATAATATATTATATATTTATATATCGTTTTAAAAAATATACAAATATATTTTGTATATTTTTATTTTTCAATATATTCTATTTATTCCCATTTCAACAACATGCTTATATGTTAAAATTTCAATGCTTGGAGGCATTTCATGTCACAAATCAAATCTTTACGCGACCACGTGTGCTCATACATCAACGAAAGAATCAAATCCGGCGAACTGCGACCAAACGAAAAACTCAACGAACCTAAGATATGCAAAGATCTTGAAATCAGCCGCACGCCTGCGCGTGAAGCACTTATTATGCTGGCAACCGATCATATCATCGATTTTATTCCGCGAAAGGGCTTTTACGTTCGCGAAGTCACAGCTGAAGACATGCTCGAGTATTACGCACTGATGGGCAATCTCGACGCTTTTGCCGCTAAACTCGCGATGCCGTATATGTCAAAACAAGAAATTGTAAAAATGCGAGAAATCGCCGCCAACATCAATGTCGCCATTGAATTCAGCAATTTCGAGCGCTATTTAGTGCTGCAACAGGATTTTCACGATGTTTATATTGACAATTGCGGCAATACTCCCCTTATTGAGACGATACAGTCCCTGCGCTATCGCTATATTCCCATCACCTATAATCAACAGAAAGTCAATACAAATCAGTACCAACAAATCCTGTTTCAAACAAATGACGAACACAACCATATTATTCAATGCTTTGAAAACAAGGATGCAGACGGCATTGAAAATTACATTCGCGATGTCCATTGGGCAACTGATTACATTGACCTCTTGTAGTCATTATTTGCATCAGCCGCATTTAGCGGTCATTTTGCCAGTTGTCAAATGCACGATTGCAAACGAACCACTTTTTTATACAGGTTTTAAATGGAGACAGCCAAGGCTGTCTCCATTTTTAGTTTTTTTCGTTCATCATTGCTTTATCGCCATTGGCATCTAACGAAGTGTCTCTTTTGAGTATTCTCAATTTAGCGCTTCTAACTCGAGTACTTCAAATCATCTTTCGCCAAGGCTGTCAATTCGCTTATTCTGATTTAATCAAATTATGTTCCTGCAAGAAATCTTTAGCGATTACTGCTGGATCTTCACCATTGTCATAACGATAATTGAGCGCTACCATTTGCTCGTTGTCAATTAAGCCGCCAAGTTGATTGACGATATCAATTACCTCAGGGAAATTGTTAACAACATTCTCGCTTAAAACATATGCGCCGCTATAATCAGGGAAGAATTCTTTGTCGTCCTCTAAAATTTTAAGGTTCATTTCCTGAATTCTTGAATCGGTCGCATAGGCAACTGCAACATCTACTTCACCCGCATCAACTGCGCGGTAGACGAGACCGTATTGCATTGGGAGCACTTCATCAAACTCGATCCCATAGGCCGCTGACCACCCCGGATAAGCATCTGGTCTCGTGTCGAAGTTTTCATCACCGGCTAAAATCCACTCTGGTGCGTATGGAGCTAATTGTGATGAAGTTTCCAACCCATATTCTTCTGCTGTTTCCTCCGTTACGACGAAGACATACGTATTGTTAAAACCAAATGGTTCTGACCAGGTCATGTTAAATTGATCTTCAAAACCTTTTTTAACATATTCATAGGTATCGCGCTGAGACATATTTTCACCTTCATAACGCAGAATCCCCGTTAACTGTGTCCCTGTCCAAGTTGGATAGAGATCAATCTCGCCTTGTGTCATGGCTTGGTGTAAAACAGAAGAACCGTTGAATTCTGTATTAATCGTCGTTTCATAATCCGTTTGGTCTTCCACCAACAATTTTGCCATATTTGCCAAAATAACAACCTCGTTAATGTTTTGAGCCGCAATGTTGAGCGTTTTGGCTTCCTTTTGACTGCATCCCCCAAGCGCTAAAACCATAAGGCTCATCACCAACAATAGCACCATCGATTTTCTCAATTTCTTTTTCATGTTAAACTCCTTGTTTTTTATATTAGTGGTTGAAATTTACCTTCATCTTTTTGGCAATACGTTTGGCACGTTCTTCTGGCGTCGTATACTTTTGAAACTTTTTAAGCACCATATCTGTCAGGAGTGCTAAAGCCGTTGCTGGCAATGCCCCGGCAAAAATAATTTCATCTCGAATCAGAGATAATCCTGAGAATATAAGACGTCCGAGCCCGCCTCCGCCAATGGCAGCCGCAAGTGCTGCCGTTCCGATTATCCATACCGATGCAACGCGGACACCACTGATAATAACCGGAAGCGCCAGTGGAATCTGTACTTTCATTAAAATTTGGAAATTGGTCATTCCCATGCCCTTTGCCGCTTGAACCGTGGCTTTGTCGACATTCTTAATGCCCGTATAAGTATTTTGGAGTACCGGCAACATGGCATACATCACGAGTGCGCAGATTGCATTGTCGTTGCCGATCCCAAATACGAAGATCAAAAAACCCAAAAGCGCTAAGCTCGGAATTGTTTGAAAGACATTGGCAATTGAAATCACGTAAGGTGCTATTTTTTCATTCCGTGTCAAATAGATACCAAGTGGAATACACGTCACCAGCGTAATTGCCAGCGCAATCAATGAAATGTAAATATGCTCACCAGTTGCCGTTAAAATTCGCATGTAGTTCTTTGAAACATAATCTATAAAAGCTTCTATAAAACCTGGGTTGTTCATAGGCCGCTCCTTCCCTTCATTTGTCGTTATACATCAATCTTATTAGTCGTCTGCTTACCGTTTGTCGTTTGATATTATTGCTTAAGAATCATTGATAATGGCGGTAAACGGTCGTCATCGTCAACGCTTTTTGTTTACCGGCAATTATGATTACTTAATGAGTTTGTTAATCGTGTATTTCGCCATGCCTTTTTCTGTTACGATACCTTGAAGTTCGTTAGCGCTGTTGATAATTGGAATCGGCGCTTCCATATCGACGAGCATTTCCGCTGCATCTTTAAGATTGCCATCCTCGACATAGAGTTTACGGTTGACACTCAAAGTCTCTTTCACCAGCTGCTTGCCTTCACGTTTCGCTTTTTTCAGCGTTGACAGATAGATTGATCCATGCCATCTTCTTTTGGCATCGGTCACTTGTGCCGATTTTACATCTCTATCCTGCATATCTTCCAAGACGTCTTCAATTGCAGCATTTAGATTTACTTCCATGATGACATCTTCCAACAGTGCCGTTACCGATGCGTCACCCGAAATTTGCGAGAGCTGATCGCTGCCGATAAACTCTTCTACGAATTTTGTCGCAGGATTATTGATCAATTCATCCGGTGTTCCAATTTGTTCAATTTTCCCGCGGCGCATAAGGACAATGCGATCTGCCAGCTTCAAAGCTTCACTGATATCATGGGTAACAAAAATAATGGTTTTCTTAAGCTTTTTATGAATCGTCAAAAGTTCATTCTGTAAGTTGTCACGGCTGATTGGATCCAGTGCACCAAATGGCTCATCCATCAAAACGACCTCCGGGTCGGATGCCAGCGCTCTGAGCACGCCAATCCGCTGCTGTTGACCACCGCTCATCTGTGCGGGCAGTCTGTACTTATACTTTTCTTTTGGGAGCCCTGCCATATCGAGCAGCTCATCTACACGTGCATCAATCTTCTTTTTAGGCCATCCCAGCAAGAGCGGCACGGTGGCAATATTCTCGGCAACTGTGTGATGCGGCATTAAACCGCGTTCTTGAATAACATAGCCAATCTGCCGTCTCAATTTAACGGGATTCAGCGTCATAATATCTTTGCCGTTGACGTAAATTTTACCGCCTGTACATTCTTCCAGCCGGTTAATCATTTTTAAGCTCGTGGTTTTGCCGCATCCGCTCGGGCCGATGAGCACCACAAATTCTCCCGATTCCACTTCTAAATTTAAACCGTCAACAGCCAGTGTCCCATCGGGATATCGCTTTTCAACATTTTCAAAATAGACCATCTTATGCCTCCTAGTTTGTCTATTCAAGCACATACCTAAAAATATTGGCTCGGCATAATCATCAAGCGCTTATCTACATTACTTCTTCTATATTAGCAACATGAAAATACAACGAATACACCTTAAGAAAAACAAAAATGTCATATATTTACATATCGTAATTGTTCTTTACCAAAGGAAGGTGTTTGCCTTTAGCCATATTTAATTATTAGGTTTCTACATTAAAAGATTATATGTTTTGTACAGAATGAGATGATTGCCATCTCAAGAAGAAACGTTTGTTGCCTTAAGACTCAGAAGTGAGTCTGAAAATCTAGAATAGCCCACTGTGCAAGACAGCTTGGGCTAATGGATACTTACCGCGCCGGTACATAAACCGGACGCTGTCACCTCAGTTTTAAACCAATTTTGGTAATAGGGTGCCTGCCAAATAGACGCATAACATAAATATACTATATATTATATATTTATGTTATAGTATATTGTATATCAGCACATATGTCAAATGAACCCCCGAAAGGAGCTATGTATGAAAATTTTAATCACCAGTTACGCCGCACTGCTTGAAGGTTCAACAGAATATGCCGTGAGCGCACTGGCACAGCACTTGCCAGAAGCATCTGTTTTGATAAAGCCCTATATCGACTCGAAAACACTCATTCAAGATCTCGACGGCGTCGATGGTCTACTCACTTATTTTATCCCTATTGGCGATGAGGTTTTATCTGCTGCACCATCACTCAAAATGATTTCCATTGGCAGTACCGGTTTCTCTAATATTGATCTCGATTCTGCCACGCGAAACGGTATTTACGTCAGCAGTATCAAGGAATATTGTACACAGGAAGTTGCCGATCACACGATGGCACTTATGCTCGCACTGTCCCGAAAACTGCTGTCATTCGATCATGCCGTACGAATCGAAAAACAATGGGACTTTGCCGCTTTTAAACCAATTAAGCGCTTAAGTGCCCATACACTCGCGATTTACGGTCTCGGCCGAATTGGACAGGCCGTTGCCAAACGCGCACTGGCTTTCGACATGAATGTCATTGCTTATGATCCCTATCTCCCTGAGACAGCAGCCGCTGCAATGAATGTAAAACTTGTCGACAATGCCTATATTCAAAAACATGCGACGATTATTTCCAATCACATGAATGCCACAGCAGAAAATACCGATTTCTTTAATGATGCTTATTTCAGTGCCCTTGAAAATCCTGCTATTTTTATCAATGTTTCCAGAGGCCAAAGTGTTGACGAGACAGCATTGCTCACAGCCATTGAAAACGGAAGATTGGCTTATGCCGGTTTGGACGTTTTAAAATCCGAAGATCCAAATCCGAAAACGCATCCACTAATTGGTCACGAACGCATTCTGGTTACACCACATGCCGCGTTTTACTCCGAAGAAGCAATCTACGACTGTGATCACATCTCTATTATGAATCTCATTTATGCGTTGAAAGACGATCATGATAAAGTATTTGCTTACCTAAATCGACGATAACGCGGCAATCAGAGGAATCCACTCGCAAGAAAGCGTCTTCCAAAATTACAATGTCACTCACTTACTTTTTTGAGACGCTGCATTATAACGCATGCTGTACTTGCACAACGACTGCTCATGACACACGTAAAGGGCAATGATTTAGCAATCATCACCCCTTATTTGCGTCTTTTTACATATATGTGATGTCATCCATCATTGCCGCTTTAGCAGTGTTTTGACTGCATTGATAATCGCAGTGTGCTTTAGATCAAATGCTGCCATTAGTTCGTCCGGATCACCTGATTCGCCAAATCGATCTTTAACGCCCACCATCTTAGCCGGCACCGGGCAATGCTGGGCCAACAATTCCAACACGGCACTTCCCATGCCGCCTGCGACCTGATGTTCTTCCGCCGTCACAATAGCACCGGTTCGTGCAGCTGCTTCAATCAACATTTTTGCATCCAACGGTTTGATCGTGTGATTGTTAATAACCATTGCTTCGATCCCCTCTTCGGCTAATTGTTCAGCCGCTACAAGGCTCTCATACACCATCGCACCACAGGCGATAATGGCAACATCTGTCCCTTCCCGTATCGCATACGCTTCACCGATCTTAAAGGGGGTTTCCGCTTGCGTTATAATCGGTACTTTTTCCCTGCCAAATCGAATATAAATCGGACCAATCATTTCGGCTGCTGCAATTGTCGCTTTACGCGTCTCAATTGAATCTGCGGGAACGACAACCTGCATATTGGGAAGGCATCGCATCACTGCAATTTCTTCTAACGCCTGATGTGTTGCCCCGTCAGGCCCTACAGAAATCCCGCCGTGTGCCCCACCGAATTTGACATTCAAATTACCATAGCAAACTGTGGTTCTAATTTGATCCCATGCGCGACCCGCGAGAAAGACACCGTAGTTGGTTGCGAATGGCACATGGCCTGACAAACTCAAACCTGCTGCAACGCCAACCTGATTTTGCTCTGCAATCCCTAAACTAATAAAACGTTCGGGGTATTTCTCCTGAAACCAATTGACGCGGACAGATGCCGTAATGTCTGCACCAATGGCAACGACTTTTGGATTCCGCCTGCCTGCTTCAACGAGACCCTCTCCATAGCCGTCACGCGTCGGCTTTTTCACAATATTATCTCTGTTGAAATTTAATGATACATATCTCAATGACCATTCACTCCTCTCAGCATGCAAGCTCTGTCAATGCTTTCGCCAGTTCTTCGCTATTTGGTGCAGTCCCATGCCACGCTGCATTGTTTTCCATAAATGATACACCTTTTCCTTTAATTGTTTTGGCGATAATCACTGTTGGTTTACCTTTGTATGCTGAGGCCTGATAAAAGGCATTTTCAATGGCTGTAAGGTCGTGTCCATCTATTTCGATGACATGCCAGTTAAAGGCAATCCACTTATCTCGAATGGGATTCACAGACATGACATCTTCTGTAAAACCGTCAATCTGCATGCGATTAAAATCGACAATGCCGCATAGGCCATCCAGTTTATAATAGCCGGCGGCCATTGCCGCTTCCCATATTTGCCCTTCTTGAAGTTCGCCATCACCCATCATACAGTAAACGCGAAAAGCCTCATGACTAATTTTAGCACCAAGCGCCATGCCAACGGCGATTGATAAGCCTTGTCCCAATGAACCGCCGGACACTTCTACACCGGGCGTATGATGCATGCTGGGATGTCCCTGCAAGATTGAACCATATTGTCTTAAGGTATCAAGTGCCACCGGATCAAAGTAACCTTGATCGGCTAATACTGCATAATGTGCCGGACAAACATGTCCTTTTGACAGGATAAACCGATCGCGTTCCGGCCATTGCGGTTTCTTGGGATCATGCTTTAACACTTGATGATAGAGAACGCTGATGATGTCAATTGCAGACAGCGATCCCCCCGGATGTCCTGATTTGGCAGTCGCAAGCATTTTGAGAATACTAATCCTCAACGCCTGATTCTTTTGCATAAGCTGTTCAGCATTCAACGCTTCGTACCTCCTTTATCTTCGTTTATTCATTTGTTCACGCCACGCTTTAATTTGGTTTATTCCCGGTCTTTGACCTTCAGCGACAGCTTTCCGGCACGGCTCTAAGACATATTTTTCTGCATCGCATATCCCTTGACATGCCTCAGCAAGCATTGGTGCAATTTCATGCGGAATCACCGTTATACCATGTCCGTCCGCATGGATGAGGTCACCTGGATGAATCATTAACTTTCTTATCGTCACGGGGGTATTTCGTTCAACGAGATGTGCTTCTGCTCTGGCAACCATCAGTTCTGTAGAAAAGCAGTAAAACCCCAGCGCATCCACATCCGACAAATCTCTGATACCGCCATCGGTTATCGTACCAATTGCACCCAACGCTTTAAATGTCGTCGCCTGCACCTCTCCCCAAAAAGTGCCTATTCTGACTTCGTCAATATCCTGCATGACGGCGACAGTCGGTACATCAACTTTTAAGACATCTTCATAATAATCGAACATCATTGCTTTCTGACTTGCCGTTGCCGGTGTCCAGCTTGAAAGTTTTGCCGTGACAGCATATGCTACCATGGCGCGCGTTTGAGATGTTCTCAGAACCATCCCCGGATGCGCAAATCCCTCTGTATGCGAACGCAGTTGAAATCGCTCGATCGCATTACAGACTGTAGGTGTATCAAAATTGCTTAACACGCTTAGCTGCATTTCAGTTAATCTTGCCATAATGCCCCCTCTCTACATTGTTCATTCCGGTGCAGTCACTGCGGTATGCGTCGTATGCCGCTATTTTCAGATTGTTGTGCCGAAAGCCAATGTACACTGCCCGTTAAGTGTTTTTATTAATTGACATGACTTCTCTATTAATAATGCCCTTCGGCACTTTACCCTGTAAAAAATCAAGCACGTTATTGGCTGCAAGTTCTGCCATTTGATATCGCGTCTGTTCTGTTGCCGTACCGATATGGGGTGTCATGACGAGGTTCTCTAGTTCAAAAAGATCAGCATTTAAAATCGGTTCATTTTCAAAGACATCTAGCCCTGCCCCCCATATTTTTCCCGATTTCAATGCCCTGATCAATGCCTTTTCATCTACGACTGGGCCCCGTGATGTATTGATTAGGATTGCAGATGTCTTCATACGATCAAAAGCTTCATCATTGATCATGTGTTTCGTCTCTGGTGTGAGCGGTGTATGAACAGAGATAAAATCAGCCATTTCATAAAGCGTTTCAAGCTGTACACGTTTTGCATTTAACGTTTTCTCCATTATTTCATTTGGATAGGCATCTGCATAAATAACATTCATATTAAACCCTACTGACCGCTTCGCCATCATCATACCAACGCGTCCTGCACCAATAATGCCAAGTGTTCTACCGACAATATCTTTTCCAAGAAAAAACTTTGGCGTCCATTCCCACGACTGTCCTTTGCGAATCATGCGATCGCCTTCTGCAACGCGTCTGGCAATGCTGAAAAGCAATCCCCATGCAATATCTGCCGTTGCATCATTGACAACACCAGGTGTATTCGTCACTAAAATGCCGCGCTTAGTCGCCTCTGCAATATCAATGTTGTTGTAACCCACAGCATAGTTTGAAATCATCGCCAGCGATGGCCCCGCCGCCTGCATCGCTTCAGCGTCAATTTTCACCCTTGAGTCCACGACAAGCACAGAGGCCCCTTCTATTTTTTTCAAGAATGTTGCTCGAGATTCTAAAATATCTGCTTCATTAATCCTTAAATCAAAATGCGGCGCCATCATATCTGTGAGTATCGCCGGAAAATTTCTCGATAGATACATTATCTTTTTTTGGCTCATCTTTTGCCTCCTTTTAGCCATTGTCGTCTCATTATTGATTTCATTATATCGGCTCTAATGGTCAGAAGTAAAATACCATATATATTATTGTTTCCATAATAAAAAAACTATGTTAAACCGGTGTTTAATCGCATCTAATCGCAAGATTAAGCAATTTACACCATTTCAGCAAGTTATTTAAACTGTATAGAGATTTTCACATGGCCCCAATAGATAAATTCGTATTTCCTAAACGATTTAACGCCTGCTAGACTATAAAGCAAGTCACTTACATTATCAATTTAAACTGGAGTGAAAAATGATCTCAGACAATAAAAATCAATTGGTCGACTTTCTTCGGAAAACAGGCACAGGTAATACTGTTGACAAATACATGTTGAATAAGTTCAGCGTTCATCAAACCATTGAACGCGAAGTAATGACACGAAGCGGCAGCACACATATCTTCATCCATTATCCAGATCATACCGGCAACACGCTGCCGCTCTTTATCAATATTCACGGCGGCGGGTTTGTCAAAGGTCACCGTGAACAAGATACTGTTTTTTCAAAAAACATTTGCCATCACGCAAACTGTGCCGTCTTGGATATCGATTACAAGCCCTCACCGGAAGTCAAATATCCCTTCGCACTCAATCAATGCTATGACGTGGTTAAGTGGGCTTATGACAATGCTGAAACACTAGGATTTAATGCTGACAAAATTGTATTGTGTGGTCACAGTGCCGGCGGCAATTTAGCTGCGGCAATTACCATCGTCAATCAAGTCAAACGGGATTTTAAAATTGCTTTTCAAATTTTGGATTATCCTTTTTTAGATTTGTACACCATGCCGCAATTAAAACGAAATGCCTATAGAAAACCCGTTTCGATTCCAGCTAAGATTTCGCACATGATTAGCAGTGCTTTTGTCGGCGGCGATGATCTTCCCGATCCAACCATTACAATCCGCGCAGCACAATTATATGTTGATGCTTATGTCGAATCCGCTTATACGGCAGACCCCACGGTATCACCGCTTCTCGCGCCAGACGAAATGCTCGTTGGCCTGCCTGAGGCACTGATCATCAGTTGTGGAGATGATCTTTTAGGTGAAGAAGCTGAAAAATATGCCTATCGGCTAATAGAAGCCGGGACGGTTGTTACGGCAAAACGCTTTTTGGAAAGCCAGCATGGTTTCGTCGTAAGGCGCCTCGATCAGTATCTCGAAGCCGAAGCACTTATATTCAGATCACTTCAACACATTTTTTCATAAGAATCGACACTGTAGCTGACACCAAAAATAAACGACCATTATTTTATACGCGCTTTTGGTAATAACCATTTGCTTTCCCGGTTCTAATCGTCCAGTTGTCTTAACATTTACTTTTACCATTACCTTTCATTTAGAGCACAAAATCATTTATTAAAAAAGCGCTGTCATATCTCTCGTGAGATACGCGACAGCGCTTTTTATTCTCTAAAAATCCCAAATATCTTTGTTAACCGTTCGTTTTGTCACCTCAATAACGCGATCGATCAATACCGCGTTATTTCGACTTTTTTGATAGTAAAGATTTAATTGGCGGAATGGACTGCCCTTGATTCGGTACAGGCGCACACGCGGTGCATTCTTAATGCGTTGGAGCGGATAATACGGCAATACAGTACAGGCCAACCCCTGCTTGGCCATATTATAGCAACTTTCCCAATTATCTGTTTCCAGTAAAATATCGGGCTCAAAACCATGATCGCTGAACAATTTATCGGTAAACTGACGCAAATAATGATTTGGTTTAAAGAGCACAAATTTATGCTCTTTATAAATGGACAAATCCACTTGTTCTAAATTTTGCGTATCATTTCGAACCGCATTATCAGTGTTTTCTGCCATCGGCGCTACCAAGATCAGCTCTTCTTTAAAGAGCGGAATATGGTCAAAGGTATTTTTACCGATATAGGATGTTGTAAGTGCCACTTCGATGCTATTCGTCATCATTAAATTTTCTAACGTCTCATTGTCTTCTTCAAATAATTTCAATTGTACGCCCGGGTTTTCTTTCATAAAGAGCGTGAGCAGATTTGGAAAGAGTATCGAAGAAAGCTGCGGTGTACAGCCAATAACCACCCGACCAATATTGTTTTTATTAATCTCATCAATCTGGTTTTCCAACTTCCGCTGAATATCTAAAATCTGCTTTGACGCTTTAATGAAATGTTCGCCTGCAAAAGTCGGTACAATTGGCGTACTGTTCCGATCAAACAGCTTCACACTGAGCGATTCTTCCACATTGGCCAAAAGCGCACTCAGAGACGGCTGACTAATATAAAGTTTATTGGCCGCTGCTGTTATGCTGCCTTCTTGAGCAATGGTTAAAATATAGTGCCGCTGTCTATCATTCATTATTCACCTCATTCTCTCTCGACGTCGCTGCAAACAGATCGTTTTCTTGATGATGCCGTCTAAAGACGCGCATCATCGGATATCACATTTTGCATTTTTAAGTAAAATAAAATCTAGGATGTCTCCTAGATTTATTATAATACAAAAGCAATCATTGTGCCCTAATCAATTCGATTAATGGATTAGGAACGATGCCAACAATACGGTAATCGAACCAATTAGAATAATCCATTTCGCATTGGCCTTAAAAGCTTGTTTATATTCGAGTCCCATCAGGCCAAGTCCTAAATAAATCGTTGGATTCGTCAAACACAATCCAGCTGAGTAACAGTGCCCGGCAACAAACATACCCGCAATAGCATTTGTGGGAATGCCGAACGCCTCACCAATGTTCACCATCACCGGCATAATACCGTAAATCAATGCATCTGCACTAAGTAAAAAACCAAGCGGCGTAATCAGCAGGCCGATGATAATATCAATAAACCCTCCCATTGAGGCCGGAATGATGCTGACAAAGGCTTCCGCTATGGCCGCAAACATACCGGATCCCTCCATAATGCCAAGCAGTGCCCCAGCACCGATAATGGTATAGATGGAGAGCAGGATATTGCCGGCATGCGCCTTTATTCTCGCATTTTGCTCTTTGACCGTTCTAAAATTCAGCGGTAAAATGACCCCGCATCCAATAATAAACGTAATATATGAAGGCACACCTAAGAAGAGTGCAATGACAATAACGACGGTAACGAGCGCATTAATCCAAAATAATTTTGGTCTTTTAAGTGCAAGCTCTTCTGCGGAAAGCTTCCTTTCATGAACTTCTAAATTGTCGGCTTTTATAAAGTTGCCTTTTTTCTCTTCCGCTTTGGAAGCTATATACAATATGGCAAAGCTTAACACCAAACCGACAATCTGGATTGGCAGCAGGGCTTTATAAAGTACCATGACGTCTTCGCTGATAACCCCGGCAGCTCTGACTGTTGGTCCACCCCATGGAATCATATTCATCGTTGGAACGACTGTTGAAAAAACGAGTGCCATCAATGTTCTTGGAATATTCAATTTATCAAATATAATGAGCATTGGCGGCACTGTGATAATGAGTGTCGTAATACCCTGTCCGTCAACATGACCAACAAGGGCAATAAGCGCTGTTACACCTACGACGCCAAAGACGTTATTGCCCACGCGCTTCATTAAAAAGCGAATAATAGGATCGAAAAGTCCTACGTCTGACATGACGCCGAAAAAAATCGTCGCAAACATAAACAATGCTGCAACCACTAAAATATCACTAATGCCTTCATGCATCATCAACATTGTATGCTCAAAGCCAAGTCCAAAAACCAGTGCAACGACGAGCGGTACCAAAGCCATCACATTACCTGGAAGCATTGGACTTTTAAGAATTAGAATCAAGAGTAGTGCTAAAATTACAATACCAGCTAATACTAACATGTGTCCCCCTTATTTCATTAAGTAATCTCCCAACTTAAATCTCAACATTTGCGATTAGTACATATTGCTGCCCTGAGTGCATATCTCTTTCATATTTGTGACCTTGTGGTTTTTTGCGAGGATATGAAATTTTAACAACTTTCAAATTTTCAAGATAAAACATTTTGACCGCTTCTGCGTCGGTATCATAAAGTCTTGCAACCGTTTCTTTAGTCAAATGCTTTGATTGGCTGATAATCCTATAATCTTCGAACGTTTCACAGTAAATCTCTAGCGTCGTCCAAAAGGGACCTGCATTTTTCGATTTGACGTATTTTGCAACGTCTTTAATTTTAGCCATTGTCTGTACTCCTTTTCCTACTTTACGTCGATATACTCAAATTTAACAAGTTCAAGCGGATCATCAATTTCGACAATATGATTCAACATAAATTCATAAGTCTGTCCCTTGTATACATGTGAGGGAGAGAACGCAAACGCAAAGCTAGGCAATTGCTTTTTAAAATCGGCAGGAAAGTGGAGCAGAAACGGATTAAACGTCTTTGTAATTTGAATGGCAATTTCTTCTGTTTTCGCTGTAACCGTCAGCATAACGCCAATTTCTCTCGGCATTGGATAATCGTAATCTTTTGGCCAATTTACCACACCATTATAACCGTATGCCCGAATATCATATGAATAATCAGTTTCTGGAATCCCCGTTTGCTTGACATATTGATCAACGTGATTGACGAGGTTATTCATCCATGTATCCGGATCTTTTAAAACGAGTTCATCGGCAATGCCAACCAATGTAATTGCCTGATGACCACTGGCACGCGCCCCTTCGAGCTTCATTGAATACTGACGTGTGTGCTCAAATTTCGTACCTGTCACATAAACGGTTACATCATCTACTTGTTCATAAGTTGCATCGCCCGCCATGATAACACCAGAAGGCTCAACCAGCTTAAAAGGATCTGCATTTTCATACATGAGATGTGCCGAAACCGTATACGGTGTACAATGAACACCTTCCTGAAGCGGTTTCACGTAAAAACCTTCTTCATCAACAATGAGGAATACGCCGTCACCGCCTGCGCCATCAGTACATTGACTGCCGCATTCGGCAATTTTTGCGCCATGCCATGCCGCTGCCGGATCACAGCCCATCATCAACGGTACCGCCGCCATAATAGCCGTATCAGTCGTTCTGCCGCATAGGACAACATCAGCGCCTTGGTTAATCGCTTCAATAAACGGTTCTGATCCCATCAAGGCAACAATATTATCACAGTCATCAAACGTTTCCCGTGTAATATCCGGGGCCCCGCCTAGCGGTTTAATTTTGCCATCATCCCACTTCTGTTTCACTAAATCAGGTGATTGTTGTGAATAAACTTTTGCAACTTTTCCTTTCAAACCTTGTTCTGCCATAATTTCGACGACGATCTCCGCACAGAGATCCACTGTCGAATCGGTTCCACAAGTTGAGCAGCTGCCAACGAGTACGGGAATGTTGGCTTTAATCCCGCCTATAACAGCAATTTCTAAATCATGTTTTAACATCGCTCTAGAATACTTACTTGCACCTGTTGCCAAATACGCAGGCCCCGAATCCGTTGAGCCACCGTCAATGGCAATGACATCCGGCTTCATGTTCATACCATTTTCGAATGACACCGGGTTAATGCCGCCTCCCAGCGCACCTATTGGCATCAATACTTTACAACTTTTCATACTTATGCTCCTTTATAACGAGGTATTTGCCTAGTTATAGTCTAAGGCGCGCCGAGTCAATTGTAAAATACTATATATTTTATGATATTCATAGATAAAATGTTATGATTGTTTTTATTCAAACGCTTCTCTAATTTAAAATATATATAACAAAAAAACTATATTAACAACAGCCAAAATAGTTTTTTACAAATGTTTCTTTATTCAT
Organism: Fusibacter paucivorans; assembly: GCF_018390735.1. Taxonomy (GTDB): domain Bacteria; phylum Bacillota; class Clostridia; order Peptostreptococcales; family Acidaminobacteraceae; genus Fusibacter; species Fusibacter paucivorans. The sequence goes on from NZ_JAHBCL010000009.1 coordinate 127,198, forward strand.
TATACTGATAGTACCAGCTCATACAAACCGTTTCACCCTGGTTCGGCAATGCCGTCGAAATCCCTTGCATTGCCGTATCACGAAAAAAGCACCAATACCGCAATAAAGGTTGGCGTGAGGTGCTTTTTTATCATTATAATATTTGCTATGACTTATCTGAAATGATTACGTGATCTTGATCAAAATCTTTTTCTAATGCTGCTTCCGGTGCAAATAAATTAAAAGACTGATTGTGTAAAAAATCAAATGTACGCATTTGCCGATACCCAGCTTTTTTCATCATTTGGCATATCTCTGCCTCTGGCTTACAATGGCCTCTGCTATGCGTTTTCCATTCAACAATCGCCACCAGCCCAGTTGGCTTTAAGTGCTGTCTTAACATTTGAAAGTAAGATACAGGATCATCAATATGATGAAACACATTTCTAAAGAAGATAAGATCACACCGTTCACCGGATAAACAAAATCCTAAAGGATTAGCTATAATGGTTTCTATATTTTGTACCTTCTCCATTCCAATTCGCCTTTTAATAAAATCCAGTAATTTTTCGTTATCATCAATAGCAAATACTTTTCCTTCATTTTTGACCATTTTAGCAAACTCGAATGTAAAATACCCACCGCCAGAACCGACATCAGCGATTACATCTCCTTCCTTAATTTGTAAGCTATTAAGCAATTTTTCAGAATTCGCCTTCGCCCTTTTGTTGAGCATCAGTGCTCTCATATCAGTTATGATCATTAATCCATTCTCCTTGTCCTTCTAATTGACTAATCACTTTCGATCCTTTCATTGTATCGATATCCTTATAATAGCCATATGCAAAATACGCTGTGAACAGCACCGTGAAAATATCGGCTAACGGTTGTGCCCAAATAATACCGTCAAGTCCAAACAAACGAGAACAAACCAAAATGATTGGTACAAAAAAAATCCCCTGACGGCTCACACTAAGCAGCCCTCCTTCTTTGCCTTTTCCAATTGCCAGGAAAAGTGCCATGTATACCATTTGAAGGCCATAAAACGGAAATATAAAACCATTTGCCCGCAATGCTTTCGTCCCAATATCAATAAATACTGTATCACTTTCCGAAAATAGCGATATGATTGGCGTCGGTATGACAATCATTATTATGCCAACAATTGTACAAAATATGGTAGTCCATCTAAGAGATACCTTCGTTGCTTCATTTAATCGATCGTAGCGCTTAGAGCCGTAGTTAAACCCAGCAACCGGCTGAAATCCTTTCATAAATCCAAAAACGACATAAGTACCGAGGGTCATAATCCTTGTTACCGCGCCTATGGCTGCCACCGCCGAATCGCCATATGCGCTTGCAGTCATATTGGACAACCCCATTGATAAACTCGCTAAAATCTGAAAAAGTAAAATGGGAAGACCAACTTTAAAGATTTCTTTGAAAATCTTTTGATCTAAAGTAACTAGCCGAATTGAAAAATGCAAATAGCCTCTTTTGCCAAGTATGAACCACAGATAAAGGCAAACTGTCGCTGCTTGCGAAATGACAGTCGCCATTGCAGCACCACGAATGCCAAAATCAAACCGGTAAATAAAAATTGGATCTAACACGACATTTAAAATGCCCCCAGCCAACATCGATGTCATTGTAAGCTTCGCTCTTCCTTCCGCTGTAATCACATTATTCATCGTCACATTTACGATATTCAGAATTGCACCTGCAATATAAATCACAGCGTATTCTTTGGCAAAGGGTAGAATTGTTGCGGTTGCACCTAATAAAACCAATATATTATCAAGTAAACACAACGCTAAAACGATACAAACAGTTCCAACCAGCATACTTGAAAATAATGCAGTCGATGCCGTTCGATTAGCCTGATCACGATTAGATTCACCTAGAAGACGTGAAATGTATGATGCTGCACCACTTCCAAATGTCATCCCAAGGCCAACAATAATCTGAACAATCGGAAAAACCACCGCAACAGCTGCCATTTGACTACTGCCGAGTCCACCTACAAAATATGCGTCGACAACACTGTAAAGCGCTGAAATTATCATGCCTATCATCGTTGGTATTCCTAGTTTAAGCAATATTATCGGTATTCTTTCCGACTGCATCATTTCTAATTTTATATGCTCATTATTCATTTAAAATCACTTCCTTTTAAGATTGAATGGGTATAGCTACTATACACTTTAGTTAAAATAGACGCGCACCTACAATTGTAAATGCGCCGGACTTCGTAAAAATGGGTGACCGTTAGAAAGCAACAATCACGTTTACTCAATATCACCAAAATAATCAATATTGTTTTCAAGCGAACTCAAAAATGCACCGAGAAATTCAACATTTTCATCAGAAGCATCTTTTAATGTATCATTAACGAGGTCATCAAACGCTTGATGAAGTTTTTCATGGTTACTATATGCGATTTCACCTGTAGAGGTTAACTTCAAAACCAGCCTTGATAAGTTATTAGGATCCGTTTCTTTAATAATCATTCCCTTCTTTTGCAGCTTCATAATGATCTGTGAGACTGCGCCTTTGGTTACACCCAATAATTGGGCCAATCCAGTTACATGGATGCCTTCATTATCTTTTATCGCTTTAATCATATGAATCTCCGCTTCAAAGAGCTCTTTGTCTGTTCCATAGAACCGCGACTTTCGATCAGCTTCAAAGAGTTTCCATACAACGCGAAGTAGCGTGTAGCTAATTTTGTTCTTATTTTCACCGTTTTTCATCATCATACTCCAAAGTATATAGCAGCTATACGCTTTTGTCAAATTGTATTTCCCATTATCTATCTTTTCACCATCGTATATCTCTCACCATCAATGTGCCACTCTATCAACACCAGCAAAATGCCTGTCACAAAGAGTATGACGGCAATTCCTGCACCCCCTTCACTGACAAAACCACAAGTTGAAAATCCCTAGCATCTTGCTTTGCATTGCCGGTTCAATCCACTGATCCATTAAGGATACCGTGATGATAAATGAAATCATAAAATCACCAAAAAGACTACGGATTCATATATCGCAAACACTTTTGAAACAACTTAAAAACAGTTGCCCTTCATAATAAGGGTGTCAGTAGGCAATCACTTTTAATAAGCCAATCCTAAACTTAAAAAGATAATTCAAAAAATAAAAAAACAAGGAGTTAAAGATATGAATAATCAAATGACAAATGAAAACACACAAGCTTCTATAAGCACACAAACAATGCAGGCACTCATTTACCAAGACATCAAAGATGTCAAACTCGTCGAGAAGGAAATTCCGGAATGCGGTCCCAACGATGTGATCGTCCGAAATGTTCGTGCAGGCATCTGTGGTACCGATATCACCGGCTACCTTTACGGCGGAGAAAAAGTGCTCATCAACAAAGGCAGTGAATTTGGTCATGAAATGGTTGGATACGTCTATAAAAAAGGCACCAACGTCAATGATATCGCCGTTGGTGCCAGGGTTTTTGTAGAGCCTACGCGATGTACGCCAAACCCTTATAATGCCGACATGGCCGGCGCATTTTCACAATTTGTTCGCGTTCAAAACGCTAAAGTTAATGACAATCTATTCCTTTTGCCGGACTCACTTCCCTATTCAGAAGCCGTCCTCATAGAACCGTTTAGCGTCGCAACACACGGTAAGAACACCGTTGGTGCCAAACCGGGTGAGAATGTTCTAATCATTGGTGCCGGTACCATTGGACTCTGCGCATTGAGCAGTCTCATTGCACAAGGCAACCGCAATGTCGCCGTATTGGATATTGACGACAGACGTTTAGCACTGGCGGAAAAAATGGGCGGTACAGGCTTTAACGCCTCAAAAGGGCAAGAAGCCATCGTAGAATTTTTAACATCGCATTTCGGCACAATGTTTAATACCAATCATCGCATTAACATGAACAACGGCGAAATGACGGTTGAAGCCAATCCCGTATTCGATATTGATGCCGTCATCGACTGCGCCGGTCGTCCAGAATATGTGGACCTCTTTATGAAACATGCAAAACAACATGCCCGTCTTTGCTGTATTGCCGTGCACAAGGAAGCTGTTCCCATTCGCTTTCACGAAGTGATGAGTACCCAATGTGCCATCATGGGCTCTCGCGGTTATGATCGTACCGATATCGAAGAAGTTATTGAAAATCTTAATAATCACAATTCCAAAGTTACAGAAATTATCTCACATGTCTTCTCACTCGAAGACGCTGAAAAAGCTTTTGAAATCGCTTCTGATCCATCAAGCGCCGTTAAAGTCGTCATCAATTTAGCATAGCACGTGTTCATCCATCCAGCAGCAGCAGTGCATTCTCCAAATCTTGCCGCAATGTATCTGCTGCGCTGTCGGATGAAAAGTGAAGCATCAGCAGTCCGTGAATAGCATAGGCGCATGTTGTCGCAGATGCATCGGTCTTTTTGGATGGCTTAACGACCAACGCTTCTGTTTCAAAAATACGAATTGCAATAAAACAATTGTGCATCATTTCAATATGGTCGCGTTCATCATCCAGCAGTGTAAAATAGAAAAAGGAAAAAATATTGGGATTTTCAAGGTAAAAATCAACATACTGTCTAAATAGTTTCTTCAACGCCCCCGGCTCAATAACATTCGGCATGTGCCGAATGAGAAATGTATGTAAATCTTTTACAAATGACTGCTTTACATCCCAGAGCAGCGCATCCAAATCTTCATAATAATTGTAAATCGTCGCATAAGAATAGCCAGCTTTATCTGCGACGCTTCTAACTGAAAGCGCATTTGAACCGTATTCGACGACGATTTCTTTTGCCGCTTCGATGAAAAAAGTTTTCATTCTTTCTCGTTTAAGGTTTTGAGAACGCTTTGCCCGTTTCAGCTCATCTTTCATTCTATGCTTCTCTTTCATTTATTCTGATCCCCTTACTGAATATCGCTATTTGACGCAATAAAACCATCCCGTACGCTATATTTAGATTCTGATCACTTCAGTTAACATGCAAAGAACCCTGTCCCTCGATTATCACTTTCGGGCCAGGGTTCTGCATTCAACGCAGTCAAATGGCAGTGAACATCATGTTCAAGTCTGTAGGTACATCATATACGGTCAGTACACGCCATTAAACTGTGAAGTTAAAAGTATATTGCTGAACGGATTTTCCGTCTGGCGCAACGATTCTAATTTCAGCAGGTTTACTTGTCGACACAGTAATCGGACATCTGCTGGATGCTTTTTTCCCATTTACAGACATGCCTGAAATCATATCTGACATTGCAATTGGCGTCAAGGTAACACTGGTTTGACCCAATGCAATCTTCACATCGTATTTGTACTCATAAGGTACAAATTTATTCTCGATGATATATTTAAGTCTGCCATCCGGTAATTTATCATTGACTGTATCAAAACCGGTTTTGTAATTAAAGTCATGACCCACAAGTTTCGCATCTTTAAAATAAACATTGCTAAGCTGTGCATTGCTTTTGATATCATATAACAGATTGCTTTCGATCAACGGATTTTCCCCAGTGTTGTCAACTTCGAGTCTACTGAAGCCCTGTTTGTCATATTTACCGCTGTAATCTGAAATCACTTGTTTCCCGCTGATAGCAAATGCAGTCCAGTTTAATGTATCATAGCTATTGCCATCCATTACCATCACTGCACCGTCACCACGTCGGTCATCAGAGATGCTTTCTTGACCAAAGTTAACGAGTTTTTGAATGCACTGTTCCCATACCATTAAATAATCTGAACCTACACCGATTCTGTTATGACCTGTGTAGAGCTCCTTAACAGAACCGCCGCCTTCATTGTATTTATCAAAGAGCTGTTGATGCAGCGACAGCAGCAAATCGAGTTTAATGCCTCTTGCGCCAAACTGGTCAGCTACCCAGTATCGATTGACACCGTAAATATCGGATGAGAAAAGCAAACCTGTGTCTTTGCTGTAAAGCATCATTTGGTCATCACAGTGGCCCGGCAGACGCATCATTTCAAAAGTAACATTCCCAAGATCCAGCGTATCGCCCTCTTTCATCAGGTGCATTTTAGAGCCTGTATAAGTGCCTGATCTTGAGCTGATGATATTCTTATTGGCACTGGTATAATCTTTGCCATAGACATCAATGCTCCATTCGCCGTCGATAGGTCCGACGCGATCACAGATATAAACGTCTAATCCCATATCATAGGCAGAAGCCATCGCACCTTTATGATCCGGATGATTGTGTCCCAATACAAAGATAAACGGTTTCGTCGCATATTTTGCTTTGACGACATCGACAAGTGATGTACTCGTATTGGTTGGCACCAATCCATCGTAGAGAATACCCATTTTGCTGCCTTCAATATAGAATGCCGCTGCTTGGAAGTTATCAAAGAAACGATAAACTGTCGGGAAGTTTGCAGAGCCCTCATGCAGTTTATCAATGGCGAAATCATGCCAAGCCGGTCTATCAATCCGCCAAATAAAGCGGCTTAACGGGCTGTCTTTCATGCCGTCTTTGGTTGCATAAGCTTCAACTTCAACGCAGAAGTAAATGTTGTCATACGGTAAGTCTTTATTATTGTTAAGTCCAAACATTGGATCGGTTGAAAAACCCGGTACATAATCATACCAAGGACCCCAGTTTTCTTCCAGTGTTACGCCGACACCTCGGTCTTGGATAAATAAGCCGAGCAGTTCTTTATGTGAAATATTAAATGCTCTTGTACGCCAATGCACTGTTGCACCTTCTGTCGGCGTAAACCATTCAGGACGGCACCTAACGAATTTGCGAAGCGATACGGGCATTGACCATACTGGAGAAACAATTTTTTTGCTAAGCGTTTCGATGATAATACGTTCTTCGGTATCCGTAATGCCATCCAGTGGATTAATGCTGTCATTCGTTCTGCCGCGCATAATATTCATGCCGAATAAAGTATTTAATGCGCTATACGCTTCCTTGCTCACTTGTTTCACATCACTGAAAAGCGATAGGTAATCTGTATCGACCGGTTCTAGTTTAAAAGCACTGCAAATAATAACCGCTGCATCTTCGCGCGTCATAACAGACATTGGATAGAATTTGTCATCAATACTCGCCGCACTGATCACGCCCATATCCAATGCACTTTCAATCGCTTTGACGTAGTCGCTGTTGCCCGTTACATCATAGAAATTTCGAACGCGTTCTTTTTTTAAGATATTGCCTTTTTCATCAATATCCGTTCCATCATCCATTACGGCATTATAATGCGGCCATCCAAAGTAATTGGCAAGACGGATCATAAAAGCGCCTCTGTTGATTGGTCTATCGACTTCAATGGCATAAGCACCTGCTGTTTGGCTCGTGGTAAAAGTAACTTTGTGTACACTGTTGCCTTCTGTAAAAGAAACGGCAACATCGTAACCACCGACACCATCTCTCATAATAATGGTACCGTCCGGATCAACGGAGACAAGGTGTTTATTTTCTGATCGCCAAGTCCCTTCTGTTTGAATAACACCGCCGATAACGGCAATGAGTTTAACCGGTTGAATAAATTCAAGACGATAGTGGCTGCCGCTCATATTGGTTTTATTGCCGTCGATATAAATACCATCTTTTAACTTTTTAGCATCGCTGTCAGTTGTATGTACGACATCGTCTGCTGCAACCATTGCCGCACTAATGACGTTGCCAGGCATAATTGATGCAATGCTAATGCCTGCCGCGCCAGCTGCAAGGCCTTTTAAAAACGTTCTTCTCGTAATACCATGTGGTTCTTTGGTCTGAATATTCATTTTCTATCCCCCATTAATATTATTTTGAATAAACTAACTCGACATATTCTTAAGCCGTTTTCGAAATAAAATACTACATAGTGCAATGCTGATTTCAAAGAGCACCATCATCGGCAATGCTACCAAAATCTGCGTTGTGATATCCGGCGGCGTTATAATTGCGGCGACAACAAATGTCAGCAAAAAGACATACTTTCGGTTCTTTTTAAGAAACAATGGATTCAGCAGCCCTATTTTCGTCAGCAAAATCGTGACAATCGGCAACTCAAAAACAATACCGAATGTAATCAACATGCTCAATACGAATGAAAGGTAATTCTGAATGGATACCATCGGCATAATACTGCCGTCCATGTTAATGCCGCCTAAAAATTTTAGTGCCAAGGGCATTACAATCGCGTAACAGAAAGATGCACCTGCTACGAACAAGACAACGCCAAATGTCAAGATTGCAAAAAAACCCATCTTTTCCTTAACCGTCAGTCCAGGGCACAAAAACCGCCACAAATTATAACCGATCACTGGAAAAGAGATCACAATGCCGGCAATAACGGCAATCCGAATGTAGGAGAGCATCAATTCCGTCGGAGAAATATAGATAAAACTAAAATTCTCGCCCAATGCTCTTAAATGGTCAACAATCCATTCAGCATAATAAAAACTGACGCAAAATGTAACTGCAAATACTACGAGACATGCGATAAGCCGTCTTCTAAATTCAGCCAAATGCGTTATGATAGACATTTTATTTTCTGATGCACCTTCATTAAAAAGATTATGCAATTTTTGAAACCGTGGTTTACGCTTTGTTAAAGCGTCACTGCCGGTGTGCTCCATTAAGCATCAATTCCTTCCTTCTTTAAAGAATCGCTTTCTGTATCAACCATGCTCTTTTTAAAATTTCCGATGGTTTGCCCCATCGCCTTGCCGAGCTGCGGCAATTTTGAAGGACCAAATATTAAAACGGCGATCCCCAATATAACCATTAATTCTGTCGTTCCCAATCTCATGATACGTCTCCTTTCTCAACAACAGTTTCCTTGATGATCTCATCAACCTCTTTAATTTCTTCACCCATACTGTCGATTTGTTTTTTGACCGTCCCCATCATTGACCCTGCGAGCTTGCCGAGCTCAGGTAACTTTGTCGGTCCAAATATGACCAATGCAATTAACAATATTAGCATTAGTTCATTTGTTCCAAGCCTCATACGAATCACCTCCTGTCAAAGGCTTATAGCGGTGTTAACACTGTTATACCACGTTGTTCAGATATTTGTACATTTACAATCCTTGTCATTGTACAGCTTTTAATAACAGCTCATTTGAAAATGTCAATTATTGAACATCCTCCGGATGCATTTATAAAATTGTTCATCCCATAAAAAAACTGCCGGTTTTTTTCTCCGACAGTTTTGAACAATAACTATAAAATTTTAAACCGCATGATTGAATAATACTTTTCATTTTCCTAGAGATAATTTATTTTATTTCATATCGAAATTGATCAATCACGTCATTTACAAAATCAGCTCCATATGATTCTGCAAAACTTTTAACGAGAATTGGCGATGCAATCTCAATCATTTTTTGTTTTTCTGTGTCTGAGAGAGCACTTACCTCTACACCGCTTTCAATAATGGTTTCCAGTCCATCTCGTTCATAATCTCTAAGATTCTCACGGCCAAATTCAATTGTATCCGATACTGCTGCGGCTATCCATGTCCGTTCTGCATCCGTCAACGAATTGTAATAATCCAGATTAATATAGAAAGAATCAAAGTACACTTTGTGATTGGTTCGGATCACATTTGTCTGACATTCGTAAATTTTATTGCTCACAATACTTGGTATAGTGTTTTCCTGCGCTTCGACAATCCCTTGCTGAAGCGCCATATACACTTGTTCGATGTTAAAGGCACTTGGCTCTGCACCCAAGCATTCCCAAAAGTCAGATTCAATTCCCGCGTTGATGGTCCGAATTTTCATGCCTTTAAGATCTGTTAATGTTTCCACTGGCCCATTATTGGTCAATATACGATAGCGTGACGGCATCATCCCCAGGAGGTAAACGCCATCTGCATTGTTTTCAGCTTCGATCATCGTCTTGAGCGCTTCATTGGAAGCCAGTGCTTGGTCAATTATTTGTGAACTCGTCCCAAGAATAGAGGGCAGCCAAGTAACCACGCGCATGATCTTGGAAGGTCCCATTCCCAGCCGCATTTCAAAAGTCCCATTTGAGATGCCGTTAATTCCATCATTCAGGCTTCCCAAAGTATTCTCACCGTAAATGCTAACGCGTAATTCACCATTCGAAATGTGCTCCAAGCGCTCTTTAAAATGAACGGCCAGTTCATGAGTAACACTGTTCGTCTGTTCTGAATGCGTCATTATGATGACTTTCCCATTCGGTTCAATATTTTGAACGGTACTTGAATGTTTCGCAAGCTCCGATGGCGCCGAAATAACGAACTGCTTATAGGCAGCCGCTACTGCAATGACCGCCACAGCTAGGAAAAAAACTTTTAGAAGACGTTTATGACTTTTCATGTGCACCTACCTTTCTCGCCCTAAAGAGCCCCGGTGTTTCATGATTGTATTTTTTAAAGACGCGAATATAACTCTGGGATGAATTAAACCCTGACTTCGAAGCAATTTCTGCGATGGTCATCTCACTGCCAATCAACAGCGTTTCAGAATATGCGATCCGATGCTTATTCAGGTATTCTAAGAAACCTTGGGAAAGGTATTCAACGAACAAGCGCGACAAGTAAGAACTATTAATCGCACAAGCCTCACTGACTTCACCGAGTGAAAGATTACTGTCAGCAAAGTGATCTTCAATATAGGTCTTCGCATGCGCGATATGCAGAATATCCTTACCGGATTCCACGATTTCAGGTTCGCGTACGATTGGTGTCTTCTTTATCACTGCACTGCCTTGGTGTTTTGCCATGCGCGTCACTGCATTGGTTTCAGCATCCGTGTAAGACTGATGAACCTGCAAAAGTGCATCGTAGATCCTGCCGATCCCAAGGCAGTAATGTTCACCTGCTTCTGTCCCGTGCAAAAAATTTTCAAACTGCGACAGATCACTTTTCACAGTCACAGAGGAATGCTTTGGCGGATATTGATGAATGAGCGCGATATCACCCGCAGGGGTTTCACAGATGCAGCTATAGGCTTTATCGTGCCAAAATGCTCTTATTTGATGCAAAAAATTGATTTGCATATACATTGTCAAATAATGATCGCCTCCGGGTTTCAAGCGCTTTAAGACCATTGCTTGGTACCTGCCGTCATCCCGATAAGGTGTGTTGATCTCATCTAGAAACTGATTAACATAGTCAGCATCCATTTGCTCGCTTTGTGCTAGGTTCATGATAAAACGGTCTGATACTTCTTGTTCTACGCTTGAAAGCGCTCTTTCCAGAAGCGCCTGTTTTTGCAGATTATCCTCAAAAAATCGCTGAATCGTATCGAGTTCATTAAGTGCTTCATGATCTGCCTTGTTTTGCTGGTACCCTTTCACCGATTCCATGACTTGTTTAATCGGCTTATAAACATAGTTCAACATATAGTAGAAAGCCCCCAATGACAGGAGCAAAATACCAATTAAAAACGGTGACATCTGTAAAAGCACATCATTCAACCCAGGATACAAATAGGATTCTTCCATATCAATCAGCCAATCGAATCCCGTCTTCTGTGATAAGTATCTAAGTTTTAATTTGCCCTGCGCATTTGCCTTGGCAATGGCGGCTTGATTGCTCAACTTTTCCGAAAAATCAATCGACTCCGGCGATGCTTTTGGATAGCTGCTAAACAAATCAAAAACAGGTATATCTTCAAAATACAGAAAACTGTGCGTTGGATCCATATTCACTTCATCGACTAAATAATGGTACATATATTCACGGTCAAGGCGAATCGCCATAACCGCCAAGTGTTTTTCAGCCGGGAATCCTGCCATGTAATAGAGTTCGCCCTCATACCATCTCAGATAACCATCACCAAAATAGCGATGCTCTTTAAATAGGTCCTCCGAGGCGACCTCTGAAATATTCTTATCAGAATCCATCACGAGGCCACAGCTTTTTATATAGAGTGTTGCCGTATCAACCCACGAATTTCGGGCGGCAAACGTATAGAGTGTCAGTGCAATATCAATGGGGTAAAAGGCATCATCATTGCCGCTGATCGCCATGCTCAGCGTTTCATCATCTTTAAGAATATCCTGAACTTGAACATCCAGCGCCGATATGTTTAAATCGACTTCCCGGTTTATCGATGCGAGTACCGTGATGTTTTCATCAACGCGTTTGTCCTTATAAGCCGCTTGATAACTAGAATTAACATAATAATAAAACCCGAGGATTATAATAAAAATCAAGACGAACAAAATAAAGATCGCCTTGAAAAAAATGCTGTTGAATTGCATGACTTGTATGAACTTTTGCCTTTGATTGTGTAAAAACGCACGCACCGCAGTCAATCCCCCTCTTTAAACGCTCCCATTCCATTTTACTGTGTCCACTGCGCTTTTTCAAGGCACTTCGACAATTGCTGAGAAGTTAAATGCATTTCAAAGGGCACTATGTCTCCGAAGCTCTTACACAATTGCTTGTATCATTGTTTGTATCATTGCTTGTATCATTGCTTGTATAATGCTTAAACCAACATCCTTTTGCACTGCTGCATTAAATAGCACTTTGTATTTTTGAAAGCATCGCATCACACTCGGTACGGCTGTAAAAAACGCCAGCTTTAAAAACACCGGTATGCATTTGTATGGCATTGAGATCATCAAGAGGATTAGACGTTGTTAGAATTAAATTGGCGCGCTTGCCGACTTCCACCGTTCCAAGCGAATCACTGAGGCCCAAGCATTTTGCAGCATCCGCTGTTGCAGCACGAATCACTTCGTATCGGCTCAAACCCGCGTCTTGCAAAAGTGCCATTTCACGGTGTTCTGAAAAACCTGCAACCACATAAGGCACGGCTTTGTCTGTTCCAACGAGTATCCCTGCACCCGCCCGCCTTAGCAGTTCAACAATCGCTTTGTAATCATCCATATAAACATGATTCCCCGGAATCCCCTTTTTTTCATAAAGCTGTTCGGAAGCTTTTTGCAAAAAACGCATGCCTTTTCGCTGACGCTTCGATACATATTGAAACGATCGTTCGCGTTCATAAGTCTTTTGCATGGCGGTATTGGCCAAACGCTCATTGGCAACGAGCGTTGGACACTGCCATACTTTTTTTTCAGCAGCTTGATGTGACAAAACTTTCACTGTCTCCATATCTGGATTCAAATCAGGGCGATAAGGATTGATAAAGCCATAAAGATGTTCCATTGTCCACATTTTCGAATCAAGTGCATGCATCACGCCAACATCATCCGGCACGTGACCGGCAACCCGCATATTGTACTGACCTGCATAGATCATAATCTCATCAAACTGCTGACGTGACAATGCATGATAGATTTTAATAAAATCATAACCCTGCAATGCTTGCCTTTCGATAATCCGTCGCGTTTGTTCTCTGTCGCTTAATGCGTGCAGGTACATATATTTTGGAAAAACGGGCGGATTGCCGTCGAGCAAGGCCCCAGCTGTGATAATATCCGGCCCGACGACTTCTGCATTTTCAATTTGTCGTTTTAGTGTAAGGTGATCAAAGACGCGTGTCCCCATGATCCAGTTCATCGGCTTAAAACGCCCGTATCCCCACATATTTCGGATGGTTGTCACACCATTCACGAGGTAAAGCTGTAAATCATCAGGATTATCGCCTAAATGCGTGTGCATGTTAATAAGCCCCGGCATTAAGTATTGATCTGTTCCATCCACTATTTCAACATCGCCTGTCTCGGCAAAGGGACTACTTTGTATCGCTCTAATCGTCTCATTTTCAATCTTGACATATTGTCCTGCCGTTAATCGATCATCTTTCATCGATAAGATTGTCACATTATTAATAATCATCATCGTTTTCCCTCCATTGGGTATTATCTTGCAGGTATGACCTCAATAAAAATATTGCCCATTAAAAATGTCATAAACTGATTTTGAAAAGCCGCATCATCATTCAAATGATTTCGGTAATGCTCATTGTGTTGATAATACACAATGCCCATATCAATGTAATAAAAAATCATTTGCCGTTCGATATCTGCGCGTATTTTGCCTTCGGCAACACCTGCATCAATGAGCGCGTACAATTCGCGCTCATAAGCTTCTCGGTACTGATCAAACGGCGCTTGCAGTGCATCATTATAGCGTACCAGTTCTTGGCAAAGTGCATAGTCGCCGCTTCCTGCAAAAGCACTGACAACTGTAATCATCTGCGCCATCTTTTCGTTTAGGGGCGCTTCACTTCCAGAAATGGACATCAACTGTTTTGAATAGCTAGCCAGCAAATAGCTGCCCACTTCCAAGTAAAGGGTATCTTTATCTGAATAATATTTATAAATCGTCATTTTTGAAACGTTAGCGCTTTCTGCGATATCATCCATCGTCGTTTTTTTGACGCTGTTTTGCAGCCATAGTTTCGTTGCTGCCATTAATATTTTTTCCGATTTTTTCATTTCGCCACCTCTAAATTGTACTTTTTTTATCATTTTAGTACATTTGTATGGTTTTGGCAAGTTTTTGTCACATTTATTTTCGTTCATTCTCTTTCATCTTGAATGACAGCACGCCTTTTCGCTTCGTTTCAACTGAGAACCTCTCTATCTTTTTCTGTCTATGTATAACCTTTTAGCCATCCTTTCCTTTACACGGCATGCACATCTTTGCAATCGGGTAGGAGAGAAAGTTAAATAACTTTCCCGACCTCCCACAGCACCGTACGTACGGGTCTCGTATACGGCGCTTCCCAAGTTTATGCATTAACAGTTTTGTATTTGTCAGAAAAGA